>NZ_JAERRE010000003.1:0-184008 GCF_016735645.1 Pseudomonas sp. B7
GCATGTAAGCCAGACGCTCCAGCGGATACGCCGGATCCAGCGGCACATAACCGCCGCCGGCCTTCAGGATCGCCAGCAGCCCGACCACCATGTCCAGCCCACGCTCGACACAGATCGCCACCCGCGCATCCGGGCCCACGCCCAAACCGCGCAGGTGATGGGCCAGACGGTTGGCCCGAGCATTCAGCTCGGCATAACTCAGTCGCTGTTCACCGGAAAGCACCGCCACAGCCTGCGGCGTGCGCAAGACCTGCGCCTCGAACAAACCGTGGATGCTTTGCTGAAGGTCATAGCCAACGTCGGTCGCGTTGAAGTCGAACAACAGCCGCTGCCGCTCAGCCCCCTCAAGAACCGGCAAGCGATTCATCGCCTGCGTCGGTGCCTGTTCCAGCGCCTCAACCAATCCCACCAACGCCGATTGCATGTAATCGCAAATCCGCTGCGCACCGATGTCCGTCGGCACCATGGCAATCAACGAGAAACCGTTGCCCAGGTCATCGACATTCAGGCTCAGTGGATAGTTGGTACGTTCTTCACTGCTCAGGGTCTCGATGCCTTGCCAGGCCTGAATCACGCTGTCCGAATGCTCTGAACCATGGCTGTGCCGGTAGTTGAGCATCGCGCTGAACAACGGCGACGTCGCCGCAATCCCGCTGCAACGCTGGGTCAATGCCAGCGAAGCATGCTCATGCCCCAACAGTGCGGTGAGACGCTGATGCGTCGCCTTGACCGCTTCGCGCACCGGGGTCTCCCCCAGATCGACCCGCAACGGCAAGGTGTTGATGAACATGCCCAGCGCACGGTCAGCGCCCTGGCCACCCTGCATCCGGCCCATCAGCACGGTGCCGAACACCACATTGTCTTGCCCGGAGGTCGCCGCCAATACCTGGGCCCACGCGAGGTGGAACAGGCTGGCCACGCTGATGCCCAACTGCCGCGCCTGACTGCGCAGGCGCAGGTTCAGGCCGTTGTCGAGTTCTTGCTGCACTTCCTCGATGCCGCGTCCGTCGCCACGCACATCGCGCAGGTTGAACGGCAAAGTCGGCTCGGCGATGTCGCCGAGCATGTCGCGGAAGAATGCTTCATGTTCCTGCTCCGTGACGCCCAACCGCGCCTGCGCCACGTAATTGCGGTACGGCACCGCCGCCGGCAACGGCTCGTCGGCCCCGCGCAGGTACGCCTGCATTTCGTGGCGCACCACTTCCAGCGCGGTGTGGTCGAGCACGATGTGATGGAACAGCAGCATCGCCACCACCCGGCCATGGGCCGGATCACGGGCGAACACCAGGCGCAGCAACGGCGCCTGAGCAATGTCGAGGCGGTAATGCCGCGCATCGAACCGGGCGTGCAGTTGTTCAAGAATGTCGCCGGCCGCAGGATCGAGCGAAACCTCCTGCACCACGAGCTCAGCCTGACGCCACACGGCCTGCACCGGCACGCTCAAGCCTTCCCACACCACGCCCGTACGCAGAACATCATGGCGGTCAATGACGTGTTGCAATGCCGCGCTGAAACGCTGCAGACGCTCAAGGCTGTCGAACGCCAACCGCGATTGCAGCAGGTAGGGATCGCCTTCTCCCGCACTCAAGTGGTGATAAAGAATGCCTTCCTGCAACGGCGCCAGCGGATAGATATCCTGCACGTTGGCAGCGCCACCCGGCACGCTGGACACCACACGGTCGATGGCGGCTTGATCCAGCGACACCAGCGTCAGCATGTCCGGGGTGATGTGGGTGCAATTGGCCGCGATGCGATTGGCCGGCACTTCGATTTCCCGCCCGCTGCCCACGGCGGCGGCCAGTGCGGCCAGGGTCGGCTGACTGAACAGCACACGCACGTCGGTGCTCAGGCCGATCTGACGCATGCGTTCGATCAGGCTCACCGCCAGCAGCGAGTGCCCGCCCAGTTCAAAGAAGTGATCGTGACGCCCGACCCGCTCGACCTTCAGCACCTCAGCCCACAACCGGGCCAGGGCGATTTCGGTCTCGCCGACCGGCGGCTCGTATTCACGCACCAGCACCGACTCGGCACCGGGGGCCGGCAGCGCCTTGCGATCCACCTTGCCGTTGGGGCTCAGCGGCAGGCTGTCGAGCGCGACGAATGCCGACGGCACCATGTAATCCGGCAAGCGTGCGAGCAAGTGTTCGCGCAACGCCTCGATCTCAGGTTGCCCGGCCTCGGCGTGCCAGGTGAAGTACGCCACCAGACGTTCCTCACGCACCAGCACCACGGCTTCACGCAGGGCCGGATGGCTGAGCAGTTGCGCTTCGATTTCACCCGGTTCCAGGCGCAGGCCACGCAGCTTGACCTGGAAGTCGTTGCGCCCGATGAATTCGAGCTGGCCATCGGCGCGGTAACGCACCAGGTCGCCCGTGGCGTACAGCCGATCGCCAGCCACGAACGGGCTCGGGGTGAACCGTTCGGCCATCAATTGCGGCAGGCCCAGATAGCCCCGCGCAACCCCGGCACCACCAATGAACAACTGACCGATGACGCCCATAGGCACCGGCCGTTTGGCAGCGTCGAGTACGTAGAGACGGGTGTTGTTGATCGGCCGTCCGATCGGCAACGCGCTGTCCGGTACCGCCATTGACGGCTCCAGCGTCCACACCGTGCTGTCGACCGTGGCTTCAGTCGGGCCGTAAACGTTGTGCAAACGCACTTGCGGCAAACGCTCGCGCACAAGGCGAGCCAGCGCCGGCGTCAGGTCGCCGCCGCCACAGAACACATCGGTGAGGCTGCTGCACTGGCTGACGTCGTCCTGCTCGAGGAACTGTTGCAACAGCACCGGCACGAACTGGATCACGCTGACCCGCTGCTCGCGAATCACCTGCGCCAGATACGCCGGTTCGCGGTGCCCGTCGGGACGCGCCAGTACCAGCCGCAAACCGGCGCTCAATGGCCAGAACAGCTCCCAGACCGAGGCATCGAAACTGAATGGGGTTTTCTGCAACAGGGCGCCGTCCGTCACGGCGGGACACAGCTGCGAACTCCAGTGCAGCAGATTGCCCACGCCGCGATGCTCGACCATCACGCCTTTCGGCGCCCCGGTGGAACCGGAGGTGTAGATCACGTAGGCCAGGTTCGAAGCGCTCAGGCCCAGCACTTGCGGGTTGTCATCCGGGTTGAATGTCCAATGAGCCTGATCCAGATCGATCACCAGCGCGGTGCTCTCATCCAGCAACTCACGCGTCGCACCGTGCACCAGCACCGCTACCGGCGCGCTGTCCTTGAGCATGTAATCCAGACGCTCTGCCGGGTACGCCGGATCCAGCGGCACATAGGCACCGCCCGCCTTGAGGATGCCGAGCAGACCGACCATCAGCTCCAGCCCGCGCTCGACGCTGATCGCCACCCGCGAATCCGGCCCCACGCCCAGTTCGCGCAGATGATGGGCCAGTCGATTGGCCTGTGCGTTGAGTTCGGCGTAGGTCAGCCGCTGTTCACCGGCCTGCAACGCGATGGCTTGAGGCGTGCGCTGCACTTGCGCCTCGAACAGCCCATGAACGGTGTGCTCCAGATTGTCTGCGGTCCCGGTGACGTTGAGGTCGTAAACGACATGCTGACGCTCTGCGCCGTCAAGGATCGGCAAGCGGTTCAGCGGCTGATCCGGTGCCTGCTCAAGAGCATCCGCCAGTGTCTCCAGCGCGGTCTGCATGTAGTCGCAGATGCGCTGCGAACCAATGCTCGCCGGGGTCATGGCGGTGAGCACAAAACCGCTGCCCAGATCATCGACACCCAGACTCAGCGGATAGTTGGTGCGTTCTTCGCTGCTCAGGGTCTCGATGCCTTGCCAGGCCTGACGCAGGTTTTGCTGTTGCGCCTCGTCGGCGCTGTGCCGGTAGTTGAGCATCGAACTGAACAGCGGCGAAGACGCGGCCACGCCGCTGCAACGCTGGGCCAGCGCCAGTGACGCGTGTTCATGGCCGAGCAGCGCACTGAGCCGCGCATGCGTCGCCCGAGCCCCTTCGCGCACTGGCGTATCTCCGAGATCGACCCGCAGCGGCAAGGTGTTGATGAACATCCCCAGCGCCCGGTCGGCCCCCTCGCCGCCCTGCATCCGGCCCATCAGCACCGTGCCGAATACCACCCGCTCCTGCCCGGACGTCGCCGCCAGCACCTGCCCCCACGCGAGGTGGAACAGGCTGGCCACGCTGATGCCCAGTTGCCGCGCGAGGCTGCGTAGACGCTGGCCGGTTGCAGTGGTCAGGGCCTGTCGCGTTTCCTCAATGTCGCTACCGTCACCTTGCACATCCTGCAAGCCGAACGGCAGGCTCGGCTCGTCGATGTCGCCGAGCATGTCGCGGAAGAACGCTTCGTGCTCCTGCTCGCTGACACCCAACCGCGCCTGCGCCACGTAGTTGCGGTAAGGCACGGCCGCGCCCAGCGAGGCTTCGCGCCCTTGCAGGCAGGCGAGCATTTCGTGCTGCACCACGTCCAGCGCGGTGTGATCCATCACCACATGGTGGAACAGCAACATCGCAACCACCCGATCGTGGGCCGGATCACGGGCATACACCAGACGCAGCAGCGGTGCCTGGCTGATGTCGAGGCGGTAGTGCCGGGCATCGAAACGCCCGTGCAACTGCTCGAGGATGTCGCCATCCGCCGGATCAAGCACGATCTCCTGCACCGGCAGCTCGACTTGACGCCACACCACTTGCATCGGCTCGGCCAGTTCTTGCCAGATCACCGCCGTGCGCAGGATGTCGTGACGGGCAACAATCTGGCGTAGCGCGGCCGCGAACGCTTCCACACGTTCGACGCTGTCGAAGGCCAGCCGCGATTGCAGCAGGTACGGGTCGCCCTGCTCTGCGCTCAAGTGGTGATAGAGGATGCCCTCCTGCAACGGCGCCAGCGGATAAATGTCCTGCACGTTGGCGGCGCCGCCGGGCACCGTGGCGACGATCCGGTCGATGCTCGGCTGATCCAGTTCCGCCAGGCTCAGCAGGCCCGGGGTGATATGGGTGCAGCCATCGGGAATGCGGTTGGCCGGCACTTCGATTTCGCGACCGCTGCCCACCGCCGCGGCCAGTGCAGCCAGCGTTGGCTGGCTGAACAGCACACGCACGTCGGTATTCAGGCCGATCTGACGCAGGCGTTCGATCAGGCTCACGGCCAGCAGCGAGTGGCCGCCCAGTTCGAAAAAGTTGTCGTGGCGTCCGACTTTTTCCAGTTTCAGGACATCGGCCCAGATCTGCGCCAGCGCGGTTTCCATCGGGCCTTGCGGGGCTGCGTATTCACGGCTGAGCCAGGCGTTCTGATCCGGTTCCGGCAAGACCTTGCGGTCGAGTTTGCCGTTGGCTGTCAGCGGCAAGGCGTCGAGTCGCACGTAAGCCGCCGGGATCAGCGCTTGCGGCAAACGGGTTTGCAGATGATTGCGCAGGGCTTCGATATCGGCCGGCGCACGCTCGGTGAACCACACCAGCAACTGCCCGTCGCGCACCAGCGCCACCGCGTCCTGCACCGCCGGATGGCTGGCCAGCGCCGCTTCGATTTCCCCCAGTTCAACCCGCACGCCGCGCAGTTTGACCTGATCGTCGTTGCGACCCAGATACTCGATATTGCCGTCCGCCAGCCAGCGTGCAAGGTCTCCGGTGCGGTACATCCGCGCCTGCGGCTGATCGCTGAACGGATCAGTAAGGAAGCGTTCGGCAGTCAGATCGGGACGGTTCAGATAACCCCGCGCCACGCCAGCGCCGGCGACGTACATCTCGCCCGTGACACCTACTGGCACCGGACGTTGCTGGTCATCGAGCAGATAGATGCGGGCGTTCGCCATAGGCCGGCCGATGTGCAGCGGCTGGCCGACTTCCACCAGGCCGGACGTGGCGACCACGGTGGCCTCAGTCGGGCCGTAGTTGTTGATCACTGCGAAGGTTTGTGCACGGTTGAACTGACGCAGCTTGTCGCCACCGATCAGCAAGGTACGCAAGGTCGGGTGTTGCAGCTCGCGGCTGAAGGCGTATTCGGCTACCGGCGTCGGCAGGAAGCTGACCTGCAACGGCTGCGCGCGCCACCAGTCGAGCAACTCGTCCAGGTGCTCGTTGCTCACCGTTTCCGGCGGCAGGTGCAACGTCGCGCCGACGCACAACGCCGGCCAGACTTCCCAGGCCATCGCATCGAAGCCGAACCCGGCCACGCTGGCGGTGTGGCTGCCGGCGTGCAGGTCGAAAGCTTCGGCGTGCCAGTGCACAAGGTTTTCCAGGGTCGCGTGTTCGACCATCACGCCTTTCGGCTGGCCGGTGGAGCCCGAGGTGTAGATCACGTACGCAAGATTTGCCGGAGTCAGGTACGGCAGTTGCGGGTTGCTGTCGGGCAGGTGTTGCCAGGCGTCGCTGTCCAGATCGATCACCGGCATCATGCCCAGCAGCTCCCGGGTCGAAGCCTGTGCGAGCACGGCCACCGGATCGCTGTCCTGCAACAGGTAGGCAATGCGTTCCGCCGGATGCGCAGGATCCACCGGCACATAACCGGCGCCGGCCTTGAGAATCGCCAGCAGGCCGACCAGCATCTGCGGGCCACGACGCACGCAGAGCGCGACGCGGTCGTCCGGTTGCACGCCTAGACCGATCAAATGATGGGCCAGTCGGTTGGCACGCTGGTTGAGCTGCCCGTAGGTCAGCTGTTGCGCACCTTGAATCACGGCGAGGGCATGCGGGTTGCGCTCGGCCTGCACCTCGACCATTGCGTGAATCGTCGCGCCACGGGGATAGGCCGTGACCGGTGGATTGAAGCCGTCGACCAGACGTTCCAGCTCCGCAGTCGAAAGGATCGGCAAGCGGTTCAACGGTTTTTGCGGCGTCTGTTCCAGCGCCTGCACCAGTTGCTCCAGCGCGGTGTGCATGTAACTGCAAATCCGCTGCGCGCCGATCTGGCTGACCGCCAGCACTGACAAGGCAAAGCCTTCGCCCAGATCGTCCACGCTCAGGGTCAGCGGATAGTTGGTGCGCTCCTCACCACCGAGTTTTTGCACGCCCTCCCAGATGCCCTGCCCGTTTTGTGACGGCTGCGCAGGGGCGCTGTGACGGTAGTTGAACAAGGCGCTGAACAACGGCGACGACGCCGCGACACCACTGCAACGCTGGGCCAGCGCCAGCGAAGCATGTTCATGCCCGAGCAATGCCGTCAGCCGTGCGTGGGTCGCTTTGACTCCTTCCCGCGCGCCGGCGCCGATATCGATGCGCAGCGGCAAGGTGTTGATGAACACCCCCAGCGCCCGGTCGGCACCATCACCACCCTGCATCCGCCCCATCATCACCGTGCCGAACACCACATCGCGACGGTTCGACAGCACGCCCAGCACCTGCGCCCAGGCCAAGTGCATCAGGCTGGCCGCGCTCACGCCCAGTTGTCGCGCCTGTTCACGCAAGCGCAGATTGAGTTCGGCAGCCACCGGTTGCAGCGCTTCCTCGACGCCGTGACCGTCGCCCTGCACGTCCCGCAGACCGAGTGGCAGGGTCGGCTCATCGATGTCGCCGAGCATTTCGCGGAAGAACGTTTCGTGTTCCAGCTCGCTGAGCCCCAGGCGTGCCTGAGCTACGTAATTGCGATAGGGAATCGGCGCCGAAAGGTGATCGACCTCACCGAACATCACACCGCGCATTTCCTCGACGATCACTTCCAGCGCCGTGTGATCGAGGATCAGGTGATGGGACAGCAGGATCGCCACCACGCGTTGCTGTTTCGGATCTTCGGCATAGACCATGCGCAGCAGCGGCGCCTGGCTGATGTCGAGGCGGTAGTGACGGGCGTCGAAACGCTCGTGCAACTGCTTGAGGATGTCGCTCTGCGCCGGGTCCAGCGTCACGTGCTGAACCACCAGTTCGGCGTGGCGCCACACCACTTGATGAGGGGTGGCGAGACCTTCGTGGACAACGCTGGTGCGCAGGATGTCGTGGCGAGCGATGACCTGCTGCAAGGTGTCGGTGAAGGTGCGCAGACGCTCGACGCTGTCGAAGGCCAGCCGCGATTGCAGCAGGTACGGGTCGCCCTGCTCCGCGCTCAAGTGGTGATAAAGGATGCCTTCCTGCAACGGCGCCAGCGGGTAGATTTCCTGCACGTTGGCAGCACCGCCCGGCACGCGGGCGACGATCCGGTCAATACTGGCCTGATCCAGATCGGTGAGGCTCAGCAGGTCCGAGGTGATGTGAGTGCAATCAGCCGGAATGCGGTTCGCCGGCACTTCGATTTCGCGACCGCTGCCCACCGCCGCAGCCAGTGCAGCCAGAGTGGGTTGACTGAACAGCACGCGCACGTCGGTGCTCAGGCCGATCCGGCGCAGGCGCTCGATCAGGCTCACCGCCAGCAATGAATGGCCGCCCAGTTCGAAGAAGTTGTCGTGGCGACCGACTTTTTCCAGCTTCAGGACATCCACCCAGATCTGCGCCAGCGCGGTTTCCACCGGGCCTTGCGGGGCTTCGTATGCCTGGCTGAGCCAGGCGCTCGGGTCCGGCAGCGGCAAGGCCTTGCGGTCGACCTTGCCGTTGTTGTTCAACGGCAACGCATCGAGCTGCACCCAGGCCGAGGGCACCATGTATTCCGGCAGGCGCGCTTGCAATTGTTCGCGCAAACTGGCGCTGTCCACGCCCTTTTCGGCGGTGAAATACGCCACGAGGCGCAGCGGTTCCTGACCGTCCTGACGGGCCAGCACAATGGCTTCCTTGACCCCCTCGCAGTTCAGCAGGCGATTTTCGATTTCCCCGAGTTCGATGCGGAAGCCGCGGATCTTCACCTGATCGTCGTTACGGCCGATGCATTCCAGTTGGCCCGGCGCGAGCCAGCGTGCGAGGTCGCCGGTGCGATACAGCAGCGCGCCCGGTTGCTCGCTGAATGGGTCTTGCAGGAATTTCTCGGCAGTCAGATCCGGGCGATTCAGATAGCCCAGCGCCACGCCTTGCCCGCCGATGTACAGCTCGCCGGTCACGCCCATCGGTACGGGTTGCTGACGGGCGTCAAGCACGTAGACCTGGGTGTTGGAGATCGGGCCGCCGATTGGCACGCTATCGGCGGTTTCCGACACTTCGCGCACTTCAAACGTCGTGGCGTAGGTGGTGGTTTCGGTTGGGCCATAGCAGTGGATGATGCGCAGGTCCGGCGCCTCGGCGAGCAAACGGCGGAAGGCCGCCGGGTCGGCGCGTTCACCGCCGCAGAGCACAATGCGCAGGCCCTTCAGTGCCTCGGGGATCAATTGAACGTACTGGTTGAACAGCGCGGTGGTGACGAACAGGATCGTCGCGCCGGTGTTCGCCAGTTCACGTCCGAAGGCTTGCGGATCAAGCAAGGTCGCGTGATCGATCACCACTACTCGCCCACCGTTGAGCAACGGGCCCCAGACGTCCATCGTGCTGGCATCGAACGCCGGGTTGGAGGCAAATGCCACGCGATCCTGCGGATTGAAATCGGCATAGCCGTTGTTGATCACCAGTCGCCCGATGGCCCGGTGCGGCACCATCACACCCTTCGGCGTGCCGGTGGAGCCGGAGGTGTACATGATGTAGGCCACGGATTCGGAGGACTGCGGCAAGCCCGGGTTGTGGACCGGTTGCGCGTCCAGCGGCAGCGAATCCAGATCGATACGGCGCACCGCGTAATCAACCGTTTCAGTGCTCAAGGTCAACAGCACTTTCGCCGAGCTGTCCTCAACCATGAACGCCTGACGCTCGCCCGGAGCGTTGATATCCAGCGGCACATAAGCCGCCGCGCACTTGCCGATGGCCAGTTGCGCAGCCAGCAGATCCAGCGAACGCGGCAGCAGAATCGCCACAGGGTCGCCCGGTTGCACGCCCTGCCCGATCAGAAAGTGGGCCAGTCGGTTGGCCCGTTGATTCAGCTCGTCATAGGTCAACGCCGCGTTGCCATGCACCGCCGCCACGGCTTGCGGATGCAGTTTCACTTGCAGTTCGAACAGACCATGAACCGTCGACCCCGACGGATATTCCCGCTGGGTAGCATTGAACCCGACCAACAACTCCCGACGCTCATCCGGCGGCAAAATCGACAACTGATCGACGCCCCGTTGCGGCGTCTGCTCCAGCGCCTGCACCAGACTGTCGAAGGCAACATTGATGTACTCGCAGACCCGCGCACCGTCGATGCCCGGCACCGCTTGCACGCTCAGACGCAAACCTTCGCCAAGGTCATCGACGCTGACCACCAGCGGATAGTTGCTGCGCTCGCGGGAGCTGAGCAATTCAATGCCACCCAGCGTCAGCCCCGCAGCCTGCGGCGCGCTATGGCGATAGTTGAGCAACGTGCCGAACAGCGGCAGCGAGCCGGAAACCCCGCTGCAACGCTGGGCCAGCGCCAGTGACGCTTGCTCATGCGCGAGCAATTGCGCCAGCCGTTCATGGGTGGCAAGCACACTTTCGCGCACCGCTGTGGCGGTCACGCTGACTCGCAGCGGCAAGGTGTTGATGAACAGGCCCAACGCCCGGTCGGCACCCTCGCCACCCTGCATCCGGCCCAGCAGCACCGTACCGAACACCACCTCGTCCCGACCGCTGATCTGCGCCAGGACCTGTGCCCAGGCCTGGTGCGCCAGACTCGCCACACTGATGCCGAGCCGCCGCGCCTGCTCGCGCAGACGCAAGGCCAGTGCGGTGTCCAGCGTGAGCTGGCTGTCGACCACGGCGCTGCCGTCGCCGTGCACGTCCTGCACGCCGAACGCCAGGGTCGGCTCGTCGATGTCGCCGAGCATGTGGCGGAAAAACTCTTCGTGCGCCTCGGCATTCGCGCCAAGCCGAGCCTGCGCGACGTAGTTGCGGTATTGCACCGGGGTCGCCAGTTCGGCGGCGTGACCGTGCAGCACGCTGTTCATCTCGCTCACCAGCACTTCCAGCGCGGTGTGATCGAGCATCAAGTGGTGCATCAGCAGGATGCCGACCCAACGTTGTTGCTGCGGATCCTCGGTGTAGGCGAAGCGCATCATCGGTGCGCGGCCCAGATTCAGACGATAGTGCCGCGGGTCGAAACGTGCCTGCATCTGTTGCAGCACGTCGCCTTCCAGTGCCTCGTGATCTGCTCGTTCAAGCGCCAGTGGCGCCGCACGCCAGACCACTTGCACCGGTTCTTCGAGGCCTTCCCAGACCACGCTGGAACGCAGGATGTCGTGGCGCGCGATCACCACATTGACGGCTCGCACGAATGCCTTGATCGACTTGATCCCGTCAAACACGAACTGCGCCTGCAAAACGTATGGATCGCCCGCAGTCGCCGCCATGTGGTGATACAGAATCCCCGCCTGCAACGGCGCCAGCGCATAGATGTCCTGCACATTGGCGACCCCGCCAGGGACGCTTTCCACTACCCGGTCGATGCCGGCCTGATCCAGTGAGGCCAGGGGCAACATGTCTGGCGTGATGTGTTGGCAGTCAGGGGTGATGCGATTGACCGGCACTTGAACGCTGGACGACGCGCCCAGGGTGGCCGCCAGCCCCGCCACGGTTGGCCGACCGAACAGGACGCGCACGTCGCAGCTCAATTCCTGCTGGCGCATGCGCTCGACCAGCTTCACGGCCAGCAAGGAATGGCCGCCCAGCTCGAAGAAATTGTCATGACGACCGACCCGCTCGACGTTCAGCAAGGCTTGCCAGATTTCGGCGATGCGGCATTCCACATCACCGACCGGCGCCTCATATCCGCGCAATATCTGACTGCTTTGATCCGGTGCCGGCAAGGCTTTGCGGTCGAGTTTGCCGTTGGGGCTCAGGGGCATGGCGGCGAGATGAACGAACGCCGTCGGCACCATGTAATCCGGCAACTGCTCCAGCAGATGGCTGCGCAGTTCGCCGATCTCCAGCGGCCCGCCGGTGTAGTACGCCACCAGCCGAGGATCGCCAGCCACGTCTTCGCGCACCAGCACTTCGGCCGCAAGCACGGTAGCGAGTTGAGTCAGGCGCGTCTGAATTTCCCCGAGTTCGATACGCAGGCCGCGAACCTTTACCTGATCGTCATTGCGACCGAGGTATTCAAGGTTACCGTCGGCCCGGTAGCGGCACAGGTCACCCGTGCGGTACAGCCGCGCGTTCGGCTGATCGCTGAACGGATCGTCGAGGAAGCGCTCGGCGGTGAGCGACGCAAGGTTCAAGTAACCCCGCGCCACTTGCACGCCGCCGATGTACAACTCACCGGCCACGCCCAACGGCAGCGGTTGCAGTTGTTCATCGAGAATGTACAAACGGGTATTGCTGACTGGCCGACCGATAGGCAACAGCGCCTCTGGCACCGGCATCGATGGCTCCAGCGTCCACACGCTGCTGTCGACAGTGGTTTCGGTCGGGCCGTAGACGTTATGCAAGCGAACCTGCGGCAGACGCTCGCGCACCTGGCGGCCCAGCTCTGGCGTCAGCTCGCCGCCGCCACAGAAAACATCCGTAAGGCTGGTGCATTGGCTGACGTTTTCCACGTCGAGGAACTGTTGCAACAACGCCGGGACGAACTGGATCACGCTGATGCGCTGCTCCTGCACCACTTGCGTCAGGTACGCCGGTTCGAAGTGCGCATCGGGACGCGCCAGCACCAGACGCAGGCCGGCCGTCAGCGGCCAGAACAGCTCCCAGACCGAGGCGTCGAAACTGTAAGGGGTTTTCTGCAAAAGGGCGCCGTCCGCCACCGGCGGGCAAACCTGCGAGCTCCAATGAAGCAGATTGCCCAGGCCACGGTGCTCGACCATCACGCCTTTCGGCGTGCCGGTGGAGCCGGAGGTGTAGATCACGTAGGCCAGGTTCGAAGCGTTCAGGCCCGGCACCTGAGGATTGTGCTCGGGATAGTCCTGCCAGTGATCCTGATCGAAATCGAGCAACGGCACGCCGCCCGCCTCGAACAGCGCTCGGGTCGCGCCGTGCGCCAGCAGCGCCACTGGCGCGCTGTCCTTGAGCATGTAGTTCAGGCGTTCCGCCGGGTAGGCCGGATCCAGCGGCACGTAAGCACCGCCAGCCTTGAGAATGCCCAGCAGACCGATCACCAGTTCAGGTCCGCGCTCGACACAGATCGCCACCGGCGTATCCGGCCCGACACCCAACTCGCGCAACCGATGAGCCAGGCGATTGGCCCGCATATTGAGTTCAACGTACGTCAGTGACTGCGCGCCGGACTGCAAC
Source organism: Pseudomonas sp. B7 (assembly GCF_016735645.1). Lineage (NCBI taxonomy): Bacteria > Pseudomonadati > Pseudomonadota > Gammaproteobacteria > Pseudomonadales > Pseudomonadaceae > Pseudomonas > Pseudomonas sp. B7. The sequence goes on from NZ_JAERRE010000003.1 coordinate 13,101, forward strand.
GCGACGGCCTGCGGCGTACGCTCGACCTGCGCCTCGAACAGACGGTGAACGGTCTGTTCCAGATCGAGATCGACGTGACTGTCGTTGAAGCCCACCAGCAATTGCTGCCGCTCGTGTGCCGGCAAAACGGGCAACTGGTTGATCGGCGTCTCGGGCGATTGCTCCAGGGCATCGAGCAAGGCGTCTAGAACGGTTTGCACGTATCCGCAAACGCGTTCGGCGCCAATGCCGCTCGGAGCGATGGCGGACAACCGGAAACCACTGCCCAGATCATCGACGCTCAGGGTCAGCGGATAGTTGGTCGGCTCCTTGCCACTCAACACCTGGACACCGGGGGCCAGGTCGATCACCTCGGCAACGTCACCGACAGCACTGTGACGGTAATTGAGCATGGCGCTGAACAACGGCGTCTGCGCACTCAACGCGCTGCAACGCTGGGCCAATGCCAGCGAGGCCTGTTCATGAGCGAGCAAGGCGCTCAGCCGACGGTGCGTGGCGAGCACGCCGTCGTGGACGCTTTGCGCCCCGACATCGACCCGCAACGGCAAGGTGTTGATGAACATGCCCAACGCCTGCTCACCGCCGTCGCCCGCCTCCATTCGTCCGAGCAACACGGTGCCGAACACCACCGAGGTGCGCCCGGACAACTGGCCCAACACCCGCGCCAGCGCCAGGTGCATCAGGCTCGCCACGCTCACGCCGAGTTGCCGCGCCTGCGTGCGCAGTCGCAGGTTCAGTGCGTCGCCGAGCATCAGTTGCGCGTCTTCGAAGTCCTGTCCGCCGCCGTGAACATCCTGCAAGCCCCACGGCAACGTCGGCTCGTCGATATCGCCGAGCATCTCGCGGAAGAACGCTTCGTGGGCCTGCTCATCGAGCGCCATGCGCGCCCGCGCCAGGTGATTGCGAAACGGCACCGCCGACGCGACCTGTTCGGTCTGCCCTTGCAGCCAGGCCTGGATTTCCCGGCGTACCACGTCCAGCGCAACGTGGTCGATGATCATGTGATGGAACAGCAGCAGCGCCACGATCCGGCCCTGCGCCGGATCCCGGGCGAACACCAGACGCAGCAGCGGTGCCTGTTGCAGATCAAGGCGCAAATGACGGGCGTCGTAGCGCGCCTGCAACTGACTGAACACATCGGTGGACGTGTCGGCTTCCACCTCTTCGCAGACCAGCGGCGCCTGGCGCCAGACCACTTGCACCGGCTCGTCCAGGCGCTCCCAGACAAACGAGGTACGCAGAATGTCGTGACGGTCGATCACCCATTGCAGTGCCTGGGCAAATGCATCGAGGCGCTGGTGATTGTCGAAGGTGAACTGCGCCTGTTGCACATACAGATCGCCTTCGCCAGCCGCCAGGTGCAGATACAACATGCCTTCCTGCAATGGCGCCAGCGGATAGATGTCCTGCACATTCGCCACGCCGCCCGGCACGGTGGCGACGATGCGGTCGATGGCCGGCTGATCCAGTTGCACCAGCGGCAGCATGTCCGGGGTGATGCGCAGCGCCGGACTCGACCAGTCGCCGCCGTGGCTCGCCACCAGCTCCAGCAACTGCGCCTTGTGTTTGGCGAGGCTGTCCCACAACGCATCGTCGAGCGCGTCGTCGTTGCCCAGAATGACCAGGTCTTCATCGTCCTGTTGAAGGCGGATCGCATGGGTGGAAATAACAGCCATCAGCTCGCGAAATTGCATGGGGGTAACCTGCTGTAAATTCGGGAAAAAGGAGCGCGCAGCGGCGAGTCCGTGCGGCCGCGCGCAGCCTGGAAAAACTAAAACATCGGGGCTTGGGTGTCTGACATGGGAAGCGGGGACAAGCCCCGTGACCGATCAGTCATGGCGCCGATCCGCGGGAACCGCGAGTCGGCGCCGGTGTCGGCTCAGAGCCGGCGTTTGCGGTTGAGCGTCGGTATGGTGGTTGGCGGCACTTCCAGCTGTTTTGCCTGGTCCGAGGTTTGCGCCGCCAGCGCGGCCAGAGTCGGCTGGCTGAACAGCGTCCGCGCATCGACGTGCAGCCCGGCCTGACGCATGCGGGCCACCAGGCTGACCGCCAGCAACGAATGCCCGCCCAGCTCAAAGAAGTGGTCATTGCGCCCGACCTGCTCCAGTTGCAGCACTTCGGCCCAGATCTGTGCCAGCCGGATTTCGACTTCGCCCTCGGGCGCCTCGTAGCGGCGACTGAGTACCGCCTCCGCTCCCGGTGCCGGCAAGGCTTTGCGGTCGACCTTGTCGTTGGGAGTCAGGGGCAACGCGTCGAGTTTTACGTAAGCGCCCGGTGCCATGTACTCCGGCAAACGCTCCAGCACATGGGCGCGCAAGGTTTCGATGGGGGGCGCGTCGAAGCCTTCGCGCCCGGTGAAATACGCCACCAGCCGCTCGTCCCGCACCAGCACCACCGCTTCACGCACGGCGGGATGCTCGATCAGTCGCGCCTCGATTTCCCCCGGTTCCAGACGCAGACCGCGCAGCTTGATCTGGAAGTCGTTGCGGCCGAGGAATTCGAGGTTGCCGTCCGCCCGGTAGCGCACCAGATCGCCGGTACGGTACAGGCGATCACCGGCCACGAACGGGCTGTCGATGAAGCGCTCGGCCTGCATCTGCGACAAGCCCAGATACCCCCGCGCGACCCCGACCCCGCCGATGTGCAGGTGGCCGCTGACGCCGAATGGCACCGGTTGATCGTGGGCGTCCAGCACGTAGAGCCGGGTATTGCTCAGGGCCTTGCCGATTGGCACCACGGCCTCCGGCACCGGTTGGTCCGGTTCCAGTGTCCAGCCAGTGCTGTCGACGGTGGTTTCGGTCGGGCCGTAGACGTTATGCAGGCGCACCCATGGCAGGCGCTCGCGGACACGCCGGGCCAGTGCGGCGGTCAGTTCGCCGCCACCGTTGAGCACGTCGGTCAGGCTGGTGCACTGGCTGACATCGTCCTGTTCGATGAACTGTTGCAGCAGCGCCGGCACGAACTTGACCACAGTGATCTGCCGTTCGCGAATCACCTGGGTCACATAGGCCGAATCGCGGTTGCCGTCGGGACGCGCCAGCACCAGCCGCAGGCCGGAACACAGCGGCCAGAAAATCTCCCACACCGAACTGTCGAAGCTGAACGGCGCCTTCTGCAACAGCGCGCCGTGCTCGGTCGGCGGGCTGATCTGCGAGCCCCAGTGCACCATGTTGCAGGCGCTTCGGTGTTCGATCATCACGCCCTTCGGCGTGCCGGTGGAGCCCGAGGTGTAGATCATGTAGGCCAGGTTTGAAGCGCTCAGACCCGGTATTTGCAGGTTTTCAGTCGACGCGTGCTGCCAGGTGCAACGGTCGAAATCGATGACCGACACACCCGGATCGCCCAACAAATTGCGGGTAACGTCATGGACCAGCACCGCCACCGGGGCGCTGTCCTGCAGCATGTAATGCAGGCGTTCCAGCGGATAGTCGGGATCCAGCGGCACGTACGCGCCGCCCGCCTTGAGAATGCCGAGCAGGCCGACCACCAGGTCCAGGCTGCGTTCGACACAGATCGCCACCCGCGAATCGGGTTGCACGCCGTGCTCGCGTAGATGATGCGCCAGACGGTTGGCCTGTTCGTTCAATTGGCGATAGGTCAGTTGTTGCTCGCCAGCCTGCAATGCGATGGCGTCCGGCCTGCGCTGGACTTGTTGCTCGAACAACACCTGAAGCGGCGGATCGAGCGGGCAATCGACTTCGCTGGCATTGAACTCGACCAGCAATTGCTCAAGCTCTGCTGCCGGCAGTATCGGCAAGCGATTCAGCGGCTGTTGCGGTGCCTGCTCAAGGGTATCGACCAGTGCCTGCAACGCGGTCTGCACGTAGTCGCCGATGCGCCGGGCACCGATGCTGATCAGGGTCCGCGTGGTGATCTGCAAGGCGTTGCCCAGATCATCGACGCTCAGGGTCATCGGGTAGTTGGTGCGCTCTTCGTTGTCCAGGGTCTGGATGCCTTGCCAGGCTTGGTCCGACGCCGATTCCTGGGCCTCAAGGTCGGTGTGCCGATAGTTGAGCAACGCACTGAACAGCGGTGCCGGTGACGCAACGCCGCTGCAACGCTGGGCCAGCGCCAGTGATGCATGTTCGTGCCCGAGCAGATCGGTCAGTCGGGCGTGGGTGAGCTGAACCGCCTCCTGCGCGCTCCGGTCCATGTCCACCCGCAATGGCAAAGTATTGATGAACACCCCGAGCGCCCGGTCCGCGCCCTCGCCGCCCTGCATACGGCCCATAAAAACACTGCCGAACACCACGTGCTCCTGCCCCGAGGTCGCCGCCAGCACCTGCGCCCAGGCCAGGTGAATCAGGCTGGCCACGCTGACGCCGGCCTGCCGCGCCTGAAGGCGCAATCGCCGGTCCAGTTCAGGCGCAAGCGTGCGTACGGCTTCATCGATACCACGCCCGTCGCCCTGCACGTCCTGCAAACCGAACGGCAGGGTCGGTTCGTCGATATCGGCAAGCATCTCGCGGAAGAACGCTTCATGTTCCTGCTCGCTGACACCGAGTCGGGTCTGCGCTACATAATTGCGATACGGCACCGCTGGCGACAGCAGTTCGCCCTGCCCCAACAGGTTGGCGCGCATTTCGTGGCGCAGGACTTCCAGCGCAATGTGATCCAGCGCCAGGTGATGGAACAATAGAATCGCCACGATCCGCCCGTGGGCCGGATCGCGCGCATACATCAACCGGATCAGCGGCGCCTGACTGACGTCGATGCGATAGCGACGAGCATCGAAACGCGCGTGCAGTTGCGCGAGGACATCGCCCTCGGCCGGATCGAAGGTAATTTCCTGCACCGGCAGTTCGGCTTCGCGCCAGACCACCTGCACCGGAGTGGTCAAACCTTCCCAGACCACGGCGGTGCGCAGGATGTCGTGGCGCGCCATGACCTGACGCAACGCGCCCGCATAGGCCTCGACCCGCTCGACGCTGGCGAACGCCAGTTGCGATTGCAGCAGGTATGGATCGCCCTGCGCGGCAGTGATGTGGTGATAAAGAATGCCTTCCTGCAACGGCGCCAACGGATAAATATCCTGCACGTTGGCCGCCCCGCCCGGCACCGTGGCGATGATCCGGTCGAGGGTGGCCTGATCCAGTTCAACCAACGGCAACAGGTCCGGCGTGATCCGCGTGCAACCTTGCGGAATGCGGTTGGCCGGCACTTCGACCTCGCGGCCAGTGCCCACCGACGCGGCCAGTGCCGCCAGGGTCGGCTGGCCGAACAGCACGCGCACATCGCTGCTCATGCCGAGCTGGCGCATGCGTTCGATCAGGTTGACCGCCAGCAACGAGTGCCCGCCGAGTTCAAAGAAGTGATCGTGACGCCCGACCTTTTCGACTTGCAGCACCTCGGCCCAAATCTGCGCCAGGAGGATTTCGACGTCGCCTTGCGGGGCCTCGTACTCGCGGCGGATCAATGCCTCCGGCCCCGGTGCCGGCAACGCCTGGCGATCCAGTTTGCCGTTGGCCGTCAGGGGCAACGCCGTCAAGCGTACGTAAGCCGATGGCAGCATCGCGCTGGGCAGACGGGTCTTGAGGTGAGCATGCAGCTGCGTGATATCCAGCGGCTGGCGTTCGGTGAACCAGGCCAGCAATTGCCCGTCGCGTACCTGCACCACCGCATCGCGCACGGATTCATGGCGGCTCAACGCCGCTTCAATCTCGCCGGGTTCGATGCGCACCCCACGGATTTTCACCTGATCGTCGTTGCGGCCCAGGTATTCGATAGTGCCGTCCGGGCGCCAGCGTGCGAGGTCGCCGGTGCGGTACATCCGCGCGTTGGGCTGGCGGCTGAATGGATCGTCGAGGAAACGTTCGGCGGTCAGCTCCGGCCGGTTGAAGTAACCCCGTGCCACCCCGGCGCCGCCGACGTACAGCTCACCGGCCACGCCAATCGGCACCGGGCGTTGTCGGTCATCCAGCAGATAGGCCGTGGCATTGCTCACGGGTTTGCCGATGTGCAGCGTCCGGCCTGGCCCGATTCGGCCCGAGGTAGCGACCACCGTCGCTTCGGTCGGGCCGTAGTTGTTGATCACCGCGAACGTCTGCTCGCGATTGAACTGACGCAGGCGATCACCGCCGATCAGCAGCGTGCGCAGGGTCGGGTGTTCGACGTGGCGACTGAAGGCGTATTCGGCAATCGGGGTCGGCAGGAAACTCACGTCCAGCGGTTGCGCGCGCCACCAGTCGAGCAGCGCGTCGATGTCTTCGCCACCGTCACGAGACGGCGCCAGGTGCAGGGTCGCGCCGACACACAGGGCGGGCCAGACTTCCCAGGCCATGGCGTCGAAGCCGAAGCCGGCAAGGCTTGAAGCGTGGCGACCGGCCCACAGATCGAAGGCTGTGCAATGCCAGTCGACCAGATTCGATAACGTGTGATGTTCGACCATCACGCCCTTGGGCTGGCCGGTGGAGCCGGAGGTGTAGATCACGTAGGCCAGGTGCGCGGAGGTCAGCCCCGAGACGTCGGGGTTGAGATCGTTGATCGGCCAGCCGCGCGAATCGATTTCGATCAGCGACACGTCCAGCACCGGCAAGCGTTCGCGCAAATCGCGCTGGGTCAGGACCACGGCCGGAGCACTGTCGCGCAATAAATAGCTCAGGCGTTCCGCAGGATGGGCCGGATCGACCGGCACGTAACCGGCGCCGGATTTGAGAATCGCCAGCAGCGCGACCAGCGTGTCCAGCCCTCGTCGGGCGACCAGCGCCACACGGTCGTCGGGTCGCACGCCGAGCCCGATCAAATGATGGGCCAGGGCGTTGGCCTGTCGGTTCAGCTCGGCATAGGTCAGCTGCTGTCCCAGGGATTCAGCCGCTACCGCGTCCGGCCGCGCCGCCGATTGCGCTTCGATGCGCTGGTGAATGGTCAGGTCTTGGGGGAATTCAACGCGCGTGTCATTCCATTGCTGCAGCAACGCCGATTCGGCCGGCAGGCTCAGGCTGAAGTCGCCCACTGCCAGCGCCGGTTCTTCAAGCCCCTGCTCCAGCACCCACAGCAAGCGCCCGCTCAGCGCCGCGACTTCGTTGGCGTCAAAGTAGGCCTCGTTGTACACCATGTAGAGACTGTCCTCGTCGTCGCCCCGGCTGCTGCGCAAGTGCACGGACAGCGGCGTACCCTCTTCGTGGTTCGACACTTTGACCACCCGCCCCTGTGCTTCGCCATAGCGATATTCATGGGCGTCGCGCTCATAGGACACGGTCACTTCGAACAGCTGCGAGCGATCCTCGCGCAGCAAACCGAGGGCGCGGTTCATCTCGCTCAAGGGAAAACGCTGGTGGCGGAAGTCTTTTTTCAATTCGTCGTGAATCGCCTTGACCAGCGTCTTGAATGACAACTCGCGACCAAACCCCATGCGCACCGCGCTGACCTGGGTGAACAGCCCCAGGGTCGATTTGAACCGGGCGCCGGAACGGTTGAGCAGCGGCACGCCCACCACCCATTCGTCACGCTGGGCGCTGCGGCTGAAGTACACATGGATCGCTGCCAGCAACACGTGAAACGCCGACGCACCGTACTCTCGGGCCACCTGCTTCATGCGCTCGTGCAAGCGAGCCGGAAACACCTGCGAGAAAATCCGGGTGGGTGCCGCAGCGCCGGCAAAGCGCTCCTGGTAACGCGGCAACAACAGCGGCTCGGGACGGTGCTGGTATTTGTCCAGCCAATACGCACGGTCGCGGGCATAACGGGCGGACTGAAAATACCGCGCATCGTCGCGGATGAAATCGACATAGGACGGCGCCGAATCGGGCGGCAGTTGCCCGAGCGCGAGCGCGTTGTAGATCTCGTCGAGGGACTTGAGCATCTCGCCGAACCCCCAGCCATCAACGATCAAGTGATGGGCCTGGAGTGAGAGCCAATGACGGTCGTCATCGAGCCAGAGCAGACTAAACCGAAACAACGGCCCGCCATCCAGCGTAAACAGCCGCTCGATGTTTTCCTGCGTCAGTTGGCGCGCTGCGGCGTATGGATCGGGATGGCTGCGTAAATCGTGCACCGGCATCGGCACCGGCATCGATCGCGCGAAACGCTGCAATGGCAGCCCATGCTCGCCGGCCCCCGGCAGCAGGCTGGTGCGCATGGCGTCATGCCGGGCCACGAGACCCTCGAGAGCTGTCTGCATCAGCGCCGGATCCAGCGGCCCGGTCAGTTCGACATAGCCACCGATGTTGTACATCGGCGAATTTCCCTGACGCAATTGATCGAGCCAGATATCGCGCTGGGCAGCGGTCAGCGGGAAAGCCTCGGAAATCGCGGACAGACCGTCCGCCGCGTCGGCAGCAAATTGGTTCATAAGATCCATCTCACGTGATTTGGCGCGTATTCAAGCATCGGCCCTGAAACCCGCATGACACGTGAAACCCGGACAACTTCCCTCTCTTCGTACAACCCTGTGAACCAACAGCGTCGGACAAGTCAGCGATCCCCCTAATAGTTCGGAAAGAAATGGCTGAAAATCCTGTAGGACAATCGCCACACGCTGCTACCGACTAGTGCCCCGTCATTGCAGGACGTGTCGGCGCGAGCCCCGGATTACGGGGTTCGCACTAGACCGTACAGTCACGACCTACGTGATCTGACACATTGATCTGACAGAAACGTGACGCCATTTTTTCGGAAAGGGTGGCACTTTGTGTCCCTGTTTTCCCCTACAGACGTAGGACAAATGCATAGGCTTAAATCCCGCTCCAGACGATTTCAAGGAGAAAAGGCTGGGTGGGCGTTTCACGGGTGCATGCACGGCAGACGATTCGGCAATGGCTCTAAATCAGGGATGACAAGGATATGAATCTGACCGGCAGTCTTCGCAACATGGAAAATCCGCACTTTTATTGGCAGTTGGGGGAGTTGATCGCCAGCACCGGCAACGAGCGTTTTGCCACGAACATGTTCCAGCTGGTCGACAACCTTGTGCCGGTCAATCGCGTCCATCTCAGTGAGTGGACCCTGGATGAACGGGAGTCCAGCGTGGTCGAGATCAAGGCGTTGGGCAGCGCGGGGTTGCCGGACACCTTCCCGCCCCCGGATCCGCTGCAGCACCCGGACGACCATCCGCTGCTGCAACAGATGATCGAGATGAACGACTCGCTACTGATTCAACTGAAAGCCTCGCTCCAGCATCGGCATCCGCACCACAGTGTCCACCAATGCAATCTGGTGTCCCGCACGTCCAACCGCCGTTGCGTTATCTCGTTCTACCGTCCCCACACGCATCGGGTGTTCTCTCTGCCGGAGCTGTCGTTCCTCAAGCGCCTGTCCGACACCCTGCTGCCCTTGATCGAGCGCCACGCGCACATCAGTCGACAAGCCATCGCCCGCCAACCCCGCGCGCCACAAGCCGATCAACCACAGACGCCGCTGCAACAGGTGTTCGACGAACGCCTGGCGTTGGGCGACATCACCTTGTCAGTGCGTGAGAAAGAGGTCTGCCTGGGCCTGCTGACCGGCGGCACCGTGCCGCAGATGGCCGAACGGTTGCGGGTCAAGAACAGCTCGATCGAGACCTACCTCAAGCGCGCGGCCGCCAAGCTTGGGGTCAGCGGCCGTCACGGTCTGGCGAAATGGATGGCCGGAGCCTGATCCGGCGTTTTTCTCATCACGGGCGCCCGGCGTCCGCTCTCATTCGTGAACGAGGCTGTTTGATGCCCAGGTTGCCGATTTCCCTGCTGACCGCCGCGCTGCTGCTGGGCGGTTGCTCGTTGATTCCCGATTACCAGCGACCGGCATCGCCGAGCGCGGCGCAGTATCCGCAAGGTCCGGCGTATGCCGCGCAATCCCCTGTCACGCCCCGGGTCGAAGACTGGCGCGCGCTGTTCAATGACCCGGCGTTGCAGCAATTGATTGAAAGCGCGCTGGTCAACAACCGTGACCTGCGGGTCGCTGCGCTGAATGTCGAGGCGTTTCAGGCGCAGTACCGGATCCAGCGCGCCGATCTGCTGCCGGCGGTGTCGGCCAACGCCAACGAACTGCGCCAGCGGGTGCCGTCCAGCGTGACCCGCACCAAGGCGGCGATCACCTCGACCTACTCGGTGAATCTGGGCATCAGCGCCTATGAACTGGACTTCTTCGGCCGGGTGCGCAGTCTCAGCGAGCAGGCGCTGCTGACCTGGCTGTCCACCGAAGAGGCGCGGCGCAGTGCGCAATTGAGTCTGGTGGCCAATGTCGCCAATGCCTACCTGACCTGGCGTGCCGATCAGGAGTTGCTGGCACTGGCTCAGGAGACGCTGGCCGCCGACGAGCGCAGCCTGCACCTGACCACCCGCAACCGCGAGGCCGGCAAGTCCTCGGCGCTGGATCAGATTCAGGCGCAGACCAGTGTCGACAGCACCCGCGCGAGCCTGGCCCGTTATCAGCGCCAGGTCGCCCAGGACTTGAACAGCCTGACGCTGCTGGTGGGCGCGCCGGTGCCCGAGCACCTGCCGGCGCGTCCGCTGGACAGTGATCTTGTGGCAACCGTGCCGGCCGGATTGCCCTCGGATCTGCTGCAACGCCGACCGGACATTCTCCAGGCCGAATACAAGCTGCGCGCCGCCAATGCCAACATCGGCGCGGCGCGGGCGGCGTTTTTCCCGAGTGTCAGCCTGACCGCCAATGCCGGGACATCCAGCCGCGATCTGTCCAGGCTGTTCAAGGGCGGCTCCGGGACCTGGACGTTCCAGCCGCAGATCAACTTGCCGATTTTCAACGCCGGCAGTCTGCGCGCCAGCCTGGATTACGCGAAGCTGCAAAAAGACATCACCGTCGCCGAGTACGAAAAGACCATTCAGACGGCATTCCAGGAAGTGTCCGACGGCCTTGCGGCACGCCAGACCTACGAACAGCAACTCCAGGCCCAACGCGATCTGGTGCAGGCGACCCAGGATTACTACGACATGGCGCAGCATCGCTATCGAAGCGGCGTCGACAGCAGCCTGACGTTCCTTGATGCCCAGCGTTCGCTGTTCAGTTCCCAGCAAGGACTGATTACCGATAGGTTGGCGCAGCTGGTGGCGCAAGTGAATCTGTACACCGCGCTGGGCGGTGGCTGGAGCCCGGTCGAGCCGCTTCCGCCAGCACCTTGAGTCATTTTTTCTTACACCTTTTGTCGCCAGATCCCACATTGCCCAGCGATCGAAAACCGGCGCAGCGGATCATTTTGGTATCATGCGCCGCTTTTACGGTTAACCCGCCCGCCTGTCCTGCCGACCGGCGGGCTCCAAAGGGCGGTATGAAATGACGGCTTTGTTGACTCGCCGCAAGGTGCTTGCGGGAATGGGCGTACTCGGTCTCGGCCTGCTCGCCGGCTGCGACACCCGCGGCGAACTGTCGTACAAGTACGGCAAGGATCTGAGCGACAAGATCCTCGGACGCACCTTCAAGCTCAAGGACACCGAAGGCAACACCGTGACGCTGTCGAGCTTTCGCGGCCTGATGCCGATGATCTTCTTCGGTTTCACCCAGTGCCCGGCGATCTGCCCGACGACGCTGGCCCGCGCCGCGAAAATCAAGAAGCTGATGGGCAAGGACGGTGACATCCTGCAGGTGGTGTTCATCACCCTCGACCCGGAACGCGACACCCCGGAAATCCTCGACGCCTACGTCAAGACCTTCGATCCAAGCTTCGTCGCGCTGTACGGCACCCTCGAAGAAACCAAGGCCACCGCCAAGGAATTCGACGTGTTCTACGAAAAAATCCCGGCCGGCGACACCTATACCCTTTCCCACACCGCCACCAGTTATGTCTACGACACCCGGGGCACATTGCGTGTGGGCCTGTCTCAATCGCTTTCTGCACAAGAGTGCACGGAAGATTTGCTTACCGTCATGGAGGTCTGCTGATGAACCCTTTTCTGAACCACATCAAACGCGCCGCACTGGGCCTGTCCCTGCTGGGCCTGGCTTTCCAGGTATCGGCGCAGACCAAAGTCGACGACGCCTGGGTGCGTGCGACCGTGCCGAACCAGTCGGCCAGCGGCGCATTCATGACCGTCACCGCCGACAGCGACAGCAAGCTGCTCAGCGTTGCTTCGCCGGCGGCCAAGGACGTGCAGATTCATGAGATGACCATGAAGAACGACGTGATGAGCATGGGCCCGGTGAAATCGGTCGACCTGCCGGCGGGCAAAGCCATCAACTTCGATCCGAATGGCTACCATGTGATGCTGATGGGCCTGAGCGCTCAGTTGAAGGAAGGCGACAGCGTGCCGCTGACCCTGACTATCGAAAACGCCAAGGGCGAAAAGGAAACCGTGGAAGTGAAAGCGCCGGTCAAGGCGCTGACCATGGAAGGCCACGATCACAGCAAGATGCATTGATCGCTGACTGACAGATCCACGGCTTCAAAACACACAAGGGGCGGCATGATCGATGATCATGCCGCCCCTTTTGCATCTGAATGTCAGACCAGTTTCAATTCGACCTCGATATTGTTGCGCGTGGCCTTGGAGTACGGGCACACCTGATGCGCCGCATCCACCAGCTGCTGCGCCGCGCCGCGCTCCATGCCCGGCAGGCTTACATTCAGTCGAGCCTGCAGCAGATACCCTCCCGAATTAGTGCCCAGGTCCACTTCGGCATCCACCGCCAGGTCCGCCGGCAGGCTGATTTTCTGCTGCCCCGCCACCGCTTTCATCGCGCCGATGAAACACGCCGACCAGCCTGCGGCGAACAGTTGCTCCGGATTGGTCCCGCCGCCACTGGAACCGGGCGACGACAGTTTTACATCGAGGATCCCGTCGGAACTGCGCGATACGCCGTCACGTCCGCCGGTGGTGTGGGTTTTCGCGGTGTAGAGGACTTTTTCGATCTGACTCATGGCGATCTCCTGAATGAAAAACAGAAGATTGTTCACTCGGCGCCTCCCGTCGCAGCTTGAGGTGCGCCACCCGTTTCACACAGCCCTCTCACTATAGACGCGGGTTTACCGCTCACCCGGCAAGAGGATGGGCGGATGGTTCAGCAATCACGACTGCTCAACTTCCCGCCCCGCCATGCGCCTCTTCAAAGAAATAATCCTTCCAGCTGTCCGCCTTGTTCTTCAGCACGCCCAGCTCCTGCAATTTCTCTGCATAGATAAAGGTGCGTTGCGGCACCACGGTGAAATCGATTTCCGGGTCGGTGACGATTTTCTCAACCAGCGCCAGCGGCAGCTTTGACTGTTCAACCCGAATGTAGGCCTGAGCCGCCGCAGGTTTGTCGGCCTTGATGATCTTCTCGGCCTCGGCCAAGGCGTCATAGAAAGCCTTGTAGGTTTTCGGGTTTTCGTCGTGGAATTTTTCCGTGGTGTAGAGCACGTTGAACGTGGCCTGGCCGCCGAGCACGTCGTAGGAACTCAGCACTTTGTGCACGTTGGGATTCTGCAACGCCTGATACTGGAACGGCGGGCTGGAGAAATGCGCGTTGATTTCCGAGCCGCCGGCGATCAGTGCAGCCGTGGCATCCGGGTGCGGCAGGCTGACGGAGATGTCGTCGAATTTCTTGTAGTGGTCATTGCCGAATTCCTTGGCCGTTTCGATCTGCAGCGTGCGTGACTGGAAGCCCACGCCCGCCGCCGGCACGGCGATGCGATCCTTGTCGCTGAAGTCCTTGAGGGTTTTCACGTTCGGGTTATTGGTCAGCAGGTAGTTGGGCATCGAACCCAGCGAAGCGATGGCCTTGACGTTCTGCTTGCCCTTGGTGCGATCCCATACTGTGAGCATCGGCGGCACGCCCGCCGAGACCACGTCCAGCGATCCGGTGAGCAATGCTTCGTTCATCGCGGTGGCGCCGGAAATGCTGTTCCAGTCGACCTTGATGTCCAGACCCTGAGCCTTGCCGTGTTTCTCGATCAATTGCTGATCGCGCACCACATCCAGAATCAGATAACCGATGCCGAATTGCTGGGCGATGCTGATCTTGCCTTCGGCTTGCGCAGTGTTGCCGAGCAGTGCGCCAGCCAGCGAGGCCGCCAGCAGCGTCAGTGCAGAACGTTTGAACGGTAGGGTCATGACAACCTCGCAGTGATATACAGGGAAATCTGTGAGGCGGGACTCTATCGCTATAAAAAACGAAATTTAAATACCGTTATCGCATATTGATATCACCTGAACGTCTGCCTTGCAGAAACGCTTGCAAGTCCGCGTCCTGGCCATCGAACACCGCTGCAACCCGTTGCTCGCCGACGCCTCTACGCTGACCGCTTTGAGGGAACAATGTCACACGCAGGTGAATGCCGCTTAAACAGCCTGAAACAATAAAACCGCCGCCGCAATCAGGCCGGAAAACCGCCATGACGGTCGCCAATCAAGGCCCCAGCTCATCCGGGTGGCTAACAGCGCCCTCCGGAACCAGATCACCCAGCCGTTTAAAAAGGCGATCAGACAGCCCACCCTTGGTATCATCGCCCACACTTTTATGACGGTTTAATGGCTGGAAGGTCTTTTTTTGTGAGCGCTCTTTTTCAACGGCTGCGGCGCCTGGATGCCCGCCTTCTTTCTCTGGTTTTCCTGGTACTGATCGTGCCGGTGTGCCTGCGCGCGGCGCTCGGCTGGTCGAGCTTGTTCGGTTACCTCTCGGATCTGGCCATCGGCAGTCTGCTGTTGGTTTTGTTGCATCGCCGTCCCTGGTGGCTGGCGCTGCCGGTGCTGCTGTTCTGGGGATTGCTGGCGGTGGCGACCGCTGAACTGGTCAGCGCAGTCGGTCGCCTGCCGACCGTGGCGGATCTGCATTACCTGATCGACCCGCAGTTCGTGGAAAACTCCACCGGCGGCGGCTTCGCCCATCCCGGCGTGGCGGTTGCGCTGCTGGTGGCCTTGGCCCTGTGGCTGCTCAGTCATTGGACTCGACGTGCAACACCGGTTCGCGCTCTGCCCCGCACAGCCTGGGCGACGCCGGTGCTGCTGTTCTGCGCGTACTGGGGCGCGCAGCACCTGAACCCGAGCGATGCCGACCCATGGCGTCTGTACAACCTGCCGCACCAACTGCTCGCCGCGCAGGTCGCCGACGTGCAGATGCAGGCCGAAGAATGGCTGGACGGCGACACTCAGGTTGCTCCCCCACCGATGGCCGGCCTCACCGATGTCGATCTGAACGGTCATCCGCTGCTGGCGGCCAAGGGCCAAGCGCGCAATGTGCTGATCGTCGCGCTCGAAGGCATTCCCGGCGCCTACATCGGCGCCAATCGCCAGGCCATCGGCAGCCATTATCAGGAAGACCTGATGCCCAACCTCAGCCGCTGGGCCGAGCGCGGCATGAACACCCCGGATTACGTGCTGCACACCCACCAGACCATTCGCGGTCTGTACGCCATGCTCTGCGGCGATTACGACAAACTCGACAACGGCACGCCCAAAGGCGTGGAAATGCTGACCCAGCACGAGCGCAATCAAGCCTGTCTGCCGGCTCAGTTGCGTCAGCACGGTTTTGCCACTCACTACCTGCAAGGCGCAGGGCTGCGGTTCATGGCCAAAGACAAGATCATGCCGCACATCGGGTTCGACGCGACCCATGGCCTGGAGTGGTTCACCAACGCCAACTACCTGGAATTCCCGTGGGGCAAGGATGACAAGGCGTTCTTCGAAGGCGCGCTGAAATACGTCGGCGACCTGAAAAAGCAGAAACAACCGTGGATGCTCACGCTGCTGACCGTCGGCACCCACCAGCCCTACTCCGCGCCGGAGGAATACCTGCAACGCTACGACACACCCAAGCAAGCCGCCGTCGGTTATCTGGACGATGCACTGGAACAGTTTCTCAGTGGCCTCGAACGCCAGGGCGTGCTGAAAGACACGCTGGTGGTCATCACCTCGGACGAGTCCCACGGCATCGACGGCGTCCGTCTCGCGTCGTCCTGGGGCTTCAACCTGACCCTCGCGCCGGAACAGGCGCAACTGCCGCGCCTGAACGCCGGGGTCTACGGTCACGTCGACCTGAGTGCGTCGATTCTGGATTACTTCGACTTTCCGGTGCCTTCCGCCCTCAGCGGTCGCTCACTGTTTCGCGATTACGATTCGGGCCGCGAAATCATGTCGTTCACCAACGGCAAGCTGCGTTATCACGACGGTCGCGGCCTGCTGACCGAATGCGACATGCCGCGTCGTTGCCGCAATTACGCCAGTGAAGGATTCATCGCCGAAAGCGCCACGTTCAAGGGCAACGCCAGCGGCCAGAATGCCCGGGACATCGCCGCCCGCGCCTCGGCCCTGGACCTGTCGCTGCTGCGCACCCCGCTCAACCAGCGCTATCAGTTCGGCAGCGCCAACGTCATCCCGCTGCAAGCGCAGATCAAGGACGACTGGGCCGACAACCTGATCGGCGCGCAATACCTGGAAATGCCCAAGGGCTCCCACACCCGCGTGCGCCTGACCGTGCGCTCGGTCGATCCGCAGCAGGCGGCGTACATTCAGCTCAAAGCCAAGGAGTTCGAACAGGACGTGCAACTGGGCCTGCCGACCGAGATGGTCGCCACAGCGGATCAGCCGCTGGAGATGGATTTCAGCTTCGACAACCCGCAACCACGCAAGGCGTTTTCGTTTCACTTGTTGGGATATGGGCTGGGCGCGGTGGAAGTCAGTGACTTCAGCGTGATCACCGAACTGCCGGGGCAGGAAGATATGCTGGATGAAACGCCGGCTGACGAGACGGCGCAATCCAGTTGATCGCCGTGGACAATGCAGGAGCGGCCCGAAGGCTGCTCCTGGATGGTAAAGCGCACCGGCCGCCGCATTGTCTGCCTGAATCGGCTTCTTATTGGGTTAAACCAGGTTAGTGATATCAAAATCCCCGGCCACCGTCCCTTTATCATCCTGCAAAACGAGATAGACTGTACCCTTTACGCTTTCGTGATCTTGGTCAATAGTTACGATCACATGCCCGGAATCGATAGCATAAATTTCATTGTCGATTTGGACGGTCCATGCGACCGGTGAGTTCGGGTCATACATCACTTCATGCGGCCCACCCACTAATAGACCAATAAAAAAAACTATGAAACTATTTTTATTGTCATAACCTTGAATGATGTCCCCATTGTTTGTCTCGTGAAATTTAACCAAGGTGCTGGTAAGAAACTTCTCGCCATTGAGAGAGGCCTCGAAAGTACCTTTGCTGGGTCTATTTACATTTTGGCTCATACAAACTTCCTTCTTTAAGGATGGAGGGGCTTTTATATCTTTCACAACTCAAACCTACACTTGACGACTGCACGCCCCAACTGTCATTTACGACAGTTTTTTATCACTATTCGAAGTAAGCACCACGATCATCATTACTCATCGTTGTTTGTGAGAGAGCAGCTCTATCAGATACCAATACTTCGCCTATTAGCTGACTCGCCGAGTCGGGTCTAGCCTTACTACTCCGAAGTCGGCACGAGCCGGCCGCAGAAGACCTGATAAGGACCCGAACATGGCAAATGAATCGAAATGCCCGTTCAATCACGCCGCCGGCGGTGGCACGACGAACCGCGATTGGTGGCCGAATCAACTGAACCTGAAAATCCTGAGTCAGCACTCGCCCGCATCCGATCCGATGGGCAAGGACTTCGACTACGCCAAGGCTTTCAAAAGCCTGGATTTCCAGGCCCTCAAACGCGATCTGACGGCGCTGATGACCGACTCCCAGGAGTGGTGGCCAGCGGACTTCGGCCACTACGGCCCGCTCTTCATCCGCATGGCCTGGCACAGCGCCGGCACCTATCGCACGGCTGACGGTCGTGGCGGTGCCGGTTCCGGCCAGCAACGTTTCGCCCCGCTCAACAGCTGGCCGGACAACGTCAGCCTCGACAAGGCCCGCCGCCTGCTGTGGCCGATCAAACAGAAATACGGCCGCAACATTTCCTGGGCCGACCTGATCGTTCTCACCGGCAACGTCGCGCTGGAATCCATGGGCTTCAAGACCTTCGGTTTCTCCGGTGGTCGCGCGGATGTGTGGGAACCGGACGAAGACGTGTACTGGGGCTCGGAAAACAAATGGCTGGGCGGCGACAACCGTTACGGCAAGGATCCGGAATCCATGCAGCCGCCGGGCGAAGGCACGCTGGTGGCCGAACCAGCCGAGCACGGCAATGAAGAGAGCCGCACCAACCAGGGCGAACGCAACCTCGAGAACCCGCTCGCCGCGGTGCAGATGGGCCTGATCTACGTGAACCCGGAAGGTCCGGAAGGCAATCCCGACCCGGTGGCTTCGGCCAAGGACATCCGCGAAACCTTCGGCCGCATGGCCATGAACGACGAGGAAACCGTCGCCCTGATCGCCGGTGGTCACGCCTTCGGCAAGACTCACGGCGCAGGCCCCGCCGATAATGTCGGCCCGGAACCGGAAGCCGCCGGCCTCGAAGAACAAGGCCTGGGCTGGAAAAACAGCTTCGGCACCGGCAAGGGCGCCGATACCATCACCAGCGGCCTGGAAGTGACCTGGACCACCACCCCGACCAAGTGGAGCAACAACTATCTGGAAAACCTGTTCGGCTTCGAGTGGGAATTGACCAAGAGCCCCGCCGGCGCCCATCAGTGGAAGCCGAAAAACGGCGCCGGGGCCGGTACCATTCCGCACGCCCACGACCCGAACAAACGCATCGACCCGACCATGCTCACCTCCGACCTGGCCCTGCGTTTCGACCCGGCCTACGAGAAGATTTCGCGGCGCTTCCTGGCCAATCCCGATCAACTGGCCGATGCCTTCGCCCGCGCCTGGTACAAGTTGATCCACCGCGACATGGGCCCGCTGTCACGCTATCTCGGCCCGGAATTGCCCCAGGAAGAACTGCTGTGGCAAGACCCGATTCCCGAGGCCACGCATCCACTGGTGGACGACAGCGATATCAGGTCGCTGAAAGGCAAAATACTGGCGTCGGGGCTGTCCGTTTCGGAACTGGTTTCCACTGCCTGGGCGGCCGCATCGACCTTCCGGGGTTCGGACAAACGCGGCGGCGCCAATGGCGGTCGTCTGCGTCTGGCACCGCAAAAGTTCTGGCAGGCCAACCAGCCGGAGCAACTGGACAAGGTGCTGAAAGTCCTCGAAGGCATTCAGAACGAGTTCAACGCCGGGGCGGCAGGCAAGCAAGTCTCGCTGGCGGACCTGATCGTGCTGGCCGGTAATGCCGGGGTCGAACAAGCGGCGCAAAACGCCGGGCACACGGTGACCGTGCCGTTCAATCCGGGGCGCACCGATGCGACTCAGGAGCAGACCGATGTCGAGTCGTTCGGCTTCCTTGAACCGCACACCGATGGCTTCCGCAACTACGCGGCCAGCACTTATCGCGTGCCGGCCGAAGCGTTGCTGATCGACAAGGCGCAACTGCTGACGCTTTCGGCGCCGGAAATGACCGTGTTGATCGGCGGCCTGCGCGTGCTGGACACCAACGTCGGCAAGACCCAGCACGGCGTGTTCACCGACAGACCTGGCACCTTGACCAACGACTTCTTTCGCAACCTGCTGGACATGGGTGTGGAATGGAAACCAACGTCCAAAACCGAGTTCGAAGGCCGCGACCGTAAAACCGGCAGCGTGAAGTGGACGGCGACCCGGGTCGATCTGGTGTTCGGTTCCAACTCGGTGCTGCGGGCCCTGGCCGAGGTGTATGCCAGTTCCGATGCGAAGGAACAGTTCGTCACGGACTTCGTTGCAGCCTGGGCGAAGGTGATGGATCTGGATCGGTTTGATCTGCGCCAATAAGGGCTTTTCATCGCCCCACAAAAACGCCGCTCATTGAGCGGCGTTTTTTATTGCCCCGAAAAGACTTCAGGCAAGGCTTTTGCTGACCACTTCATACACATCGCTGGACAGCTGCCCCGAAGCCAGAATCCGCTCCAGCTCCGCCTTCATCAGCGCCTGACGAGCGCTGTCATATTTACGCCAGCGCGTCAGCGGCGCCAATTGGCGAGAGGCGATCTGCGGGTTGAAGCCGTTCAGTTCGATCACCAGATCCGCGAGGAAGCGATAGCCCGAGCCATCCGCCGCGTGGAAGTTGATCAGGTTCTGCCCGGCAAACGCACCGACCAGCGCACGCACCTTGTTCGGGTTCTTGATGTTGAACGCCGGGTGCTGCATCAGCGCTTTCACGCGCTCCAGACCGCCCGGCAAGGTGCTGCCGGCCTGCACGCTGAACCACTGATCCATGACCAGCGGATTGTCCTTGAAGTGCTCGGCGAAACTGGCCAGGGCTTTGGCTTTCTGCTCGTCGAACGGCGAGTTGACCAGCACCGCCAGCGCGGTCAGGCGTTCGGTCATGTTGTCGCAGCTGTCGAACTGTTCCAGTGTCGCCGCCAGGACTTCCGGCTTGCCGCTGAGCATCAGGTACGACAGCGCGATGTTTTGCAGCGCGCGACGGGCGAAGTGCTCGGCCTCGGCCACGTACGGGGTTTGCTTCGACAGGTCGCGGTTGGCCTGATAACGCAGCCACAGTGGTTCGAACAGGTTGTCCGCCAGTTGCTGACGGGCAAATTCGCGGGCGGTGTGGATCGCGTCCACGTCGGCGATTTCACTGATTTCGGTCAGGTACGCTTCGCTTGGCAGCGAGAGCATTTCCGCGACCATCGCCTGATCCAGCGTCTCGTCCGACAGCACCGTGCGCAAAGCGGAAACCAGACGCGGGTCGAGCACCAGGCTTTCGCCCTTTTGCTGCTGGCCGATCAACTCTTGCAGCACCTGCACCGACAGTTGCTGGCCGGCATCCCAACGGTTGAAACCGTCGGTGTCGTGCTGCATCAGGAACATCAACTGATCGCGGTTGTACGGAAAGCTCAGTTTCACCGGCGCCGAGAAGCCACGCAGCAAGGACGGCAGCGGTTGTTCGGCGATGTCGACGAAGGTGAAGGTCTGCTCGGCTTCGGTCACCGAAATCACCCGGGAGGTGCCTTGAGCCGAGGCTTCGCCGGCCAGACGCAGGGCGATCTCGTTGCCCTGGCTGTCGAGCAGGCCCAGTTCCACCGGAATCACGAACGGCAGCTTTTCAACCTTGTCCGGGGTTTCCGGGCAGCTCTGGCGGAAGGTCAGGCTGTAGGTTTTCGCGGCGGCGTCGTAAGACTCGCTCACCGCCAGACGCGGTGTACCGGCCTGGCTGTACCAGCGCTTGAACTGGGTCAGGTCGACGCCGTTGGCATCTTCCATGGCCTTGATGAAGTCATCGCAGGTCACGGCCTGGCCGTCGTGGCGTTCAAAGTACAGATCGCTGCCCTTGCGGAAGCCTTCGGCGCCCAGCAGGGTGTGGATCATGCCGACCACTTCCGAGCCCTTTTCGTACACGGTCAGGGTGTAGAAGTTGGAAATCTCGATAAAGCTGTCCGGGCGCACGGCGTGGGCCATGGGACCTGCGTCTTCGGCGAACTGGTGGGTACGCAGGTACGCCACGTCCTGAATGCGCTTGACCGTGGCCGAGTTCATGTCAGAGGAAAAACCGGCATCGCGGAACACCGTGAAGCCTTCCTTGAGCGACAGCTGGAACCAGTCGCGGCAGGTTACGCGGTTGCCCGACCAGTTGTGGAAGTATTCGTGGGCGACGATCGCCTCGACCCGCTGGTGTGCGGCGTCGGTGGCGGTTTCGGCGCGGGCCAGCACGGCGCTGGAGTTGAAGATGTTGAGGCCCTTGTTCTCCATGGCGCCCATGTTGAAGTCGTTCACGGCGACGATCATGAAGATGTCCAGATCGTACTCGCGACCGTAGACCTCTTCGTCCCAGCGCATCGACTTCTTCAGGCTGTTCATGGCGTGCTGACACTTGTCGATGTTTTCCGGCTCGACATAGATGCGCAGCGCCACGTTGCGGTTGGTCATGGTGGTGAAGCTGTCTTCAACGCACCACAAGTCCCCGGCCACCAGCGCGAACAGGTACGCCGGTTTCATGAACGGGTCTTCCCAGGTCGCCCAGTGCCGGCCATCTTCGCCAGGGCCGCTGGCGATCGGGTTGCCGTTGGACAGCAACACCGGATAGCTGTGCTGCTCGGCGACCACGGTGGTGGTGAACTTGCTCATCACGTCCGGGCGGTCGAGGTAATAGGTGATCTTGCGGAAGCCTTCAGCCTCGCACTGGGTGCAGAACATCGTGCCGGACTTGTACAGGCCTTCCAGTGCGGTGTTGGTTTCCGGGTGGATCCTGACGCTGGTGTCGACCGTGAAGGTTTCGCTGGCCGGTTGCAGGGTCAGGTGGTTTTCAGTCAGTTGGTAATCGCTCGCGCTCAGTTCCTGGTCTGCCAGGGTCACCGAGAGCAATTCCAGCTGCTGGCCATCGAGCACCAGCGGCGGCAGGCCCGGGCCACGGGCCGGGTTGCGGCGCATCACCAGTTGCGCGTGGACCAGACTGTGGTCCTCGAACAACTCGAAGGTCAGGTGTGTTTCATCGATCAGGTACTCGGGCGCCTGATAGTCCTTCAGGTAAATCATCTTCGGTTGTTCGGTGCGCATGCTGAAGTCCTTATTGATGCACGGCGAGCTGATAGGCCGTGTACTTGCGAATGTTGATCACGCCGGTGTCGAAGATCAGGTACTGGCCCTTGATCCCCAGCAGCGTGCCTTCGGCAATCGGGTTCTTGTCCAGGTTGAAACTGACGATCTTGGCCGGGTACTGCTCGACCGGGTAACGGATTTCCAGCGGCTCGACATCGGCGATGGTCTGAATGGCCTGGAGCCCGAAACGCTCCTGCAAGCCTTGCAGGCCTTCGGCGCAGCTTTCGAACAACTGATCACGCACCTGCGCCAGATCCACCGCCGCCGCATCGCCCTTGAGCAAGGCGCGCCAGTTGGTCTTGTCCGCCACCTGGCTGCGGAACAGGTCTTCGACGAAGCCCGACTGCTGCCGCGTCGAAACGCGCATGATCGGCAGCGCCTGACTGGCGCCCTGATCGAGCCAGCGGGTCGGCAACTGGGTGGCGCGGGTGATGCCGACCTTGATCCCCGACGAATTGGCCAGGTAGACGACGTGGTCGGTCATGCAGAACTTCTCGCCCCACTCCGGCTCACGGCAGGTGCCGGCCTCGAAGTGGCAGCGCTCCGGGCTCATGATGCAAATGTCGCACTGGGCGAGTTTGGTCATGCACGGATAGCAGTAACCCTGACTGAAACTGGTCTTGGTCTTGCGCCCGCAATGGGTGCAGTGGATCGCCCCCAGGTATTCCAGACGCACCGTGCTGCCGATCAACGGGTTGGCCGGCACCTCGACGTCATCCAGACGAAACGCGTACTGCACGTTCGGCCCGTCCAGGCGCGCCGACATTTTGCTGATTGCACCGCGGCCGATCTCGATCAATGGAGGGCGTCCGACTTGAACAGGATGTTCGGCACTTCGATCGACTTCGACGCACATTCCTGCGGGCCCATGTAACCGGTGCGCTCTTCTTCGGGCAGGTTCTGCATTTCCCAAGCGATCATCGCCTGCAACGACAGTTCACGCTGTTCGGCGGTGAGCTTGCCACCGTCCGACCATTTGCCGATCTCTACGGCCAGTTTCAGGCTCTGGTAGATGTCGGGGGTGATGTTCTTGATCAAATCGTTAAAAGAGGACATCAGGGTCTCCGTGCTCTTTATTCAAAAAATTCAGGCGGCCAGTTTACGGCGGTTGTACAAACCGCCCAACAAACCGGTGAAGCATCCGATGAGTAACCCGCCGACGTGGGCGGCGTTGGCGATTTCGCCGAAACCGATCATCGAGACCAGCCCCGACATGCACACCAGCAACCACACCAGCATCATCGCCAGCACGCCGCGCGGCAGGCGATAGGCCGGGTTCGGCGCCAGCAGCTGGAAGATCCAGCAGTGACCGAGCAGCCCGTAAAGTACGCCGGACAGGCCGCCGAACAGGCTCGGGCCGCTCCAGGCGAACTGCGCATAGTTGGAAACCAGGCCGAACAGCAGCGTCAGGCCGATCAGGTTGACGCTGCCCTGGCGCGACTCGATGCGCCGCCCCAGTTCCCAGTACCACATGCCGTTCATGGCCAGGTGCAGGATGCCGAAGTGGATCAGCATCGGCGTAAACAGGCGCCACCACTGCCCCGCTGCCAGGCTGTCGGCCAGTGGTGTGAAGTGGATGTAGTCGCCGACCACGCGGAAATCGAGGAAGGTCAGCCAACGCAGGGTGTCGAGGTTATCGCCAAGGAAGGTCAACCCGCCGACGATCAGGCTCAGCAGCAGAATGAATCCGGTGGCTTTGGCATGTTTCAGTTGCTCGGCGAAGCTCGGGCGCTTGAACGTCGGCGCCGCCGGAATTTCCAGCTGCTGATCCGGGTCACCCGCCGGGAAACGCTCGTACAGCGAGCGTACGTCATCGCTGATTTCCGACGGCACCCACAACACCTGCTCGCCCGCCTCTTCGCTGACACGATGGGGCACTTGCATGCGTTGCAGCAGTTTGACGAAACCACTCAGGTCCGCCGCCAACGGCACACGCAAGACGGCTATGGCACTCATCGCAGCACCTCCGGCCGCTCGACGTCGACCCAGACAAATTTATGCGGATCGAGGCGGGTTTCCTGATCCAGACGATAGGCAACCAGTTTGCCGTACAGCACCGCGCTGTAATCCAGGCACGCGAGGTTCGGGCGGATCGGCGCCGGTTTGCCGCTGCGCCAGTAGTGGCCGACGAACAGCAACGGCTCATCGATACCGTAGCGCAGCAGGGAATTCTTTTCGCTGGAGGTCAGCGGCTTTTGCGCCACTGGTTCCGGCAGTGCATCGGGCTGGAACACGATGTCGCCGTAGGTTTGCGGATCGTCTTCCCAGAACTTGGTGCGGAAGAACGAACGCACCAGGCCGTCGCCGCTGGTCATGGTCAGGCCATCCGGCAGGCGCATGTCAGTGCCGCGCAGCAGGCGATCGAACACGGTGCAGGCGAAACTGCCCGGCACGGCCGAGGCCTGGAGGAAGTGTTCATCAATGCAGCCATCCGGGAACAACCCGCGCAACGGCTCGATCAGGCCGGCATCCCAGCAGGCATGCACCACGCGGAAGCGTCCGGCGTCGACGAACAACGGCAGTTGATAGAACCACTGCTGGAAATCGTGCCAGTCGCGCGGATGGTTTTCGAATTGGGTCAGGGTTTCGTGCAGCAATCGGGCATGGCGCGGGGTGTGTTCACGGACGAATTGCTTGCCGCTGCCCGGAGGCGCCGGTGTGCTCCAACCGAGCGCGTTGAATTCGTGGTTGCCCATGATGCACAACGCCTGACCGGCTTCGACCATGTCGTGAACGATGTGCAGCGCCTCGCGAATCCGTGGGCCACGGTCGATGATGTCGCCGACAAACACGGCCATGCGCGACGGATGCCGCCAGACTCCGCCCTGCTTGTGATAACCGAGACGGTCCAGCAGGTGTTCCAGGGTCAGGGCGCATCCGTGCACGTCACCAATCAGGTCATAACTGCGCGCGGGATCGAGCATCAGTCGCCTCCACCACCCAACTTGCTGCCCCAGCCGAGCTTGGTCCGGCAGACTTCGTAGTAGTTGTGGTCGAGCGGATGAATCAGCCGCAGCTTCTGCGCTTTCTTGCTGACGGTGATGGTGTCGCCCGGCGCGCAGGTGAAGTGGTTCTGCCCGTCGCAGGAGACCTGCGGGTAGATCTGCATATCTTTGGACACGACGATTTTCAGCTCACTATTGCCATCGACCACGATCGGTCTGCCCGACAAGGTATGGGGGTACATCGGCACAATCACAATAGCGTCAAGCTTGGGATGCATGATCGGGCCACCGGCGGACAGTGCGTAAGCGGTGGAACCGGTCGGGGTGGCGACGATCAGGCCGTCGGCCTTCTGGCTGCAGACGAACTGGCCGTCGATGTACAGCTCGAACTCGATCATCCGCGTCGATTTGCCGGGGTGCAGCACCACGTCGTTCAGCGCATCGCCCTGGCCGATGGCCTCGGCGTGGCGACGAACTTCGGCCTGCAGCAGGAAGCGGTTTTCCACCAGATAATGGCCGTCGAGTACCTCGGCGACCTTGATTTCCAGCTCGTCGGGGCGGATGTCGGTGAGAAAACCGAGGCTGCCACGGTTGATCCCGAGCACCGGAATATTGTGTTTGGCCAGTGCCCGCGCTGCGCCGAGCAGGCTGCCGTCACCGCCGACCACGATGACCATGTCGCAGACTTCGCCGAGCATCTTGCGTGACGAAGTTTGCAGGCCATGGCCCGGCAGGACTTCGGCGATAGTGTCTTCGAGAATCACATGCAGGTGACGATCGAGCAGGAAGCGTTTCAGTCGGCGGACGGTATCCAGCACCTGGGAGCTGCCCAGGCGACCGATGATGCCGATATTACGAAATTGCTCCATGGGACTCCTGCGGGGGACTGAGACGGCGAAAAGCACGATTATGGGCGAAAGCGCCGGATAGACAAAATCCTTTCAGCCCCGAGGATGCACCGGTGTTTGAGGCTATGCTCGCAAGATGATCCTATTTCCCGATTTGCTTCAGTTACCCCACCAGTTACGCCACCCCGAGGTGCGCGATCTGGCGTGGGTGATCCTCGCCCCGCCGATGCTCGCCGCCACCCCGTGGCCGCAGCGCCATCCGCTGGCGGGCAGCGACTGGGTCAGCGATCCCGAGCGTCTGGAACACTGGCTGCGCCAGCTCGACCGCGACAGTTACGGCCTGCTGCACTGGCTGTCCCAGGCCCGTACCCGGCGCCTGGGCCTGTATTACGAACGGTTGTGGCAATTTGCGGTGAAACACGCGCCGGGCATCGAACTGATTGCCGCCAACCTGCCGATCCGCCGCGAAGGCCACACCCTCGGCGAGCTGGACATGCTGCTGCGCGATCGCGACGGCGTGCACCACCTGGAACTGGCCATCAAGCTCTACCTCGGCCCGCAGAACGGCGACGGTCATGATCCGGCGTCGTGGCTGGGGCCGGGCTGTCATGATCGACTGGATCGCAAACTGGCGCATTTGAGCGAGCATCAGCTGCCGATCTCCGCGCGCCCGGAAAGCCGCGAAGTGCTGGCGGCGCTGGATGTCGGGTCGTTCAGTGCGCAACTGTGGCTGGGTGGGTATCTGCTGTATCCGTGGCCCGGCCAGTCCGTGCCGCCCAGCGGCGCCCATTCTCAGCATTTGCGTGGCAGCTGGCTGCATCAGAAAGACTGGCCGGCGTTCGTCGCCCAGCGCCCGGCCGGACGCTGGCAACCCCTGCCCCGCCACGCCTGGCTGGCGCCGGCGCACTACCCGGCGGAGCAGACCTGGAGCAACGGGCATTTGCAGGCCTGGCTCGATGAACTTGAACCGTTGGCCCCGGCGCAACTGATGGTGCGCCTGACCGAAAACGCCCGGGGCGAGTGGGAAGAAGCCGAGCGGCTGTTTCTGGTGTCGGACCTGTGGCCGAACGTGCCCGGGCAGAGTTAGACGCTCAACCGCACAGCCAGTGCGGCCAGCGTCACCAGCAACACCGGCACGGTCAGCACGATCCCGACCCTGAAGTAATACCCCCAGCCGATCTTGATGTTCTTGCGCTCCAGCACATGCAGCCAGAGCAGAGTCGCCAGACTGCCGATCGGGGTGATTTTCGGGCCCAGGTCGCTGCCGATCACGTTGGCGTAGATCATCGCTTCCTTCACCACACCCGTAGCCTGGCTGGCATCGATCGACAGCAGGCCGACCAGCACCGTCGGCAGGTTGTTCATGATCGACGACAACAAGGCCGTCAGCACCCCGGTGCCCATCGCCGCGCCCCACACACCGTGACCGGCGAACACATTGAGCCACCCGGCCAGATAATCAGTGAGCCCGGCATTGCGTAGCCCGTAGACCACCAAATACATGCCCAGCGAGAAAATCACGATCTGCCACGGCGCCTCTTTCATCACCTTGCGCGTGGAGATCTTGTGCCCGCGCGCGGCAATCGCCAGCAACAGCGCCGCGCACACCGCCGAGATTGCACTGATCGGGATTCCCAGCGGCTCCAGCGCGAAACAGCCGATCAGCAGAATGACCAGCACCGCCCAACCGGCGTAGAACGTGGCTTTGTCGTGGATGGCGGTTTCCGGGTGTTCAAGTTGCTCCGGGTCGTAGGCCTTGGGAATGTCGCGGCGGAAGAACCACAGCAACATGCCCAGCGTGGCCGCGACGCTGACAAAGTTGACCGGCACCATCACCGCCGCATACCGGTTGAATCCGATGTGAAAGAAGTCGGCCGAGACGATATTCACCAGGTTCGACACCACCAGCGGCAGGCTCGCGGTGTCGGCAATGAAGCCCGCGCCCATGACGAACGCCAGGGTCGCCGCCGGGGAAAAACGCAGGGCCAGCAGCATGGAAATCACGATCGGCGTGAGGATCAGCGCCGCGCCGTCATTGGCGAACAGCGCCGACACCAGTGCACCGAGCAGCACCATGAAAGCAAACAGCTTGCGCCCGCTGCCACGCCCCCAACGCGCTACGTGCAGGGCGGCCCAGGCGAAAAACCCGGCCTCGTCGAGCAACAGACTGATGATGATCAGCGCCACAAACGTACCGGTGGCGTTCCAGATGATTTGCCACACCAGCGGGATGTCGCTCAGGTGCACCACGCCGAAAATCAGCGCAACGATGGCGCCGAACGTTGCACTCCAGCCGACCCCGAGGCCTTTGGGTTGCCAGATCACCAGGGTAATGGTCAGCAGGAAAATCAGTGACGCAGCGAGCATTCGCGACAGCCTTCAATAAAAGGGAAAGAATCAGACCACACAAAAAAAACCTGTGGAAGCCAGCCCCCACAGGTTCGTTATCGTGTCAGAAATATTGCCAGATCACTTCTTGTGCTGCGCCACCCACTCACCAAACGCATTGATGAAACTTTGCAGGAACGGTTTCACCGACTCGTTCAGCTTGCCCGCCTCATCGAATGCCGTGCCCGCGCCGCCCAGGTAGGCTTCCGGCTGCTGCATGCACGGCACGTTGAGGAAAACAAAGGACTGGCGCAGATGCTGGTTGGCGCCAAAACCGCCGATGGCACCCGGCGAAACGCTGATTACCGCCCCCGGCTTGCCGCTCCAGGCGCTCTTGCCATACGGCCGCGAACCGACGTCGATCGCGTTCTTCAAAGGCGCCGGCACCGAGCGGTTGTACTCCGGAGTGACAAACAGCAGAGCGTCGGATGAAGCCACTTTCTGACGGAAAGTGCTGTAGGCTGCCGGCGGTGAATCGCCGTCGATGTCTTCGTTGTAGAGTGGCAGATCGCCAATTTCGACAATGTTCAGTTTGAGATTGGCCGGTGCCAGTTCCGCCAGCGCCAGGGCGACTTTGCGGTTGATGGACGCCTTGCGCAGGCTGCCGACCACTACTGCGACGTTATAGACATTGCTCATTGGGAGACTCTCGACTGTCCGTGGGAGGAGCCAGTAGTTATAGATGATCCGATGACGATTCCACCAGACGTCGAAGGTTATTTCCCGCGTCTGGAATATTTTTTTCCTGTAGGAAAACTTACCAAGCTCGATGAAGGTCTACCAAGCCGCAAATCAAGCGTTTTATCTCCAGAGGTTCTAAGCAGATGGCAGCAGTACTCGTCGGTCAGTTCCATGCAAGAGATGCGGAAGGCCGCGTTTATTCCGTGCATGAGTTCCAGGAATCCAACCCGTCGGCAGACGGTTTCACCGGCACGGAGCCCGTTACCACCTACAAACTGGCGATTGGCGACCGCGTCAACAAGATCGACGACAACGAGTTTCTGCTGGTTCAGTCGGGCATCACCCTGATCCGCGAACCCGAGCCATCGGTCGCTTCATAACCGATCGTTATGAGCAGAAGTCATCCGCGCCGAGTTGGGGTAGGATTCAGCCACTGACCCCAACGGCCGGACATGGACTTCACGCATGCGTTTACGTCATATCGAAGTGATTCAGGCGCTTTTGCAGACCGGTCACGTGGGCACCGCCGCCGAATGGCTGCAACTATCGGCGCCCGAGGTCGAAGAGCGTTTGCGCGAAGCCGAGAGTCAGCTCGGTTTCATGCTGTTCGCCAGCGTACGCGGACGACTTCAGCCAACCCCGGAGGCCCGGGCGCTGCAAGTCGAGATCGGCCACATCTATGAAGCGCTGGAACCGGTGCAACGGCTGGCCAGCAGCCTCAAGCAATACCTCGCCCCGCCCCTGCGAATCATCGGCACCCCGCCGCTGGCCCAGCAACTGCTGCCGCAAAGCCTCGCGGCCCTGCGCCGTCGCTTGCCCGACGTGCCCTGCACCCTGCTCAGCGAACCGACCCGCGACATCGTCCGCCACTTGCTGCTGCGCGACAGTGATCTGGGCCTGAGTCTGCATGATCCGCAACACCCCGACATTCATTGCCAGCCACTGGCCCAGGGCAAGCTGCAATTGCTTGCGCCCCACGGCTGGCTGCAACCGAAGCAGAAATACATTTCTCTGCAGGATCTGGCCGGCCAGGCGATGGTCGGCCTCGAAGGCCAGGACCCGCTGAGTCCGGCCCTGGAAAACAAGCTCCAGGCCCTGCGCCCGGTGCCGACCATCCAGACCCGCGTGCAAACCCACCAGATGATGCGCAGCATGGTCGAGGCCGGCGAAGGCCTGGCGATCGTCGATCCGTTCACCGCCCTCGGTGCACGGGCGGGCGGTCTCGATGTCTGCCCACTGTCGCCGGCGGTGCCGATCAGCCTCTATGCTCTGACCTTCAGACATGCCACGCCGTCAGCGGCGATTCAGACACTGCTCGGGATCGTCACGGAACAAGCCGAGGCGATGCTGGCGAACTGATCGGATGCTCCAGCGGGTTATCGAACAATCGATACCAGAACAACGCCACTTCGGCGGTGTTCGGATCGATGCCGCGATAACGCAGATGGTCGATGCCGCCGATCACATAGCCGCAACGCTCATACAGGCGGCAGGCGCCGAGGTTGTTGTTCTGGGTTTCCAGCATGATCCCCGGCAGTTTTTTCTTGCGGCTCCAGAACTGCGCCACGTCGAGCAAGGCCTTGGCCACACCATGGCGCCGCGCCGGGGCGTGCACCGCCAGCTCATCGATATGAGCGAATCCGTTCCAATTGGTGCTGATCACCAGATGCCCGACCGGCTGATCTTCCAGATACGCCATGAAAATCGCACTGTCGGCGGCATCGCGAAAGCTGCTGAATTCCTCCGGATCGATGCCGTAGCACTTGCGATACGGCACGATGGGCGTCATGGCCCATTGCGCCACGGGTTTGCCGATTTCGGCCGTGCCGTAGGCGGCCACCTCGAAGCTGAAATCGCTGCCCCAGATATACGCGGCAAAACCGTCGTCGGCGACCCGCACCGACAGCCCTGGGTATTTCGGATTCATGACCGGTTGCATACTCGGAAAAGCCCTCATTCCTTGACGCAATCGACGGTGTAGTGCCGCCCATTGCCCTCATCTTCGTGTTGCAGACCGTGCACATCGACCACGAACCCCGGAAACGTTGTGTCGAACGTGCGGGCAAACCTGAGGTATTCGATGATCGAGCGCGTGGATTCGGTAAACCGTTCGCCGGGCATGATCAGCGGAATGCCTGGCGGGTACGGCACCAGCATCACCGCCGCCACCCGGCCTTCCAGCTCATCGATCGGCACCGCCTCGACTTCGCCGCGCACCAATTGATCGTAAGCGTGGGCCGGTTTCATCGCGATGTCCGGCAGCACCGTGTACATGCGCTTGAGGTGTCTGGCGGTGGCGTTGCTGCGATAGCAGGCGTGAAGCTGATCGCACAAATCGCGCAGGCCCATGCCGCGATAGCGCACAGGATCTTCCTGGGCCACACACTTCAGGCAGGTGTCGAGACTGACGTTGGCGTCGTAGCTGCGCTTGAACTCCAGCAGTTCGGTCAGCAGCGTGCTCCACTTGCCCTTGGTGATGCCCATGGAGAACAGCACCAGAAATGAATACAGACCGGTTTTCTCCACCACCAGCCCGCGCTCCCAGAGGAAACGGCTGACCACGGCCGCCGGGATGCCCTTGTCGCTCAAAGCGCCGCCGGCGGTCAGGCCCGGCATGACCAGGGTGACCTTGATCGGGTCGAGCAGTACGTAGTCGTCGCTGACCTCGCCGAAACCGTGCCAGTCCGCATCGGGTTGCAGCAGCCAGTCCTCGGTCTGCACCCGGTCGATGCCTTCGACGCCCGGCGGCTGCCAGATCGAAAACCACCAGTCGTCGGCGGCAATGTGCTGGCGCAGATTGGCCAAGGCCCGGCGAAAGCTCAGGGCTTCGTCGAAGGTTTCCTGCAGCAGCGAGCGTCCGGCCGGGCCTTCCATCATCGCCGAGGCGACGTCCAGCGAAGCAATGATGCTGTACTGCGGCGACGTCGAGATGTGCATCATGAACGCTTCGTTGAACCGGTCGCGATCCAGCTGCCGCGCGCCGCCGTCCTGCACATGAATCATCGAGGCCTGGCTGAACGCCGCCAGCAGTTTGTGGGTGGAATGGGTGGTGAACACCAGCGGACTGTCCTCGCTGCGCGAGGTGGCCATGCCGTAACGGCCGGCAAAAAATTCGTGAAACGCCGCATAGGCGTACCAGGCTTCGTCGAAATGCAGGACTTCGACGCTGTTGCCCAGACTCTGCTTGATCAGTTCGGCGTTGTAGCAGAGGCCGTCGTAGGTGGAGTTGGTGATCACCGCCAGTTTGACTTTCGGCTCGCGGCCCTCGGTCAAAGGGCTGGCGTCGATCTTGGCCTGGATCGATTCGCGGCTGAATTCACTGAGCGGGATCGGCCCGATGATCCCCAGCTCGTTGCGCTCCGGGCACAGGTACAGCGGAATCGCGCCGGTCATGATGATCGCGTGCAGCACCGACTTGTGGCAGTTGCGATCCACCAGCACCAGATCATCGCGCCCGACCATCGAGTGCCAGACGATCTTGTTGGCGGTCGAGGTGCCATTGATCACGAAAAAGGTGTGATCCGCGCCGAAATTGCGCGCGGCCCGCGCTTCCGCCTCGGCCAGCGGCCCGGTGTGATCGAGCAAGGAACCCAGCTCCGGCACCGAGACCGATAAATCGGAGCGCAGGGTGTTTTCCCCGAAGAACTGATGAAACGCCTGCCCCACCGGACTCTTGTGATAGGCCACCCCGCCGCCGTGACCGGGGGTGTGCCAGGAATAGTTGGAATCGGCGGTGTGCTGGACCAGCGCCTTGAAGAATGGCGGCAACAGGCCGTCCAGGTATTTGCGCGCTGCCCGCGCCACTTGTCGGGCGAGAAACGGCACGGTGTCTTCGAACAGGTAGAGAATGCCGCGTAACTGGTTGAGTTCGGCCATCGCATCGGCCGGGGCGTTTTCCAGGGTTACTTGCTCGCCGAGTGCAAAGATCGGCAGATCCGGCGCCCGCACCCGGGCCAGACCGATCAGTTCGGCCATGTTCTGCAACAGATGGGAGTTGGTGCTGGCGTCTTCCGCGGCGATCAGCATGCACGCCAGACCATGGTGGGTCGACGCCACGAGCCGGCCTTCGGTGTAGTCGGTGGCCGAAACGATACTGAAACCTTCCAGCTCCAGCTCTCGGGCAATGCCGCGGATGCGGTCACCGGCAACCGTGTCGGCCTTGATGTCGCGGTGGACGATCAACACCGGGAACTTCAAATCTTTGTACATGAGGCTCAGTGTCCTGAGGCGGCGGAGAGTGATCTGCCAATGTCCTCAGGTTAGAGGGTCGGAGCCGATGTGGCGAGGGTGGCCAGTTGTCAGTACTGCCAAAAACAAAGGATCGCCTGAACACGGCCTGGATGTTCGGGCGATCCTTTTTTGCCTTACGCCTGAGCTTCGGCTTCCAGCAACTGAGTCCACAGCGCGGGGGCGCCAGCTGACTTGGCGATGATTTCCAGGCGCACCTGGTGCTCGGCCAGCTCGGCTTCAGTGGCGCGAATGATTCGCCCCGGCTGACGATCTGCCGGCAGACGGCGGATTTCGGTGGCGGAGTTGTCCGCGCCCTCGCCCGTGCCATTGCCGTCGGAAGCGTTGCCGGCCAGCGACAGGCTGGTCTGGCCACCGGTCATGGTCAGGTAGACGTCGGCGAGAATCTCCGAGTCGAGCAAGGCGCCGTGCAGCTCACGACCGGAGTTGTCGACGCCGTAGCGTTTACACAGGGCATCGAGGCTGTTGCGCTGACCCGGGTGACGTTCCCGGGCCATCATCAGGGTGTCGAGGATCGTGCAGTGCTGCGTGATGTCCGCGCGATCATGCTGGCCCATCAGGGCGAATTCGTTGTTGATGAAGCCAACGTCGAACGCCGCGTTATGGATGATCAGTTGCGCGCCGTTGATGAACTCGAAGAACTCGTCGGCCACTTCGGCGAAGCGCGGCTTGCCGACCAGGAATTCGTTGGTGATGCCATGAACGGCAATCGCGCCTTCGTCACTCTCGCGATCCGGTTGCAGATAAACGTGAAAGTGCCGGCCCGTCAGACGTCGACCGATCAACTCGACACAACCGATTTCGATAATCCGGTGGCCGTCGGTCACCGGCATGCCGGTGGTTTCGGTATCGAGTACAACGGATCTGGTGGCCATCAGTGTTCAGCTCTCAACGGGGTCAATCGTGCAAAAGCGGCGATGTTAACACGCTCGCCGGGAGTGTTTCAGCGAGAAGGATTCAGCTCTGCTTGTAACCGCGAACTTCATCCACCCCACGGTTGGCCAACTGGTCGGCGCGTTCGTTGCCGTGGTGGCCGATGTGGCCGCGGACCCATTTCCAGGTGACTTTGTGGCGGTTGACCTGCTCGTCGAGCGCTTTCCACAGATCGGCGTTTTTCACCGGCTCCTTGGCAGCGGTTTTCCAGCCGCGTTTCTTCCAGTTGGCCATCCATTCGTTGATGCCCTTCATCACGTATTGCGAGTCAGTCACCAGCAGCACTTCGCACGGACGCTTGAGGGCTTCCAGGCCGCGAATCGCGCCGAGCAGTTCCATGCGGTTGTTGGTGGTGTTGGCTTCGCCGCCCCACAGTTCCTTTTCAACACCCTTGCACACCAGCAAGGCGCCCCAGCCGCCGGGGCCGGGGTTGCCTTTACAGGCGCCGTCAGTGAACAGTTCTACGCTATCGACGCTTTCGCTCATGCCAGTCTATCCAGAAAAAATGCGTGGCCTCGCCGATCACGGATCGACGATGGCCAAGGCCGGGATATACCCGGCCATGAATAAAAGAAGGTTTACGGTTCGATGCGTCGGCGGTTGACCTTGGCCATCGGCAGCGGAATCAGCTTGCCCATCGGCTCGCGGCGTTCCTGACGCACCGGACGCAGGCCGACCACAATCTTGCGTGCGACCAGTAAATAGAAACCGCCGCCGGACAATTGCCAGTCACCGGCCTTGCGCTCCCAACCGGCCAGACGGGCCTGCCACTTGGGTGAAGCGAGCGGCGGACGATAGCACCCGAAGCGGCGTTTCTCCAGCGCGAAGCCCAGCAGATTGAGCCAGTCCGCCACCCGCGATGGCGAGATGCAGCGCGCCTGATGCAAGGCGTCATGGGCGAACACGTGGCGCAGCCCCCAGGTGCTCCAGGGGTTGATGCCAACGATCAGCAGATGCCCGCCGGGGCGCACGCTGCTGGCCGCTTCGCGCAGCAAGCCGTGGGGCGACAGGCAGAAATCCAGGCCGTGCTGCAACACCACCACATCGGCGGCGTGCTCGCTCAACGGCCAGGCTTGTTCTTCGCAGACGATTTCCACGCCCGGCAACGGCGCACCGAGCCGCACGTTGCGCTGCACCTGCGGCGCCGACGGCGGTGTTTCGGCGGACGGGCCGTAGTGCACCAGATAGCCGCCGAAGAACCGGCCCAGCTCGTCTTCGAGCATGCGCCGTTCTTCGTCCAGCAGAAATTGCCCGAGGGGGCCGGACAGCCATTCACGGGCTGCACCGATCAGCGCGAGCCAGTCAGGATCGGCCTGAGCGAACGCTTTATCGATCATTGCATTCTCCAACACGCCAGGAACCTCTAAGATGCGCCAATGTTACCCGCTTGGCGAATTCGACGATGATACAGATCAGTGCCCTGCCCGCCTTCACCGACAACTACATCTGGTTGTTACAGGATCATGCCACCCAGCGTTGTGCAGTGGTCGATCCGGGGGATGCCGCCCCGGTGCAGGCGTGGCTCGACGCGCATCCGGGCTGGGTGCTCGGCGACATCCTCATCACTCACCATCACCACGACCATGTCGGCGGCGTCGAGACGCTGAAAAAGGCCACCGGTGCCACGGTCTATGGACCGGCCAGCGAAAACATTCCGGGGCGGGACGTGGCCCTCAAGGACAACGACACGGTGCGCGTGCTCGGCTGGGACTTCGATGTCTATGCCGTTCCCGGCCACACCCTCGGACACATCGCCTACTACCATCACGGCCTGCTGTTTTGCGGTGACACCCTGTTCGCTGCCGGCTGCGGCCGTCTGTTCGAAGGCACGCCGCAACAAATGCACCAGTCGTTGAGCCGTCTGGCGGCGCTGCCGGAAGACACGCTGGTCTACTGCACCCACGAGTACACCCTGAGCAACCTGAAATTCGCTGCTGCCGTGGAGCCGGACAACCGGGACATCGCCGCCCGTCTGGAAAAAGTCACCCGGCAACGTGAGAACGGTGTCATGACCCTGCCCTCGACCCTTGCGCTGGAAAAACTCACAAACCCGTTTTTGCGCACCGGTGAAATATTAGTTACACAAAAAGTGGACGAACGGAACGGCCCTCAGAACCGGGCGCCGAGTGAGGTTTTTGCGGCTCTGCGGGCATGGAAAGATACGTTCTGAGTGGCTCGCCGCCTGGTACAAAAATTCTGAATGGTTGACCGCAGGGGGTGCGCTTTCTAGAATCGCCCGACATTTTTGCCCGGAACTTACTTCCAGCCAATGTCGTCATCCATACGTAAGTCCGTCAATTCAGATGCATTGACCCGCCTGGCGCAAGCCATCGCGGTGGCTGTGTCCGCCACGCTGGCGGGCTGTTCCAGCCATGCTCCGCAGACTGAAGCGACGCATACGCCGAACATTGCTGCGCGAGCCAAGCAGAAGCCCATCTGGCTGTCGGAAAAGCCCAGCCCGCAGGTGCCTCAGGACATCTGGGAGCGCATGCGCAGTGGTTTCCAGCTGCAGGAAGGTCTGGGCGTGAACCCGCGCATCGAGCAACAGCGCCTGTGGTTCGCCAGTAACCCTTCCTTTCTCGAGAACGCCGGCGAACGCGGCAGCCTCTACATTCATTACATCGTCGAGCGCCTCGAAGAACGCAACATGCCGCTGGAACTGGCACTGCTGCCGGTCATCGAAAGCGCCTACAACCCGATGGCCTATTCCCGGGCCGACGCGGTGGGCCTCTGGCAGTTCATCCCGTCCACCGGGCGCTACTTCAACCTGCGCCAGACCCGTTTCTACGATGGCCGTCGCGACATTACCGCGTCGACCACGGCAGCGATGGACTACCTGACCCGCCTGCATGACATGTTCAACGGCGACTGGCTGCTGGCCCTGGCCGCGTACAACGCCGGTGAAGGCACGGTCAGCCGCGCCATCGAGCGCAACGAAAAGCTCGGCCTGCCGACCGACTACTGGAACCTGCCACTGCCGGCGGAAACCCAGGCTTACGTGCCGAAACTGCTGGCGCTCTCGCAAGTGGTGCTGACGCCCGAAGCCTATGGCGTGAACCTCAACCCGATCGCCAACGAACCGTATTTCCAGGTCGTCGAAATCAACCAGCGCATGGACCTGTCCAAGGTCGCAGCGGTGGCCAACATCGACGAAGACGAGTTGTTCCAGCTCAACCCGGCGTTCAAGCAGCGCACCACCATCGACGGCCCGCAGCACCTGCTGGTGCCGACCTCGAAGGCGCAACTGCTGACCGCCAGCCTGCAGACCATGCGCCCTGAAGAGCTGATCAGCCCGCGTTCGCTGAAACCGGTGTTCGAAGGCGCCGATCCAAGCGAAATTGCACAGGCCAAGCGCGCCTATAGGGTCAAGCGTGGCGACAACCTTGGTTCCATCGCCAAGGCCAACAAGGTCGAGGTCAAAGACCTGCAACGCTGGAACAAGCTGACCGGCAAGAACCTCAAGGTCGGCCAGACCCTGGTCATGCAGGACACCACCAGACGCACCCCGGCGCGTAACAGTGGCGGACGCATCAATACGGTTGTCGCGGCCAACAGCAAGACCAGCAGCAAGACCAAAGCCAATGACGACGGCAAGCAACAGACCCAGTACAAGGTCAAACGTGGCGACACGCTGTACGTGGTGGCCAAGCGCTTCAACGTCGAGATGCA
Source organism: Pseudomonas sp. B7 (assembly GCF_016735645.1). NCBI lineage: Bacteria > Pseudomonadati > Pseudomonadota > Gammaproteobacteria > Pseudomonadales > Pseudomonadaceae > Pseudomonas > Pseudomonas sp. B7. The sequence continues at coordinate 51,205 of NZ_JAERRE010000003.1, forward strand.
ACATCTCAAGCGCTGGAATCCGGGCGCCGGCAAGGCGCTCAAGCCTGGGCAGATGCTCACGGTCTACCAGCCGCACTGACAAGGAGCCCCTGAATTTCAGGGGCTTTTTTTCGCCTGTCATTTTTTGATATTTCCGTAGATCGGCGCAGACAGCTCCCACAATTAACCGCGCATTAAGCCCCTGTCTTTTTCCTGTCCATACAAGCTGTTACTGTACGGCCCACAAAGCCCAAGCCGCCTGGATCGGATCTGACTTGAAGCGTCCCCTCCTCCTGCTCCTGATCAGCCTGGCCTTGAGCTCCCCCGTCAGCGCGACGATCACCGAAAGCCACGGTTATGCGCAGTTCGGCACGCTCAAGTACCCGGCCAGATTTACCCACTTCGACTGGGTCAACCCGCAAGCGCCCAAGGGCGGCACCTTGCGGGTGATGGCGTTTGGCACCTTCGATACGCTCAACCCCTACACCTTCAAGGGCACCAGCCCGGTTACCACCCCCAATTTCCTGCAGTACGGCATCAACGAGCTCAACGAGCCACTGATGGTCGGCACCGGGCAATACGCGCCGTCCGGGGACGAACCGGCCTCCAGTTACGGCTTGATCGCCCAATCGGTGGAGTACAGCGAAGATCGCAGTTGGGTGGTGTTCAATCTGCGCCCGCAAGCGCATTTCCACGACGGCACACCGATCACCGCGTACGACGTGGCGTTTTCCTATCGCCTGCTGCTCAAGGAAGGTCACCCGCTGTATCGCACCGCCCTTCAGGAAGTGCTCCGCGTCGATATCCTCAATCCGCAGCGCATCCGTTTCGTACTCAAGCGCAGCGGCAATCCGTTGCTGATCCTGCGCCTCGGCGAATTGCCGGTGCTGCCCCAGCATTACTGGAAGGGCCGCGACTTCAAGGCCACCACCTTCGAGCCGCCGCTGGGCAGCGGGCCGTACCGCATCACCTCGGTCACACCGGGCCGCCAGTTGATTTTCGAGCGGGTCAAGGACTACTGGGGCAAGGACCTGCCGGTCAATCGCGGCAAGTACAACGTCGACCGCATGGAAGTCGAGTTCTACCGCGACAGCGATGTGGCCTTCGAAGCGTTCAAGGCCGGCGAGTTCGACATCTATATCGAGCATCAGGCCAAGAACTGGGCCAACGGCTACAACTTCCCGGCGATCCGTCGCGGCGACGTGATCAAGGCGCAGATCCCGCACCAGATCCCGACCCAGAGCCAGGGGCTGTTCATGAACACCCGACGCCCGGCCTTCGCCGACATCAAGGTGCGCGAAGCCATGGGCCTGATGTTCGACTTCGAATGGACTAACCGCGCGCTGTTCAGCGACGCCTACAAGCGCACCACCAGCTACTACCCCAACAGCGAGTTCAGCGCCGTCGGCCTGCCGGTCGGCCATGAATGGCTGATGCTCAAACCGTACAAGGATCAACTGCCGGCGCGCCTGTTCACCGAACCGTTCACGCTGCCGCAGACCGACGGTCGCGGCATTCCTCGGGAAGCCATGCGCAAGGCCCTGGCGCTGCTGGCCGAGGCTGGCTGGAAGCTCAACGGCCAGCGTCTGCAGAACGCCGCCGGCCAGCCGCTGCGGTTCGAATTGCTGCTGGTCAATCCGAACCTGGAGCGAATCCTCCAGCCGTATATCGAAAACCTCAACAGCATCGGCATCGACGCGCGCCTGCGCACGGTGGATCGCGCCCAATACAAACAGCGTCTGGACCAGTTCGATTTCGACATGATCCTGATGACCCTCAACCAGACGCTCAGCCCGGGGCTGGAACAGTGGCAGTACTTCCACTCCAGCCAGGTCGGGGTCAAGGGCAGCAAGAATTACGCGGGCATCGCCAACCCGGTGGTCGATCATCTGCTCGAGCAACTGCTCGCCGCCCGCACCCGCGATGAACAGGTCGCCGCCGGCAAGGCGCTCGACCGCGTGCTGCTCTGGCAGCACTACAGCATTCCCAACTGGTACCTCAATTATCACCGTCTGGCGTACCGCAACCGGTTCGCCTTCGTCACTACGCCGCCCTACACCCTGGGCCTGAGCGCGTGGTGGCTGAAATCTTCGGAGAAAGATCGATGAAGCCTATCCGCGCCCTGCTTGTGCAGGCCAGCGGTCTGCTGTTCGCCGGGCTGGCCTGTGCCGCCCCGCAACACGCCGTGACCCTGTACAACGAGCCGCCGAAATACCCCGCCGACTTCAAGCACTTCGATTACGTGAACCCCGACGCGCCCAAGGGCGGGATCTTCCGCCAGGCCGGCTTCGGCGGTTTCGACAGCCTCAACCCGTTCATCAGCAAAGGCGTGCCGGCGGACGATATCGGCCTGATCTACGACACCCTGGCCAAACAGGGTCTGGACGAGCCGTTCACCGAATACGGCCTGATCGCCAGCAAGATCGAAAAAGCCCCGGACAACAGCTGGGTACGCTTTTACCTGCGTCCCGAAGCGAAGTTTCACGACGGCCACCCGGTACGCGCTGACGATGTGGTATTCAGCTTCCAGACGCTGACCAAGGAAGGCTCACCGATGTATCGCGGCTACTACGCCGACGTTGAAGAAGTGATCGCCGAAGACCCGCTCAAGGTGCTGTTCAAGTTCAAGCACACCAACAACCGCGAGTTGCCGCTGATCCTCGGTCAGTTGCCGGTGCTGCCGAAGCACTGGTGGGCCGAGCGTGATTTCAACAAGGGCAACCTGGAAATCCCCTTGGGCAGCGGGCCGTACAAGGTCACCCAAGTGAAGGCCGGACGCTCGGTACGTTATGAGCGGGTCAAGGATTACTGGGGCAAGGACCTGCCGGTCAATCGCGGCTTCTACAACTTCGACGTGATGACCACCGACTATTACCGTGACAACACCGTCGCGCTGGAAGCGTTGAAAGCCGGGCAATTCGATTACTGGCTGGAAATGGCCGCGAAAAACTGGGCCAACGCCTACAACGTGCCGGCAGTGACTGAAGGGCGGCTGATCAAGGAACAGATTGCCAACAGCAACCCGACCGGCATGCAGGGCTTCGTCTTCAATTTGCGCCGGCCGGTGTTTCAGGACGTGCGGGTACGCCAGGCCCTCGGCCTGCTGTTCGACTTCGAATGGACCAACAAGCAATTGTTCAACGGCGCTTATGCGCGCACCCGCAGTTACTTCGAAAACTCGGAAATGGCCGCCACCGGCCTGCCTGATGCAGAGCAGGTAGCAATCCTCGATCCATTCCGCAGCCAGCTGCCGGCGCAGGTGTTCAGCGAAGCCTTCGAGAATCCGAAAACCGACGCCAGTGGCATGATCCGCGCACAACAGCGTGAGGCGTATCAGTTGCTGCAAGAGGCCGGCTGGAAAATCGTCGACGACAAAATGGTCGACGCCACCGGCAAACCGGTGGTCATCGAATTCCTCCTGGCGCAGACCGAATTCGAACGCGTGCTGTTGCCGTTCAAGCGCAACCTCAGCGACCTCGGCATCGACCTGGTGATCCGCCGTGTCGACGTCTCGCAATACGTCAATCGCGTGCGTTCGCGGGATTTCGACATGATCGTCGGCAGCTTCCCGCAGTCCAACTCGCCGGGTAACGAACAGCGTGAGTTCTGGATGAGCGCCGCCGCCGACAAGTCCAGCAGCCGCAATTCAATGGGCCTCAAGGACCCGGTGGTCGACCATCTGGTGGAAAACCTGATCAACGCCGATTCGCGCAAAAGCCTGGTGGCCCACGCCCGCGCTCTGGACCGTGTGTTGCAATGGGGCTACTACGTGATCCCCAACTGGCACATCAAGACCTGGCGCGTGGCGTACTGGAACCACATCGGCCACCCTAAAGTCTCCCCCAAGTACGACATCGGCATTAACACCTGGTGGGTCAAACCCGATGCGAAACCTGCGGTAGAAGTCGAAACCCAACTGCAAGCCGACCCTGTGGGCACGGAGTAATCAGATGCTGGCGTACATTTTTCGGCGACTGCTACTGATCATCCCGACCCTGTTCGGCATTCTGCTGATCAACTTCGTGATCATCCAGGCCGCGCCCGGCGGGCCGGTGGAGCAGATGATCGCCAAGCTCGAAGGCTTCGAAGGCGCCACCAGCCGCATCGCCGGCGGCGGTGCCGAGGTGTCGGTGGCCGGCTCCTCCTATCGCGGCGCGCAGGGCCTGGACCCGGCGCTGATCAAGGAAATCGAGAAGATGTACGGGTTCGACAAGTCGGCCCCGGAGCGTCTGTGGATCATGGTCAAGAACTATGCACGGCTGGATTTCGGCGACAGTTTCTTCCGCGACGCCAAGGTCATCGACCTGATCAAGGAGAAAATGCCGGTGTCGATTTCCCTCGGGCTGTGGAGCACGCTGATCATGTACCTGGTGTCGATCCCGCTGGGGATCGCCAAGGCCACGCGGCACGGCAGTCATTTCGACGTCTGGACCAGTTCGGCGATCATCGTCGGTTATGCGATTCCGGCGTTCCTGTTTGCGATTCTGCTGATCGTGGTGTTTGCCGGCGGCAGTTACCTGGACTGGTTTCCTTTACGCGGACTGACGTCGAACAATTTCGATGAGCTGAGCCTGGGCGGCAAGGTTCTCGATTACTTCTGGCACCTGGCGCTGCCGGTAACCGCTCTAGTGATCGGCAACTTCGCGACCATGACCCTGCTGACCAAAAACAGCTTCCTCGACGAAATCAACAAGCAGTACGTGGTCACCGCCAAGGCCAAGGGCCTGACCCGCCACCGCGTGCTCTACGGCCATGTGTTCCGCAATGCGATGCTGCTGGTGATCGCCGGTTTCCCGTCGGCGTTTATCGGCATTTTCTTCACCGGATCGTTGCTGGTGGAAGTGATCTTCTCCCTCGACGGCCTCGGCCTGATGAGTTTCGAAGCGGCGATCAACCGCGATTACCCGGTGGTGTTCGGCACCCTGTTCATCTTCACCCTGCTGGGGCTGGTGGTGAAACTGATCGGCGACCTCACCTATACCCTGGTCGATCCGCGCATCGACTTTGCCAGCCGGGAGCATTGAGATGAACCTGTCCCCTCTCAACCGCCGGCGCTTCGAACTGTTCAAGGCCAACAAGCGTGGCTGGTGGTCGTTGTGGCTGTTTTTGATCCTGTTCGGCCTGAGCCTCGGTGCCGAGCTGATCGCCAACGACAAGCCGCTGGTGGTGCATTACGACAACAACTGGTATTTCCCGGCGATCAAGCGCTACCCGGAAACCACCTTCGGCGGCGAATTCCCGCTGGAAGCCAATTACAAGAGCCCGTACATCCGCGAACTGCTCAAGGCCAAGGACGCATGGGTACTGTGGGCGCCGATTCCGTTCAGCTACCAGAGCATCAACTACGACCTGAAAGTCCCGGCTCCCGCCCCGCCGTCGGCGGACAACCTGTTGGGCACCGACGATCAGGGCCGCGATGTGCTGGCGCGGGTCATCTACGGCTTCCGGGTGTCGGTGCTGTTCGCCCTGACCCTGACCGTGCTCAGCTCGATCATCGGCGTGATCGCCGGTGCCTTGCAGGGCTTCTACGGCGGCTGGGTCGATCTGGCCGGCCAGCGTTTTCTGGAGATCTGGTCGGGCTTGCCGGTGCTGTACCTGCTGATCATCCTCGCCAGTTTCGTCCAGCCGAACTTCTGGTGGCTGCTGGGAATCATGCTGCTGTTTTCCTGGATGAGTCTGGTGGACGTGGTGCGTGCCGAGTTCCTGCGCGGGCGCAACCTCGAATACGTGCGCGCGGCCCGGGCGCTGGGCATGCAGAACGGCGCAATCATGTTCCGCCACATCCTGCCCAACGCCATGGTTTCGACCATGACCTTCATGCCGTTCATCCTGACCGGCGCCATCGGCACCCTCACCGCCCTGGACTTCCTCGGTTTCGGCTTGCCGGCCGGCAGTCCGTCGCTGGGTGAACTGGTGGCCCAGGGCAAATCCAACCTGCAGGCGCCGTGGCTGGGCATGAGTGCGTTTGCGGTGCTGGCGCTGATGTTGAGTCTGCTGGTGTTCATCGGCGAGTCCGCTCGCGATGCCTTCGACCCGAGGAAGTGACATGAATCAGGACAATCTGATCGAAATCCGCGACCTGGCCGTCGAATTCGGTTTCGGCGAGCGTGTGCACCGGGTCGTGGAAGGCGTGAGTTTCGACATCAAGCGCGGTGAAACCCTCGCGTTGGTCGGCGAATCCGGCTCGGGCAAATCGGTGACCGCGCACTCGATCCTGCGCTTGCTGCCCTACCCGCTGGCGCGGCATCCGGCCGGCAGCATCAATTATTCCGGGCAGAACCTGCTGGAACTGGGCGAAAAGACCATCCGTCACATTCGCGGCAACCGGATCGCGATGATCTTTCAGGAGCCGATGACCTCGCTCAACCCGCTGCACTCGATCGAGAAGCAGATCAACGAGGTGCTGGGTATCCACAAGGGCCTGACCGGCAAAGTCGCGACCAAGCGCACGCTGGAGTTGCTGGAGATGGTCGGCATCCCCGAGCCGCACAAGCGCCTCAAGGCCCTGCCCCACGAATTGTCCGGCGGCCAGCGTCAGCGGGTGATGATCGCCATGGCCCTGGCCAACGAGCCGGAACTGCTGATCGCCGACGAACCGACCACTGCGCTGGACGTGACCGTTCAGCTGAAAATCCTCGACCTGCTCAAGGAATTGCAGGCCCGATTAGGCATGGCGCTGTTACTGATCAGTCACGATTTGAACCTCGTGCGAAGAATTGCGCATCGTGTATGTGTCATGCAGCGCGGTTGCATCGTCGAACAGGCATCGTGCGAAGAGCTGTTCCGTTCGCCGCAGCATCCGTACACTCGGGAACTGCTTGGCGCAGAGCCCAGCGGAGGCCCGGCGAGCAATAAAATCGGGGCGCCGCTGCTTGAAGTCGAGGATCTGAAAGTCTGGTTCCCGATCAAGAAAGGCCTGCTCAAGCGCACGGTGGATCACGTCAAGGCAGTGGACGGCATCAATTTCAGCCTGCCTCAGGGTCAGACCCTGGGGATCGTGGGGGAAAGCGGTTCCGGCAAATCCACCCTGGGTCTGGCGATCCTGCGGTTGATCGGCAGCAAAGGTGCGATCCGTTTTGAAGGCAAGCAGCTAGACTGCCTGACGCAAAGCGAAGTCCGGCCGTTGCGCCGGGAGATGCAGGTGGTGTTTCAGGATCCGTTTGGCAGCCTGAGCCCGCGAATGTGCGTGAATGACATCGTTGGTGAAGGCCTGCGGATCCACAAGATGGGCACCGCTGCCGAGCAGGAAGCGGCGATTATTGCGGCATTGAAGGAGGTAGGTCTGGATCCGGAAACCCGGCACCGCTACCCCCACGAATTTTCCGGTGGGCAACGGCAGCGAATTGCCATAGCCCGGGCCTTGGTGCTCAAACCGGCGCTGATCCTGCTGGACGAGCCGACTTCGGCCCTCGACCGGACGGTGCAGCGGCAAGTGGTGGAGCTGTTGCGCTCACTGCAAGCCAAGTACAACCTGACGTATTTGTTCATCAGCCATGACCTGGCTGTCGTCAAAGCGCTGAGCCACCAGCTGATGGTGGTCAAGCATGGCCAAGTGGTCGAACAGGGAGACGCGCAAAGTATCTTTGCCGCCCCCCAACATTCGTATACACAGCAGTTGCTGGAGGCCGCTTTCCTGGCACCAGCCACTGCGCAATAACCTGAAAGAGGAGCAACACATGGGTTTTCTCGCCGGTAAGCGCGTACTGATCGTCGGTGTCGCCAGCAAGCTGTCCATCGCATCCGGCATCGCTGCCGCCATGCATCGCGAGGGCGCTGAGCTTGCCTTCACTTATCAGAACGACAAACTGAAAGGTCGCGTCGAAGAGTTCGCACAGGGCTGGGGTTCGAGCCCGGAGCTGTGCTTCCCGTGCGACGTGGCCAGCGATGAAGAAATCGCCAAGGTCTTCGAAGAACTGAGCAAGAAGTGGGACGGCCTGGACTGCATCGTGCACTCCGTCGGCTTCGCCCCGGGCGACCAACTGGACGGCGACTTCACCGAAGCCACCACCCGTGAAGGCTTCCGCATCGCTCACGACATCAGCGCCTACAGCTTCGTGGCTCTGGCCAAAGCCGGTCGCGAAATGATGAAAGGCCGCAATGGTAGCCTGCTGACTCTGTCGTATCTGGGCGCCGAGCGCACCATGCCGAACTACAACGTGATGGGCATGGCCAAGGCTTCGCTGGAAGCCGGCGTACGTTACCTGGCCGGCTCCCTGGGCCCGGACGGTACTCGCGTCAACTGCGTATCGGCCGGTCCGATCCGCACCCTGGCAGCTTCCGGCATCAAGAACTTCCGCAAGATGCTGGCCGCCAACGAAGCGCAAACCCCGCTGCGCCGCAACGTCACCATCGAAGAAGTCGGCAACGCCGGCGCCTTCCTGTGCTCCGACCTGGCGTCGGGCATCAGCGGTGAAATCATGTACGTGGACGGCGGCTTCAACACCACCGCCATGGGCAACATCGAAGAGTAATCTTCGCGCTGCCGATAAAAAGCCCGCCTATTCAGGCGGGCTTTTTCATGCCTGCGATTTCGTTAACATCGTCTTTTTCTGTGGGAGCCAGCCTGCTGGCGATGGGTTCGCACTAACAACGCTTCAACGCCTGCTTGTGCTCATACATCGCTGCATCCGCATCCGCCAGCAGCTTATCCACGGACTCATGGCGCTGCGGGTTGTATTCGATCTGGCCGACGCTGAAGCGAATCGCGTAACCCCGGTGCAACGTGGCATTGCGTTCTTCGAGGATTTCCTTGAGTCGCGCCATGATCGCCGTGGTTTCGACGTGGCTTGAGCCGGTCAACAGCGCCACAAACTCATCGCCGCCCAGCCGTCCCACCACATCGCTCTCGCGAAAGGCGATGCGCAGCACATCGGCGAAGGTCTTGAGCGCGCTGTCGCCCTCGGCGTGCCCATAAAGATCGTTGATCTGCTTGAAATCATTGAGGTCGAAAAACAGCAGCGTTGCCGGTTTTTCCAGCCGTGCGCAGGCATCGAGCGCATGCTGGGCCAGCATCTTGAAACCGCGACGGTTGGACAGCAGCGTCAGCTCGTCCATGCTCGCCATCTGCACGGCCATCAGTTCCTGCTCGGCCATGCCCGCCAGATCGCGCAGCAGGGCGCGCTCCTCTTCGTCGAGATCGCGGGGTTTGGTGTCGATCAGGCACAAGGTGCCCATCTTGTTGCCGCTGGGTACGGTCAGCGGATAACCGGCGTAGAACCGGATGTTCGGTTCCCCGGTAACCAAAGGGTTGTCGTGGAAACGCTCGTCCTCTCGGGCGTCAGGTACCAGCATAAGCTCGTCCCTGAGAATCGCATGGGCACAGAATGAAACAGAGCGTGGCGTTTCGGTCGTGTCCAGACCCACGCAGGACTTGAACCATTGCCGCTCCTTATCCACCAGCGTGACCAGTGCGATCGGCACGTTGAACAGACGCTTGGCCAGTCGCGTCAGCCGGTCGAAGCGCTCCTCCGGTGCGGTGTCGAGCAGCTTCAGATCCTGCAACGCTTGAATACGGACAGCTTCATTGGCAGGTTTGCCGGGTACCAGCATCACACACTCCTTTGTCGTCGATGCCTTTGAGCTTAGCCCGAATCAGCGATGACTCAACCTCTCATCCGCCGGCCACCGGACACGGCCCGCCCGCATCGGCCCACAGTTTGAACTGGGTCACGAAGATATCGTGCGGCACCGGCACCGGCGCGCGCCCTGCCCCGGGACTCCAGCCCCAGAGCACCAGTTTGTCCTCGCTGACGTGCTTGATCAGCGCGGCGAAATCGCGGTCACCGTTGCTGGCGCGGTCCTTGATCATCGCGCACAAGCGATCCGGCGGCAGACCGATCCAGGCCATTTTGTGGGCGGCCGGCGGCAGGCTCCAGTGCGGCGCGCCCGGTGGCGCATGGGGGCCGTAACTGGCCGGCGGATTGCTTTCGGCGTGGCAAGTGGCGCAAGGCAAACCGGCGGCGCCCTTGCCGTCCATGCCGCGTACCACGTTCATCGCGTGGGGGATGCCGGCGTCGAACTGCAACGGCGAATCGCCGGGAATGTGGCAGTTCTGGCAACGCGGGCTCTGGAAGACTTTCTGCACCGTGCCGAAAGCTTTCAAGGCTTCCTGATCGTCGGCAAACAGATCCGACGCGTAACCGCCCAGCCCAAGCAGAATCACCGTGCCCAACAACAGATGTCGTTTCATCTCACACCCCCGACAGTTGCAGCGGCAGTTCCCGCAGGCGTTGCCCGGTCAGGGCGAACACCGCGTTGGCCACCGCCGGCGCCGTGGGCGGCACACCGGCCTCGCCGATGCCGCCGGGTTTCTCGCTGCTGGGCACGATGTGCACCTCGACCAGCGGCATTTCATTGAGCCGCAACACCTGATAGTCGTGATAGTTGGACTGCACGACATGGCCGTCCTTGAGGGTCAGTTTGCTGTGCAGCGCCATGCCCAGGCCGAAGGTGATACACGACTCCATCTGCGCCGCGATGCTCTGCGGGTTCACCGCCACTCCGCAGTCCACCGCGCACACCACGCGATGCACGCGGATCGCCAGATTGTCCTGGGACACCTCGGCCACCTGCGCCACGTAACTGCCGAACGATTCGTGCACCGCCACGCCCAGCGCATGGCCGTCCGGCAGCGGGGCTTTCCAGTTAGCCTTCTCCACCGCCAGGTTCAACACGCCGAGATGCCGGGCATGCTCCTTGAGCAGCGTTCGTCGGTACTCCACCGGATCCTGGCCCGCCGCCGTGGCCATTTCATCGATCAGCGACTCCATGACAAACGCGGTGTGGCTATGGCCCACCGAGCGTAGCCACAGCACGTTGATCCCGGTGCTCGGCGAGTGCAGATCGACCTGATGATGGGCCAGGCCCTTGATGTACGGGCTGTCCGAAACGCCCTCGACCGAGGTCTGGTCGACGCCGTTCTTGACCATGGTTTTCTCGAGCATGGTGCCGGCCATGATCGATTGCCCGACCAGCACATGCTGCCATGCCAGCGGCAGGCCGTCGGCGCCGAGGCCGATCTTCGCCTGATGCAGGAACATCGAGCGGTAATAACCACCGCGAATATCGTCTTCGCGCGACCACACGGTTTTCACCGGCATCGCGGCAGCCTTGGCCACTTGCACCGCTTCGGCGACAAAATCCGAGGTCGGGTTGGCCCGCCGACCAAACCCGCCGCCAAGGAATTCGGTGTGAATCTCGACCTGTTCCGGCTTGAGCCCGGTGATCTTGCCGGCAACCATCTGATCCAGGGTCTGGAACTGGGTGCCGGTCCAGATCTCGCACTTGTCGGCGCTGATCTTCACCGTGCAGTTGAGCGGCTCCATCGGCGCGTGGGCCAGGTACGGCACACTGTATTCGACATCGATTTTCTTCGCTGCCTTGCCGAAGTTGCCCTTGGCATCGCCGGCCTGCGCCGCCGAGGTGCCCGGGGTGGCCGCCAGTTTGCGGAAACTCGCCAACAGCTTTTCACTGCTCAAATCAGCGTTCGGCCCCAGGTCCCAATCGACCTTCAGCGCATCGCGCCCCAGTTTCGCCGCCCAGTAATGCTCGGCGACCACGGCTACACCGGTCGGCACTTGCACCACTTTGTGCACGCCGGGGATCGCCAACGCATCAGCGCCTTCAAAGGATTTCACCGTGGCGCCAAACGTCGGCGCCCTAGCGACCATCGCCGTCATCAATCCCTCAAACTGCACGTCCATACCGAACTTGGCGCGACCGGTGATTTTTTCCGGGGTGTCGAGGCGTTTGGTGGGTTTGCCGATGACTTTCCAGTCCTTGGCTTCTTTAAAGGTGATCGACTTCGGATCCGGCACCGGCAGTTGCCCGGCGGCGTCCGCCAGTTCGCCGTAGGTGGCGCGGTTGTCGCCGGCAATCACCACGCCGGATTCGGTGCGGATTGTCGACGGCGCCACGTTGAAGCGCTTGGCCGCCGCCTCGATCAGCATCTGCCGGGCGGTGGCGCCGGCGAGCCGGTAACGGTCGAATTCCATCCAGGTTGAAGTGGAGCCGCCGGTAATCTGCATCCCGCCAAACGCCGGCATGCCGTAATCGGCGGCCGAAGCCGGGGAATGCTCGACGCGGATTTTCGACCAGTCGGCGTCCAGCTCTTCGGCGATCAACATGGTCAGGCCGGTCCAGATGCCCTGGCCCATTTCCGAATGGCCGAGCAGCACGGTCACGCTGTTGTCCGCTGCAATCCGCAGGAACGCGTTCGGCGCAAACACCTTGCCTTCATTCTCGGCCGCCATGGCAAAGCGGTTGCCGCCAGGCACCACGAACGCCACCACCAGACCACCGCCCAGCACGGCGCTGCCCTTGAGAAATCCGCGACGGGATACTGGACTATTCATCACCCACCTCCCTTCGTTCAGCCGATGTCGGCAGCACGTTTGACCGCCGCGCGGATTCTTGGATACGTGCCGCAGCGGCAGATATTGCCGGAGAGCGCCTGATCGATATCGCTGTCGGTGGGTTTGGGGATTTTCGCCAGCAACGCGGCGGCGGACATGATCTGCCCGGACTGGCAGTAACCGCATTGCACCACGTCCAGTTCGGCCCAGGCCTGCTGCACCGGGTGCGAGCCGTCGCTCGACAGGCCTTCGATGGTGAGGATCTTCTGGCCATGGGCGACGGCCGTGGCCGGCGTGATACACGAGCGCAACGGCGCGCCATCGACGTGCACGGTGCAGGCACCGCACTGGGCCATGCCGCAACCGAATTTGGTACCGGTCAGGTGCGCGACATCGCGCAGGACCCAGAGCAACGGCATGTCCGCAGGGACATCGAGCTCCTGATCCTTGCCATTGATATTCAAGGTCAGCATCGGGGACTTCCTCAGACTCACAGTGTTCTGAAGGGCGCTGCTACGGCCATCGTTGGCGGTGCGCGCCTCGGCTTATCCCTTTCAGCTAAGCGCATTTTGCCCCGACGACCAGCCGCCGCGACCACCGGTCATGCAGCACCGTTCGGGAATTCTTCGATCAAAGTGTCGACTTTGCTCCTACAGTTGATTCCGGTTATCACCGCAAGACCTGCCTTCTCACATTTTCCAGGAGTCGCGAACATGGGATTTGTCACAACGAAAGACGGCGTCGAAATCTTCTACAAGGACTGGGGCCCGAAAGACGCCCCGGTGATCCACTTCCACCACGGCTGGCCGCTCAGCGCGGACGATTGGGATGCGCAGATGCTGTTCTTCCTCGCCCAGGGCTTCCGGGTCGTGGCCCACGACCGGCGAGGTCACGGGCGTTCGAGCCAGGTCTGGGACGGCCACGACATGGATCACTACGCCGACGACGTGGCGGCGGTGGTCAACCATCTGGGGACGCAGAAAGCCGTGCATGTCGGCCACTCCACCGGTGGCGGCGAGGTGATTCATTACATCGCCCGGCATGGCGAGGATCGGGTGTCGAAAGCCGCGATCATCAGTGCCGTGCCGCCGCTGATGGTGAAAACCGAGAGCAGCCCCGGTGGCTTGCCCAAATCGGTGTTCGACGATCTTCAGGCGCAACTGGCAGCCAATCGCGCGCAGTTCTATCGCGACGTGCCCAGTGGGCCGTTCTACGGCTACAACCGCCCTGGCGCCAAGCCATCGGAAGGGATCATTGCGAACTGGTGGCGCCAAGGCATGATCGGCAGCGCCAAGGCGCACTACGACGGGATCGTTGCCTTTTCCCAGACCGACTTCACCGCTGACCTCAAAAGCATCTCGATCCCGGTGCTGGTGATGCACGGCGACGATGACCAGATCGTGCCCTATGAAAACGCCGGCGTGCTGTCGGCGAAACTGCTGAAAAACAGCACGCTGAAGATTTATCCGGGCTTCCCCCACGGGATGCCGACCACCGAGGCGCCGACGATCAACGCGGATCTGCTGGCGTTCATTCGCGGCTGATAGTGGCCGGGGTCAGGCGCCCTGCCTGACCCCGGCTATTCTTCGGTTCGCCCCGTTCTCTCGCGATCGCGCACGTAGTGTCTGGCCAATGGAAAAGCCGGTAACCACGACTCGCGACGCAGGGTCCACAGCTCGTAGGTGGGCTGGAATTGATCCGGTGCATCCAGCGCCCCCAGATTCACCTCCACTTCATCGCCACTGCGGCCGAACACCGACGAACCACAGCGCGGGCAGAAATGTCGCCCCGCATAGTCATGGGTCTCGCCGCTGATCGTCACCGCGTCCTCGGCAAAGATCGCCGACGCGGCAAACAGCGCGCCCTGGTGTTTGCGGCAATCCAGACAGTGACAAACGCCAACCCTGTAGGGTCGCCCTGACGCCTCGATGCGCACTTCGCCGCACAGGCAACCGCCGGTCAATCGATCCATGGGACACCTCGTCTGAAAATGGAATATCCGGTGAGTGTAAATAGCAGCCCACTGGGGGAACGCTTACAATCGTGGCCCATTAATACTACTCAGGCAGACCCGTTCTTTCATGGCGCTCGATCCTCTCACGATGCTCACCATCTCCACCGCCCTGGCCGCGGCGGCCGCCCTGTATCTGGCGGTCGAATGGCGCAGCATCCGCGAATCTTCCCTGCTGTTCTGGAGCGCCGGTTTCGCCACCATCACCGTCGGCTCGAGCCTGGCCCTGTTGCGCGCCAACGGCTATCCGCTGATCGGCATCTGGTTCGCCAACGGCCTGCTGGTGGTCGCGCACTGGCTGTTTCTGCTGGGGGTCGCGCGATTTACCCAGCAGCGGTTGTCGCGGGCCTGGTACTTGATGTTCCTGCTCTGGCTGGCGTTGCTGCTGTTACCGGAAGATCCGTCGTGGTCGAAGATCATGCTGATGGCCAACTCGCTGCTGGTGGCCGCGTTGATGCTGCGGGCCAGCCTGTTGCTGCGCCCGCACGGCAAATCGTTGAGCGTCGGCGCGGTGCAATTGCGTTATGTGTTGCTGATCCACGGCGCGTTCTATTTCACCAAGGCGATCATCGCGGTGATTCCGGGCACGTTGATCGATCTGGCGTCGCTACGCGGCGAAATCATTCAGATTTCCCTGGTTGAAGGCGCGATGGCGATCATGCTGATCGCGCTTTCGATGACCGGCACCGAGCGCTACCGCCGGGAAAAGCAGATTGCCGAACTGGCCGCTCGAGACCCGTTGACCGCGCTGTACAACCGCCGCGCCCTGGAAGTCCGCGCACCGCGCCTGCTTGATGAAGTGTCCAGCGCCCGCCCCGGCGCGCTGCTGCTGATCGACATCGACAACTTCAAACTGGTCAACGATCTGTACGGCCACACCGCCGGCGACCGGTTGCTCATCGCCCTCAGCGAAATGATCCGCGCAGTGCTGCCCAATGGCGCGCTGGCGGCACGGCTGGGCGGTGACGAATTCGTCATGCTGCTGGGCGATGCGTCCCACGCCCAGATCATGGATCTGGGCAGTGCGCTGCGTGAGCAGTTCCAACAGATGACTTCCCAGACCTACACCACCCCGCAAGCGGTCACCCTGAGCATCGGCGCCAAGGTGTTCGATCAGCCGCCCGCCAGCCTCGCAGCGTTGATCGAACAGGGTGACAGCGCGCTCTACGAATCCAAGCGCGGCGGTCGCAACCGGATTCAACTGGCCGACTACACCTGACCTATCCTTGCCTGCATCCCGTAACGTCGGAGTTCGCAATGTCCTCGCCTGAATCCATCCTCCTCCAGAGCTGGCACCACAACGCCCGGGCCTGGACCGAAGCTGTGCGCAGTGGCGCCATCGAGAGTCGTCGACAGGTGACCGATCAGGCCATTCTGCTGGCGGTGATGGGGCGTCAGCCCGAACGGGTTCTCGATCTGGGATGCGGCGAAGGCTGGCTGCTGCGGGCGCTGGCCGAGCGAGGATTCGAGGCGGTCGGCGTGGACGGTGATCCGACGCTGGTCGAGGCCGCGCGAGTGGCCGGTTCATCGCCCGCGCATGTCGCCAGTTATGAGGATCTGGTTGAGGCGAAAGTCGACATCGGCCGCGATTACGACCTGATCTGCGCCAATTTTTCCCTGCTGCATCAGGACATCATCCCGCTGCTCGCGGCGATGAATGCGCTGCTCGTGCCCGGCGGTGCACTGGTGATCCAGACGCTGCATCCGTGGTCGGTGGCAGCGGGTGATTATCAGGATGGCTGGCGGGAAGAAACCTTCGATGGCTTCAAGGGCCAGTGGCAGCCGATGCCGTGGTATTTCCGCACCTTGTCCAGCTGGCTGAATGCGCTGGACATGGCCGGGCTTCAGTTGATCAGTCTGCGCGAGCCGCAGCATCCGCAAAGCCCGGTGCCGCAATCGTTGTTGATGATTGCCGAGCGTCGTGGGTAAATAGCCTAGAGCCTAGGCTTGAGCAGAATCCCGGTGTAATGCCGCAAAAACAGCGCGAACCCCGCGCACCAGAGCACCACGGACAGCCCCAGCCCCAGACTGGAAAACGGCACCAGCAACACCCGGCAACCCGCCGCGAGCAGCACCAGCGCAAAACCCAGCGCCATGCCTTTCGAGGGCTGCAACAACCGGCCGGTGTGCCCAAGGCTTACCCGGGCGATCATCGCCAGAATCAACCCGCCCACCCCGCCGACCGCCAATGCATGGGTCGCCAGGCTTTGCTGGCCGATCAAGCCCAGATGCCACAGTGCCATGGCCCAGGTTGCCAGCGCCATCCAGCCGTAAGCCAGATACAACGACCACAGCAGCGGCACGCGCCACATCCCGCGATCATGCCAGCGGATCAGCCGCATCAACTGCAAACTGCCGGTCAGCATGAACAGCCCCGCCAGCCACCACTGTGGCGAATCATTGAGGCCTGACGCAAAAGTGACAGCGGTCAGCAGGCTGCCGATCAGCAGCAAGCGGGTTGGCAGTGGATTGGAGGTCGGCGCCGGTGGACGGTTCAAGCCGCGCTGGATGAAGAACGGAATCACCCGCCCACCGATCACGGTCATCAGCGCCGCCACCAGCCACAACGCGCCCAGCACGCCTTGGCGCTGCAAACCGGCGTCATCGTTGAACAAGCCAATCAAGGTCAGCGCCTGACAACCCGCCATCAGCGCGAGCACTAGCACAATCGGGTAATTGTCGGGTTTGCGCGCGGCGATCAGATCCCGCGCCAGCATCACCGCCAGCAGCGGCAGAACCCCCCATTGCAGTGCAAGAATCAGCCCGGTCGGCAACGGCAGCCACCACGCCAATCGACCGACCACCCAGACCGACACCAACGCAATCAACGCCCCGCCGCGCACGCCGGGAATCCCGGTCCAGTTGGGCACCGCCGTCAACAGGAATCCGGCAACAATCGCCGCCGCAAAACCAAACGGCATTTCATGCCGATGCCAGGCCAGCATACCGCCCGCCGGTTGCAGATCGAACCAGTGGCCGTAAAGCCACAGGCCCCAGATAAGAATCGCCAACGCGGCGAATCCGGCACCGGCCAGAAACAGCGGCCGAAAGCCCAGGCTGAACAGCGGTGCCGCAGCGAGTCTGCGCATCTCAGGCCACCGCCAGTGCGGGTGACTGGCCCAACCGATACTGCGACAGCAGGCGCATCACATAGCCAATCTTGATCAGCGTCGGGCCGACGATGGTCATGGCATGCATCCCCACCAGCAACGCAATCGGCATGTGGCCCTGATACAGATAAGCGCCGTAGATCCCGACCAGCAACATGACCAGACCGGCGACGAGCACTTTGCTCGACAGGTGCAGAACGTTCAGCGGATTCTCGAAGAAAGTGAACATTTTTTCGTACTCCTGAGCGGATCAGTTTGTACGTAAGGCAACTCAACTTGCGTGCCAGATTTCCAGCCCAGAAAAATCAGCCAGTTGCGAAGATTCGAGTCAATTCGACATAGATGCGAAAGAGTCTTTTTGACACAGAACAAGGTCAATACGACTACACGCCTTATTCACAACAACCAACCACTCGACCCATGGCACCGCCAGCTGACCGCAGACTGACTACGCTTTTAATCCAGCGTGTCCAACCTGCCGAGGATGACTGCCATGCAACGCTTTCAAAAGCTGACCCCGTGCCTGTGGTTCGACGATCAGGCGGAAGCTGCGGCGAAATTCTACTGCTCGATCTTCGACCACTCGAAAATCACCGCCCTCACCCACTACAGCAAGGTCGGCCAGGAATTTCACGGCCGCCCGGAAGGCTCGGTGATGACCGTCAGTTTCGAACTCGACGGCCACACCTTCACCGGGCTCAATGGCGGGCCGGTGTTCAAGTTCAATGAGGCGATCTCGTTTCAGGTCAATTGCCAGAACCAGGAAGAAGTCGACCATTTCTGGGGCAACCTCAGCGCCGGCGGGCCGGTGCAAGCGCAACAATGCGGCTGGCTCAAGGACCAGTTCGGCGTGTCGTGGCAGATCGTGCCAGTGGCGTTCATGCACATGATGACCGACCCCGACCAGACCAAAGTCCAACGGGCAATGCAGGCCATGTTCGGGATGAAAAAACTCGATATTGCCGAACTGGAGCGAGCCTTCGCCGGCCAGAGCTAATACACTCGGGCACTGGCCTGCCGAGAACTCCAACGATGAAACACGCTGCCGCCAAGAACCCCGAACAAGCCCCGCGCTTCTGGCGCGACGACGCCCTGCCCTTCATCGAGGCGCGGGCCATCGCCGACGGGCGTGAGGTCTGCTATTCACGGCACTCCCACGCGCATTTCTCCATCGGCGCGATCACCGCCGGGCGCAGCACTTACGTGCATGAGCAATCCTCGTTCGAAGTGGCGGCCGGCACGGTGGTGCTGATGAACCCGGGAGACGTGCACGCGTGCAACCCGATCGATGATCAGCCGTGGTCGTATTTGATGTTGTACGTGGAAACGCCGTGGCTGACCGATCTGCAGCATCAGTTGGGGTTCAGTGCGGAGCTTGAGTTTCGGCGGTTTTCCGATACCCACTTGAATGATGCTCGCCTGTTTCGCGACTTGAATGGGTTGTACGGCGTGTTGGTCGACGATCAGCAAGACGTGCTGCGCAAACAGAGCGCCGCCGTGGAGTTTTTCAGCGAGCTGCAACTGCGCCTGAACCCCATCGAACAATCCATCCGCGAACCGAATTTCAAACTCGAACGCGCCGCCGACTTCATCCGCCAGCATTGCACCGACCTGCTCAGCCTCGACGACATCTGCGCCGCTGCCGAACTGTCACCGTCCTACCTGATCCGCGCCTTCAAACAGCACTTCGGCATGACGCCCCATGCGTTTTTGGTCAATCAGCGAATTCAGTTTGCCCGCGAGCGTTTACGGCGCGGGCAGTTGATTGCGGATGTGGCGCTGGAGGCCGGGTTTGCCGATCAGGCGCATTTTCAGCGGGCGTTCAAGCAGCATCTGGCGGCTACGCCGGGGCAGTATCGGGGATAAGCTCAAACCCAACACCCGCTACCTCATCGCCCCCGGCATCGACAGCGAAGAATTGCTGGCCGACGCCTGTGAAACCCTGACCTCGGCCAAAATCGGTTTCGTAAGGCAAGCCCCGCCACACTCACGGCAGCAACAGATACCCCGCACTCACCGCCAACAGCAACGCCATCACCCGGTTGAACAAGCGCATCCCCGCCGGGTTGCCGAGATAACCGCGCAAGAACGTCCCGGCATACACCCAGCACCCCACCGACAGGTAACAGATCACCAGATACACCGCCGCAAACTGCCACACCAGCCGTGCCTCGCCATCGGCGACGAACGCGCCCATCCCCGCCATGCAGGCCAGCCAGGCCTTGGGATTGAGCCATTGCATCACCGCGCCGTAGAGCATCGACGGCGCCCTGCCCGATTCTCCCGTATTCAACTGACCGTTATCGGTGGCCAGTTTCCAGGCCATGAACAGCAGAAACGCCACCCCGGCCAGTTGCACCACACGGGTCAGTGACGGCCACAGTTCCAGCACTTCATGCAGCCCCAGCCCCATCAACACCAGCAGCAACACAAACCCCAGCGTCGCCCCGGCCACATGCCGTTGGCTGGCGCGAAAACCGAACTGCGCCCCCGAACTCAACGCCACAATATTCACCGGCCCCGGAGTAATGGACGCGGCCAGGGCAAACGCCGTCATCGACACAATCAGACTCATCGCACACCTGCTTCAAATCGAGGAACAAGGCGCTCACGGTAGCCGGCGCACGGCAGGCGGTATTGAAGGAAATTACCCCCGCTCGCGCAGACCCACTACGCTCTGGCTATGCGATCACTTTTGACTAGGAAGTCTGCCCTTGATGATTCTGATTCTGCTGCCCAGCGCCGATTACGACCCGACCGAAAGCAGCGTGCCCTGGCAGGCGATGCGTAACGCGGGCATCGAAGTTCGTTTTGCCACCCCGCAAGGTTTGCCCGCCCACGCCGACCCACGGTTGGTGGACATCGGTTTCGGCCTGTTGAATTCGATGCTGATGACACGCAAGGCCGATCTGGACAGTTACACGCAGATGATCGAGTCCGAAGCGTTCAGGCAGCCGCTGGCGTATGCCGATGTCGACACGAACCGCTTCGATGGTCTGCTGATCCCCGGCGGGCATGCCAAAGGAATGCGCACGCTGTTGGAATCCACGCAGGCCCAGCAGATTGCCCTGCAATTTTTCAAGGCCGAAAAACCCGTGGCGGCGGTCTGTCATGGCGTGCTGTTGCTGGCGAGGACGCTCGACCCCGACACCGGGCGTTCGGTGTTGTTCGGGCGCAAGGTCACGGCGTTGCTCGCGGCAACCATGGAATTGCCGGCGTGGCTGATGACAGCTGCGTGGCTGGGGCGCTACTACCGCACCTACAAGCAGACCGTTGAAGCGGAGGTGAAAACCGCGCTGGCCCACAAAGCCGACTTCAAACGCGGACCGCTGATCGCCAAACGCGATTGTGCGCAGAAACTGCAATCAGGATTTGTGGTGCGCGACGGCCAACTGCTGACGGCGCGCTGGCCCGGCGACTGCCATCGATTCGCCGCAGAATGGGTGGCCATGTTGCAGGCCCCCCAACGCTGATCGGTTTTTTCAGTCCAGACGCGGCACGGTGAAGCGGAATTCGCTGCCCTGCCCCGGCTCACTCTCGGCAACGATCTGCCCGCCATGGGCCTCGACGATGCCCTGCGTGATGTACAGACCCAGCCCGGTGCCGGTCGGATTGCCTTCCTTCACCGTCCAGTAACGGTCAAATACGTGCGGCAAGTGATCCTTGGGAATGCCTTCGCCGCTGTCACGCACCGTGAAGACGATGTCATCACCGACCGATTTGGCATACACGTCGACCGTGCCCAGGCGCGGAGTGAACTTGATCGCGTTGCCGACCAGATTCGACAGCACCTGAAACAACCGCTCGGGGTCGGCATGGATGCTCAGGTCAGGATCGGCCTCGAACGAGATGCTGATGTCCTTGTCCAGCGCCAGCGGCGCGAGCAGCGATTGCGCCTCTTCGAACATCTGCGCGACATCGAGTTTCTGCGGCGCGATGGTGTAGCGCCCGGCATCTATTTTCGAGGTGTCGAGCAAGTCTTCCAGCAGCGTGTTCATGCGCCCGGCGGCTTGTTGCATGGTGTCGATCGCAGTCGAGATGCGCCGCGAAGTGTGCGGCCCGTCCGAGCTGAACGCCTTCTGCATCATGCCGCAGAGCATCGAGATCACGGTCATCGGGTTGCGCAGATCGTGGGAAACCACCGCCACCAGTTCATCACGGGCGCGCACCGCTTCTTGCTCGCGGCGTACTTGGCGGGCCAGATCATTTTCCAGCGCCGAGCGACGCAAGTCGTTGGCGGCGAACAGATCGCCGTGACTCCACTTGGTGGAGATCCCGGCCATCTCGACCTTCCAGATTTCGAACGAAGTACGCGGCCGCAGGCGCAGGCCGGCGTCGGAGTTTTCCAGGTCCAGCGGCTTGCGCGGGTCGCCGCTCCAGTTGATGTTCTCTTTGACTTCGGGGCGGAACCACAGCACGCCGTTGTCCACCGGTTTGGGCAGGCTCATGGCGAGCACGCCGCTGGCGACCTGCTGATAGTGCGCGGCCGGCGGGTAGACGCTGGCCAGGTGATGACTGGCAAACACCGGCTCGCCACGCTCCTGCAACCATTTGTGCAGGGCCCGAATTTCTTCAGGCTCCGGGCAGTTGCCGTAACGGTGCAATTGCTTGTCTTCGATGATCGCGATGCCGCCGGCATTGGCCAGCGCCATCAGGACTTGTGGCTGGTTGGCCAGGCCATCGAAGACGTTCTGTGGCGAGTCGATCATCGCCTGATTGAGCAGCGCCAGCGCCTCGAGCTTTTCTTCCCGTTGACGGCTGACCTCCAGCGCTTCCATCGCGCTGATCTGCAACGACAGCACCTGGCCGATGGTTTGGCACGCCGTGCGCAATTCATGCGGTACATGCAGCGGCTGGCGATTGCCGCAACTGATCAGGCCCCAGAGCTTGTCGCCCTTGAGCAGGGAAATGCTCATCGAGGACAGCACGCCCATGTTTTTCATGTACTGGCAGTGGATCGGCGACACGCTGCGCAACGTGGCGAAGCTCAGGTCCAGCGGGGTCTGGGTGTCCGGACGCAACTTGGGCACCAGCGGCACCGGTTGGTAGTCCGCGTTCGGAATGATCCGCAGCCAGTTGGTGCGGTACAGCTCGCGGGCTTGCTCGGGGATGTCGGAGGCCGGGAAAAACAGACCGTTGAAGACTTCCATCGACGGATCGGACGCTTCGGCGATGACCTGACCGTGGCCCTCCTCTTCGAAGCGATAAATCAGCACCCGGTCGTAACCGGTCATGGCCTGGATTTCCTTGACGCTGATGTCGTACAGCGCTTGCAGGCTCTGGGCCTTTTGCAGGCGCGCGAGCATCCGTCCCAGGTGGGTTTCGGTGCCGGCGACGTTGCGTGGCTGGAAATTTTCGACGTGGATTTCCAGCTCCAGAATCAGCACATCCTGATGCCGGTGCAGCAAGCCTTCGAACGCCGTGCCATTAAGGCGAAAGTGCAGCGGCGGCGCATCGGACAAGGCTGCTTGCTGCAAGGCTTCGCGAACCTGCGCGGCATGGGCATCGCCGATCAGGCTTTGCAGTGGCTGGCCGATCAGCTCTTGCGCCGGGCGCGCGAGCAAGGTCTCGACGTTGGCGCTGATCTGAATGATCGAAAGGTCCGGCTCGCTCAGGGTCAGCAGCAAACCGTGCGGCTGGATCGCGCCGGGAAAGCGGATCGGCTCGTCGGCGCAGTTGGCCAGCAACTCTTCAAAGGCTTCTTTGTCTTGCGGGTTCATACCAGAACCTCCTGACTTTCGAGCCACTGCTCGAAACAACTGAATGTAGTGTGGGCGGCCGCCACGACGGCTTTACGCTCGTCGGCGTCCATCGGGCGGCTGCCCAGGTATTCGATGAAATCGCGCCAGCGACGGCCGGTGGCAGCGCCGTAGATGTCCAGAAACGCTGCACCGTTGTCCGCGCCAAGGCTCAGGCGTGTGGCGATTTCCCGGCGCAGGATCTGCCCGCCGAGGGTTGCGCCTTCCAGCACGTACAACACGCCCAGGCAGGCGGCGGCGGAATCGATGGCGGGCAACCGGCGGCAGATCGGAAAATCGCCACCATTTGCGCCCAGTGCTTGCAGATCGCGTTGCAGGGTCGGCGCCTTGAGGCGGGAAGCCAGATCAAAATCGGCGGGAATCGCGTCGCTGTCCTGCAGCACGGCTTCCAATGGCTGATAGAAGCCGTAATAGGCGCGCATCAGTCGCTCGAAAGCGTTCAGATCAAGGGTGTCGGAGAAAAAAGGAAGGCGCTTTTCAAGTGCAATGTGCAGTTCGGCCGTGCCGGCGCGCAAATCTTGCAACACCGGTGGTACATGAACCTCGCGGGCCTTTGCTTGCATGTAGTCGCTCGTACAGTGGGCCGCCTGGGGCCATAGGGGAATGGAGAAGCATGGCGCGAAAGCTTACACGGCAATGGTAGTTTCTGACCCGGCAGATGGGATTCTCTGATGAATTCATCAACCTGTGAAGGGTTAAGAGCTGACCGGACGGTAGAAAGTTCGAAGGAATTCACTGCCGATAGTCGCTGTACCGCGACTCTGGCGCCTGACTGTACGGTTAGGCCCGCACACCCGCGTGATAAAAATAACGCTCCCGTCACCGGAGCCCGAGTCATGGATATCGCCACCCTCTCCCTGTTTCTGCCCGCCTGTTTCGCCCTGAACATGGCACCGGGGCCGAACAATCTGCTGTCGGTCAGCAACGCCACCCGCTACGGCTATCGTCGCGCCTGCGTGGCCGGTGTCGGTCGGTTGCTGGCGTTCGCCGGGATGATCGCCCTCGCGGCGGCGGGGCTGGCGGTGGTACTGCAAACCTCTGAACTGTTGTTCTATGGGATCAAGATCATCGGCGCGGGGTATCTGCTGTACCTGGCGTGGCAGCTGTGGCGGGCCAATCCTGCCGCCGAAGACGCCGTTGCGGCGTCGGCGAACGGACTTATGGCTCTGGCTCGCCAGGAATTCCTGGTGGCAGCGGGAAATCCCAAGGCAATCCTTATCTTCACCGCCTTCCTGCCGCAATTCGTCGACCCGGCCCGCGCCATCACCCCGCAATTCATGTTGCTGGGCGCGCTGTTTCTGTTGCTGGAATGGATCGCCATCAGCGCCTACGCGTACATGGGGCTGCACATGCGCCGCTGGTTCGCCGAGCCGCGCGGCAAGCGGATTTTCAACCGTTGCTGCGCCGGGCTGCTGTCGGCGGCGGCTTCGGTGTTGCTGATGGCCAAGCGGGCCTAGGCTTCGGACGGGCCTTTGAGTTCGACCTGATTGCCGTCCGGATCAAAGCAGTACAACGACAGGCCGTTGCCCTCGGCGCCGAAACGGGTGGCGGCCTTGTCGACGGTCAGGCCGCAGGATTGCAAATGACTGATCAGCGCCGCTTCATCGAACGGCTCGATGCGCAGACAGAAGTGATCGACATTGCGCCGCTCGCTGCCGGCAGCGGCGCCGCCCTTGCGGCCGATTTCGCCGTCGAGGTCGACCAGATCGATCATCGACGTGCCGGCGCGCAGGTGCACCAGACCGAACTTTTCGTTGCGCTTGACCACTTCGGCACCGAAGACCCGGTCATAGAAATCAACGCTGCGTTGCAGATCGGCGACGCGCAGCACGATGTGATCGATGTGGTGAATCGTGAACGGTGGCATACCTTCATTTCCCGAGTTGTAGCGACCCGATCACTGTAGTGCAGCGGCCCGAAAATTCACTGTCGATTTTTCGGTGGAGCCATCGAATAACTGGTTTTATCCTCGGCCCATGAACATACAGACCGCTGTCCTGCCCCCTCACGCCGAAATGGTTCGCGCCATGCTCGCAAGCGACACTGCCTATGAAGGCGTGTTTTTCACGGCCGTGAAAACCACCGGGATCTTTTGCCGCCCTACCTGCACGGCGCGCAAGCCGAAACCGGAAAACGTCGAGTTCTTCGCCCACGCTGACGATTGCCTGTCCGCTGGTTACCGCGCCTGTTTGCGCTGCAAACCGCTGGATGCCGCGGCCATCGCCCCGGATTGGGTGCAGCAGCTGCTAAAAGCGGTCGACGCCGATCCGGAACTTCGCTGGAGCGATGCGCAATTGCTCGCCGAAGGTATTGAACCGCTGAAGCTGCGGCGCTGGTTCAAGCAGCATTTCGGCATGACCTTCCATGCGTGGCTGCGCACCCGCCGACTCGGCGTGGCGCTGGGCGGGATCAAGCAAGGCACGTCCATCGACCATGCCGCGTTCGACTCCGGTTATGAATCCCTCAGTGGTTTTCGCGATGCGTTTCAGAAGTCGTTCCACATCACGCCGGGGCGCGCAGCGGCCAGTGAACCGCTGCTGTTCACCCGCCTGACCACGCCATTGGGTCCTATGATTGCCATGGCCGAGCGGCGCGGGCTGGTCTTGCTGGAGTTTCTCGATCGCCCGGCGCTGACCCGCGAAGTCGAGGAATTGCAGAATCGCTACGGCTACGTGGTCGCACCGGGGCAGAACGCGCATTTGCAGCAGATCGACAACGAGCTGGCGCTGTACTTCGCCGGCAAGCTGAGCGAATTCAGTGTGCCACTGCACCTGCCCGGCAGCGAGTTTGCCCAGCAGGTCTGGGCCGAACTTCGGCAAATCCCTTACGGCCAAACCAGCACCTACGGCACCATCGCCGCACGCCTGGGCAAACCCGGCGCCAGCCGAGCAGTGGGGCTGGCCAACGGACACAATCGGCTGTCGATCGTGGTGCCATGCCATCGGGTGATCGGTGCGGACGGCTCGTTGACCGGATATGGTGGTGGGCAACCGCGCAAGGCGTTTTTGCTCCGGCTGGAGAACGCCGCCGTGCAGCTCACGCAACAACTGGCTTTCTGACCAACGACAAGAAGGGATTTCGATGAACGCGCTCGACACTCAGTTTCACCAGTTGCACCACGATGACCTGCTGATCCTGACCAACGTTGCCGACGCCACCGGCGCGCGACTGGTCGAGCAACTGGGTGGCAAAGCGGTCGCCACCAGCAGCGCCGCTGTCGCGTGGGCCCACGGTTACCCGGACGGCAACACCCTGCCGCTCGAGCGGTTGATCAGCACCGTGGAATCGATTGCCCGGGTCATCAAGGTGCCGTTGAGCGTGGACATCGAAGCCGGTTATTCCGATGACCTCGACCGGGTCGCCGAAGTGATCGATGCGGTTATCGCAGCCGGCGCGGTCGGGATCAACATCGAAGATGGCAGCGGCACGCCGGAACTGCTGGTGCGCAAGATCAAGGTCGCGCGGCAAGTGGCCGAGAAGCGCAATGTGAAGCTGTTCATCAACGCCCGCACCGACGTTTACCTCAAAGGTCTGGTGCCGGCCGAGGATCGTGTCGCCGAAACCCTGCGTCGCGCGGCGCTTTATCAGGCAGCCGGGGCCGATGGGTTGTTCGCTGCCGGGGTGACGTCCGCCTACGAAATCGAAGCCATCTGCAAAGGTACGACCCTGCCGGTCAACGTCCTGGGATTCGCTTGCCTGCCCTCCCCCGAAGAACTGCAAACCCTCGGCGTGCGCCGCTTGAGCGTCGGTTCCGGCATCGCCGAGTTCCTGTACGGCGCCATGGGCTCACTGGTGAAAAGTTTTCTCGCCAGCGGCAAGCTCGACACCCATGACCTCAAGGCCTTCACCTATGGCGAAGTCAACGGTCTGCTGAAGTAACTCATGCCCGATCCCTACCAACCGGCCAGCGAGTTTCTGGCCAGCCTCGATGCCGACTGGCAGCGCCACATTGCTACGGTCGGTCCCTGCCTGCATCAGCCGCATCCGACGCGCGATCCGTATGAATCGCTGGTGCGGGCGATTGCCTATCAGCAACTGCACGCCAAGGCTGGCGATGCGATTGTCGGGCGGCTGGTGGGGTTGTTTCCCGGGCAGACGTTTCCGCGTCCGGAGCAGATTCTGGCGACGGACTTCGATCAATTGCGCGGTTGCGGGTTTTCGGCGGGCAAGATTGCGACGATTCAGGGGATTGCCCAGGCGACCCTGGACGGTGTGGTGCCGGATTACCCTACCGCGCTGGCGATGGAGGATGAGGCGCTGATCGAGCGGTTGGTCAGCCTGCGCGGGGTTGGGCGCTGGACGGTGGAGATGTTGCTGATCTACAGCCTGGAGCGGCCGGATATTCTGCCGGCCGACGATTTCGGAGTGCGCGAAGGGTATCGGCGGTTGAAGGGGCTGGAGGTGCAGCCTGCGCGCAAACAAATGATTGAGATCGGGTTGGATTGGAAGCCGTTTCGGACGGTGGCGGCCTGGTATTTGTGGCGGGTGCCGAAAAGCCCCTCACCCTAGCCCTCTCCCGGGGGGTAGAGGGGACCGATTCGGGGATATTGGCGATTTCCGCCGACCTGAAACGGCAACTGTGAATCCAGCGGCGCCAAGACTTTTTGAATCCATAATCGACACGGTGTGTCAGGTCGATGTAAGACGCAGGACACCTCGGTCGGCTCCCTCTCCCTTTGGGAGAGGGCCGGGGTGAGGGGCTTGGGCTACAGACCGGATTTCAACCGACTGAACGCGCGAATCAAAGCCCGGTTGAACGCCTTGCCATTGTCATTCTTGCTATACAACGAAGCCTTCACCGCCTCCGGCGGATAAGTCCCCGGATCATTGCGTATCGCCGGATCAACCAACCCGTCCGCCGCCGTAATCGCATTGGCGTAATGAATCGTATCGGTAATCGGTGCGATCACCTCGGGCGTCATCAGGTAATCCATCAGCGCCAATCCGGCCTCGGGATGCGGTGCATCCTTGGGTATGACCATCGCGTCGAACCAGATCAACGTGCCCTCCTTCGGAATCCGGTAATTCAACTTGAACGGTTTGCGGGCCGCTTCAGCCTGACCTGCCGCGATGGCAACGTTGCCGTTCCACGACATCGCCACGCAGGTGTTGCCGTTGGCCAGGTCGCTGATGTTCAGGTCATTGTCGAAGTAGCGGATGTACGGGCGGATCTTCGCCAGTTGCTGTTCGGCGAGTTTCAGGTCGTCGAGGCTCTGGCGATTGATGTCCAGGCCCATGTACTTCATGACCGCCGCGAACACTTCGTTCGGATCGTTGAGCAGGCTCACCCCGCAATCGGCGAATTTCGACACCACCGCCGGATCGAACAGCATCGCCCAACTGTCCCTCGGCGCGTCCGGCAGGCGCTGCTTCACGGCCTCCTCCTGATAACCGACACCGGTGGTGCCCCAGGCATAGATCCCGGCGTAGCGGTTGCCCGGATCGAACACCGCCATATGCTGACGGAACTCGTCACCAACCCCGGCAAAGTGCGGGAGCTGCTGCTTGTTCAGGGTCTGGATCGCGCCGCTCTCGATGGCCCGCGACAGGTGCTGACCGGCGGTCAGCACCAGGTCGTAGCCGCTGCGGCCGGTGAGCAGTTTGGTCTCGACGGTTTCCAGCGAGTCGAAGTGATCGGCGACCACCCGAATCCCGGTTTTTGCCTCGAAATTCTTCAGGGTATCCGGGGCCAGGTACTCGCCCCAGATATACAGATTGACCACCGGTTTCGCCGTCTCGGCAGCCTGCACACACAGGGGTGCAAGCACCAGCAATAACGCTTTACTCAGGTTGTGCAGGCCCATGGTCAGGCTCCTTTTTTCTGGCCGGCGTATTGCGGCATGGTGATGCACGCGACATTGCCGCCACCGAGCAGAATTTCCCGGGAGTTTTCGATGCCGACGATCTTGTGCTGCGGGAACAGTTCGGCGAGGGTCGCCAGCGCCACCTGATCGTTGCGATCACCGAACAGCGGCACCACGATCGAGCTGTTGCCGGCGTAGTAGTTGATGTACGACGCACAGATTTTGGTGCCGGCCTGGCGGGTGTGGGTGCTGTCCTGCTGATCGAGGCCTTCGGCTTCTTCGGCGGTCCACTCCAGCACGTCCGGTTGCGGCAGTTTGTGCACGATCAGTTCGCGGCCACGGCTGTCACGGGTGCTGCGCAGGATGTCGTAGGCCTCCTGATAGATTTCCCACTGCGGATCGTCGCGGTTGTCGGTCCATTGCAGCACCACTTCGCCGGGTCGCACGAAGCACGCGAGGTCGTCGACGTGGCCGTCGGTTTCGTCGAACTTGCAACCGCGTGGCAGCCAGATCACTTGCTCGGCGCCGAGGTAATCGGTCAGCCGGCGGGTGACTTCGTCCTTGCCCAGGTGCTGGTTGCGATTGCGGTTGAGCAGGCATTGCTCGGTGGTGAGGATGCTGCCCTGACCGTCACTCTGGATACCGCCAAGCTCGGCAATCAATGGCGCGCGATAGCGGTCGAAGCGTTCGATTTCGAGGATCTTGCTGGCGATCTGATCGTCCTTGTCCCACGGGTAGTAGAGCCCGCCGTCGAGGCCGCCGTAGGCGTTGAATTCAAAGTCGACACCACGCACTTCACCGCTCTGGTCGTTGACCACGAAGCACGGGCCGCTGTCGCGGAACCAGGTGTCGTTGCAGGTCATTTCCACCACCCGCACTTGTGGCGGCAACTGGCGGCGGGCAGTCGCGAACTGGGAGGCCGATGCGCAGACCGTCACCGGCTCGCTCTGGGAGATCGCGGTGACGATCTGCACCCAGACTTTCTGCGCAGGCTTGGCGCCGTTGCGCCAGACGTCGGTACGCTCCGGCCAGCCGAGCCAGCAGCCGGCCTTGGCTTCGAATTCGCCGGGCAGACGGAAGCCGTCCTGTTTCGGGGTGGTGTCGAGCAAACGTGCCATGGTCAAACCTCGTCATCGGGATGGGAATGACCTCAGGCTACGGTCCCGGGCAGTCGGCCCGCCAACGATGATTATTTCGGAACAGTTGAATTCAACTCATCAATCCGCCAGTTGATCGTTGAACCATTCCAGCATCTGCGCCACCGCCGGGCGCTCCAGCCGCACCCGCTCGCAGACCAGCGCATACTGCCCCAGCGCGGTCATGCTGGAGGTGAACGGTCGCACCAGACGCCCGTTCTGCAAGTCCTCCTGCGCCGTGAGGTTGTCGCCCATTGCCACGCCCTGCCCTTGCGCCGCCGCCTCCAGCGCCAGGCCGGCGTGGGCGAAATACAACTGTCGTTCCGGGCGCAAATCGCCGGCATGACTGGTGAGCCACGCGGTCCAGGTCTTGCCGTCCTGATCGTCATGCAACAGGCAATGCCGGGCCAGGTCCTTGGGGGTTTTCAGGATGCCCTGGTTGAACAGGCCGGGGCTGCACACCGGGAAGAACTGCAACGCCGGCAACGGACGGACGAAATACGCGCTGCTGTCCACCGGGCCGGTGCCGTAGGTGATCGCCAGATCGATGTCTTCGCCGGGCGCCGTGGCGTCGATCGGTTGTTCGTAGAGGTGCAAGGTGATGTGCGGATAACGCGCGTAGAAATCGGTGAGACGGTTCATCAGCCACTTCTGCGCCAGCTCCGCCGTGACCGCCAGCCGCAACACGGCGAGCGAGGACGGATCGCGCAACTCGTCGCAGGCATCGCCGATCAGTTCGAAGGCCTGTTGCAGGCTCTGCATCAAGCGCCCGGCGGCGATGGTCGGGCGAATCTGTCGGCCCTCGCGGATGAACAGCGACACCCCCAGTTGCTCTTCGAGCTGGCGGATCTGATGGCTGACGGCGCTGTCGGTGACGCACAGTTCAGCGGCGGCGCGGCCGAAATGCGCGTGGCGGGCGGCACACTCGAAAGTTCGCAGGGCGGCCAGGGAAGGTAGTCGGCGCATGGGTGTGGATCCCTTTTTTGCGGACATGCTGACCGGGCTTTTCGCAGGCGTCCATAGCGGCGGCACAGGCAAGAGATCTCTTCTAGGCTGAACCGCACCGACAAAAACACCGGAGACCCCCTCATGCACCTCGAAGGCTCCTGCCACTGCGGCGCGGTTTCATTCACCCTCGACAGCGCCCACCCCTACCCTTATCAGCGCTGCTACTGCTCGATCTGCCGCAAGACCCAGGGCGGTGGCGGCTTTGCGATCAACCTCGGCGGCGACGCAGCCAGCCTCAAGGTGCGCGGGCGCAAACACATCACGATCTACCACGCGAAAATGAAAGACGAAGGCGATGCCCGCGCCCACCGCAGCAGCGCCGAACGGCACTTCTGCTCGCAGTGCGGCAGCGGCCTGTGGCTGTTCAGCCCGGAATGGCCAGAGCTGATCCATCCCTTCGCCTCGGCCATCGACACGCCATTGCCGGTGCCGCCGGAACACACCCACCTGATGCTCGGCTCGAAAGCCCCGTGGGTCGAAGTGCAGGCGAGCGCCACGGATCAGCAATTCGAGGTCTACCCGGAAGAATCCATCGCTCAGTGGCACGAACGGCTGAAATTGACCCGGTAGCCGCCCCCAGTCTTCGACAGATTGTTGATCGCGCTCAGAACAGCTCGCTGAACGGAATGAAACGCAGCGGAGCCCCCCTCTGCAAGGTGCTGTTCTCGGGGATTTCCACCAATCCGTCGGCCCAGGTCGCGCCGAGCAGAACCCCGGAACTCTGGTTCGGATACAGCGCCGCCTGCCCGCCCTCCAGGCGTACCCGCAGGTATTCGCGACGGCTGCCGGGCTTCGGCCAATCGAAGCCGGCGTTGACCGTGAAGCTCAGCGGCATCACCTCTTCCACGCCTTGAATGCGCAGCAGGTACGGGCGCGCCAGCAGGCCGAAGGTCACCAGCGCCGAGGTCGGATTGCCCGGCAGGCCGATCACCGGCACCGAGCCGAAATGCCCGACCGTCAGCGGTTTACCGGGCTTGATCGCGAGTTTCCACAGCAGCGGTTTGCCGTTGTCGCGCAGCACTTGGCCGAGGCAGTCGGCATCGCCGGCAGACACGCCGCCGGTGGTCAGAATCAGATCGGCCGCCACTTGCAGTTGCTCGAGTTTGAGCCGGGTCTGCGCCGGGCGATCGGGCAGAATCCCGGCGTCGATCACTTCGCAACCCAGTTCGCGCAACCAGTGGTCGAGCAAGGTGCGGTTGCTGTTGTAGATGCTGCCGGGACGCAGCGGCTGGCCAGGTTCCACCAGCTCATCACCGGTCGACAGCAACGCCACGCGCGGACGACGCACCAACGGCAAATGAGTCATGCCCTGCCCGGCGGCGACGGCCAGTTCGAACGGGCCGAGGCGTTTGCCGGCGCGCAGCAAGGTGTCGCCGACGCGGTTCTCCTGGCCCTGGGCGCGGATGTTCTGGCCGGCCTTAAGCGGTTGCAGGAAACGTACGCGGCCGTCTTCGAGCACCTCGACGTTTTCCTGCATCTCCACGCAATTGGCACCGGGCGGCAACGGCGCACCCGTGAAAATCCGTGCGCAGGTGCCGGGCAGCAAGGCGTCCGGCGCCATCCCGGCGTAGACCCGCTGTGACACGCTCAACGGCTGGCGATGCAGGTCGGGGAGGTTCAAGGCATAACCGTCCATGGCGCTGTTCGGCCACGGCGGCAGATCGAGTGTGGCGACCAGATCGCTGGCCAGCACGCGCCCGCGCGCTTCATTGAGCGGCACCGATTCGCTGTCCGGTAGACGTTGTTCATCGGCCATCGCCAACAGTTGGTCGAGGGCGTCCTCGACCGGCATCAACCCCGGCTTGCTCATCCGCGCGGCCCGCAGGCTTGCACCGGTTTGAGGTGCGGAACGAAGTTGCAAGGGCGATGACGGTTATCCAGTTGTTCGGCGAGGATGCCTTCCCACGCGGTGCGGCAAGCGCCAGTGGAGCCCGGCAGGCAGCACACCAGCGTGCCGTTGGACAAGCCCGCCAGCGCACGGCTTTGTACGGTCGAGGTGCCGATGTCGAGAATCGAGATGGCGCGGAACAGTTCGCCAAAACCGTCGATCTGCTTGTCCAGCAGGCAGGCCACGGCTTCCGGGGTGCTGTCGCGGCCGGTGAAACCGGTGCCGCCGGTGATCAGCACCACTTGAATGTTGTCGTCGGCGATCCAGTGCGCGACCTGGGCGCGGATCTTGTACAGGTCGTCCTTGAGCAAGTTGCGCTCGCTCAGGGTGTGGCCGGCCTCCAGCAGACGGCTGACCAGCAACTGGCCGGAGGTGTCATTGGCGTAATCGCGGGTATCGCTGACCGTCAGCACGGCAATATTCAGGGGAACGAACAAGGCATCCGATTTAACACTCATGGCACTCTCCGGCCGTCGTCAATTCAATGGATGACGAGCCTAAGTGCCGCTTGTGAGGACTGTCTAATCACTCTGGCCAACCACACTATCGACCTGCTCTATCGGTGAATTTTTTCAGCCCCTCGACCGCTGTCCGAGCCAATAAAACCGGGGGTCATCGAAACCCTCGATAGGCTCGTAAACACTGCCGATTGGACGAAAAAATCCCTCAGTGGGATCGTCGCTCCCTGCGCTTTCCGTGCGCCGTACGCATCTGCGTCAATACTCAATCAAAATTCTCAATCGAGCAGGTGCCGTCGTGGACATCAAACAACTCAAGTTTCTGATCGCGCTGGACGAAACCCGCCACTTCGGCCAGGCCGCCGCGCGCTGTCACATCACCCAGCCGACCCTGTCGATGCGCCTGCGCAATCTGGAAGACGAGCTGGATCTGGTGCTGGTCAATCGCGGCCAGCGCTTCGAAGGTTTCACCCAGGCCGGCGAGCGCGTCCTGGCCTGGGCCCGCACGTTGCTGGCTGCCCATGACGGGTTGTTTGCCGAAGCGGCGGCCTGCCGCGGACAACTGGTGGGTAGCCTGCGCCTGGGGCTGGTGCCGCTGAGCAACTTCAATCCGGTGAATTACATTCAGGGTTTGTCAGGGATATTTCCCGAGCTGAAATACAGCCTGTCGTCGCTGAGTTCGGACGAGATCATCGAAGGTCTGGGTAACAATCAGCTGGACTTGGGCGTGTGTTATCTGGACCACGTCAACCCGAACTATTTCGAGTTCTTCGAGATTGGCGAAACCCGCGTCGGCCTGCTCTACGACACCCGTCACTTCCATTTCGAAGGCCCGGAAATGAGCTGGGAGGACGCCGCCGAACTGCCGCTGGGGATGATCACCACCGGCATGCACTACCGCAAATCCATCGACCTGAGTTTCCGCAGTCGCGGACTCAATCCGCAGCCGATCATGGAAAGCGACTCGACCTACCAACTGCTGCAGGCGATTCACCAAGGCTTCTGCTGCTCGATCATGCCGCTGGACAGCGGTCTGGAAGAGCCGATCGAACACCTGGCCTTCATCAACCTGCCGGATGCCAGCGTGCTCGCGCCCCTGGGGCTGGTGATGCGCAAGACCGAACCGCGCTCGGCGATCGCCGAGAAGTGTTTTGCCGAGGCGCGCAAGATGTTCGGGATCGAGGCGCCCGCCGTTTAACCCTCCCCAAGTTGCCTGAAACGTTGCACTTCGGTGC
This sequence comes from Pseudomonas sp. B7, assembly GCF_016735645.1. Classification (NCBI taxonomy): domain Bacteria; kingdom Pseudomonadati; phylum Pseudomonadota; class Gammaproteobacteria; order Pseudomonadales; family Pseudomonadaceae; genus Pseudomonas; species Pseudomonas sp. B7. Next base: position 85,946 of record NZ_JAERRE010000003.1, read on the forward strand.
AACGACTTCAGGTCCGCCTGCGGTCATCGACCAATCCAATCACTGCATCGGAACAAGCGATTGGACGCACTTTTCCCTGCCCCGTAGCCTGAACCCACTTCAGCGCTTCGGGGACTTTTCAAGATGCTGTGCCAAGTTGAACAACTCATCGAACCGGGCGACGCCAACGCCCCCGCGCCACAACCGGCGCAAGTGGCCTACCGCGAATACCTCGACGACGCGCCGGTGTCCCACGCGGCGCTGGCGGCGGAAATCGCCCTGGCCATCAGCTACAACGGACTGAATCAGGCGGTGATGATGGTCTCGCCGGGCAACATCGAGGACTTCATTCGCGGCTTCAGCCTCAGCAACGCCATTGTCGACCGCCTCGACGATATCCACGACATCCGCCTGACCCATTTCGACCAGGCCTGCCAGGCCGACGTGCAGATTTCCAGCCGCGCGTTCTGGGCTCTGAAGGATCATCGCCGGCAGATGGCGGGCACCAGCGGCTGCGGCCTCTGCGGCGTGGAAGCCCTTGAGCAGGCGCTGCCGCAACTGGAGATCCTGACCCCGACACCGTTGCCACCGGCCGCGCATTTCAACGGCATCCGCCAGCGCATCGAGCAGGCCCAGCAACTGGCACGCAGCAGCGGTGCCCTGCACGCGGCGCTGTACTTCGACGCCGACGGCAAAGCGCTGTTGTGCCGCGAAGACATCGGCCGCCACAACGCCCTCGACAAGCTGATCGGCGCCTTGCAGTTCGAAGGTCTCGATGCGCGCCAGGGCTTCGTCGTGGTCACCAGCCGTTGCAGCCTCGAACTGATCCACAAAGCCGTGCGCGCACGCCTCGGCACCCTCGTCAGCCTGTCCGCCCCTACTGCACTTACGGTGCGCTGGGCGCTCAAGCACCGCCTGAACCTGATCCACGTCCCGCACCACAACGCCCCGCGAATCTACAGCCCGATCCAGGAGCCCACCGCATGAGCAACACCCTCACCCACCTCGACGATCAGGGCCGCGCCAACATGGTCGACGTCAGCGACAAAGCCGCGACCCGCCGCGAAGCCACTGCCCAGGCCTGGGTGCAGATGCGTCCGCAAACCCTGCAAATGATCCAGTCCAACGGCCACCCCAAGGGCGATGTGTTCGCCGTGGCGCGGATCGCCGGGATTCAGGCCGCCAAGCGCACCCACGAGCTGATTCCGCTGTGCCATGCGCTGTTGCTCAGCTCTATCCACGTCGAACTCAAGGCCTGTGAACCGGATCGCGTGCAGATCACCAGCACCTGCCGCCTCACCGGCCAGACCGGGGTCGAACTCGAGGCCCTGACCGCCGCCAGCGTCGCCGCGCTGACCATCTACGACATGTGCAAGGCGGTGGACCGGGCGATGGTTATCGGCGACATCCGCCTGCTGAGCAAACAGGGCGGCCGCTCCGGCCACTTTCAATGGGAGAACCCGCAATGATTCTGATCAACTACTTCGCCAGCTACCGTGACCGGCTCAATCTGGGCGGTGAAAAGATTCCGGCCAGCGACACCCTCGCTTGTGTCGAAGATGTGCGGCAAATGCTGATGCAGCGCGGCGATGTCTGGCGTGAAGTGCTCGGTGCCGGCAACCTGATGTGCGCGGTGAATCAGGAGCTGTGTCAGCCGGATCAGGCCATTGAGGACTTCGACGAGATTGCGTTTTTCCCGCCGGTCACGGGGGGTTGAGACATGGGTGTTCGAGTCCAGCGTAAAGGCTTCGATGCCGGTCAGTTGATTGCCGACCTGCATGCGCGCAATCCACGGGTGGGCGCGGTGGTGAATTTCATTGGTTATGTGCGGGATCTGAACGTCGGGCAGTCGGTGACCGAGCTGTTTCTGGAGCACTATCCGGGCATGACCGAGAAGGCTCTGGAGCAGATAGCCGAACAGGCTCGCGAGCGCTGGCCGTTGCTGGCGGTGGAGATTGTGCATCGGGTCGGTGCGTTGTCGGTGACCGAACCGATCGTGTTTGTTGGCGTCAGCAGCAAGCATCGGCATGCGGCGTTCCAGGCCTGTGCGTTCATCATGGATGTGCTGAAGACCCACGCGCCGTTCTGGAAACGTGAGACCACGCCAGAGGGTTCGCATTGGGTCGAGGCGCGGGAGAGTGATCGGAATGCGGCGTTTCGCTGGAGTCTGGCGCATGCCTGACCGGGTACTGTCGAATGCGACAAAAGCCTGATTAGATAGCAGCTCCCGCCGATTCGAACGTGGAGCCACACTTGAGCCAAACACCAAAGGATTTGCATCGCCCTCAACCCATCAGCCTGCGCCAGGCCTGGCCCTTCTGGCTGAAACTCGGCTGCATCGGCTTCGGCGGCCCCGCCGGGCAGATCGCGATCATGCATCAGGAACTGGTGGAGCGCCGGCGCTGGATCTCCGAGCGGCGCTTCCTGCATGCGCTCAACTACTGCATGTTGCTGCCCGGCCCGGAGGCCCAGCAACTGGCGACCTACATCGGCTGGCTGCTGCATCGCACCCCTGGCGGCGTGCTGGCCGGGGCGTTGTTTGTGTTGCCTTCGCTGCTGATCCTGATCGCTCTTTCCTGGATTTATATTGCGCTTGGCGACGTGCCGGCGGTAGCCGGGGTGTTTTACGGGATCAAACCGGCGGTGACCGCGATTGTGTTGCACGCGGCCCATCGCATCGGTTCGCGAGCCTTGAAAAACAGCTGGCTATGGGCGATTGCCGGGGCAGCGTTCGTGGCGATTTTTGCCTTCAACCTGCCGTTCCCGCTGATCGTGCTCGGCGCAGCACTGATCGGCTATTTTGGCGGACGCTGGGCGCCGCAGCGCTTCAGCAACGGCGGCCATCGCGGCAGCGAAAAGTCCTTCGGCCCGGCGCTGATCGATGACGACACACCGCCGCCCGAACATGCGCAGTTCAACTTGCCAAGGCTGCTGCGTCTGGCGCTGATCGGTGCGCTGCTGTGGTGTCTGCCCATGGCACTGCTGACCACGTTGTTCGGTTGGGACGGCACCTTTACGCAGATGGGCTGGTTCTTCACCAAAGCGGCATTGCTCACCTTCGGCGGCGCCTACGCCGTGCTGCCTTACGTGTATCAGGGCGCGGTCGGGCATTACGGCTGGCTGACGCCGACGCAGATGATCGACGGCCTGGCCTTGGGCGAAACCACGCCGGGACCGCTGATCATGGTGGTGGCGTTTGTCGGGTTCGTCGGCGCTTACGTGCAACCGACATTCGGCCCGGAACACGCATTCGCCGCCGGCGCGCTGGCGGCGACACTGGTGACCTGGTTCACTTTCCTGCCCTCGTTCCTGTTCATCCTCGCCGGTGGGCCGTTGGTGGAGTCGACGCACAACGAACTGAAATTCACTGCGCCACTGACCGCGATCACCGCAGCGGTGGTCGGGGTGATCCTCAATCTGGCGTGTTTCTTTGCTTGGCACGTGTTCTGGCCCAATGGATTCGCCGGGCAACCGGACGTTTTCTCGATCCTGCTGGCCCTGGCTGCCGCCGTCGCCCTGTTCTTTTTCAAGCGCGGGGTAATCGAGGTGTTGATCGTTTGCGCCCTCGTCGGGCTGGGGTTTTACCTGCTGCGCTGAACCGGGGGCCCGCGACAGCTCCCGGAAACAGGCGTTTACTTGTCCGGGGATTCCCCCTTACTATCCAGCCACACCGGCATGGCGGGACACTCCCGCCGCCGACGTTTTCCGCCAACGGAAACACGCGTCATGAGCACGTCACTCCAACAATCAGAATCGTTGAACGTCTCTGTACTGTGCGCCCTCCTTCACAGGGGCCGCGCATGAATCGCATCGTCAATCTCCCCATGGCCCTGAGCCGCTCCAAGCTGCGTCACTCCGCACGCCCGCCGGATATCTGCCTGCCCGTCTGATCGCGCCGGTAAAAAATCGCGACAGCTCCCCCTCTTTTTTCGATATCCCTGCCAGGACGCCCGCGCCTTTTGCCGCGCTGCGTCCGGCCCGAATCTGCGCGCCTGTGCGGCGCCATCGTGAGTGATTGATTATGAAATTCGCAGCCATTGAAGACGCCCGCAGCTTTCTCGAGCACAACCCCGACATCGACATGATCGAGCTGTTCATCCTCGACGCCAACGGCGTGCCCCGCGGCAAGCTGTTGCACCGCGAAGAACTGCTCGCCGTATACGAAAGTGGCCGCCCGCTGCCAAGCACCATCCTCGGCCTGACGGTGCACGGCGAAGACGTGGAGAACTCCGGTCTGGTGTGGGACGTCGGCGACATCGACTGCCGCGCCTACCCGCTGGAAGGCAGTCTGGTACGCCTGCCGTGGCGGCAGATTCCGACTGCTGCGGTGCAGGTCAGCATGCATCCGGAACAAGGCATGCCGGCGAGCATTGCCGACCCGCGTCACCTGTTGATCAAGATCATCGACCGCTTGAAAGCCGAGGGTTACCACCCGGTAATGGCCTGCGAGCTGGAGTTCTATCTGCTCGACGCCAAACGCGATCACAACGGTCGCCCGCAACCGGCGCTGGATGCCGACGGTGGTCGACCGAGACACACGCAGGTCTACGGTTTGCGTGAGCTGGAACAGATCGAACCGTTCCTCGCCGATCTCTACAGCGCCTGCAAACTGCACGGCATTCCGGCGCGCACGGCGATCTCGGAATACGCGCCGGGCCAGGTGGAAATTACCCTCGAACACGGCGATGCACTGGAGGCGATGGACCAGGCCGTGCGCTACAAACGACTGGTCAAAGCCGTGGCGCACAAGCACGGGATGCAGGCGACGTTCATGGCCAAGCCGTTCGATCACCTGGCTGGCACCGGCATGCACATGCACGTCAGCCTCGCCGATGCCGAGGGACGCAATCTGTTTGCCTCCGAGGACCCGGCCGGCACCCCGCTGTTGCGCACGGCGATTGGCGGGATGCTCGCTTCCCTGCTCGATTCGCTGCTGCTGTTCTGCCCGAACGCCAACTCCTACCGTCGCTTCCAGGCCAACAGTTACGCGCCACTGGCGCCGACCTGGGGCGTCGACAACCGCACCGTCAGCCTGCGCGTGCCCGGCGGCCCGGCCAACACCCGGCACATCGAACACCGCATCTGCGGCGCCGATGCCAACCCGTATCTGGCAGCGGCGGCGATCCTTGCGGGCATTCATCGCGGGATAAAAGACGACATCGATCCGGGCGAGCCGGTGGAAGGCAACGGCTACGCGCAGGCGAAAGAGCTGCTGCCGACCGATTGGCTGACCTCGCTCACGGCACTGGAAAACTCGGTGTGGGCGCGGGATGCGCTGGGGCAGGAATTCCTCGGGGTGTATCTGGCGGTGAAACGCGCGGAATACCGGCAGTTCATGGCTGAAGTGGGTGAGCAGGACTGGCGCTGGTATCTGACCGAAGCCTGATCCTTTTTCCTCTTCTTGCCCTGGATACCGACATGACTGAACGCAGCAATTCCTACTACACCGCGACCCTCAACCGCGACACTGACTACCCGACCCTGCAAGGTCGGCACAAGGTCGATGTGGTGATCATCGGTGGCGGTTTCACCGGCGTCGCCACCGCCGTCGAGCTGGCCGAGAAAGGCCTGAAAGTCGCCATCGTCGAAAGCCACAAGATCGGCTGGGGCGCCACCGGGCGCAATGGCGGGCAGGTCACCGGCAGCCTGTCCGGCGACGGCGCGATGCGCAAACAAATGCGCAACACCTTGGGCGACGAGGTCGATGACTTTATCTGGCACCTGCGCTGGCGTGGGCACGAAATCATCAAACAGCGCGTCGAGAAATACGCGATCGATTGCGACCTCAAGCACGGCCATTTGCACGCCGCCTACAAGCCGAGCCACATGGCCGGTTTGCGCAGCGATTACGACGAAGCCGTGCGTCGCGGCATGGGTGATGAAGTCAGCCTGCTCGATCGCAGCCAGGTGCGCGACCTGCTGCAAAGCGAGCTCTATCACGGCGCAATCAAAAACACTCGCAACATGCACCTGCACCCGCTCAACCTGTGCATCGGTGAAGCGCGAGCGGCGGAAAGCAACGGCGCGCTGATCTTCGAAAACAGCGAAGTGCTGGAGATCATTCACGGCGACAGCCCCGGCGTGCGCACCACCCACGGCCGGATCGACGCCAATCAGGTGCTGCTGGCCGGCGACGTCTACCACAAGCTCGAGCCGGGCCAGCTCAAGGGCAAGATCTTCCCGGCCATGGGCGGCATCGTCACCACCGAACCATTGGGCGATCTGGCCAGACAGATCAACCCTGAAGACCTCGCCGTTTACGACTGCCGCTTCGTCCTCGATTACTACCGCCTCACCGCCGACGGTCGCCTGCTGTTCGGCGGCGGCGCCAACTACAGCGGCAAGGACTCACGGGACATCGCCGGCGAACTGCGGCCGTGCATCGAACAGACTTTCCCGGCGCTCAAAGGGGTGAAGATCGATTACCAGTGGAGCTGCGCGATGGGCATCGTCATCAACCGCATCCCGCAACTGGGCAAGCTCTCGGACAACGTCTGGTATTGCCAGGGCTACTCCGGCCACGGCATCGCTACGACCCACATCATGGGTGAAATCATGAGCCGGGCGATCACCGGGCAGATGCAGCAGTTCGACACGTTTGCCGCGTGCTCGCACATTCGCGTGCCGATGGGCGATCTGCTGGGGAATCCGATGCTGGCGGCCGGCATGTGGTACTACCAGATGCTGGAAAAACTGCGCTGATCGAACAGGCCCCATCGCCAGTGATGGGGTCTTTTTTGCCGCAAAACCTCAGTCGGGCAACTGCTCCACCTCAATCCCCAACCGCCGATAATCCTCGACACTCCCCGACGCCACATGCCGTTCGGTGATCAGCGTGTGCAAGCGCTCGCACGGCGCCACCACAAACGGCTCCACCGCGCCGAGCTTATCCGCCGTGGTCACGGCAATTACCCGCGTCGCACAGTCGAGCAGCGCCTGTTTGACCGGCACTTCATCGAAATGCAGCGAGGTGATGCCCACCTCCGGATGAATCGCGCAGACCCCGGTGATCGCCAGATCCGCCTTGATCCCCCACAGCAGCCGCAGCGCCTCGTGACCGCCGGCGGACATGGTTTTCGGATTGAGCTGCCCGCCCGCCAGAATCACTTTGATGCCAGGGTATTCGGACAACGCAATCGCCGTCATCGGCGATGCTGTGACCGCCGTGAGGCTGATGTCCCTGGGCAACGAACGCGCCACCTGCAACGAGGTGGAACCGGAGTCGAACATCACCGTCTGCCCGTTGCGCACCTGCTGCGCCGCCAATTGCGCCAGACGGATTTTCACCTCGTCGATCTCGTCCAGCCGGGTGAAGTAATCCTTGCCGGTGTCCTTGGGCCTCGGCAGCGCGCCGCCGTGCACTCGCTGCACCAGTCCGGCGTTGTCCAGCTCGGCGAGATCGCGGCGGATGGTGTCTTCGGACACCGCAAAATGCTGGCTCAACTCGGACGCCATGACCTTGCCGTCACGTTCGAGGATCAGAAGGATTTTCTGCCGGCGCAGGGAGGGAAGCTCGGAAGCGGAATGATCGTGCATGGTTTTGCCTGTTTGTGCTTGTCGTTGCAGGTTTGGCGAGATTAGCCAAGCCGGTCGGTAAACACAACGCAGGTATCAATGGCTTCGATCATTGGAATCACGAAGCCGAATTTTTTCTTTTCACCCCACCCCGGCAGAATGGCCCCACTTTCAAAAGGACCAGGATGAATACCCCATGAACCTCAATTTCGCATTTGCCTGCATGGTCGTCGTATCGTTTGCCATCGCGCTTGGGCATGCCTGATCGAAATCAATGCTCGATCGGCGATCACTCCGCCACCACCCGCGCCTTGCGCACGAACAGCGCATGCACCTTGTCCCAGAAATTGCCGCCCAGCACGAAAAAGCTGCCGACGAACATCAAGTCGCCCAGCGCCTGCATCTGCCAGAGGTTGGGCCGTACGCCCGGGAAGAAGTTATCGAAATACGGTTCCAGGAAGGACGACAGCAGCGGCAGGCAGAACATCACCACGCCGATCTTGTGGCGCATCGGGCTGACTTCGGCCACCGGGGTCGGAATCACGCCGGAAATATAGTGGCCGATCGTGCGCTTGAGTTCGGCGAACCCGGCCTTGCCCATCACCGCGATCACCAGCAGCAACAGCACTTTATTGCTGATGAACAACACCCCGGTCAGCGCCGCGACTTTCGAGCCCGGCACGTCGAGGGCGGCAGCAATCGGCACCATCAGCCACGAACCGAGCATCAGGCAGATGATTGCCACGCCGACCTTGAATCTCCAACTGGCGCTGGTGGGGGCAAGCGGTTCTTGAGCAGTGTCCATGGCTTCCTACCTTTTTATCCGGGGCGGAGTTCGGTGGCGTTCGCCTGAAAAAGCGTAGCAGCTGATTGCTTCCAACAACCCGCAATCTGCAGTCTATGCTCCAGTGACATTTCCCGCTGGGGCCTCCCGGTATGCCTGCAACGCCAGCCCTGCTGATCCGTCCCGGCCACCTGCTGTTGCTCGGTGCGCTGAGCCTTGGCGGCTGCCTGCGGCTGGGCCCGGATTTCCAGCCGCCGGCGGAGGACTGGAGCAAGCAATGGCAAAGTCCGGCACTGGAGCAGGCCAGCGAACGCGGCAGAGTGCCGGACCTGCGCCAGTGGTGGCAGGTGTTTGCCGATCCAGTGCTCGACCGCTTGATCAGCGACGCCGAAGCCCGCAACAGCAGCCTGAAGATCGCCGGCCTGCGGGTCCTCGAAGCCCGCGCGCAACTGGGCATCGCCGACAGCGGTCGCTACCCGCAACTGCAACAGGCCAGCGCCGACAGCCTGTACATCGACCGCCACCAGTCCGGCGGCAGCAATCCGCAGGACTTGCACTTCTGGCAGCACAGCGCCGCGTTCGATGTCGGCTGGGAACTGGATTTCTGGGGTCGCTTCAGCCGCGCCATCGAATCCGCCGACGCCAGCTACTTCGCCGCCCAGGCCAACTACGAAGACGCCCTCGTTCTATTACGCGCCCAAGTGGCCGACACCTACTTTGCCCTGCGCACCACCGAAGCCCGGCTGCGGGTCGCCCGGGAAAACGCCGCCCAGCAAAAACGCAATTTCGAAATCACCGAAAAACTCTTTCGCAGCGGCCAGACCGCCGAACTCGACCTGCAACAGGCCAGGACCCAATACCTCGGCACCCTGAGCAGCATTCCGGCGTTCGAAGATCAATTGCTGCGTACCCGCAACGCGCTGGCGGTGCTGGTCGGCCAGCCGCCCGGTGGCGCGGCGTTTCTGGCGGAACAACCGGGGCTGATTCCACTGGTGGATCGCGCGGTGTTGCAGGATGTCCCGGCCAACCTGTTGCTGCGCCGTCCCGATGTGCGCGCGGCGGAGCTGAACGTGGCCGCTCAATCGGCGCTGGTCGGCGTGGCGGAAACCGACCTTTATCCCTCGCTGACCTTGCTCGGCAGCATCGTCTGGTCCAGCGACACCCTCGGCGCCACTCCGCGCAGCCTCGACCTGATCGGTGGCCCGAGCCTGCGCTGGAACCTGTTCGACTACGGCCGCATCCACAACAACATCCGCGTGCAGGATGCGCGGTTGCAGCAACTGATCGAGGCCTATCGCGACAAAGTCCGCCAGGCTGCCCGTGAAGCCGACGACGCCGCCAGCGGCCTGACCAAGGCGCTGGAACGCGAGCGTATTCTCGGCGAGGCCGAAGGCGCGGCGCGGCGTTCGCTGGTGCTGGCCAACACCCAATATCGCGAAGGCTATTCGGATTTTCAGCGGGTGCTCGATGCCCAGCGCGCATTGCTGGAGCTACAGGACAACTATCTGGTCAGCCGCAGCAACGCCGTGAGCAATCTGATCGCTTTGTACCGCGCCGTCGGTGGTGGCTGGCAAAGCGCCGGACCGCAGATTGATTCAGCGACCCGACAGCAGATGCAGCAACGCACCGACTGGGGCGATCTGCTGAGCGCCCCGCCGCCCCGACCGACCTATCCGATTCCCTCGCAGGTAGACCGCCATGAGTGATGAAGCGCCGCCGGATCCGGCGAAAAAAGGCATCCGCTGGGTGCTGCTGGTGATTGTGCTGAGCCTGGTCTGGTATCTGCTGGCCGACCGTTTTACGCCCTACACGCAGCAGGCGCGGGTCGGCGCGTTCGTGATTCCGGTGGCGGCGGAAGTCGCGGGCCGGGTGATCAAGGTCAACGTGCGCAACAATCAGGACGTGCAGGCCGGCGACATTCTCTTCGAGCTCGATCCGCAGCCGCTGCAGATCGCCGTCGACCGGGCCCGCGCCGATCTGGAAAACACCCGGCGCACGGTCGGCGCCAGCACCGCCGGCATCGCGTCGGCTCAGGCATCGTTGCGTGCCGCGCAAGCCAATGAACTCAAAACGCGCCAGGACAATCGACGGCTGGAAGGTTTGTACAAAGAAGATCCGGGCACCGTTTCGGTTCGGCTGCTGGAAGTGTCCCGGGCCAACCACGAAGCGGCGGTCAGCCAGGTCGCCGCCGCCCGGGCCGAAGTGCTGCGTGCGCAGGAGCAGGAAGGCGGCAACACCGACACCAACGCCAAGCTGCTCAGCGCCGCCGCCACGCTGGCCAAGGCCGAACTGGATCTGGCCAACACCCGCATTGGCGCGCGTTCGGCGGGCTTGATCACCGACCTGCGCACCGACGTCGGCCAGTTCGCCGCTGTCGGCAGTCCGGTAATGACCCTGATCACGATCCAGGACGTGTGGATCAGCGCCGACCTCACCGAGAACAACCTCGGCCGGATCAAGCCCGGCACGCCGGTGTCGATCATCCTCGACGCCCTGCCCGGCGAAGTGCTCGACGGCCGGGTACGCAGCATCGGTTACGGTGTCAGCGTCGGCCAGACGCCGCCGCCCGGAACACTGCCGACGATCCAGAACAGTCGCGACTGGCTACGTCCGGCCCAGCGCTTTCCGGTGATCATCGAGTTCAGCGAAGAGGCGAAAAAGCGCCTGTTCGAGAGTCGTTCGATTCGCGCTGGCGGGCAGGCGGAAGTCATGGCGTTTCCGAGCGAGGGCAATCTGCTCAATCCACTCGGGCGGATGTTTGTCTGGTTGATGAGTTGGCTGTCGTATGCCTATTGAGCGCAGCGTTCCGGCGCAACGGGCCTTGCGCCTGGCTTGCGGCACGGCGTTGTGCACCGCCGCCAGTTACGGCCTCGCCTTGCCGCTGTCGTTTTTGTCTCCAGTGCTCGCGGTGTTGCTGCTGGCCAGCATGCCTCGGCCGTTGCCGGTGAAAATGGCGCTGGTGCTGACGTTGGTCGCCGCATTCACCACCAGCCTCGGCCTGTTGCTGGTGCCGTTGCTGCGTTATTACCCGGTGTGCGGCGTGCTGTTGATCGCTATTGGGCTGTTTCTGGTGTTCACCTACGGCTTGCGCGGCGGCAACGTGCTGATCATGACGTTTCTGGTGATCGGCATGACCATGATCTCCGCCGCCGGTTTCGCCTCATTCGAGCTGGCGATGGCGGTGATCGGCGCGCTGGTCAAAGGCCTGTTGCTGGCCGTCGTCATCGTCGGCCTGAGCCACGTCCTGTTCCCGGAACCGGCCAACAGCCCCGCGCCACCACCCGCTCCCGCCCTGCCCGCCGAAGACCTGCCCCGCGTGGCGATGCGCGCAACATTGATCGTGCTGCCGACCTTCCTGCTGGTGCTGATCGACCCGGCCAGCTACCTGCCGATCATCCTCAAAGCCGTCAGCCTCGGCCAACAGAGCACCACCACCCGCACCCATCACGCCGGGCGCGAATTGCTCGGCTCGACCTTATTGGGCGGGCTGCTGGCGGTGCTGTTCTGGTGCGCGTTGAGCCTGTTCGTGCACCTGTGGATGTTCTTTCTGTGGATGCTGCTGTTCGGGCTGTTTATGGCGCGCAAACTCTATCGGCTGCACCCGACGCAACTCACGCCGGGGTTCTGGCTCAACACCCTGATCACCATGATCATCCTGCTCGGCCAGTCGGTGGAGGACAGTGCAGCGGGCAAAGACGTCTACACCGCCTTCGCGGTGCGCATGGGGTTGTTCATTCTGGTGACGCTCTACAGCGGCGTGATGATGCACCTGCTCGTCGCGCACCGGGAAAGCCGTCAGGGCGTGACCTGATAACCCCGCCCTTGCAGGCAACCGGTGTAGGCGCTTGAACTGGCTGAAGCATCGGTCCGCCGCTGTTCGCGCCGATCCTGCCGCTGCCGTGCACCGCCGACCACCGCACCGGCGGCAGCCGTCTCTTTGGCTCGGCTCTGGCGATAATCCTGCTTGCGGTCATCGTCCACGGCTTCGTAAAACTCGTCGTGTTGACGGCCGCGCACTTCAGCGGCAGTAGCGCCGGCAGCGGCACCCACTGCGGCGCCCTTCAACCGACCGCCGGCCTGGGGTGTCGACGTGGTTGAGGTGGATGCGATCGAATGGCAATCGTTGATGTCGATCTGGGTTTGCTGGGAAGTCTGGCCCTTGAGCGGGACGACGGATTCAGCGCTGGCCTGTGTGGCGCACAGGCACGCTGCGATGAACAGTGAATGGCGGAACATGATGACCTCCGACGCGGCGGGGTTGCCTGTGGGGCGGGGTAATCTGGGAGTGTAGTTCACGACCAATCCAGCAACGCTGAGCGAGTGATGGCCAAGAGATATCAAATTGAGTATAAACGTTGGGTTCTGTCATTCATTCGGAATGCAGCGATGGAAAGGATGAGCAAGGATGTACGTATATAAAATGGTTCAGGTCCCACCAAACATTGAAGTTCGTGCCAAAGAGCACCGTGGGAATGAAGCCGCAGCCTACCTTCAGAACGTAGTGAACTCCCACGCAGAAGACGGTTGGGAGTTTTACCGAATCGATACCATTGGAGTTTCTGTCAAACCAGGGTGCTTCGATGCGCTGCTGGGTAAGAAAAACGTACTGACCGAGTATTACGTCATTTCCCTACGCAAGCCTGCATGATGGTCCCCATCGCCATATTGGCAATCCGTTGCTATCAGAAAATGGCGCCTGAAAGGCTGAGATCGGCATGTAGATTCGAACCTAGCTGTTCGAACTATTCGATTTTGGCCTTTCAGAAATATGGCTTCTTCAAAGGGGTCGATCTAACCGCTCGGCGAATTTGTCGATGCCGTTATCCAAACGGTGGCACTGATTATCCGTAAAAACCAGCATAGCCTGGATCACACCCCTTCTCTCACCCGCCGAACCTGCACCAACAACGCCGGCGCAAAGTGCAACACCACCATCCGCGCCAGATGGTGAGTTAGGATAAACACCACATTCAGCCCGCCGGCGAACGCCACAATCGCGATGGTTTCGATGGCCCCCGGCATGTAGGCGAGCCACAGCGACAACGCATCGCTGCCCAGCAACCGTGCCGCCGCCAATGCAAAAACCGCCGCGACCAGAATCATCAAACCCACCGACACCAGCGCCGTGCGGCCATGACGTCCCAGTTCCGCGAGGCCCAATCCCTGGAATCGCGAACCGATCCGCACACCCAGAATCAGCGCCGCCAGATTCAGGCTCCAATCCGGCATGTGAAAGCCCTGCAGCCATCCTGATTTCACGAATACGGCGGTGATGATGATTGCCGTCAACATGAACGGCGCCGGCACGCCAACGGCCAGCAGCAAACGCCCGACCACCACGCTCAAACCGATCACTGCCAGCACGGTCAACGCCATGCCCGTGGACAAGGGATCAATTTCGGTCACGGCAACCGGTGCCGTTCCGGGAATCAGCAAACTCACCAGCACCGTGATCAGCAGCAGCCGCATCAAGTGCACGATGATCACCTTGCTCGACGCCTGATGCGATTCCAGCAAATCGAACACCGCCGCCAGCGCACCCGGATAAACGGCCAACAAGGCATCCGTGCGATTCCACCCTGCCCCGCGCGACAGCCACCAGGCGGCCAGCGCCACTTGCACTGCCAGGCACAGCAGCAATACGCCGAGGCTTGGCAACATCGTCGAGACCGTCGCGCTGTCCCACGCTTCGAACATCAACCCGGTGGCGATACCCAGCGTGACCTGGATGTAACCCAGACCATAAGGCGTCGCCGGTGCGATGCCAAATTTAGTGACGACAAGTGCGGTGACAAGAATCGAGCCCAGCAGTAAACCGTGGGGCACGCCTTCGAACTGCAACAGCGCGCCGAAGCCGGCAGCAATCAACAAACACAGAATGGATTTCATGGTCGCCTTCCTGGCTATTCAAGGTGCTTTTCAGTTAAGTCAGGCGCGCAGCCGTCCAATCGCCCGCCGATATTTTTCGATCCGCTCCAGATCCTCCCAACTCGGCGAGGCAATCCGCGACAGGTCGCTGTTCTCTTCCAGATCCGCCAGTTTCACCACCCGCCCGATCGGGTTCTGCGCCGCGCGCTCGACGAAGTCCTCGTAGGACTCGCCGGGCACTTTGGTCACCGCTTCGATGGCGGACAAAACGGCTTCGCTGAAGCCTTCCTTGCGCAAATCCTCCAGGCTGATGCCGCAGTCCTCGACCACATCGTGCAACACCGCGACGATGCGCTCTTCCAGGCTGCTCATGCGCAACATGACCTTCAGCGGATGCAAAATATACGGCGCACCGCCCTTGTCCAGCTGCCCCGCGTGAGCCGTGGCGGCAATCGCGATGGCGCGTTCCAGAGTCTGAGTCATGGGGGTTTCCTCGGGTCAGACGCCGTACCGGCCGCCAATATAGAAGTGGCGCTTGAACCAGCGCCCAATCGCCTGCAAACGCCCGGCTGGCTGTGCCGGCTCGGCATAGCGCTGGAGGATCAGCGAGACCAGATCAGCCTGACTCTCCCCCGAATGAGCGTCCATCAACTCAACCACCCAGGCACATCCGGCCTTCTTCAAATGCTCACGCCATTCACCGGGCCAGCCATCCAGCTCATCCAGCGCCAACCACCGCGCACCGCCCTGCTCGACATGCCCGCCGCCAATCGATTGCTCGAAACAGAACGGCTTCGCCGGTCGGGACAGGTCGATGCTGAAGATATAGATGTCCTGGGTTTTGTGCTGCGGCGTGGGGGCGTTGTTGCGGCTGCCGATTTGAATCATGCGCGGTTCCGTCCGTGGGAGAGGCGTTACAACTTGTTTCGCAGTCTACGACGTGGTGCTGGTGGGGGGAACCTTTGGTGATGAGCCCGGGCGTGGCAAGTGAAAAGTTTGACTGGGTGGTCCGGGAAATCCGTTTCAGGCACCCATAAAAAAGGAACCCCGTTGGGTGTCCCTTTTTGCGTTTGGAATGAGGCCGATGGATCAGCGTTTCATGGCTTCACATTGATTGCGTAGATCCGAATTATTGATCCCTGCGCAGGTGCTGCCCTTTTTAGCCTCGCAGAATGCTCGCTGATCGTGGTCATTGATGGGCGCACAGGTACTGCCTTTTTCAGCCTCACACGCTGCGCGCAAATCCGAATTATTGATACTTCCGCAGGTGCTTCCCTTCATGGCCTCACAATAGTTGCGCAAATCATGATCATAGATGCCACCGCAAGTACTGCCCTTCTGCGCCTCGCAGGAGGCCTTCAGGTCACGATCGTGAATGGCCCCACACGTGCTGCCCTCCTGCAAAGCCTGACAATAGTTGCGCTGATCGGAATCCTGAATACCGGAGCAACTGGCATACGTGTAACTGCTGAACAGCAACAACATCGCAAGAATCAGTTTCATCTCACACTTCCTTGAGCTTGCCGGGAAACAGCCTGGCATTGGGTAAAGCAATCAAAACCAGATCAGCGCTTCATGGCCTCACACCGCGCGCGCAAATCATGATTGTCGATGTTCCCGCAACTGCTGCCGCCCGTTGTGGCATTGCAGTAGGCACGCTGGTCATGGTCATCGATGTTGCCGCAGGAACTGCCACCCTGCTCCGCGTTGCACCGCGCACGCAGGTCATGATCATCGATGTTGCCGCAACTGCTGCCGCTCTGTTTGGCGTTGCAGTAGGCGCGCTGGTCATGGTCGTCAATGTTGCCGCAGGAACTGCCGCCCATCTCCGCGTTACATGCCGCCCGCAAATCGTGATTGTCGATGTTGCCGCAACTGCTGCCGCTCTCCCTTGCATTGCAATAGGCACGCTGATCGTGGTCATCAATGTTGCCGCAACTGGCAAAGCTGTAGCCGCTGAACATCAACAACATTGCGAGTAATAGTCTCATCACACACTTCCATGGTTGACCAGGAACCAGCCTGGCACTGCTTGAGCCGATGAATGAGCGTCGCGACACGCCATCAAATTGACATCGGTTTTGGGGAAAGTTCCGGGACTGGAATGTGTGATGAGTTTTTTGATCTGAAAACGCCGTAGGAAATTGCTCCGCGTGGTGAGGGAGCTTGTTCTTGTGGGGCTGCGAAGCGGGCCGAAACCGAGCAAGTCATTTTTCCCTGATACACCGCAGCCTTTGATTTACGCGCGTTACGCCACCGAACGGGAGCAAAACCGCTGGCCACACGTGGTGATTTCACGTCCTACAGTCTGATTGCGACGATGGGAATCGGTACCTAGAGTGGGTCTGTCGCTGAACGAATTTGGCGATAGGGTTTCGCAGCCCTAGCGAGCTAAGTCCACACCCGGCACAATGCGGCCCGGCTACTTGCCTGTGCTTCATTTTCATGGCGGTTGTGCGTGGGAGACCTTCGGGTCTGCCGGGTCTTAGCTCCTCGGTCTGCGAACCCGCGCATAACTGCCACCCAACTCGTTTCGCAGCGAGCGGTGATTATTAATTTCTGAGCTAAGGATTTTTACCCATGACAAGTAAGTCACCGCAGTGCAACTACGCCCCAATGTCCCACCCCGCCACTGACCACCCCGTTCTGTTCATCGATGCCGACGCGCCACTGAGTGACCTCCACGCCTGCGCCAGCGAACGCTTGAGCGCAGTGCTCAAATACCTCGACCTCATGGCCTGCATCCACCTCCCAGACCACGCCGAACAAGACATCAACATAGTTACCACTACAGCCAGAATCCTGGTTCAGGACGTGCGCGATGTATTTAGAGTGATTGAACGACGCAGGGTAGCGATCACGTAATCAACTACGAAACTCATCATTTAGATAGTTTAAAACCCAAACTTTCCCGCATAGATCCAAACCCAATATGCAGCTGACCAAAAACAATTCCGATTCAAACATCATGAATACTATTTCCTTAAACCTGGCAACCTCCATACTGACTGCGATAGTCACAGCATCCCTGGGCGCGTATTACACTGCGTCAGAATCAGCGAAAGCCAACGAACGATCTGATCGGCAACGGTTTGTAGATGGTGCTCAGCAAACTGCACAAGAAACGACACAACTTCTTATAAAAAGCTATGAAGAGCTTCAACGTTTTAATGATGCGGCGAGAAAATCCGAGAAAGGCTGGGATGATTTCCTGGCCTCCGAGGCCTTCACAAAATTCTCGACCTTTGAACGAGACTGGCACAAAAACCTTATAGTCCTTTACTTCAAAGTTAGTCGGTATTATGGAAAAGCAACAGCACAACAACTTTTATTGCTTGCAAATTTCGAACTTAACCCAACTGACAGCCAATCAAAAGAGAGTCGCGGTCAAGAAAGCAGCTTGATGCTAGCCTGGGGCGAAGCCTTTAGAGCAAATGCGTCAACCGTTGTACTACAAGGGGAAGCAACCAAGTTCTTCAATAACAAAAGCAGCGTATTTGATAATCTTGGCTCAGTCATGAAAGAAACTAACGAGGCAAAAACAAACTCACAGAGAGCGACTGAAATCTATGGGCAGCACGTTATCAACTTTCTTGGAATACTCGACTCAAACCTGACGCAGTTAGGAGCTCTTGAAGTCAAAGTAGTCTCCACTCCCTCCACCACAGTCGAAAAATAGCGCTCACAACTGGAAGGCGTTTCACTCGAGAAACGCCTTCCATTAAAAATACTGAATCAACTACGGCTGCACGCTAAAAATTCGCCGGCGTATTCGCACTAATAATCTCCGCCTCATCCGCCCCGATATTCCGGAACTTGTGCGGAAGCGTCGTCGGGAAGTAATACCCATCCCCCGCACTCAACACACTCACCTGCCCGTCCACCGTCAACTCCACGGTGCCGCGCGTCACCAACCCACACTCCTCACCTTCCGCGTGAACAATCGGCTCTTCCCCGGAACTCGCGCCCGGTGCGTATTGCTCGCGCAGCAAGCGCATCTGGCGGCTGGGGACCGAGGCGCCGATCAGCAGCAGGCGCAGGCCGTGGCGGCCGAGGTCGGGTTGTTCGTTGGCGCGGAAGACGTATTGGTGTTCGCGGGGCGGCTGGTCGAAGGTGAAGAAGTCGGCCAGGGACATCGGGATGCCTTCGAGCAGCTTTTTCAGTGAGCTGACGGAAGGACTGACACGATTCTGTTCGATCAGGGAGATGGTGGCATTGGTCACGCCGCTACGCCGGGCCAGCTCGCGCTGGGAGAGTTTGTAGCTTTCGCGTACTAGTTTGAGTCGAGAACCCGTATCCATGACAGCCTTATGTGAGAACGACTTAAGGGCGATGGGGGTGGGTGGCGGGTGCCGCGCAAGGCGCGCGGATCACGTTGCTCCCGTGTCCCGGAACCGTGAAAGGCGGCTATTAAATCACGTTTGTCGGTGTTGCTCAGCAGGTTCGATGGACGGCACAAGAAAAAGCCGGCGGCGCCCTTTTTTGGGGGGGCCACCGGCGAGGTTAATCAAATGCCGAAACGGTCGCGCAGCGAGTAGTACACGGCGCCGAGGGCGGTCAGCGGGGCCGAGAAGGTACGGCCGCCGATCATCGGCATGTGTGGCAGGGAGGCGAAGGCGTCGAAGCGTTCGGCGTCGCCGCGGATCATTTCCGAGATCAGTTTGCCGGCCAGGTGCGAGCACGTGACGCCGTGGCCGCTGTAGCCCTGCATGTAGTAGGCGTTTTTCTCGATGCGGCCGAATTGCGGCATGCGCGACATGGTCAGCAGGAAGTTGCCGGTCCAGCGGTAATCGATTTTCACGTCTTTGAGCTGCGGGAAGGTCTTGAGGATCTTCGGGCGGATCAGGGTTTCGATGTCGTCCGGTTCGCGGGCGCCGTAGACCACGCCGCCGCCGTAGAGCAGACGGTTGTCGGCGGTGAGGCGGTAGTAGTCGAGCAGGTAGTTGCAGTCCTCGACGCAATAGTTGTTGGTGATCAGGCTGCGGGCCTGTTTCTCGGTCAACGGTTCGGTGACGCAGATCTGCGAGCCGCACGGCATGCTCTTGGCGGTCACGCGGTTGTCGAGGCCTTGCGGCAGGTAGGCGTTTCCGGCGATCAGCAGGTACTTGGCGCGGACCTGGCCTTGGGCGGTGCGCACGACGTTGGGCTCGCCATACTTGATTTCCACCGCAGCGGACTGCTCGTAGATCTTGCCGCCCAGACGCACGATGGCCGCGGCTTCACCGAGGGCCAGGTTCAGCGGGTGAATGTGGCCGCCCTGCATGTCCAGCAGGCCACCGACGTAGGCGTCGGAGCCGACTTCGCGGCGGATGTCCGCAGCGTCGAGCATCTTCAGGTTCTTATTGCCGTAACGTTCCCAGCTACGTTTTTGCTCGGCCAGGCCCTTGAGCTGTTTGTTGTTCATCGCTGCGAAAATGCCGCCCGGGCGGTAGTCGCATTTGATGTCGTATTCCTTGATGCGCGAACGGATGATGTCGGCGCCTTCGAAGATCATGCTGCCGAGGATTTCGGCGGTCTTGTCGCCGTAGCGCTCTTCGATCACGTCGACGTCGCGGCTGTAGGAGTTGACCAGTTGGCCGCCGTTGCGACCGCTGGCGCCGTAGCCGACTTTCGCCGCTTCCAGCACCGTCACCTTGTAGCCGGCTTCGCTCAGGAACAGTGCCGAGGACAGGCCGGTGTAGCCGGCGCCGATGATGCAGACATCGCACTCCACCGACTCTTCAAGCGTCGGGAAGTCGATGACTTCGTTGCGGGTGGCGGCGTAATAACTGTTGACGTGTTGTTGTTTCATTATTGTTCTCCGAGGGACGCCGGAAAAACCGGCGTCCACCGTTGTAAATAGAATTAGAGCTTGATCCAGGTCGCTTTCAGCTCGGTGTACTTGTCGAACGCGTGCAGCGATTTGTCGCGACCGTTGCCCGACTGTTTGAAGCCACCGAACGGCGCGGTCATGTCGCCGCCGTCGTACTGGTTGACCCACACGCTGCCGGCGCGCAGGCCACGGGCGAAGGTGTGGGCCTTGCTCAGATTGCTGGTCCAGACCCCGGCGGCCAGGCCGAAGATGCTGTCGTTGGCGATGTGCAGCGCTTCCTCGACGGTGTCGAAGGTGATCAGCGACAGCACCGGGCCGAAGATTTCTTCCTTGGCGATGGTCATGGCGTTGGTCACGCCGTCAAAAATCGTCGGCTCGATGTAGGTGCCGCCGGTGTCTTCGAGGGTGCGTCGGCCGCCGGCGATCAGCTCGGCACCCTGCTCCCGACCGATGCTGATATAGCGCAGCACGTTGTCCAGTTGACGCTGATCGACCACGGCGCCGACAGTGGTCGCCGGATCCAGGGCGTGCCCCGGTTTCCACGCTTGCAGCGCTTCCACCAGCAGCGGGATAAATTGCTCGCGGATCGAACGCTCCACCAGCAGGCGCGAGCCGGCGGTGCAGACTTCGCCCTGGTTGAACGCAATGGCGCCGGCCGCCGCTTGTGCTGCCGCGCGCAAGTCCGGAGCGTCGGCAAACACCACGTTCGGGCTCTTGCCCCCTGCTTCGAGCCAGACGCGTTTCATATTGCTTTGGCCGGCATAAATCATCAGTTGCTTGGCAATCGCGGTGGAGCCGGTGAAGGCCAGCACGTCGACGTCCATGTGCAGCGCCAGCGCCTTGCCGACGGTGTGGCCGAAGCCTGGCAGGACGTTGAACACGCCTTTCGGAATGCCCGCGTCCAGCGCCAGTTGCGCGATGCGGATCGCGGTCAGCGGGGATTTTTCCGAAGGCTTGAGGATGAACGAGTTACCCGCCGCCAGCGCCGGGGCGAATTTCCAGCTGGCCATGATCAGCGGGAAGTTCCACGGCACGATCGCAGCAACCACGCCCGATGGTTCGCGAGTGACCAGACCGAGTTGGTCGTGCGGGGTGGCGGCGACTTCGTCGTAGATCTTGTCGATCGCTTCGGCGCTCCAGCGGATCGCGTTGGCGGTCGCCGGGATGTCGATGCTCATCGAGTCGCTGATCGGTTTGCCCATGTCGAGGGTTTCGAGCAGCGCCAGTTCTTCCTGGTGTTGCAGGATCAGATCGGCGAAGCGAATCAGGATGCGCTTGCGCTCGGCCGGGGCCTTGTTGGCCCACACGCCGGCGTTGAAGGATTGGCGCGCAGCTTCAACGGCGAGGTTGGCGTCGGCTTCATCGGTGCTGGCCACGGAGGCCAGGAAACGGCCGTCGACGGGGCTCAGGCATTCGAAGGTCTCGCCGCTGATGGCCGGGCGGTATTCGCCATTGATGAAGGCGCGGGATTCGAGGGTCAGGGACTGGAAGCGTTGTTCCCAGTCGTTGCGGGTCGTTGTCATGGTGGTGGCTCGACGCGGGGGAATTTGGGGGTGTCTGGTGTGTGTGTGTTCGGCTTGAGATGGCTGCCCTCACCCTAGCCCTCTCCCGGGGGGAGAGGGGACCGACCGGGGAATGCTGGAGAGCTCCGCCGACCTGAAACATCTCTTCCGAATCCATAATCGATTGGATCGGTCAGGTCGCCGGAAATCCCGAGACAACTCGGTCAGTCCCCTCTCCCTCGGGGAGAGGGTTAGGGTGAGGGGCTTTTCAGAATCACACCGTATGCAGATACCAGTTGTACTCAAGGTCAGAGATCGAGTTTTCGAACTCGGCCAGCTCGCTTTCCTTGCACGCGACAAATACGTCGATGTACATCGGGTCGATGTAGCGGGCCATGACTTCGCTGTCGTCCAGCTCACGCAGGGCGTCGCGCAGGTTGTTCGGCAGGCTCTGTTCGTTCTGCTCGTAGCTGTTGCCTTCGACCGGGGCGCCCGGCTCGATTTCGTTGGTCAGGCCGTGGTGGATACCGGCCAGCACGGAAGCCATCAGCAGGTACGGGTTGGCGTCGGCACCGGCCACGCGATGTTCGATGCGCACGGCATCCGGCGAACCGGTCGGAACGCGGACGGCCACGGTGCGGTTGTCGATACCCCAGCTCGGCGAGTTCGGCACATAAAACTGCGCGCCGAAGCGGCGGTACGAGTTGACGTTCGGGCACAGGAAGGCCATTTGCGCAGGTAGGGTCTCCAGCACACCGCCGATCGCGTGGCGTAGCGCGGCGTTCTGCTCGGGATCCTCGCTGGCGAAGATGTTATTGCCTTCTTTGTCCAGAATCGAAATGTGCACGTGCAGACCGTTGCCCGCCTGGCCCGGATACGGCTTGGCCATGAAGGTGGTGTCCATCTCGTGGTCGTAGGCGATGTTCTTCACCAGACGCTTGAGCAGGACGGCGTAGTCGCACGCCTTGATCGGGTCAGACACGTGATGCAGGTTGACTTCGAATTGCGCCGGGGCGCTTTCCTTGACGATGGCGTCGGCAGGAATGCCCTGCTCTTTCGCGCCTTCGAGGATGTCTTGCAGGCAGTCGACATACTCGTCGAGGTCGTCGATCAGATAGACCTGGGTCGACACCGGACGCTTGCCCGAAACCGGCGAACGCGGCGATTGCGGACGGCCGTTCACGTTGTCCTGGTCAATCAGGTAGAACTCGAGTTCGAACGCGGCGCAAATGGTCAGGCCCAATGCGTCGAACTTGCGCACCACGTTGGCCAGCACTTCACGCGGGTCGGCAAAGAACGGCTCGCCTTCCAGTTCGTGCATGGTCATCAGCAGTTGTGCGGTCGGGCGCTTCTGCCAGGGCTCGATGCTCAGGGTGCCAGGGATCGGGTAGCAGATACGGTCGGCGTCGCCGATGTCCAGGCCCAGGCCGGTGCTTTCCACCGTGGAGCCGTTGATGTCGAGGGCAAAGAGCGAGGCCGGCAGGTTGATGCCTTTCTCGTAAACCTTGTGAAGACTGGTGCGCTCGATGCGCTTGCCGCGCACCACACCGTTCATGTCTGCAATCAGAAGGTCGACGTACAAAACCTCAGGATGTTTCTTAAGGAATGCGTTTGCTTCGTTGAGTTGAACGGCACGCAGAGGGACCGACATGATGCACCTATTTAGCTGTTAATTATTATGTTCACTGCTGTTTCGCCGAGCCAGTCAACCCGAACGGCAAAGTGAAGTCAATAGCGAACACAGGGCCGCTCAGCGTTTATTTTTCGGGCTTTTTTTAACACTCTCGTGCCAATGCAGGCGCCAGAGGCCCGCGGATCATGAAGATTTGATGAACGGCGTTTAGAATTTTTTACATGGGAGTTGTTAATTAAAATCAACGAGGCTAAGCTCCGGAAAAGCTCGTTCAAGTGTCAAACTTCGAGGTGAATAAAAATGGCATTCAAGCCATTGATCGGCGTTACTGCGTGCGTCAAACAGATTGGCCTGCACCCCTATCACATCAGCGGCGACAAGTACGTTCGCGCTGTCAGCGTTGCGGCGCTGGGGTTGCCCGTCGTCATTCCTTCCCTTGGCCAACTGACTGAAATCGATGACCTGCTGGGTCAGCTCGACGGTCTGTTGCTGACCGGCTCGCCGTCCAACGTGGAACCTTTCCACTATCAGGGCCCGGACAGCGCTCCCGGCACGGATCATGATCCGGCGCGGGATGCCACTACCCTTCCTTTATTGCGTGCAGCCATCGCGGCGGGCGTTCCGGTACTCGGCATCTGCCGGGGTTTCCAGGAAATGAACGTGGCGTTCGGCGGCAGCCTGCACCAGAAGGTGCATGAGTTGCCGGGCATGCTCGATCACCGCGAAGCCGACAGCCCGGATGTCGCCGTACAGTACGCCCCGGCCCATGCCGTGACGGTGCTGGCCGGCGGCGTGTTCGAAGCGCTGGAGCTGCCGGGTGAATTCCAGGTCAACTCGATTCACAGTCAGGGCATCGACCGCCTCGCTCCCGGCCTGCGCGCCGAAGCCTTGGCGCCGGACGGCCTGATCGAGGCGGTCTCGGTGGAGCACAGCCCGACCTTCGCCCTCGGCGTGCAATGGCACCCGGAATGGCAAGTGCTGGACAACCCGAACTACCTGCGGATTTTCCAGGCGTTCGGCGAGGCTTGCCGCCAGCGTGCGGCGCGACGCAACCAGCGCTGACGCCACCCAACGATTGCAAAACCATTTACTGCCCCCGCGGGGTCGGCGGCTGCGCGTTTGCGCATCCGTCATCCGCGATCAGCAACACACCGCGAAAACAAAAAGCACCACCCGGCAGCCAGGACGGCGGCGCCGAACAACCCGCACGGTGCGGGTCTGCAATCCACTCTTAAGCCAGGCCGCGTTGGCCCGGCGACTGAAACCTGTTGGGAGTTTCACATGGCAAACGCCTCCAGCACTTACAGGAAGGCTCTTGAAGGTCATCAGCAACCGAAAAAGGTTCTGGTGAAGGTCGATCGAGTCACCAAGAAGTTCGACGAAACCACGGCGGTGGACGATGTGTCCCTGGAGATCCATCAGGGCGAAATCTTTGCCCTGCTCGGCGGCTCCGGCTCGGGCAAATCGACCCTGCTGCGCATGCTCGCCGGTTTCGAACGGCCGACTGAAGGACGCATTCTGCTCGACGGTGTCGACATCACCGACATGCCGCCGTACGAGCGGCCGATCAACATGATGTTCCAGTCCTACGCCCTGTTCCCGCACATGACCGTGGCGCAGAACATCGCCTTCGGCCTCAAGCAGGACCGTTTGCCGGCCAGCGAAATCGACGCTCGCGTCGAAGAAATGCTGCGCCTCGTCCATATGACCCAATACGCCAAGCGTCGCCCGCATCAACTGTCCGGCGGTCAGCGTCAGCGCGTGGCCCTCGCCCGCTCCCTGGCCAAGCGGCCGAAACTGTTGCTGCTCGACGAACCGATGGGCGCGCTGGATAAAAAGCTGCGTTCGCAAATGCAGCTGGAACTGGTGGAAATCATCGAGCGCGTCGGCGTGACCTGCGTGATGGTGACCCACGACCAGGAAGAGGCCATGACCATGGCCGAACGCATCGCGATCATGCACCTGGGCTGGATCGCCCAGATCGGCAGCCCGGTCGACATCTATGAAGCGCCGGTCAGTCGCATGGTCTGCGAATTCATCGGCAACGTGAACGCCTTCGACGGCACCGTGGTCGAGGACCTTGAAGGTCACGCGATCATTCACAGTCCGGACTTGCAGCAAAAGATCTACGTCGGTCATGGCGTCAGCACGTCGGTGCAGGACAAGTCGATCACCTACGCGATCCGCCCGGAAAAAATGCTGGTCAGCACGATCAAGCCGGAGACCCGCTACAACTGGTCCGAAGGCAAGGTGCATGACATCGCCTACCTCGGCGGTCACTCGGTGTTCTACGTCGAGTTGCCGAGCGGCAAGATCGTCCAGTCGTTCATGGCCAACGCCGAACGTCGTGGCGCGCGGCCGACCTGGGACGACAAGGTCTACGTCTGGTGGGAAGACGACAGCGGCGTGGTACTGCGCTCATGAGAACCTTCAATCAGCAATTCCTGCGCCTGGTGCCCAGCGGGCGAAAGTTCGTCATCGGCATTCCGTTCATCTGGCTGTTCCTGTTCTTCATGCTGCCGTTCTTCCTGGTGATGAAGATCAGCTTCTCGGAAGCCGCGCTGTCGATCCCGCCGTACTCGGAGATCTACACCTACGCCGAACAGAAATTCCAGCTGCTGCTGAACATCGGCAACTACACCATGCTTGGCGAGGACGAGCTGTACCTGTCGGCCTACCTCGGTTCGCTGAAGGTCGCGGCACTGAGCACGATGATGTGCCTGGTGATCGGTTTCCCGATGGCCTACGCGATCACCAAGGCCAGCAAGGAAGCGCAAAACGTCCTGCTGCTGTTGATCATGATGCCGACCTGGACCGCGATCCTGATCCGCGTTTACGCGTGGATGGGCATCCTCAGCAACAACGGTCTGCTTAACGCATTTTTGATGTGGACCGGGCTCACCGATCACCCGATCGAGATCCTCAACACCAACACGGCGGTCTACATTGGGGTCGTGTATGCCTACCTGCCATTCATGGTGCTACCGCTCTACGCCAACCTGGTGAAGCACGACGGCAGCCTGCTGGAAGCCGCGCAGGATCTGGGTTCGAGCAACTTCAACAACTTCTGGAAAATCACCGTGCCGCTGGCCAAGAACGGCATCATCGCCGGCTGCATGCTGGTGTTCATTCCGGTGGTGGGCGAGTTCGTGATTCCGGAACTGCTGGGCGGCCCGGAGACCCTGATGATCGGTCGCGTGCTGTGGCAAGAGTTCTTCAATAACCGCGACTGGCCGGTGGCGTCTGCTCTGGCGGTGGTGATGCTGTTGATCCTGATTGTGCCGATCCTGCTGTTCAACCGCAGCCAGGCCAAAGAGATGGAGGGACGGGGATGAAACGCTTCGGATTTTCAAAGTTCATGCTGATCTTCGGCCTGATGTTCATCTATCTGCCGATGCTGATTCTGGTGATCTACTCGTTCAACGCCTCCAAACTGGTGACGGTCTGGGGCGGCTGGTCGGTGAAGTGGTACGTCGGCCTGCTCGACAACACCCAACTGATGGGCTCGGTGGTGCGCTCGCTGGAAATCGCCTGCTACACCGCGATTGCCGCCGTAGCGTTGGGCACCCTCGCTGCGTTCGTGCTGACCCGCGTGACCCGCTTCAAGGGTCGTACGCTGTTCGGTGGTCTGGTCACCGCGCCGCTGGTGATGCCTGAGGTGATCACCGGTCTCTCGCTATTGCTGCTGTTCGTGGCGATGGCGCAACTGATCGGCTGGCCGCAGGAGCGTGGCATCGTCACGATCTGGATCGCCCACACCACGTTTTGTGCCGCTTATGTGGCGGTGGTAGTCTCCGCCCGCTTGCGCGAGTTGGACCTGTCGATCGAAGAAGCGGCGATGGATCTGGGCGCGAAACCGTTCAAAGTGTTTTTCCTGATCACCATCCCGATGATCGCGCCGTCGCTCGCAGCGGGCGGCATGATGTCGTTCGCCCTGTCGCTGGACGACCTGGTGCTGGCGAGCTTCGTGTCGGGCCCTGGCTCCACCACCCTGCCGATGGAAGTCTTCTCGGCCGTGCGTCTGGGTGTGAAGCCCGAGATCAACGCCGTGGCCAGCCTGATTCTGCTGGCGGTGTCGCTGGTGACCTTCCTGGTCTGGTACTTCGGCCGCAAGGCAGAAGCCAACCGCAAGCGGGCGATTCAGGAAGCGATGGATCAGACCGCCAACGAATCGTGGCAGCAACCGCAACCTCAACGAGTAGCAGCGACGGCCTGAGGCCGTCGCGTTTTACGGCTTTGCGCTTTTGCTTAAAAGCTTCTGAATAAAAAGAATGGAGTTTCACCGATGAAAATGTTTGGCAGGACTCTGCTGACACTGTCCTTATTGGGCGCAATCGCCACGGGCGCCCAGGCCAACGACAAGGTGCTGCGCGTTTACAACTGGTCGGATTACATCGCCCCGGACACCGTCAAGAAGTTCGAGGACGAGACCGGCATCCGCGTGACCTACGACGTGTTCGACAGCAATGAAACCCTTGAGGCGCGTCTGCTCGCGGGTAAATCCGGCTACGACATCGTGGTGCCGTCCAACAGTTTCCTGGCCAAGCAGATCAAGGCCGGGGTCTATCAGACCCTGGACAAATCGAAACTGCCAAACTGGAAAAACCTCAACCCGGTGCTGCTGAAAAACGCCTCCGCCAGTGATCCGGACAACGCCCACGCGTTCCCGTACATGTGGGGTTCGATCGGCATCGGCTTCAACCCGGACAAGGTCAAGGAAGTGCTCGGCAAGAATGCGCCGACCAATTCCTGGGACCTGCTGTTCAAACCGGAGAACGCCGAGAAGCTCAAGGCCTGCGGTATCAGCTTCCTCGACTCGCCCACCGAAATGATCCCGGCCGCCCTGCACTACCTGGGCTATCCGGTGAGCGACAAGGACGCCGCGCACATCAAGGAAGCCGAGGCGCTGTTCATGAAGATTCGCCCGAACGTGGCGTATTTCCACTCTTCGAAATACATTTCGGACCTGGCCAACGGCAACATCTGCGTGGCAGTCGGTTACTCCGGTGATGTATTGCAGGCCAAGGCCCGCGCGGTTGAATCGGGCAACAACGTCGTGATCGACTACAGCATTCCCAAGGAAGGTGCCGGCAGCTTCTACGACATGGTCGCCATCCCGCGCGATGCAGCGAACGTTGAGAACGCCTACCTGTTCATGGACTTCCTGATGCGCCCGGACATCATCGCCGAGATCACCAACAGCAACGGCTACAGCAACGCCAACGCAGCGGCGACGCCGCTGGTGGACGAAGCGATCCGCAACGATCCGGGCTCGTACCCGTCGCAGGAAGTGATGGCGACACTGTATGCGGTGCCGGATCAACCGATTGCCACCCAGCGGATCATGACCCGGGGCTGGACCCGCGTGAAACTCGGCAAATAAACACACATCGATTTCCGTTCATGCAGCGCCTTACCACCGCTGCCCCCTGCTCTGAACGGCCTCACCTGGCTCTCCTCGGTTCAGGTGAATTCAGGCGCCCTCGGGCGCCTTTTTTTGTGGCTCAGATCAGTGGCCAGTCGGCCAGCGAGCGGTAGCGACCCTTGTGGGATTCGAACAGCGCAAAGCGTTCGGCCCGCAGGAAGAACTCCGGCGGCGTGGCGGATTCCGGTTCCGGCGCCCGATAGTCCCGGGCCAGTGTCAGGTGCGGACGATACTCGCGCGTCGCCTCTTCAAACCCGAACGGCAACATCGCCTGCTCCAGTGCATACACCAGCCGCAGCAATCCCTGCGGTGCCTGCTCCGGCGCCAGCGACAACACCCCGGCACGGCGCCAGACCTGCAACCGATCCAGCGAAATCCTCAGCCCCTCCCCCGGTGTTCGCACCTTCGCCGCCGCCTCGCAGACTTCGCCAATCTGCGCCAACGGCACCGCGCCGAGAAACAGCAGCGTCAGGTGAAAGTTGTCGGCCGGCACCGGCTTGCCGGTACGCAAACCCAGTTCGCTGCGCCACTGGGCAATCGCCTTGCGCTGCGCCGGCGGGCAGTCCAGGGCGAAAAACAGCCGCTTGACCGGTTGATCCCCGCGCGTTTCGTCCGTCATGGCCCCGCTCCTTCGTTCGTCGAGATCCCTGGATTCTACACGCCCGTTTCTGGCGACTCTCGGCATGGGGTTTATAGTTCAACGATTGCCATCAACCGGAGGACGTCATGCGCGAGATCCTCAGCAAAGAACCCTGGTGGGCCCGACCGCCGAATCCCGGACAGGATGAGAGCGAACTGGAATGGGGCTGGCTGGTGCATTACAGCGAAGGAGAGCCGCGTTTCGAATTCGTCCGCGAGCGGCCGACGGACGAGCAGATTCGCAACCGCAAAGGCTGCCGGATCACCCCGTCGGCGGAGTGACCCGGCAACGCGGCATCAAGGCTCGAGAATGTCCTTGAAGCCACCGAAGATCATCCGCTGCCCATCAAACGGCATCGGATTGGCGTCCGGTTGCATGCGCGGGTCTTCCATCATTTTCGCCATGCCGGTGTCGCGGGTGGCCTTGTCCGGCCAGACCAGCCAGCCGGCGGATACGGTTTCGCCTTCCTTGAGTTTCACTGCCATCGGGAAAGAGGTGACCTTGCCGTCCGGCACGTCATCGCCCCAGCCCTGAATCACCTCCAGCGCGCCGTATTCCTTGAACAGCTTCGCGGCGATTTCGCAGTGTTTTTTGTACTGTTCCCGGTTGGCATTCGGCACGGGCGCCACGAAAACATCGATGTAAGCCATGATCATTCTCCTTGCAGGGTGGGTTCGATCTGCTGGGTAGTCGACTCGGGCGACCGCCATTCGACACGGTTGACGCCCAACCCGACCGACGGTTCATCTCGCCCGCCCAGATTACCCTCGACCTGCGCCGCCATGTGCAGCGTGCCGGCCATCACGCCGGTGGTCGGGTTTTGCACCAGTTTCAGCCAGGCCTTGTCGAAGGTGTTGCCCAGGCTGCTGCGGATCAGCGCTTCACTGTCCGGGCGGTCGTTGGCCTGAATGATTGCGCGCACGCCCGCCACGCCGACCGAAATCAGCGCCCCGGCCAGTTTGCCTGCCGCTGCCGCCACCGCGCTGGCAGCGCCGCGCGGGGCCATTTCCGCCTCCATGCGCTGGCTGGCGCGCTTGGCCACCGGCGCCATGGCCGATTCAGTCGAGGCCACGCCTTTCGAGCCGCCATCAGTGTGGATCTTGTCGATCAACGCGGCGTAGGCCGGCAGCGTGTTCAACGGCTCAGTGCTGACAACCTGGTACAGCGAGGCGTCCCGCGCCGGCGGCGGACCAAGGGCGATGGCGGGGATTTTCTGCAATCGCCCGTTGAGCTGGGCAATGGGCACGCCGTGGCGCTGGGCGATGACCGGCATCTGCTGCGCCATCAGTTGCGCGTAAAACGCGGTGGATTGGCCGAGGATCGCGTCCGGGTCGATCTCCACCGCCACCGGCGCCAGCACGCGTTCCTGATATTGCTCCAGCAGGTAATCCGCCAGTCGCTTGGCCGAAGTGTCCTGCTCGCCGCTGGCACTGATCGTGTACCAGCTGACCTTCATCGACAGCCATTCCTGGGTCCAGTAGCTGCTGAACCACGGGATGAAATTTTCTTCAGTTTGCTCATAGACCCGAATGCGCCAATGTTCCATCGAACCACGGGCGAACACCTTGACCTGCTCGGTGGCCTGCCGGGAGGCGTTGACGATTTCCCGGTCGATCTGCTGCCAGGTGGCCGGCGAGACCACCACCGCCGGCGCGCTCACCGGGGCCCGCGCCGTGGTGGCGCAGCCGGCCAGCAACACCAGTGCTGCGACGAGCAGCGCACGCAGGTTCACGGTGGCGGTCCTTATCTGTTCTTCGGGCAGGATACCTGAAGAATCCGGGGGAGATGACATGAGTATAGGTGCGTGCGGTGCGCCGTTTATCCGCTGGTCAGGGCTGCATCAGTCCAACCATCAATGGCGTCGATATTCACCATTGCGACGATTGCCTTCCGCCGACCGCTCGCCAAAGGCACGATTAACCCATCCGAAACACACAGCACGAGGAGTTCACATCATGATCAATACCGTCACCCTCGCCGTGAGTTTCCCGGTCTTCGGCAGCAACTACTACGATCAGCACGCCGTGTCGCGCAAGACACAAGCGCTGGTGTTCGACGAAGCTTTTGAAGATCTGTTGATGCCCGCCGCCAGCAATCATTTCAGCAATGAAGTGGTGGGCCTCAACGATCAGTTCCGTTTTCTGAGCGACATTCTCGCCACCCATTTGCTGGACATCGAGGCCTCAGTGCCTGCGCGATCCAGCGTCCGGGCGAGCGCTCATTTTTAATTCGCATCACTGAACACGCCGACTGGAACAGGCCAGTCCATTGCACTGGATGTGCCTGACCCATCAGCGTTTCCAGCACTCGGCATAGCGCGTGCAAACGTTGTATTGCGCATCCATTTTTGCCATGCGGTCCATGTGATGGTTCACCGCTTCCAATGTCACGGCTCTGGACGTCTGGAAGTAATACACAATCATCGACTTTTCCTGATCGGCCGGCGCTGCGTTGCCAGGTTTGCCAGAGGAATCGTCAGCACGGGACCACTCTCTGAGTTGCTTGTCTTCAGCGCTGCGCAGACGTTGCCGATACTCATTGGTGGAGCGCTCCAGAGTTTGAGCTTGAGCGGCCGCCGTCTCATTACCGAATTCGATCAGGTTCTGGCGATACAACGTCCAGTAATCCTCTGGCATGTCAAAACCCAGTTTGACCTTGCGCTCGCTGATCAGCGCATCAAGTTTTTCGGGAGTAAAGGCTGCTACAGGCTTTTGATCCGACCCGGACTTCATGAGTACGAAAGCACTCCCGTCGATGATCCGGTCGATCATTGCCGTGCGCTCCGGCGTATCGGGCAGCAGCGCGGGTGGTTTCGGAAAGATCGGGTTGCGACCCTCGCAAGCGGCAAATCCATCGCGCCTGATAGTGACGGGTGTACGCACATCCTTGCCATCAACCCGTTGCAGGCGCTGCATCAATGTCGAGCATTGGCTGCCCTTGAGTTCGAAGGTGAGTTCATACTCCGTTGCGCGCTCAGGCCTGAAACTGAACACCGCGCCACACACGCCATAGCCCACTTGGGTATTGACCTGCAGGAACACTTCCTTTTCGGGCGGTAACTTCACTTCCAGATAACCACGGGCCTTCTCTGGAGGCGCCACGGTCATGCCTACCCGCCGCGGACTGTCTCTGACAAATAAATTGTTCAGGATGCCGGTGGTCATGCCATCGCAATGCTCGGCGTCGAAGTAATTGACGGTGGCATTGTCAGTGTTGGCCACAAAACGCATCTTGGCGGCGTCGGGCCCGGTGGCGTCCTGATAGGTTCCTGTCAGCGCGCAACCGACAAGCCCCGAGAGGGACACCATCAAGCCGAAAAATGCCGAAGACCGGCGAAGAAGCGAAGTGACTGGCATGTTCATCCTTGAGGGAAAGGCCGGGAAAAGCCGCGATGCTACTGAATCGCCACTATTGCGTCCATTCCCTCAAAACCTGCCTGTTCAGCTTTGATCAATCATCATCCCGGTCACGGTAGTAGCGACGCCCGTCACGGCGGTCGTAGTCGCGGTCGTCCCAGCGTCGGTCATGATCGTAGTAACGGCCATGATCGCGGTCGTAATGCCGGCCATGGCGATGGTCATCATCGAAATCCGCCACACAGCCGCCCAGCAGTACGGCGGCGGAAACAGTCAGCAGCAGGCTTGTTGCACGCTTCATTCAGATTTTCCTAAAACCAAGGTCTTGACGACGAAAACAGTCAGCGCTGCCCACACCTTAAAGGCGCAGTGCGCGCTGCCGCAGATACGACCGGGGAAAAAGGCTTTGATTCACTGGCCACCAATGACCGTTCATC
This sequence comes from Pseudomonas sp. B7, assembly GCF_016735645.1. Classification (NCBI taxonomy): domain Bacteria; kingdom Pseudomonadati; phylum Pseudomonadota; class Gammaproteobacteria; order Pseudomonadales; family Pseudomonadaceae; genus Pseudomonas; species Pseudomonas sp. B7. Next base: position 118,897 of record NZ_JAERRE010000003.1, read on the forward strand.
GCCCTGCCAACCACGTCCAGACCGTCCATCCAGTGGCCGTTTGATGGCGTTGCCTGAAGCAAAATCCGACAAAACCTTTTCCTCCCCCCTGCGGTCACTCCTAGAACAGACCAAGACTGGCTACCACGCCGGCGTGCCTTGGCGGGTCATTTGCAACCTGCCGACCTGATCAGAGGAAGCCCAGCCATGAACGACCATCCGCCGTTGGCGATTTCCCGACGCCGTTTCCTGATTCTCGGGGCCGTGACCGCGACTGCGTTCGCGATGCCCCCTTTCATCAACCTCAAGGCCTACGCGGCCAGCCTGGAGCAACCGGCCATGGCCAAAGTAACCATCGAAGTCAACGGCAAGCCGCAGACGCTGGAGATCGACACCCGCACCACCCTGCTCGACGCCCTGCGCGAACACCTGCAGCTGACTGGCAGCAAAAAGGGCTGCGACCACGGCCAGTGCGGCGCCTGCACGGTGATCGTCGATGGCCGGCGAATCAATTCCTGCCTGACCCTGGCGGTGATGCAGGACGGCGCCAAAGTCACCACCATCGAAGGCCTCGGCATGCCGGACCACCTGCATCCGATGCAGGCGGCGTTCATCAAGCATGACGGTTACCAGTGCGGCTACTGCACGCCGGGACAGATCTGTTCGGCGGTCGCCGTGCTCCAGGAAATCCGCGACGGCATCCCCAGCCACGCCAGCGCCAGCCTCACCGAAGCACCGCAACTGATCGCCAGCGAATTGCAGGAACGCATGAGCGGCAACATCTGCCGGTGCGGCGCCTACTCGAACATCATCGAAGCCATCAGCGAAGTCGCGGAGGTGCCAGCATGAGAGCGTTCAATTACAGCCGCGCCGACTCCCCTGCCGCAGCTGCTGCCCAAGCCGCGCAAATCGAAGGCGCACGTTTCATTGCCGGCGGCACCAATCTGCTGGACTTGATGAAACTCGACATCGAAACGCCCCAGCAGCTGATAGACGTCAATCACCTGGGGCTCGACCGGATCGAAGCCACCGACGACGGCGGCTTGCGCATCGGCGCACTGGTGCGCAATACCGATCTGGCCGCCGACAGCCGCGTCCGGAAAGACTACGCGCTGCTGTCCCGCGCCTTGCTCGCCGGCGCATCGGGCCAGTTGCGCAACATGGCGACCACCGCCGGCAATCTGCTCCAGCGCACGCGCTGCCCGTATTTCTACGACACCAATCAGGCCTGCAATAAACGTAATCCCGGCAGTGGTTGCGCGGCGATTGGCGGTGTCAGTCGACAACTTGGCATCATCGGTGTCAGCGACGCCTGCATCGCGACCCATCCGAGTGACATGGCGATTGCGATGCGTGCGCTGGATGCTCAGATCGAAACGATCAAGGCTGATGGCAGCACTCGACGCATCGCCATCGCGGACTTCCATCAATTGCCCGGCACCACCCCGAATGTCGAAACCAGCCTGACGCCGGGCGAGCTGATTACCGCCGTCACCCTGCCCGCGCCAGTGGGCGGCACCCATGTCTATCACAAGGTGCGCGACCGCTCGTCGTACGCCTTCGCCCTGGTGTCCGTCGGCCTGATCCTGCTGAAGGATGGCAGCGGTCGCGTTGCCGTCGGCGGCATCGCGCCGAAACCCTGGCGGGTCGAAGCGGCGGAAGCGTTGCTGCCGCAAGGCGCAAAAGCCGTCAGCGCGCGACTGCTCGACGGCGCCACGCCCACCGCTGACAACCAGTTCAAAGTGACATTGGTCGAGCGCACGATTGCCTCAGTGCTGGCCCAAACGAGGGACGAAGCATGAAATTCGACACGCCCGCCACGACCAACCCGATTGATCAGCTGAACGTCATCGGCAAACCCACCGACCGCATCGAAGGCCCGCTGAAGACCAGCGGCCAGGCGCCTTACGCCTACGAGCAACACGAAGCCGTGAAAAATCAGGCCTACGGCGTGATGGTCGGCTCGGCCATCGCCAAGGGTCGCATCACCCGCATCGATCTGGAGGCTGCCCGCGCCGCGCCGGGGGTGCTGACCATCGTCACCGCCGCCAACGCCGGCAAGCTCGGCAAAGGCCAATACAACGCCGCGCACCTGCTGGCCGGGCCGCAAGTTCAGCACTATCACCAGGCTGTGGCGCTGGTGGTCGCCGAAACCTTCGAACAGGCGCGGGCCGCCGCGCAGTTGGTCAACGTCGAATACGCGGCCGACAAAGGTCAGTTTGATCTGGCCAGCGTGCGCGATCAGGGTGTGGAACCGAAAGACGATCTGCCGGACGTCAAGCACGGCGACTTCGCCAGCGCCTTCGCCGCCGCGCCGGTGCAGTTCGACCAGACCTACACCACGCCGGATCAATCCCACGCAATGATGGAGCCTCACGCGACACTCGCCGCCTGGAAAGGCGATCAGGTGACGCTCTGGACTTCCAACCAGATGATCGCCTGGAGCGTCGGCGACATCGCCGCCACCCTCGGCCTGCCCAAGGAAAACGTGCGGTTGATCTCGCCGTACATTGGTGGCGGTTTCGGCGGCAAGCTGTTCATTCGTGCCGACGCGATCCTCGCCGCCCTTGGCGCACGGCTGGCGAACCGGCCAGTGAAGGTCGCCCTCGCCCGTCCGCAGATCGCCAACAACACCACCCACCGCCCCGCCACCATTCAACGCATTCGCATGGGCGCCACGGCGGACGGCAAACTCACCGCCATCGCCCATGAAGGCTGGTCGGGCAACCTCGCCGACGGCAAGGTCGAGGTTGCAGCGCAGCCGAGTCAGTTGCTCTACGCCGCCGAAAATCGTTTGGTGACCATGCGCCTGGCGCCGTTGGATCTGCCGGAAGGCAACGCCATGCGCGCGCCCGGTGAAACGCCGGGGCTGATGGCGCTGGAGATCGCCATGGACGAGATGGCCGAACAGCTCAAACTCGATCCGATCCAGTTCCGCATCCTCAACGACACCCAGGTTGATCCGGTGAAAACCGAGCGGCCGTTCTCCCAGCGGCGCCTGATCGAATGCCTGCAAACCGGTGCCGAACGCTTCGGCTGGGATAAGCGCAATGCGACGCCCGGCAGCCGTCGCGAAGGTCGCTGGCTGATCGGCATGGGCGTCGCGGCGGCGATTCGCAACAACCTGCTGGTGAAGTCCGGCGCACGGGTACGACTGGAGCGCGACGGCAAGATCACCGTTGAAACCGACATGACCGACATCGGCACCGGCAGCTACACCATCATTGCCCAGACTGCAGCGGAAATGATGGGGGTCAGCCTGGACGATGTGGTGGTGCGACTCGGCGATTCGAATTTCCCGGTGTCAGCTGGCTCCGGCGGCCAGTTCGGCGCCAATTGCTCGACCGCCGGGGTCTACGCAGCGTGCATGAAACTGCGCGAAGCGGTCGCAACCAAACTGGGCATGAACGCGGGTGAAGCGCAGTTTGTCGACGGCCTCGTGCGGCTGGGCAACCAGAACGTGCCGTTGCGTGACGCCGCGAAACACGCCGCGATCGAAGTCGAGGACAGCATCGAATTCGCCGACCTCGCCAAGCAGTACCAGCAATCGACCTTCGGCGCGCACTTCGTCGAAGTCGCGGTGGATGCCGCCACCGGCGAAGTCCGCGTGCGCCGGATGCTCGCAGTCTGCGCCGCCGGGCGGATTCTCAATCCGAAATCAGCCCGCAGCCAGGTGATCGGTGCCATGACCATGGGCGTCGGCGCGGCCTTGATGGAAGAGCTCGCGGTAGACAAACGCCAAGGCTTTTTCGTCAACCATGACCTGGCCGGCTACGAAGTGCCGGTGCATGCCGACATCCCGCATCAGGAAGTGATTTTCCTCGATGAAACCGACCCGATCTCATCGCCGATGAAAGCCAAGGGGGTGGGTGAACTCGGGATTTGCGGCGTGAGTGCGGCGGTGGCGAATGCGATCTATAACGCCACGGGCGCGCGGGCGCGGGAGTATCCGATTACCCTGGACAAGATTCTTGATGCGTTGCCCCCGATGATCTGAAACCGGTAGCGCATTAGCATGGGGTGCTAGTGCGCTAATCACACCGGGAGATAGCTAACTCACCAGCCCAATCAACTGCTGACGCTGCGCATCGGTCAGCATCAGCCCGAACCCGGCGCCGGCATTGTCGGCCATGTACAACGGATTGCGGGTGCCGGGAATCACACAAGTCACCGCCGGATGCGCCAGCAGAAACTTCAGTGCCAGTTGCGGCCAGCTCTTGGCCCCGACTTGCGCCGCCCAGCCCGGCAGCGGTTTACCTTTGAGCCGTGCGAGCAGGTCGCCGCCGCCGAACGGCCGGTTGCAGATCACCGCCACCCCCCGTTCGCGGCACAGCGGCAGGATACGCTTCTCGACCCCGCGATCATCCAGTGCGTAGTTGATTTGCAGGAAGTCCAGCGGCTCGGCCTTGAGCACCGCTTCGACTTCGTCATAGGCCGACGGCGTGTAGTGAGTGATGCCGATGTAGCGGATGCGGCCCTGGTCTTTCCATTCGCGCAGGGTCGGCAGATGGGTTTGCCAGTCGAGCAGGTTGTGGATCTGCATCAGGTCGATGCGCTCGGTGCGCAGCAGGCTGAACGACTGCTCCATCTGCGCGATGCCCTCTTCGCGGCCACGGGTCCAGACCTTGGTCGCCAGAAACGCCGGCGAGCGCGGTTCGTGGATCGACAGCAATTCACCGGTGGTTTCCTCGGCGCGGCCATACATGGGCGAGCTGTCGATCACCGTTCCACCCTTTTTGAACAACTCGCCGAGCACCGCCGGCAATTGCTTGTAGACCGGATCCCCGGGGGCGACGTCAAAACCGCGATAAGTGCCCAACCCCACCAGCGGCAGTGGCTCGGAGCTCGAAGGGATGGCGCGGGTCTGCATGGTCTGGGCTCCTGTGGCGTTCGGCGACGTAATGGCGGCCAGCGCCCGGTCAAAGGTGAAAACCGCTGACACCCCGGCTGCCAGTGTCAGCAACCGGCGGCGGGAATACCCCTCAGTGTGGTTCATGCTGGCGCCCTTGCCCTGTGGATCTGTTGCACCTTGTGTTTTGACGCAGCCCGCAACACCGTTGGACTACACTGCGACAGCCAACCTGCACGCCCGATTAAAGTTAGTCGAATGTCCAGAACCCTGTTGTCACTCGTCGCGTTGATCCTCGCCGTGTACCTGATCCTGTGCGCGGCGCTGTTCGTTTTTCAGCGGGCGCTGATCTATTTTCCCCAGCCCGCCAGCCTCGATTCGCCAGAGTCGCGGTTGACGCTGGCCATGCCCGACGCCGAGATTCGCGTGACGGTGCGCGAGCGCGCCGGGCCCAAAGCACTGATCTATTTCGGCGGCAATGCCGAAGATGTTTCGCGCAATCTGCAGGAGTTTTCCGAGGCGTTTGCCGACTATTCGTTGTATTTGCTGCATTACCGGAGTTTTGGCGGCAGCGGTGGTTCGCCCTCCGAAGCGGCAATTGCCGAGGATGCGCTGGCGCTGTTCGATCAGGTGTATGCCAGTCATCCGCAGATTGCGCTGCTGGGGCGCAGCCTCGGTTCCGGGGTCGCGGTGCGGCTGGCCAGCCAGCGGCCGGTGCAGCGGCTGATTCTGGTCACGCCCTACAACAGCCTCGAGGAAATCGCCGCCCGCCAGTTCCCGTGGGTGCCGGTGCAGTGGTTGCTCAAGGATCGTTTCCGGTCCGGCCAGTACGCGGCGCACATCCGCGTGCCGACGCTGCTGCTGGCGGCGAGCGATGACGAGGTGATTCCACGGTCCAGCACCGAACGCTTGCTGCACAGCTTTCCCGGCGGTGTGGCCACGCTCAAAGTGGTGGCGAACGCGACGCACAATTCGATTTCCGAACGGCCGCAATATCTGCAATGGATGCAGGATGTGTTGAATCGCTGAGCACTTCGTCGGCAGCCGTAGAAACCCGGCGCCGCCTCGTGAACCAAGTGCAAAAAGGTCAGTCCTACCCGCGCCGCGTTCTGCGGTTCACTTTCCTTCAGTGCTGTCTTTGTTCAGAGCTTTGCGTCCCATGCGCCACGCCGTACGTTCGTCTCGCTTCGTTTCGCTGTGCCTGTTGATCCTTTCTCCCCTGTTTTCTCTCTCTGCCCACGCCGGCGCCGAGCGGCAACTGGTGGCCGCCATCAACGACTACCGCGCCCATCCGCAACGTTGTGACCGGCGCCCGGCCCAACGGCTGGCGCCGCTGACGCTGAAGTCGAATCTGGCGTTGCCGGTCGGCTATGGCTACGGCGGTGGATTGCGCGAACGATTGAAAGACTCCGGCTATGCCGCCGTGGCGGTGCGCAGCATCCGAATCGTCGGCGCACAGGACGCCGAAGAGGCGTTCGAAATGCTGCAAGACGATTACTGCGGCGCGTTGCTCGACGGTCAATACGCCGACATCGGCATCAGCCGTGCCCGCAGCGAATGGCAAGTGGTGCTGGCCCGGCCGGTGCTCGACAGCCGCGTCGGCGACAACCGCAGCGTCGGCAAGGCCTTGCTGGCCGAGGTCAATGCCGCCCGCGCCCGCCCGCGCATGTGTGGTCGCCAGCGCTTCGCCGCCGCCCGGCCCTTGAGCTGGAACCCGGCGCTCGGCGCCGCCGCTCAGGGCCACAGCAAGGCAATGGCCTACGGCAACTATTTCGCTCACCGCGACCCGGACGGCGACGGCCCGGCAGATCGCGCACGTGCAGCCGGCTACCGTGGCCGGCAGATCGGCGAAAACATCGCCGCCGGACAAAGCTCACCGGGCAAGGCCATGGCCGGCTGGCTGGCCAGCCCCGGACACTGCGCCAACCTGATGAACCCGATGTTCACCCAGGTCGGCGCGGGGTTTGCCAGTGAGGCGCGCAGTGATGAAGGGGTTTACTGGACGATGCTGTTCGGAGCGCCCTGATCCGGTTCCATCCGAAATCGTCGAGCAGCGCTGCAAGTCGCAACTCGACGGCTGATCGTCAGACCGGAGAAATCGTGGCAAGGACGCCGATCATGATGGTCAACACAAGAAAGCCGCCGAGGAAAATCGCCATCTTAGCCATGAAGGCCTCCTGAATACTGAATGTCCGGCGCACCGGGCGCTCCGGAATGAAGCGCGTCGCGTATGGCCGAACGGCAGGGCCATTTTGGGCGTATGGCTGAGATGGTTACAGATGCAGATTCGACAGGAAAAAGCGGATCAGATGGATCGGACTGGCGTATGGGTCGATATTCAGATCGGTACAGAGGGTTTCCATTGCGCCGCTTTGATCTAGAGTCATGGGCGCCGCGCCAAGAACAACAAAAATACAGGAGTGAAACCATGTCCGACCTGAACCTGCACCCCAACGCCGCCGAATCCCTGAACCGCTGGCACGAGATGATCCGCACCGGCAACCTCAAGGCCCTGCCCGAATTGCTCGATCCTAAAGCGGTGTTCCGCTCGCCCATGGCCCACACGCCTTATCCAGGCGCGCCGGTGGTCTCGATGATCCTCAATACCGTGTTCAATGTGTTCGAAGACTTCAAATACCACCGTGAACTGGCGACGTCCGATGGGATGAATGTGGTGCTCGAGTTCAGCGCCAAAGTCGGAGCTAAAGAGCTCAAGGGCATCGACATGATCCGCTTCGATGAACAAGGCAAGATCGTCGAGTTCGAGGTAATGGTGCGGCCGCTCAGCGGGTTGCAGGCGCTGGGCGAAGAGATGGGACGGCGGTTGGGAGCTTATCTGGCGGCCGCCAAGGCCTGAAACCCGCACACAAAAAAGCCCACTGACCGTCACCGGTTCAGTGGGCTTCGTGTGTCAGGCCTCTGGATTACAGAGCCATGTCACGTGCAGCGCTTTCTTTCGGAGCCGGGGCTTTTTCAGCCGAGGCGTCCGCCGCTGGAGCTGCAGCCTGGCCAATCACCGGAGGAGTTGGCAGTTGCAGGATCTTGGCGGTGTAAGCCCACTCTTCAGCCACTTTGGCTGGATCGTTGTTCAGCTGGGTGCCGTAGCTTGGAACGATCTGGTGCAGCTTGGCTTGCCACTCAGGGCTGGCGACTTTGTCCTTGAAGACTTTCTGCAGCACGCTCAGCATGATCGGTGCAGCAGTCGACGCGCCTGGGGATGCGCCCAGCAGACCGGCGATGGAGCCGTCTTTGGAAGCAACGATTTCGGTGCCCAGTTTCAGCACGCCGCCAGCGGCTTCATCACGCTTGATGATTTGCACGCGCTGGCCGGCTTGCCACAGGCGCCAGTCTTCGGCTTTGGCGTTCGGGAAGTATTCCTTCAGCGCGTTCAGACGGTCTTCATCCGACAGCATCAGTTGACCGGCCAGGTACTCGACCAGCGGGTATTCCTTGATGCCGACCTTGGTCATAGGCCAGATGTTGTGGGTGGTGGTGCTGGTCAGCAGGTCCAGGTACGAACCTTCTTTCAGGAACTTGGTGCTGAAAGTCGCGAACGGGCCAAACAGGATGACGCGCTTGCCGTCCAGGACACGGGTGTCCAGGTGCGGAACGGACATCGGAGGCGCGCCAACCGAAGCTTTACCGTAAGCCTTGGCCAGGTGCTGTTCGGCGATGGCCGGGTTATCGGTCACCAGGAACGAGCCGCCTACCGGGAAGCCAGCGTATTCCTTGGCTTCTTCGATACCGGACTTCTGCAGCAGGTGCAGGGCACCGCCGCCGGCGCCGATGAACACGAACTTGGCGTCGGTTTCAGTCTTGGTGCCGTCTTTCAGGTTCTTGTAGCTGACGCGCCAGGTGCCATCGGCATTCTTGGTGATGTCCTGCACTTCGCTGGACAGCTTCAAGTTGAAGTTGGGCTTGGTCTGCAGGTAACCGGCGAACTGGCGGGTGATTTCGCCGAAGTTCATGTCGGTACCCAGCGGGCTCCAGGTGGCCGCGATTTTCTGGTTCGGGTCACGCCCTTCCATCATCAGCGGGACCCACTTCTTGATCACAGCCGGGTCTTCGGAGTACTGCATGCCGGCGAACAGCGGGCTCGCTTGCAGGGCTTCGTAGCGCTTTTTCAGGAACTTGATGTTGTCATCGCCCCACACGAAGCTCATGTGCGGAGTGGTGTTGATGAACGAACGAGGGTCCTTCAGGACGCCTTGACGAACCTGCCAGGCCCAGAATTGACGGGAGACCTGGAACGCTTCGTTGATCTCGACGGCTTTCGGGATGGTGACATTGCCCTTGTCGTCTTCCGGGGTGTAGTTCAGCTCGGCCAAGGCGGAGTGACCAGTACCGGCGTTGTTCCAGCCGTTGGAACTTTCCAGGGCGACGCCGTCGAGGCGCTCGACCATTTCCATCGACCAGGTCGGTTCCAGCTCATTGATCCACACACCCAGGGTGGTGCTCATGATGCCGCCGCCGATCAGCAGGACGTCGACTTTCTTTGCTTCTTCGGCATTGGCGGAAGACATCCCCATCGCCAAAGCCAGCCCCAGCAAGGCTGTGTTCACTTTCTTAAACATCTGTTGCACCTATGATAAAACGCCTTCCGCCCGCCGCTGTTGTACGTATGAGGTCCCCTCTTTCGCGACACTCAGGCCAGCGTCGCGGGTTCCGGCACACTTCAATTTTGACGGGTGGGCACACAAGGCCGACAGGCTGCGTCGACCTCAGTTATATGTCCCTTCTGAACTGACTTCTTATCATTATTGGCTTCAGCTACTTGAGCGACAGGGGTTCTGTCTGGCCCGCCGAAAAGCGCGCCAGACTGAATGGGGTCAAAACAAGTGGCGCGAAGAATATCACGTCATGGCAAACCCGCGCGTCTGTTCGCGACCGGATAGTTTTCAACAAGCTCTTCAAACGCTTTCTAACGCCGGCCCATTCCTGCTAAGTTGTACGACGACTGACAAATTACCCAGTCGTTTTCATCACCTACAACAACAAGGAATACCCATGAACAAATCCGGATTGCTGCTCGGTCTCGTCTGCCTCTTCAGCGGTTACGTCGCCGCCGCCCCGGCGGAACAGGACGTCGCCCAGGCCGTCGATCACCTGACCCAGGCGATGCTGCACAAGAACATCGCCGAACTGAACGCCCTGACCGCCGACAACCTCACCTACGGCCACTCCAGCGGCAAGATCCAGGACAAGAAAGCCTTCATCGCCGATATCGAAACCGGCAAGAGCGCGTTCAAGACCCTGGAGATGCAAAACCAGACCATCACAATGTCCGGGGACACCGCGCTGGTGCGCCATCACTTCTCGGCGCAGGCACTGAAAGGCACGGAGGTTGTGCCGACGGAAATCGAGAACTTCCAGATCTGGCAGAAGCAGGCTGGCAAGTGGTTGCTGGTGGGGCGTCAGGCGTACAAGTTCTGATGCATGAGCTCTGCCGTCGAAGAGACGGCAGAGTCCGCTCCTATAACCTGAACCGATCCACCGACTGCGCCAGCCGCCCCGCCAGACTCGACAGTTCATCCGTGGTATTCGCCGTCTCGCCGATCACCTTGCTATTGCCCTCCGACATGCCCGCGATCATCTCCACCTGATGGGCAATCTCGTTGCTCGCCTGGCTCTGTTCGCCGATGGTGCGGGTAATGTCGTTGACCAGTTGCGTAGTGCTCAGGGTGGCCTTGAGGATTTCGCGGATCGCGCGTTCGACGTCGGCGGTGACCGCCATGCCCTTGTCGACCTGGGCGACACCGGCCTCCATGCTGCTGACGGCCTCGCGGGTGCTGTTCTGGATGCGCGCGACCATCGCGGCGATTTCCTGGGTCGAGGCGCTGGTGCGCGCAGCCAGGTTGCGCACCTCATCGGCCACCACCGCAAAGCCCCTGCCCTGCTCGCCCGCCCGAGCGGCCTCGATGGCTGCGTTGAGCGCCAGCAGATTGGTCTGATCGGCGATGCTTTTGATCACCTGAATGATATTGAAGATGCCTTCGGATTCCTGATCCAGGGTGCGGATCACCTGTGCCGATTGCTGGGCGGAACGGGCGATGTCGTCCATATCGCTGACCACTTGATGGATCACCTGCCCGCCGTTTTTCGCCAGTGACTCGGCCTGGCTGGCCATGTTCAACGCGCGCTCGGCGTGACGGGTGATTTCCTCGATGCTGGCGGTCATCTGGCTTGCGGCAGCCGCCATGGTGCCGGCGGCGGTGCTTTGTTGCTGACTGCTGTCGGCCACCTGATGGCAGCCGTGGCTCAGTTGCTCGCTCATGCCGCTGACGCCGTGGGCGTTGCTTCGCACCACACCGATCATGTCTCGCAGGTCGCGCTGCATGGTTGCCAGCGTGCGGATCAGCGCACTGGCTTCGTCCTTGCCGGACGGTTCGGCGATCGGTTCGCTGAGGTTGCCGTGGGCGATGCTTTCGGCGATACGACTGGCTGACTTCAGCGGCCCCATGATGCTCAGGATCACCCAGCGGCCCTGAAACAACAGCAGCAACAGGCTGGCAAAGAGGACGATACCGAGCGCGACATTGGCATTGTGGATCGCCGCCTCGGTGCCTTCGCTGGTCTGCCGGGTATTGGTTTCGATCAGCTCGCTGAGGGCGGCCATCTGTTCTTCGAGCTGGCTGAACGCCGTACTGAAGGTGCCGAGATGCTGCTGGGCGCTGTCCGGGTTTTCCAGTGCAAGACCGACGATCTGCTCCCCGGCGCTGATGTAGGTGTCGAGGCTGGGCTTGATCTGCTCCAGCGCGGACTTGATCGTCGGATTCACCGGCAACTTGAGATTTTCACCCAATACCTCGCGAAAATGCGCCGCATGCTCTTCGACGGAGCTGCGCACCTCGTCCGCCGAACTGGTGCTTTTGCTCAGCCCAACCAGCATTGCCGAATACACATCGGCACGCAGGGCGTCATGCATCATGTCGGCTTCCATGTGATTGCGCAGCGCGCTCATGCTGACCGCGTTGTCACTGACCGCCGAAGCCATCCGCTGATTGCCGACGTAACTGACCAGACTCACGATCAACGCCGTCAGCAGGCTGGTCGCAATCAGCAACACCAAACGCAGTTTGATCGACACCGTGATTTCCTCCCAGGCTGCGCCACGCGGCGCCTTTCAACGCTTCAGTTAAGCCTATTTACGTGAATCCGCCGCTTTAGAGCGTCGCAGGGTATGTCGTTACATTCGGTAAAAACGCGGACTGTGCGACGGTTCTCGTTCTACGGCCACTACCGCCCGGCATGGCGCATGGAACTCCCGGGCTGTCCGGCACCTCTCACATTATGTGGTAATTCCTTTTCGCTTCACGCTGCTGGAGGAACACCGTCATGCGCCGTTTATTACTCGTTTCGTCTCTTATGCTGTGCCTGCCTTTCGGTTCGGCATTCGCCCGCGTGGATGCGGGAGATGTGGCTACTTCAGCGGGGGTTTCCGCGTCGCTGTACTCGACCTTCAAGGATCACAAAATGGTGATTCCGGCCCGTGACGACTTGTCCGCATTCGTCGCCAGCGGCGGAACGATCCGTGGCGTGTACCTGGAATCGGTGCTGCAACAGGTGCGTCAGGACAATCCCGGCCTGAACGCCAGCGATGAAGAGCTGGCCAATGCCATTCTGGTTCAGTACGAAGGTCTGTCGCAGTAACCACGGCACGTTCGATGATGATGGTGGCTGACGGACTTGCCACCGTTACGCCCTGCCGATGGACGGCTGGCGAACGACCATGGGCAAAACCGTCGAACGGCCTCTATGATGGAGGCCATGACGATTTCCGCCTCCCTTCGCTCCCCTTGCCCGCCGGGTCTTTGCATCTGCGGGCGTGATCCGCTGCTGGATACGCCCGGCGCGGACGTGCGCATCCTGCTGCTGACCCGCGAGGAAGAGAAGCGACTGCTTGAACGTCTGGAAAACCTGAAAGACCTGGCCGACCTCGAGCGTCTGCAAGGAAGGATGTTCGATCAGCTCGGGATTCGCGTGCTGATCGCCCCGAAGTTCGGTGAGGTGCGGACGGTGCGCGGAGGCATCGAAATCGAAGTCCAAGAGCTTCCGGGACTCTGCCGCAAAACTCGCAAAACCATCCCCGCCGCCATCCGCCGTGGCCTGGAAAACAATCCGCAAGTCGCCTTCGACCTGCTCAACGCCCACGACTTGCTGCGCGGCACCTGATCATTTCTTCATGCCCACCCGCTTGCGCATCTCGGCCGTGATGCTTTGCCGGGTTTTCTTGATGTCCGCCCAAGGTTCATCGCCTACTTCCGCGAGCCGTTCGTGAACGTTGTGTACGTTCCATTGATCGGCGCCTTTGATCTCGCCGACTTCTTCCCGAAACAGCGGCACCGACACCGGTAATCCTTCGCGGGTACGCGCTGCGTAGGCGCAAATGGTGGTGGCGCCCAGCCCGTTGCGCAGGTAATCGATGAAGATCCGCCCCACACGGTTTTTCGGCCCGGACACCGCAGAAAAACGCTCCGGCAACAATTTCGCCATGTGCGTGACGATGGCGTGGCTGAAATCCTTGACCTCGTCCCAGCCATGCTTGCGGGTCAGCGGCACCACCAGATGAATGCCCTTGCCACCGCTGGTCTTGAGAAACGCCTTGAGGCCCAGTTCATCCAGCACGGTCAGGGTGAGTGCCGTGGCTTCGATCATGCTTTTCCAGGGCAGCGCCGGGTCCGGGTCGAGGTCGAGGACAAAGCGGTCGGGCTTGTCCAGATCCGTCGTGGTGGCGTTCCAGGTGTGCAGTTCGACCGTGCTCATCTGCACCGCGCCGATCAAGGCTTCGGCATTGTTGATCAGCATCACCGGCTGGCCGGTCAGCTCCTTGTCGAGTGTGCGGATGCCGGGGATCGCCAGGTGTTCGGCGTTCTTCTGGAAAAACAGATCACCGGCAATGCCGTCCGGCGCGCGCACCAGCGCCACCGGGCGATCCTTGAGCTGCGGCAGAATCCATTCGGCGACGCTGGCGTAATACTCGGCCAGCTGCATTTTGGTGGTGCCACTGCTGGCATCGATCACCCGGTCGGGATGAGTGATCCGCACCTTGCCGTCGGCCAGCCCGGATTGGGACGGGGCGGTAGATTCAGTCTTTGAAGTGTTCATGGGTTTGGCGCGCTCCTCGGTGATATCCTTGGCCGGTTTGTCCTCGCGCAAGCCATGGAACACGGCATGGCGCACCGAGCCATCCTGGGTCATTTCGGCGAACGCCACTTCCGCCAGCAGACTCGGTTTGAGCCAGTGCACACCCTTGGCCTCGAACCCTGTGGGCGGGTTGGCCACTGCCGGTTTTTTCACTCGCAACGGTTTGAGCTGCGCGAGGATGCTCTTGAGGGTGGTTTCATTGAATCCCGTGCCGACCTTGCCGGCGTACCGCAACTCGCCGCTGTCACGATCATGCAGACCCAGCAACAGTGCGCCGAACGAACTGCGCGCGCCTTTCGGATCGGTGTAGCCGACGATCACGAATTCCTGGCGATGCTTGCACTTGAGCTTGATCCAGTCGCTGCTGCGGCGCGACACGTAAGGCGAGCCGAGGCGTTTGCCGATCAGGCCTTCCATGCGCATCTGACAGGCGCTGTTGAGCAACGCCTGCGGGGTTTCGTCGAACGCTTCGGAGAAACGCAGCAGCGGGTCTTGATGGGTTTTCAGAACGGTGGCCAGCGCTGCGCGCCGTTCCTCCACCGCCACCTCGCGCAGGTCGACACCGTTCAGATACGGCAGATCAAACAGGTAATAGACGATGTTTTCGCTGCGTCCCGAATCGAACGCGTTTTGCAGGGCCTGAAAATCAGGCACGCCGTCCGCATCGGCGACGACCATCTCACCATCCAGCCACGCCGACTCCAGGCCCAGCGCCGCCAGGGCTTGCGCCTGCTTTGGCAACTTGTGCGTCCAGTCATGGCCATTGCGGGTGAACAACTGCACCTCGTCCTGATCAATGCGCGCCATGATCCGATAACCGTCGAACTTGATTTCGTATTGCCAATCGCCCTCCGGCGCGCTCTCCACCAAGGTGGCGAGTTGAGGTTTGAGCTGCGCGGGAATTTTGGCCTTGTGCGCCCCGGTGAGCTTGCCCGAGGCCGACTTGCGGGGTGCTTTCGCCGGGCCTTGAAGGGGTTTGACCTGCTTCGCACTAAGCCGGGGTTTGTCGACGATCGTGCGCTCGCTGAGCACACTGTCGGGCTCGGCGACCAGCACGTCGTAATCGCTTTGCGGGCGTGCGGCGCCGTCCTGATGCTTGATCAGAAACCACTGCTCTTTCTTGCCCGGCATGTGGGTGCGCACCAGGTTCCACACCCCGGCGAGCTTCTCGCCTTGCAGTTCGAATTTGAGCTTGCCCTTGGCGTAGGCTTTCTCCGGGTCTTCCAACGGAATCCACACGCCACGATCCCAGACGATCACATCGCCGGCGCCGTAATGCCCCTCGGGAATGCTGCCCTCGAACGTCGCGTAGTCCAGCGGATGATCCTCAACGTGCACCGCCAGCCGCTTGACCTTGGGATCCAGCGACGGCCCCTTGGGCACCGCCCAGCTCTTGAGCGCGCCGTCGAGCTCGAGGCGAAAGTCGTAATGCAGATGCGAGGCGTCGTGCTTTTGTATGCAGAACTGCAGGGCGTGGTCGCCGGCGGGTTTCTTGCCCCGGCGGTGGCCAGCCGCCGGTTCAGAGGTCGCTGAAAAGTCGCGCATCCGGTTGTAGTCGTCGAGATTCCTGCTCATCCTGCACCTGCCTTGTTTCAGCCTGTTCGAGTCACCGTCAGTGCGACCACGGCAATCCGGTCGACGCGCTGATAGCCTGGATTCAGCAACTCTTCACCAAACACATCGGGATCGAGTTCGCGGTAGGTCCAGCCGAAGCGTTTTTCATCCAATCGTGGCACTACGGTATCGAGGAAGGGATCGCGGCCATCGACCATCGCCACACCGGTATAAAGCACCAGCGAGCCGCCGAGGGTCAGGCGATTGAGCGCCTGTTCGACGATACGCAGCGACAGGCCCGCCCCCAGCGTCCCGCCACCGTGGCGGTAAGCTCGCCCGGCCGGATCGGCCATGTAGGGCGGGTTGGCGACGATCAGGTCGAATTCGCCGTCGACGCCCTGCAACACATCACTGGCGCGCACTTCGACGTTGGCCACTTCGGCCAGCGCCGCGTTGATCGTGGTCAGGCGCAGCGCAGCGGGGTTGATATCCACCGCCAGCACTTGCGCTTCGCGCCGGGCACGGCCGATCAGGATCGCGCCCACTCCGGCGCCACAACCGATGTCCACCGCCCGATGGATGGGCGCAAAGTTCTGCTGCAAATGGCTGTGGATCAGTTGAGCAAAGCGATAGGTGTCCGGGCCGAAGAACACTGAGTCGGCGGCTTCGGTGGGGAATCCGGAATGCACGAAAATCAAGTCATCCAGGGTCGACCAGCGCACCCGGCTCTTCAAGCGCCCGTCGAACTCATCGATCACCTGGGCTTCCTGCAATTGCCGCTGTTCATCGGCAGACAGAAGGCCCGGTTCGAAAGGACGCGACCATCCGAACACATCCCGCAGGCCATCGGCGGCCTGCCCTTCGTCACGCTGGTTGACCCGTTGATGGGTCAGCGGCGTCGGGGTGATGAAACGATAGCCGTCGGCCTGCAGGCGCCGCCCCAGTTGCACCAGCACCAGATCGTTGGCGGACAGTTGTTCTTCCTGATTCATTGATGACTTCCTTAACGCAGGCCGGATTTGAGTTGGATGAATCGGCGAGTGGCGAGCAGCCCGGCCGGATGTGCATGGCGCGACGGTGCGAGCCACGGGATCAACGTTGCGATTTGGGTGTGAGCGTCCTGCCCTTGCAGCGCCGCACTGAGGCGCTGCACATCGGTGTCCTGTTCGGGCACCTCGATCGGCGCGGGGACCGAGGGGCGGCGGCGGAACGCGACGGGTTTGTCCTCAGAAATCCAGTCACCGGCAATCCAGTCATGCACCAGTTGTTTTTCATAGGCGCTGAACACGCCGAACATCGCCGCACCATCGCCATGGATCAATTGCCAGAAGCGGCTGCCCTGCGGATCTTCGTTGCGCTTGATCCAGCCCTTGTCCTGCAAGGCTTGCAGGAAGCCGGGCAACTGCTGCGGGTCGGCCAGCCATTGATTGACGGTCTTTCCTTCGAAGCGGCAATAGTCGGAGTGCATGTGTTGAGCGAACGGACACTTGCGTTCAAGCATCGCCAACAATTCGCGCTCCAGATCGAACCCCTCGATGATTGCGCGGGTGCCCTGCCCCAGATCATTGAGCCGATAACCCAGCGAGACCCGGCGCAGGAAATCGCTGCGATTGGCTTCCAGAGGCAGCAGATCGAGAACGGCCTGAACGGCTTTTTGCGCATGGCCGGTGCTGGCGTTGTCGATGGTCACGTGCAGAGTGAAGTAGTAAGGATCGATCCCCAACTCACTGAGCTCGTAACTGCTGATCAACAGGTGCAGGGGCAGCTGTTCGTAACCAAGGTTGTAACCGATCACCTCCGGGAGAAAATCCATGCCGCCGGCACCCAGGGCCAATTGCAGCGCGCCTTGCAGATAGCGTTCGTCGGGCAGCGGACTGCTGGGCTCGAGGCCCTGTTCGGCGAGCAGCTGGCGGTAGATCACGACGTGGTTCTGCGCCGGATTGCCCTCGCCCAGTTCTTCCAGATAAGTGCTGATCAGGCTACTGAAGCGCGGATCGCGCCACTGTCCGAGCAAGCCGTAGAGCCAGGCGCCATCAACCAGCTTGGTCGGCGCCACCGCTTGCAGGAAATACAGCGCATGAGCCTTGCAACTGAAGAACTGCCGTGCGCCTCCAGCCTTGCGTTGTTGCAGGTAGTCGGCGTATTGCCGGGCGACATCGGCACAGTGCTCAGCCACCCAGGCATGCCACTGCGCGGGGTCCGATGGCAGCTCATCCTTCAACTGCGCGGCTTGCAGCAGTTGATCTTCCAGAAAGGCGCGCGCCAGCGGCTGAGGATGTTCGTCGGCTAAAAGTGCTTCATGGATACGCCGCAACCCATCCAGAGAATCGAGCGGACGCGATGGGGCGGGGGCAGCTTGCAGGTGAGTCAGGACAGTCATGGCAATATTCTCGATCGATTGGCAGGACGCTCAGTCACTCGCCTCTAATGAAGCAGAGAGGCTTGGCGCGTCAAAAATTCAATCGGCTTGAAAATTGCCCTGACGGACGGAGCCTTCGGCTCGCTCCTTGCTTGAACAGAGCGGTCGAAGGCTGTGGGATGAGAGGGTCAGGCCGTGCCTTTGGCTTGCTGTTCGAGGTGAACCTGCAACTCCGGGTCAATCTGCAACGCCGCTGCCAGTTCATCCAGATAATTGCGCTCGGCGTCCTGCTGATCGTCGACCAGCATCACGCTGGCCAGGTACATCTCGGCGGCCATGGCTGGATCGTTCTGCGCCGCCTGCGCCACTTCGGTGGGATCCAGTGGTTTGGCGACCTCGTCGTCGAGCCATTGCTGCAGGTTCGGGTCATCGGTGTGCCTGCCGATTTCACTGCTGATGAGGTGTTTTTCCGACTCGTCGATCCGCCCGTCAGCCTTGGCCGCCGCGATCAACGCACGCAGGACGGCGTGGCTGTGTTCTTCGACTTGCGGGCCCGACAGCAGATCCGCGGTTTGCGGGGTTTGCTGCGGCGCAGCAGAAGCCTGGCTGCGTTGCCAGGCCTGATACGCCTGGAAGGCCATCATGCCCAGCGAGGCCAGTGCTGCGTAATTGGTGCCGCCGGAACGACGCTGCGTCCCGCCGCCCAGCGCCCCGCCACCGCCGAGCAATCCGCCAAGCAACCCGCCCAGGCCACCCAGCCCTCCGGCAGCAGAACCGCCGCCACTGCCGCCGCCCAGCAGACCGCCGAGCAACCCGCCAAGCCCACCCGCTCCCCCGCCGGCCGACGCGCCACCTGGTTGTCCCGCCGAGGCCTGGCCTCGCAGCAGTTGTTCGAGCAGATCGCTGGTGTTCATGACGTCGTCCTCAGGCAAAGGGGTATGACTGCGTCAGGCAACGATAGCCCTCCTGATGCGTTGCGCCAGCACCGTTGGGCTGACGTGGCCATGGGCGAGTGATTCTCCAGAGAAATTTTTCCCCGGCCAGCTAATCTTCACGAATGGGTGAACCTTGACCCGGCCCGACCGGTCGATAGCTGCAACCCCGACCCGGTTGGTCGCCGCCCTTGCTGCCCAAGGGTTTACGCGGCTTGCTGCATTTTCTGGAGAACGCCTTCGTGATATCGACCGTCCACATCGCCAGGCTCAAGGCCTGGGGCGCCCATGGTTTCACCGCGACCGGCGTGGTCACCGCTTTTCTGGCCACCCTTGCCCTGCTGGAAAACCAGCCAATCCACTGCCTGATGTGGCTCGGCGTGGCGCTGATCGTCGACGGCCTCGACGGGGCGCTGGCACGCAAGGTCAACGTGCAGTCGGTGCTGCCGAGTTTCGACGGATCGATCCTCGATCTGGTGATCGATTACCTGACCTATGTGTTCATTCCGGCGCTGTTCATCTATCGCTACATTCCCCTGCCCGACTACACCCTGCTGCTGACCGTATCGCTGATTCTGGTGTCGTCACTGTTCTGCTTCTGCAACGTCAACATGAAGAGCAAGGACAACTATTTCGTCGGCTTCCCCGCCGCCTGGAACGTGGTTGCGTTGTGTCTGTACATCATCGATCCGGGGCCGTGGCTCACCTTCCTGACGGTGATCGGCCTGGCGCTGCTGACCGTGACCCGCATGAAATTCCTCCATCCTTTCCGGGTACGCCGGTTCATGCCGATCAACATTGCGGTGACGGCGATCTGGCTGCTGTGCAGTCTGTCGCTGGTGCTGAACCACCCGGTGATCAACCCGCTGGTGATGGGCCTGTGGCTGCTGGCGTCGGCGTACTTTCTCGGCATCTGCATCTGGCGCACGGCGCTGGAGTGGTTTGACGGTGCGCATCTGAAATAGAAGCCCTGTCGCAATCCCTGTGGGAGCGAGCAAGCTCGCTCCCACAATGGTTTCAGCGCTTGGTGATGACGACCTCCAGATATTCACTCGGCACCACCATCGATTCCGCCCCCGCCCGGTTCAGCCCGTCGATCAGTAGCGTCAGATCCGTCTCCAGCGCCTGCCCGCTCTCCGGCGGCAACGCCGCGAACGCCTTGTGTACCGGGCCGTACCAGTGGCGAAACACATCAATGAAATGCGCCGCCGAGCGATAGCGGAAGTTGAAATGGCGCCGAGTCACCTGCAACTGAAACTGGCGATCGTCGAAATGCGAATGCAGCCAGGCTTCCGCGCCCCAGTTCGAGGGCGGTTGCGCACCGGGTGGCGGTGGCAGATAGCGCCCGAGGGTCTTGAACATCTGGCCGACGAAACCTTCCGGTGTCCAGTTGGCCAGGCCGATCCGGCCACCACGGCGGCAGACCCGCGCCAGCTCCTTGGCCGCCTTCGCCTGATCCGGGGCGAACATCACGCCGAAGGTCGACAGCACCGCGTCGAAACTGGAGTCGGCAAACGGCAGCGCTTCGGCATCGGCGACCTGAAAGGTCACGTCCAGATGCTCGGCGCGCGCCCGGTCCTGGCCGCGTTCCAGCAGCGCCGCGACATAGTCGGTGGACGTCACCAGACAACCCCGGCGCGCCGCCGCCAGCGTGGCATTGCCGTTACCGGCAGCAACGTCCAGCACTTCTTCATCGCAGCGCAGGTCGCAGGCTTCGGCGAGGGTTTCGCCGACGATCTGCAAGGTGGTGCCGATCACGGCGTAGTCGCCACTGGCCCAGGCGACTCTTTGGCGTTCCTTCAGGGCAGTGAGATCAATAGGGGTACTCATGAATGGGGGCTCCACGGCAGAGGGGTCAATCGGCGGTCGTCGGGTCGATGATGCTCGTCACCCGGGACACGCTGTTGGCCGGAAATCCCCCACGCTTGGCGTGTTCGCGCACCAGTTCCTCGTTGGGTGCGATGTACACGCAATAGATCTTGTCGGCCGTCACATAACTCTGCAGCCACTGCACCTCTGGTCCGAGTTCACGCAGCACGTTGCAGGACGTTTGCGACACGGCCTTGAGTTCTTGCTCCGATAGCTTTCCGGCTCCTGGAATCTCGCGTTCAATCACGAACTTCGGCATGGCAACCTCGCTTTCTTTTTATGGATGTCAGAGCCGTGGCGGCCCTGCTCGCCCACTATCGCGCGGGCGCCGTGCGGCGTCCCTGCCAATCGTCCGGAGAGCCCGTGAAACCGGGCGTTGGCCGATGAGTGGCGGGATTTTGTAAAGGCCCCGAAACACTGTCGGGGGGTTGCCAACGCGCCGGCTGATCGGCTCTCATGCAGACCCTCTCCCGAAACGGAATTCGATCATGTCCTTGCGCTTCGAATGGCTCACCGATCACATGCAGCACAGCGACACCTACGCGGCATGGATCCACCGCCAGTTTCACTACGAATATGCCGAGCAGCCACTGGCCGAATGGCAGCGCGAATTTGCCGAGGGCCAGACCAATGGTGACTGGCGTTGCCTGATTGCGCTGGACGGGGATCGACTGCTGGGCGGTGCGGCACTGGCCCGGGCGGACCTTGCCCTTCGACCGGATCTGGAGCCGTGGCTGGCCTGTGTGCTGGTCAGCCCCGAATCACGCGGCCAGGGCCTGGCAGAGAGGTTGATCGCGGGAATCGCTGAAGAAGCGAAACACCGGGGCCTGCCGCGTTTCTACCTGCACACCCAGAACAAACGGGACTATTACGCCAAACGCGGCTGGACGGTGCTGGAGCGTTTTCACGCCTGGGGCAACGAACAATGGCTCATGGTGCGCGACCTGTGAGCCATTGAGTTTTGCGGTTTACGCAGCCGGCGCCTTGGCCTCCTTGAGCAGTTGCTGAATCATCTGCTCCTGCGCCTGGTAACTGCCTTCGCCAAAGTGGGTGTAACGCACCTGGCCCTTGGCGTCGACCAGGTAATGCGCCGGCCAGTACTGGTTATCGAAGTTGCGCCAGATCGCGTAGTTGTTGTCGATGGCCACCGGGTAGGTGATGCCGAGCTTGTGCACTTGATCCTTGACGTTGTCGATGATCCGCTCGTAACCGTATTCCGGGGTGTGCACGCCGATCACCACCAGACCGTCCTTGCCGTACTTCTTCTCCCACTCCTTCACGTACGGCAGGGTGTGCTGGCAGTTGATGCAGTCGTAGGTCCAGAAGTCCACCAGCACCACTTTGCCGCGCAGGGACTCAGCGCTCAGTTCCGGAGAGTTCAGCCACTGCACCGCGCCGGACAGCGATGGCATCGCGCCTTTGCTCGCCTCGTCTTCAGTCGAGTCTGCACGGACTTTGCTGACAAAGTAGTCCACCACCTTCGGCACGTTTTCCAGCACGCTTTTCTCTACCGATGCCACGCCTTGGGACGAGGTGTTGGCCAGCAGCAGGTTGTCGGCACCGGTGGCGATCACCGCCGCCGTCGCCAGCACCGCAACACCCGCGCCGCGGCGGAACCAGCCGGTGAACGGAATCGACGGTTTCAGCCGATTGACCAGACCGCGACCGGCGAAAATCAGCGTCCCCAGCGACAGCGCACTGCCCACACCGTAGGCCAGCAGCAACAGGCTGGTCTGGGCGTTGGCGCCTTGCAGCATGGCACCCGTGAGGATCACGCCGAGGATCGGACCGGCGCACGGCGCCCACAGCAGACCGGTGGCGACACCGATCATGATCGAGGCCATGGGTCCGGTCTTTTTCCGGGCGTCGGGGTCGAGGCGATTGCCCAGCAGCACGAAGGGCCGGGCCAGCCAGTCACCGATACGCGCGGAAATCAGCGACAGCGCAAACAGCACCATTACCGCCAGCGCGATATGGCGACCGGTGTTGCTGGCCTGAATCACCCACTCGCTGCTGACCACCGCCAGACTGGAGATCAGGGCAAAGGTCAGGGCCATGCCGCCGAGGGTCAGCAGGATCGAAGAACGGGTGCGGTCGGCTCCGGCGAACAGAAACGGCACCACCGGCAGGATGCAGGGACTGAGGACAGTCAACAGACCGCCCAGGAAAGCGATGAGAAACATGAGGTTCACCTTTTGAATGAGGGGTGGTCTGTTGAGTGGTTCGGGGGGCGCCCGTTACGGGCAGCCCCCTTCAATCCTCAAACCGTCTGGCTGTCCAGCCATTGGCTTTGTGGCGTACGGCTGGCACCGTTTTCAGCCACCATCTGGCCTTGCGGCGTATGGCTGGAACCGTCGGCGGCGACCATTTGCCCCTGCGGTGTGCGGCTGGAACCGTCGGCGGCCAGTGTCTGCCCCTGTGGCGTGCGGCTGGCGCCATCGGCGGCGATCAGGCCGTCGCTGACCGGCTTGGCCACCGGAGCCAGTTGGAAGCAGGTGCTGCTGCCACAGCTGTTCTGTTCGACGGCAGCGTTGGCGTGGGCTGCGACGCCGGCGAGGGAGAAGGCAACAGCGGTCAGATAGCGCGATACGTTGTTCATGGCGATGTTCCTTTTATAGAGGTGGGTAATCAGTTGTCTTCGTTGCAGCCGTCGGCGAATTTGCGGTAGTCGAGCACCTGGGTCTTGCCGGCCGAGTCGAGGTAGGTCAGGCGGGCGTCGACGATGCCGCAGGTCATCGAGTTGTCCTGTTTCAGCGACACCACTTTCTGGATGTCCAGGTGGCTGCCGTAGGAGTAGGTTTGCGGGGTGACATCGGCTTCGGCGCGGGCCGACAGGGTGCAGATGTTCAGAGCGGCAAACAGGCAAGCGGCAGCGATCGATTTGGTCTTGGTGTTCATGGCGTTTTCCTCGGGGCTTCAATGGTTGAATCGTTGATTGGGCCGAGGCGTTCTGTGTGTGCCTCGATGGAGCTCATTTAAAGCTCGCGAGGTATCGCGCATGTGTCGGCAAATGCCGTGTATAAATCGCTACGTATCCGCGCGCGCCCGGGATACACAGCGATACAAAACCCTGTAAAAATCCGCTTTTTGCGTCGGCGTGTATCCGTCACAGCGCTGGATACACTGCAATACAAAGGCAGGCAGGCGGCCTCGCGCAGGCTCGATAGACTGCCCGGCAATCCCCTTTGATTGAGGTTTGGCCCCATGGAACATGTCGATCACATCCTGATCGTCGACGACGACCGCGAGATTCGCGAACTGGTCGGCAATTACCTGAAGAAGAACGGCCTGCGCACCACGGTGGTTGCCGATGGCCGGCAGATGCGCAGCTTTCTGGAAGCCAACACCGTCGACCTGATCGTGCTCGACATCATGATGCCCGGCGACGACGGCCTGCTGCTGTGCCGCGAATTGCGCTCGGGCAAACACAAAGCCACGCCGATCCTGATGCTCACCGCACGCAATGATGAAACCGACCGCATCCTTGGTCTGGAAATGGGCGCTGACGATTACCTGACCAAACCGTTCGCCGCCCGCGAACTGCTGGCGCGGATCAATGCCGTGCTGCGCCGCACCCGGATGCTGCCGCCGAACCTGGTGGTCACCGAAAGCGGTCGGCTGCTGGCGTTCGGTCGCTGGCAGCTCGACACATCGGCTCGGCATCTGCTGGACAAGGACGGCACCATGGTCGCGCTGAGTGGCGCGGAATACCGTCTGTTGCGCGTGTTCCTCGACCATCCGCAACGGGTGCTGAGCCGCGATCAATTGCTGAATCTGACCCAGGGCCGTGACGCCGATCTGTTCGACCGGTCCATCGATCTGCTGGTCAGTCGCCTGCGCCAGCGCCTGCTGGATGACGCCCGTGAACCGGCCTACATCAAGACCGTGCGCAGCGAAGGCTATGTGTTCTCGTTGCCGGTCGAAGTCCTCGGAGCCCCCGCATGAATCTCGCCCTGCGCTGGCCGCGCACCCTTGCCTCGCGCTTGTCGCTGATTTTTCTGATCGGGTTGATCCTCGCTCAGGCGCTGTCGTTCGGCGCGCAGTATTACGAGCGCTACGAAAGCGCGAAAAACACCATGCTCGGCAACCTCGAAACCGACGTCTCGACCTCGATTGCCATTCTTGATCGGCTGCCCGCCGAAGAACGCCCGATGTGGCTCAAACGCCTGGCGCGCAAGAACTACGGTTATCTGCTGAGCGAAGGCGAACCGGGCACGCCGCTGGACCCGCAGGACGTGCCGATTGCCGTCACCTCGATTACCGACGCAATTGGCGAGGCCTATCCGCTGACGTTCACCGATATTCCCGGCCCGATAAAACACTTTCAAGGCCACCTGCGCCTGAGCGACGGCAGCCCGGTGACCATCGATGTGCGCCCGTCGATGGTGCCGCTGTCGCCATGGCTGCCGGTGGTATTGCTCGGGCAACTGGCGCTGATGCTCGCCTGCACCTGGCTGGCGGTGCGCATCGCCATCCGCCCCCTCACCCGCCTCGCCAACGCCGTGGAAACCCTCGACCCCAACGCGCACCCGATCAACCTCGACGAAAAAGGCCCGAACGAAGTGGCTTACGCCGCCCGCGCTTTCAACTCGATGCAGGCGCGCATCGCCGCGTACCTGAAGGAGCGCATGCAACTGCTGGCGGCGATTTCCCACGACCTGCAAACCCCGATCACCCGCATGAAACTGCGGGCGGAGTTCATGGACGATTCCGCCGAGAAAGACAAACTGTGGAGCGACCTCGGTGAGATGGAGCATCTGGTGCGCGAAGGTGTGGCCTACGCCCGCAGCATCCACGGCTCGACTGAAGAAAGCCGACGCACCAATCTGGACTCGTTCCTCGACAGCCTGGTGTTCGACTATCAGGACATGGGCAAGGAAGTGCAGTTGAGCGGCAAGAGTGACGCGGTCATCGACACCCGCCCCCACGCGTTGCGCCGGGTGCTGGTCAACCTGACCGACAACGCGCTGAAGTTCGCCGGGGCTGCCGAGCTGCTGATTCAACGCGACAAGAGCAGTCTGTCGATAAAGGTCATGGATCGCGGCCCGGGCATCGCCGAAGAAGAGCTGGCCCAGGTGATGGAGCCTTTCTACCGCGTGGAAAACTCGCGCAACCGCAGCACCGGCGGCACCGGGCTGGGGCTGGCGATCGCTCAGCAACTGGCGCTGGCGCTGGGCGGTTCGCTGACGCTGAGCAATCGCGAAGGTGGCGGGTTGTGTGCGGAGCTGAAACTGCCATTGAGCTGAGCACCAGCGGTCGCTACTGTCAGATCTGACAGTAGCCGGCCAGGCAGAATTATTGTGGGATGACACCTCGCTCAGCCGTCGCGTGGTGAACCATGTCTCTGCTCGATTCTGTCACTCAAGCCTGTCGGCGGCTCGCGCCGGGCGGCTGGCACTCGCTGATGCTGGCTCATGGTCTGGATATTCTCGCCGTACCGCTCAAGGACGAACTGCTCAAACCATTGCGTATCGACCGGTCACTTCCCGGTTTTGAAGACTTTGGCCCGGCCGGCGATCGGGCGATCGAACCTGCCCGGCCTGCTCAAAGCCTGCTCTTCCATGCGCTGGCGTCGCCGAGGGTCACGCGCGATGCAAGTGGTCAGCCCCTGCAAACCTATCCAACCCCTGTCGAGATCCGGGCTGTTCTGAACTACGTCTTCGGCGTCCGTCCACCCTCGCTCAAGGATTTGCAGCGAAAGGCCCAGGGCGAACCGCTGGCCGTGGCAGTGTTTGCCAGCGAGTACCGTTGCGCCGCCGATACGGTGCATGGTGAGCACGCCGATCTGTGTTACTCGCGCAGCGGTATTGCGCGTGTGGGCAATACCAGCGCCCTGTACGCCCCCAAGCTGCGCTGCTTCTTGCCGTTCGTTCAGGACGACCCCTACGGCATTCGCATAATGCCGGTGCATTACAGCGCCTATATCGCCGTGCAACGCCAAGGAAATCACGAACAGTTCGGCCCGATGGATGCTCAGCCGGACGTCGATCCCGCACTGAAATTCTGGGTGCCGATGCACAAGCTGTTCGATGGCAAGGAATGCCTTGCGGGACTGGATCTGGAGGTGAAATTCAAAGCTTTTCATATCAATGAAAAGATTCGCCACATCCATCTGCGTCACAGCGACACCGGCTGGCAAGAACCGGATATTTCCCAGTCGCCCTTTGTCATCACCGATGGTCTGGCAACGCTGGAGGTGGAGCGCGGATCGGGGTCGAGTCTACTGCTGCCCCGGCCCAGACCCCGGCTCGCCGAGCAGGCCTGGTACCGGGGCCAGTTGTTGTCATTCACGATGCCCTGGGACTCGGGGGGCATGATCCATGGTCGGTCAATGCTCCACGACAATGGCACCATCGAAGATCTGAACCACCGCGAGGGTGTCGCCGAGCTGGTGAAGCAAGGCGGCTATCGCGCCCTGCACCATCGGGACGGCACGGCCGACGGTTACATCCGCGCGCACTGCACGTCGCTGGGGCATCTGCAGTCGATTCCTGCCTATTCGATCATTGCCACCCCGGATTTCTTTCCGTTTTGCCACCCACGGCGCCTGATGCACTGGGCCAGCCAGGTGCCAGCCTTCACCGGCTTGAGCATCTGGCATGCCCGACTGCAGGCGTTATCGAATGTGCGTTATTGCGCCAACCTGACACTCGCGGGTCAGCCGTTCTCCCCGGAGGATCGGGGAGTCACCGCGATTGTCGGTTTGCCGCGCAAGTCGGTCTCATGGCCGCTGACCGGCACACGCCCTGTCGGCATCGACCGTCCTTCCACATTGCCGGACGGCGAAGCCGGACTTTTCGCCCCGGGTTGGGGGGTAGGCCGAGTGCGTGAGCAAAGCCCGGACGGTAGCTGGATCGACCATCTCGCCGGTTACCAGATGGCCAGTCCTTTTCCCGAGGACGCCAGAATCTGCGCAGCACTGGGCTCTTTCTGGCCAGGCCTGGCACCCGACTCCGCGAGCACTTTCGAGCCCCGCTCCAGCCTGCACACCATTATCCCGTTGACCGATGCGGAAACCGGAAGAAGCGCCGTCGCCTGGGACAACCAACCACCCGCGCAGCTGATCCAGCATCAGGGTCGGACGTTCGTCCGCTATCGCGCCTACGAATACAGCGATTACACACAAGTCGCCCTTGAAAACAGATTCTCCCTGCAGCAGACCGGCGCAATCACCCAGCAGGAATATCAAGACCGGGTGCTCTCGATGTACCGCGTGTACAACGTACTCGGTGCGGGAACCGACAAGGCCTTGCGTAATACGTGGCCGTTGCTGTCCTTCATCCAGGTGCAGCGACCCGATCCGGAATTGGAATCGGCGCAACAGCAGGTCGGCATCGTGTTGCGCGGTTGGGTCTTTCGCTTCCTGATGTACGAACGCGGCGTCATGAGCATCCCTGCCGAAGACTTCAAATGGAGGGATGTGCAAGTCAAACAACAAGTGCGACTGTTCGTCAGCGCCGAAACGATACTGGTCAAATACGAAAATGCTGCGTGGCAACTCGCCCTTGAAGCCCTTTGATGTCGTGGTGATCGGTGGCGGTCCGGCGGGATCGGCGGCAGCGATCGGTTGCGCACAACGCGCTCTGCACGTGGCATTGATCGAGCGTCAGGAATTCCCGCGATTTCGCCCCGGTGAGAGCCTGCATCCAGGCATCGAACCCGTGTTGGCGCAACTGGGCGTCGCCGGGCAACTGTGTGTGCAGGATGCGCTGCGTTTCAACGGGCACTGGGTGCAATGGAACGGGCCGCTGCGCTTCAAAGGCTTCGGCAGTGACGACAAGGGTTCATGGCGAGGCTTTCAGATTCCCCGGGCAACGCTGGACACAGCGTTATTGCAGCACGCCGCAGCGTTGGGGGTGATGGTGCACCAGCCGTGTCGCGCTCTCGCCGTCCTTGGCGAGAAGAGTCGCGTGCGCGGTGTCATAACCGATTCAGGCCCGTTGCACGCCGACTATGTGATCGATGCCAGCGGCGCGTCAGCCTGGCTGCATCGACAGCTGGGATTGACCATCCGCCGCTGTTCGCCACGCCTGATTGCCCGCTACGGTTACGTCCGGGGTTGTCCACTCGCTTATCGGCACGCACCGCACTTGTCAGCAGTTCCCGGTGGATGGACGTGGATCGCAAACGTGCAGGCGCAATTGACGCACTGGACGCATCTGGCCTTCGACGCGCCGAACCTGCGCCGCCCGGCGATTCCAGAGCAGCTGCAACACTTGCCCACGCAAGGCGCCATCCACGGCGCCGATGTAACGTGGCGGATCAGCACGGCAGTCGCCGGTAACGGCTACTTCATGGTCGGTGACGCGGCCAGTCAGCTTGACCCGGCGTCTTCCCATGGCGTGCTCAAGGCCTTGATGACCGGCATGCAGGCCGCGCAGGTGGTGTCCGACTGCATCGGGCAACCCTCTGTGCAATCGTCGGCTCAGAGGCAATACAGCCAATGGCTGGGCGACTGGTTCGAGAAAGACATGGAACAACTGCGTCGCTTCTATCGCCTTCATCCTGACCCGCCACGCTGGCTGCAACCTCATGTCTGACTCAGACAACGCCGATCACCCCGTCCTCATGCAGTTGCCGTAACAACGCCAGTCCGCTTTCCATGAACGACGCAGTTCCGGGCAACCCCGCCTCCAACGCCAATCCTTGCAGTTGCTCATTACCGCTCAACAACGGTAACTCCTCGATGCGCTGCAACAACCGCCAGGCCAATGGGCTCAGCTCGGAAAACTTCACGCTCCAGTCCGCCGTTCGCCGCACCAGCAACAGCGTCGGTTGGGCCGGTGGTGTGGCCGGTTGATGATCCGGCCCGAGCATCTGCACCGGCCAGGTGTACGCCAACGGCCAGGCCAGCGCCGAAACCCGCAACGGCCGCTCCTGCAAGTGCGCCGGATCACTCGCGAGCAAAGTTTCGGCGTCGGACTGCTGCAACACCATTTCTACCCACTCGTAATGCGCCAGCTCCACCAGGAACGCCGGCCAGTCACCCTCGCTCAACACGGCCGGTTCCGAGGCGAGGTAACCGACAAACTCCTCGGCGATCTCGCCGAATTTCGGCGTCTGCGCCCGGTAGTCCCGAAGGAAGCCGCGGATCAATGTGCGCCAGCGCTGATGGCCGATGATCCGGATCAGCACCGGAAACGTACCGCCCAGCAGTTGCGAGACGTTGTTGAACACCAGATCGCGATAGACATTGACCCGCGCCGCGTTCATGCCGGACGGCAGCGCTTCATGTTCTGGATCGCGCAAATAGCGGGTCAGGGCCTGTTGTTGCCGCAGAAGATTATCCACGCGGGCCTCCTTCGGATTGCAGGCGGCGAATGGTTTGCAACTCGGCCACCAGTTCAGAAAACGCCGGGAAATTGAAATCCCGCTCCAGCAACGTCGGCTGCGCACCGAATCGGGCATAGGCGTCGGCCAGCAACGACCAGACCACCGGTTTGACCGAGGCGCCGTGGGTATCGATCTTCAGCGTGTCGGACTCGTCGAAGTGCCCGGCCACGTGCATGCCGACCACCCGGCCCGGCTCAATCGCAGCCAGGAACGTCTGCGGATCGAAACCGTGGTTGATCGAGTTGACGTAGACGTTGTTCACGTCCAGCAGCAGGTCGCAATCGGCCTCGCGCAGCACGGCATTGGTGAAGGTCACTTCGTCCATCTCCTGCCGGGGCGCGGCGTAGTAGGAAACGTTTTCCACCGCCAGACGCCGGCCAAGAATGTCCTGGGCCTGGCGGACCCGAGCGGCGACGTGGTGCACCGCTTCTTCGGTGAACGGCAGCGGCAGCAGGTCGTAGAGGTGGCCGTCGTCGCTGCAATAGCTCAGGTGTTCGCTATACAGCGGCACTTTGTGATGATCGAGAAAGGTCCGCACTTCCCGGAGAAAATCGACGTCCAGCGGCGCCGAACCACCGAGCGACAACGATAACCCGTGACAGGACAACGGATAGCGCTCGGCCAGTTCACGCAGCGCGGCGCCATGGGCACCGCCGACGCCGATCCAGTTTTCCGGCGCCACTTCGAGAAAGTCGAAATCGCCGGTGCGCGCGGCTTGCAGGTCTTTCATCAAGCCGCGACGCAAGCCGAGCCCGACGCTGGCCTGCAAGGTGGGGTGGGGAATCTGCATGGGCAAGATCTCTGCTGAGGAGTCGCCGGGCGTGGCGACTGACAGGCTCAGTTAAACCGCAGGGTGTATCGCGGCTGTGTGGGCAATGCGCGGGAAGTGGCGGGTTTTGTATCGGCGGCGGGTCTGTACACAGTGGGATACAGACCCGCTGCCGTCTTGGTGAGCGGCGAGTTACGCGAGGTCGTACTTCTCGCGGACCAGGTCACCAATGCCGAGGCGATCGAGCACGTCCATCGGGCACAGGAACGTCACCCGCACCGTGCCGGGCAAACGGCTGATGTCGATCGAACCGTTGATGGTCGCGCGGTTGAGCACTTCATCGTATGGCAGGCCGGTGACGGCGGCGGCCCGTTGCAGGCCGTTCTCCACCGCGACGTTGAGGTTTTCGCCGCTGCCGATGAAGGTGATCGGCCCGGTGGCCGGAACCTCGTGCTGACCCCAGCGGGCGCCGAGTTCACGAACATGGCGCAGTTGCTCGGCGCTCATCGGCCGGGCCATCGGCGGCAGATCGTCGAGGTTCTGCAGCAGGATCGGCCCCTCCAGGGTCAGGCCCTTGATCACATGCACCTGTACCTCGGTTTCCCCCGAGCAATCGGTGGCGTGGCCGGCGATTTCGCCGTTGCCCTGCTGCGCGTGCATGTCACCCATGTACACCCCGGCGCCCGGCACCTTGACCGGGCAGATCAGCACGCAACCCTCGCGGATTGAATTGGTGTCCATGTGGCCATCGGTCTTGGCCGCATGCAATTCCTCGCGGGTCATGCCGAAGCGGTGCGGGGCGCCGATCAGGTACTGGCCGAAATCGGCGCAGTTATGCGAGTCCGGCATATCCCGCGACGGCGTGGTGCCGATGTTGCCGAGAAACGGCCGCATGTGCGCCGCCACGCCGGGCATGTCGGCCCGGGCCAGGGACAGAATCGAGTGCTGCGCCGCCATTTCAGGCAACGCCGACACCTGCGACGCCTTGCCGGCCAGACGATCCGCCACCTCTTGATTGACCGTCAGGCTGACCTGGTGCTCGGCGTCGAACACGATCACGTAACCGTGGCTGAAGCGAAACGCACTGACTTCGGCGCCGCAATGGTTGCAGCGAATCGCCTCCTCGCCGATCCCCTCCACATGGCTGGCCGGGTGTTCGGTGCCGCACTGGCTGCAGTATTTGGCGACGAACGGATCGCCGTGATATCGCCCTTCAACAAAACTCATCACTCCTGACGACGTGGCGTGGGACGTGACCTGCATGCGTTTGATCTTGATCGCTACCGCATCGCCGACCTCGGCGCCTTCGATGTACACCGGTTGCGTCACTTCATGGCCGCCCTCGAATGACGGCGTGATCATCGGCCCCCAGCACCCCGGCGGCGTCCCCGTGACCAGCGTGCCGCCGTCGGCCAGCGGGCCGCGCATCTTCTGGCCTGGGCCGATCAGGCCGTTGGTGTACTGGTTGACGTGCAGCCGTTCGACGGACAGCTGAATGGGAGCGCTCATGGAAATCACCTCGTTGGCAGGCTGGGCGGCTCAGTTCAACGCAGGTTTGTATCGGCGCTGTGTCCGGCCAACGCTGCAATGGTCGGTCTGTGTATCCACGCACCGTCGCGATACACAACGATACAAGCCTCGATATCCACGCAGCCCGCTCCCACCGGCGCCAACAGCGGCTAGACTCAATCAGTACCCAGTCGAGGGGGACGCAGGACAGCAGTGTCGCCCTGCCCGTTTCCACGACCACCGCCCGGTGGTGAATGCCTCGACCCCCAAACGCCACCGGACTGTGATCCTGTCAAAGGAGCACATGAAATGGACGAGGCCAGACTCAACGAATTCATGGGCAAACTGGTCAACGACATGGGCGGCGCGGCGATGCTGGCCAATGTCATTGTCGGCGAAGAACTCGGCCTTTACCGGGCGATGGCCGACAGTCAGCCGATCAGCCCCGAAACCCTTGCCGAAAAAACTACCTGCAACCCGCGACTGGTGCGCGAATGGCTGAGCGCCCACGCGGCGTCCGGCTACATGGAACACCACGACGGCAAGTTTCGTTTGCCGGAAGAACAGGCGCTGGCCCTGGCCAAGGAAGATTCGCCGGTGTACGTGGCCGGCGGCCTCGGCGTGGTGGCATCGTTTTTCCATGACAAGGACAAACTGGTCAAAGCCATGCGCGGCAACGGCGCCCTGCCGTGGGGTGATCACCATCCGTGCATGTTCACCGGCACCGAGCGCTTTTTCCGCCCCGGCTACAAGGGGCATTTGATCGCCGAGTGGCTGCCGGCGCTGGACGGCGTGGTGGCCAAACTCGAAGCAGGCGCCAAAGTCGCCGACATCGGCTGCGGTCACGGTGCATCCACGGTAATCATGGCCCAGGCCTATCCCAACTCGCGATTCGTCGGCTACGACTATCACGCGCCTTCGATCACCGTCGCCACCCAACGGGCCGAAGAAGGCGGCGTCAGCAGTCGCGCGCGGTTCTTCCAGGGCACGGCGAAAAGCTACCCCGGCGATGACTATGACCTGATCTGCTATTTCGACTGCCTGCACGACATGGGCGATCCGGTCGGAGCTGCCAAACACGCCTTTGAATCCCTGAAAGACGACGGCACGGTGCTGCTGGTCGAGCCGTTTGCCAACGACACCCTGGACGAAAACATCACACCGGTCGGGCGCTTGTTTTATGCAGCGTCAACGTTCATCTGCACACCAAATTCGCTGTCCCAGGAAGTGGGCCTCGGCCTAGGTGCGCAGGCCGGCGAGTTGCGCCTGCGCAAGGTATTTACCGAAGCGGGCTTCAAACACTTCCGACGGGCGACGCAGACGCCGTTCAACCTGATCCTGGAGGCACGCAAGTAACCGCCGGGCAGCGGACGCCTCTGAAAAGAGGCGTCTGTCGGTGCTAACCTGCAAGGCACTTACAGCCTGCGGAGCGCTGATCATGCTCGACCGTCCCCTGCCCGACCCGCTCGACTCTCTGCAACAAATCATGGCCGATGGCGACTTTATTGTGCTGACCGGCGCCGGCATCAGTACGCCGTCGGGTATTCCGGATTACCGCGACAGCGACGGTGTGCGCCGTGGCCGGCAGCCAATGATGTACCAGGAATTCCTCGCCGCCCCGGAGTCGCGTCGGCGCTATTGGGCCCGGGCCATGCTCGGCTGGCCGCGTGTACGTCAGGCGCAGCCGAACGCCGCCCATGAGGCGCTGGCCAGTCTGCAAAGCCACGGCCGGATCGGCGGTTTGATTACCCAAAATGTCGACACCCTGCATGATCAGGCCGGCAGTCACGACGTCATCGAACTGCACGGCAGCCTGCACCGTGTGTTGTGCCTGGATTGCGGGCAGCGCAGCGAGCGGGATTCGATTCAGCAATTGATGGAAACGCAGAACCCGTATCTGGCGGGCGTCGATGCCGTGCAGGCACCGGACGGCGACACCCTGCTCGACCCGGCGTTCGAGGCGCGCTTTCAGGTGCCACACTGTCCGCACTGCGCAGGCGAGCGGATGAAACCGGACGTGGTGTTTTTTGGTGAGAACGTGGCACAGCCAACAGCGGCACGGGCCATGGCGCTGGCGGAAAATGCCGCCGGGATGCTGGTGGTGGGTTCGTCGCTGATGGCGTATTCGGCGTTTCGCCTGTGCCGGGTGATTGCGGACCGGGGCAAGCCGCTGATCGCGATCAATCTGGGGAAAACGCGGGCGGATGAGTTGCTGGATTTGAAGATTGAAGCGTCCTGCGAACAGCTATTACCGTTGCTGACACAACGCCTGATTTCATGACCTGCCCAGGTCAGTGTTCAGCCTTGAGAATGTCAAAAAGCGCCTGCGCCGCCGCCGACAGTTCATTCCCCGGATCCGTCAGCACGCCAATCGCCCGCTCCACCACCGGCTCGTGCAAGGTCAGGCAATGCGCGCCCAACTCGCGCATCTGCCCGGCACACAAGGCCGGCACCGCACTGACGCCCAGCCCGCTCGCCACCATCCGCCCGACCGTCGCCAGTTGATGGCTTTCAAACTCCACCGGCAGTTTCATCCCTCGGGCCTGCAGGTGTTCTTCCAGCATCACCCGAACCGTGGACGGTCGTTGCAGGGTGATGAACGGTTCCTGCAGCAAGGTCTGCCAATCAATGTCGCTACGGTCGGCCAGCAGCGAATCCTGCGGCACGACGGCGACAAAGCGATCGCGGTAAAGCGGCGTGAACGTCAGCGAAGTGCTCTGCATCGGCTCGAAGGCCACGCCGAGTTCGACCTGACGATCGCGAACCATTTCCAGCACTTGCTCGTTGATCACGTCGTTGACTGTCACGTTGACGTTTGGATAGCGCGCGCGGAAGGTCTTGAGGATCGGCGGCAGCAGATTGCCGGCAAACGACGGCATCGCCGCCAGCGTCACCCGCCCACGCTGCAGGCTGAAGCGCTGGCGCATTTCGTCTTCGGCATTGTCCCAGTCGGCGATCAGGCGCCGGGCCAGCGGCAGCAGCGATTCGCCCTCCGGGGTCAGCGCCACGTTGCGCGTGTTGCGGCTGAACAGGCGCCCGCCGAGGCCCTCTTCCAGCGCCTTGATGGTCAGGCTCAGCGCCGATTGCGACAGGTGCAGGCGCTCGCAGGCCACGGCAAAGCTCAGGCTTTGGGCCACGGCGAGAAAAGCGCGTATCTGCTTGATGGTCATGGTTGTGTTACTCGACGGACTAAGCTGAACATCCGTCCGCCGACCACGGCGGACATTTAATGAGCTTTATCAATCAATCAACCTTAAAAATCAACTTAACAAATATATCCCGCAGCGCGACACTCCAGTCATTCGGCTAGCCAGCCGCCCGACAAACAATAAAAGAGGTGCATATGGCAGGTTTCGACAAGCGCGTGTATTCCTACGAGGAAGCCATGGCAGGTCTTGAAGACGGCATGACCGTGATCGCCGGCGGCTTCGGCCTGTGCGGCATTCCGGAAAACCTGATCGCCGAGATCAAGCGCAAGGGCACCCGCGACCTCACCGTCGTCTCCAACAACTGCGGCGTTGATGGCTTCGGCCTCGGCGTGCTGCTGACCGACCGCCAGATCAGCAAGGTGGTCGCCTCCTACGTCGGCGAAAACAAACTGTTCGAAGAGCAACTGCTCAAAGGCGACATCGAAGTCGTACTGACCCCGCAAGGCACCCTCGCCGAGAAAATGCGCGCAGGCGGCGCCGGCATCCCGGCGTTCTTCACGGCTACTGGCGTCGGCACCCCGGTCGCCGAAGGCAAGGAAGTACGTGAATTCCACGGTCGCAAGTACCTGATGGAAGAGTCCATCACCGGCGACTTCGCCATCGTCAAAGGCTGGAAAGCCGACCATTTCGGCAACGTCATCTACCGCCACACCGCGCAGAACTTCAACCCGCTGGCCGCCACTGCCGGCAAGATCACCGTGGTCGAAGTCGAAGAAATCGTCGAACCCGGCGAGCTGGATCCCGCACACATCCACACGCCCGGCATCTACGTCGACCGGGTCATTTGCGGCACGTTCGAAAAACGCATCGAACAACGCACCATCCGCAAATAATCCAGGCTGACGGAGAACAAGAACATGGCACTTACCCGCGAACAAATGGCTCAACGCGTCGCCCGCGAAATGCAGGACGGCTACTACGTTAACCTCGGCATCGGCATTCCGACCCTGGTCGCCAACTACATCCCCGAAGGCATGGAAGTCATGCTGCAATCGGAAAACGGCCTGCTCGGCATGGGCCCTTTCCCGACTGAAGACACCATCGACGCCGACATGATCAACGCCGGCAAGCAAACCGTAACTGCGCGCATCGGCGCATCGATTTTCAACTCCGCCGAGTCCTTCGCCATGATCCGCGGCGGCCACGTCGACCTGACCGTGCTCGGCGCCTTCGAAGTGGACGTGCAAGGCAACATCGCCTCGTGGATGATCCCGGGCAAACTGGTCAAGGGCATGGGCGGCGCGATGGACTTGGTGGCCGGCGCCGACAACATCATCGTGATCATGACCCACGCGTCCAAGGACGGTGAGTCCAAGTTGCTGAGCCAATGCAGCCTGCCGCTGACCGGCGCCGGTTGCATCAAGCGCGTGCTGACTGACCTTGCGTACCTGGAAATCGAAAATGGCGCTTTTGTCCTCAAGGAACGCGCACCTGGCGTCAGCGTCGAGGAAATCGTCGCCAAAACCGCTGGTAAACTGATCGTCCCGGATCACGTACCGGAAATGCAGTTCGCTGCCGAGTGAGGAATTCGAAAATGCAAGACGTCGTCATTGTTGCCGCCACGCGCACCGCGATCGGCAGTTTCCAGGGATCGCTGGCCAGCGTCTCCGCCGTGGATCTGGGCGCAGCGGTCATCCGCCAGTTGCTTGAGCAGACCGGTCTGGACGGTGCTCAGGTCGATGAAGTGATCATGGGCCAGGTGCTGACCGCCGGCGCCGGCCAGAACCCGGCGCGCCAATCGGCGATCAAGGCCGGCCTGCCACACGCCGTGCCGGCCATGACCCTGAACAAGGTCTGCGGCTCGGGCCTCAAGGCCCTGCACCTCGGTGCACAGGCGATCCGTTGCGGCGACGCAGACGTAATCATCGCCGGCGGCCAGGAAAACATGAGCCTGGCCAACTACGTCATGCCGGGCGCACGCACCGGTCTGCGCATGGGGCACGCGCAAATCGTCGACACCATGATCAGCGATGGCCTGTGGGATGCGTTCAACGATTACCACATGGGTATCACCGCCGAAAATCTGGTCGAGAAATACGGGATCAGCCGCGAGCAGCAAGACGCCTTCGCTGCCGCGTCGCAACAGAAAGCCGCTGCGGCCATTGAGACCGGGCGCTTTGTCGATGAAATCACTCCGATCCTGATCCCGCAGCGCAAAGGCGATCCGGTGGCGTTCAAGGTCGACGAGCAGCCTCGCGGCGACACCACCGCCGAATCCCTGGCCAAACTGCGTCCGGCCTTCAAGAAGGACGGCAGCGTCACCGCCGGCAACGCTTCATCGCTGAACGACGGCGCGGCTGCCGTGATTCTGATGAGCGCCGAAAAAGCCAAAGCCCTGGGCCTGCCGGTGCTGGCGAAGATCGCCGCTTATGCCAACGCCGGCGTCGACCCGGCAATCATGGGCATCGGCCCGGTGTCCGCCACTCGCCGCTGCCTGGACAAGGCTGGCTGGAACATCGGCCAGCTGGATCTGATCGAAGCCAACGAAGCCTTCGCCGCGCAATCGCTGGCGGTGGCCAAGGATCTGCAATGGGATCTGGACAAGGTTAACGTCAACGGCGGCGCCATCGCCCTCGGTCACCCGATCGGTGCATCGGGCTGCCGTGTGCTGGTGACCCTGCTGCACGAAATGATCAAACGTGATGCGAAAAAGGGTCTGGCGACCCTGTGCATCGGCGGCGGTCAGGGCGTGGCCCTGGCGCTGGAACGCGCGTAAGGCCGCAGAGTTACAAAAGCGAGTTCACAGCGGGCGGCGGATCCACGATATCCACTGCCCGTTGGCAACAAAACCCGGTACGACTCACGTCGCACCGGGTATTTTTTTGCCCGGCCGTCAGGCGAACTTCACCAGATTCAGCACCGGCAATGGTCCGCCGGGGAACTGTACCAGTCGCGCACCCACGCTCAACTCGCCCAGATCGATACCGAAGAAACCGAGCTGATCAATCAGCGCGCCCACTTCAGCCTTGGCCTGAGCGTCATCTCCGGACAGGAACAGCACGCGCTTGCCGCCCTCCGACGCCGGATCCGCTTCCAGCAAACGCGCCAGCAAGTGGTTGAACGCCTTGACCACCCGCGCGCCCGGCACCCATTCGGCGAACACTTCGCTGGACGGCCGCCCCTGCAAATCCACCGGTTTGAAGGACGGAGCTTCAATCGAGTTGTTGGCGTCGATGACGATCCGCCCGCCGAAGTCCGGCAGACCGGCCAGTGCGGTTGGCAGTTTCGACCAGTTCACCGCGACCAGCACGATGTCCTGGGCGGCGGCTTCTTCACGGGTAACGGCGCGAGCGGTCGGGCCGAGTTCTGCGACCAGTTCAGCCAGGGTCTCCGGCCCGCGACTGTTGGCGATGACCAACGGGATGCCCTGACGCGACAAGGCTTTGGCAAACGCTGAACCGATGGCGCCAGCGCCGATGATTCCGATAGTGCTCATGGTGTTCTCCTGAAAGTGAGGTAAGACTCGAAACGAATCTTGCGCTTGCCATTCCCACTTGATTAGCCGGTAATGCCTTGAATGATCTTCAAGCATCGCTATCAGGTCGAATCCATGGAAACCCTCGCCAATCTGGAATCTTTCGTCCGCAGCGCCGAGACCGGCAGCTTCTCCGCCGCCGCACGGTTGCTGGCGCTGACCCCGGCGGCGGTCAGTCGCAACGTGGCAATTCTTGAACGCAACCTCGGCGTGCGGCTGTTCCAGCGCTCGACCCGCAAGCTGTCGCTGACCGAGGCTGGTGAAGGTTTTCTGGCGAGTATCGGCGGCAACCTCGATGCCTTGCAGGCCGCGATTGCTGCGGTGGCGACCGAGCGCGGAGAGCCGGCGGGCG
The DNA here is from genome assembly GCF_016735645.1 of Pseudomonas sp. B7. Classification (NCBI taxonomy): domain Bacteria; kingdom Pseudomonadati; phylum Pseudomonadota; class Gammaproteobacteria; order Pseudomonadales; family Pseudomonadaceae; genus Pseudomonas; species Pseudomonas sp. B7. The sequence continues at coordinate 158,230 of NZ_JAERRE010000003.1, forward strand.
TGCTCAAGATCAGCCTGCCGCCGACGTTCGGCATCGATCACATGCTGCCGCTATTGCCGGAGTTTCTGGCGCGCTATCCGTTGATTCGCCCGGAATGGCACTTCGAAAATCGTCAGGTGGACTTGATCGCCGAGGGTTACGACGTAGCGATTGGCGGCGGATTCGAGCTGACACCCGGCGTAGTCGCCCGGCCATTGTCGTCCGCCGAAGTGCTGGCGGTGGCGTCGCCGGCGTATCTGGCGGGCCGTACCCTGCCGCGACATCCGGCTGATCTCGCCGATCACCAGGGCATCGTCATGCGCGGCCTGCGCACCGGGCGCCTGCGCCAATGGCAGATGCACAACGAAACCGGCGAACAGGCCAGCGCCCTGCTCAACCCGAGCATCGTGCTGAATGACCCGATGGCCATGCGCAAGGCCGCGCTGCTGGGCTTGGGCGTGACGATGCTGGTGCTGCCGGATGTCAGCGCGCAGATCGAACGCGGTGAACTGGTGCAGCTGTTGCCCGACTGGCAATGCGATGCCGGCGCAATATCGTTGTACTACCCGAGCCGAACCTTGCTGCCGGCCAAGACCCGAGTGTTCATTGATTTTGTGGTCGAAGCGTTTGGCCGCTAGGCCGCCAGCTGCAGAATCAACCAGGCATTCGCCCCGCTGATCAGCACAAACAATCCCCACGCCAGCACCTGCGTCGGTAACCGATTCACAAACGGCCCCATCAGTTGTTTGTCGTTGGTCATGCGAATCAGCGGATACAGCGCAAACGGCAATTGCAGGCTCAACACCACCTGGCTCAGCACCAGCAACTTGCCCACCGCGCCGTCGCCCATCAGCCACACGCCGATGAATGCCGGGATCAGCGCCAGCCCACGGGTGATCAGGCGTCGTTGCCAGCAGGGAATCCGCAGATTCAGATAGCCTTCCATGATCACTTGCCCGGCGATGGTGCCGGTGAAGGTTGAGCTCTGCCCCGACGCCAGCAGCGCCACGCCGAACAGCACACTGGCCAGCGCGCCGCCCACCAGTGGATCGAGCAAGTGATAGGCGTCCTGGATGTCGACCACGTCGGTGTGCCCGGACTGATGAAAAGCGGCCGCCGCGAGTATCAGGATCGCCGCGTTGACCAGCAACGCCAGCGCCAGCGAACCGATGGTGTCGATGCGCGCCAGTTTCACCGCATCCTGCTTGCTGGCCAGATCCTTGCCGATCAGCCGCGTCTGCACGATCGAGGTGTGCAGGTACAGGTTGTGTGGCATCACCGTGGCACCGAGGATGCCGATAGCCAGGTACAACGGCGCAGCATCGCTGATCGCCGACAGCGACGGTGTGAAGCCTTGAGCGACATCCGGCCAGTACGGTTTGATCAGCAGCAACTCGACAAAGAAGCACGCGCCGATGGTGCCCACCAGCACCAGCATGATCGCCTCCAGCCGGCGGAAACCGCGGTTTTGCAGGGCCAGCACCAGCAACGTATCGAATGCGGTCAGGGCGATGCCGAACGTCAGCGAACAACCCAGTAACAGGTGAAACGCCAGCGCGCAGCCGAGCACTTCCGCAAGGTCGGTGGCGATGATCGAGATTTCCGCCAGCACCCATTGCAGCCGCGCCGTCGGGGTGCTGTAGCGTTCGCGGGACAGCTGCGCCAGATCGCGCCCGGTGGCGATGCCCAGCCGCGAGCACAGGCATTGCACAACCATGCCCGCCAGGCTCGCCAGCAATACCACGAACAACAGGCTGTAACCGAAGCGCGAACCGGCCTCGATGGCAGTGGCCCAGTTGCCCGGATCCATGTAGCCGATCGACACCAGCAAACCGGGGCCGGCAAAGCGCAGCACGCGTTTGAAGAACGAGGCGTTGGGATCGACCGGGACACTGCCGGCCACTTCCGGCGGGCAGAACGGCGCAGTGGCGATTTTGGGCAAACTGAATTTCACGAACACATCCAGAAACAAGTCGAAAGGCGCAGCTTAGACGTTTCAGTCGGCGTGCCCAAGCGCCGATGTGATGGACTCAAGGTTTGGCGTCGCCCAGCAATTGCTGGCGCAGCTCGGGACTGCGCGTGCGCGGGTCAAGCCAGATGTCAAAAAATGCCCGGGCAAACTGCGGATCATTAATTTCATGCTGCAACTGCTGCCCGACAAAGAACCGCGCGCCTTGGCCCGGCAAATACACTCCGGTGATCCGCGTACCGGCCTGCACGTCGACAAATGATTGCTGCATCTGGGTTTGCCACACGGCCAATTTCACCGGGCTGAGGGAGGAACCGGCCAGACGCTTGATCTCGTCGACGCTGGCCTTTACCAGATCGTCGCGGGAAATGGAGCGTCGGTAGATCAGCTCAAGGGCAAAGGGTTGGCCGTCGGCTAGCGGTCGCGCCGCGCTCCACAACCGGGCGTTGTAGACGTCGAAGCCGAACACACTGAAATCGCCGGTGCCGATGATCTGTGCGCCGGGGACTGCGTCCTGCCAGCTGGCCCAGGTAGGTGTCAGCAGCAAGGCCCACAAGCCGATCCCGCAGCATCCACGCAACCACTTCGGTGTATTGCTCATCGCGGTATCGACTCCGGTAAACCCTGACACTCACAGCATAGTCCGCTATCACGTCTGTTATTTTGTATACATGTTTTGCATACATATGCAGCAATCCGCCAATGACAATGCTAACGTGGCCCCACTGCCCCCGACGGAGACACCTGCGTGCTGATCCTTAAACTGCTGCTGATTCCCGGTTTCCTGCTGCTGATTTCCCTCGCGGGCAAGCGTTGGGGCCCGAGTGTCGCCGGATGGCTGTCGGGGTTGCCGGTGGTGGTCGGGCCGATTCTGTTTTTCCTCGCCATTGAGCAGGGCCCGGCGTTTGCCGCGCAATCGGCGGTGGCGGCATTGTCGGCCATGTTTGCGATGATCGCGTTTTGCATCACTTATGCGCAGGTGGCGCAGCGGGCGAACTGGCCGTTGGCGTTGCTGGTTTCCTTATCAGTCTGGGGCGTGCTGGCGCTGATTCTGTCGGTGATACCAGCCTCTCTGCCCTTCTCGATTGCCGCCGCTGCAACTGCCCTTCTTACCGCACCGTACCTGTTTCCAAAAGTGCAACCGCTGGTCAGCGGCCCGGGGCCAAAGTCAGACAAACTGGTCTGGCGGATGATCGCCGGGGCCGCGTTGACGCTGGTGGTGACGATGCTGGCCAGCACGGTGGGCGAGCGCTGGAGCGGATTGCTCGCGGTGTTCCCGGTGCTCGGCAGCGTGATGGCGGTGTTTTCCCAACAGACCCGTGGCCCGGCGTTTACCGCCGCGTTGTTGCGGGCGACGGCGACGGGGATGTATTCGTTTTCGGCGTTTTGTCTGGTGCTGGCGATTGCGCTGCCGGGATTTGGGTGGTGGGGGTTTGCGATGGCTGTAGGGGTTTCGATGGGGATGCTGATTTTTACAAAACGACTGGTGATGAGTTCGACGAAGAATGCGCAGCGCACGGCAGCGACTTCACGCTGATTTACCTGAACGGCACCTTAAGTAATTTCAGGGTCGCGACATTCGGAGAGAAGCTCTATTTCCGCTTTCCAAAATCGGTGAATTCAAAAAGGTAATAATCAGAACTCGATGGGTTGGGTGGAAGCCCGTCGCTTTCCTGGCAAACGACCACCGGGAACGTTCCACCACCTGAAGGGGTATTGGTGGCCTGCATATTGAAATTCTGAGTTTCGTAGTTCAAATGGCTCCCCAGCGATTCCCATGTGCCGGATCCGCTGAGGTAGTACGCCTCTATTTGTGTAGGTTCAGAGGTGGGCGCAATCCCGTGGATAAAGGTGTGATAACCCACTTCTTCAATTTTGTTGATGACGAATTTTGAACCTGACATGGCAATTCCCCCCCCGTACCTACCGCCAACCGATAAGCATCGATTCATTGTTCAAAATCGCGGGAAGCGTTGGCACCTGACAGAAATGACAGTTCCGACGAGCGGTTCCTGCCCGGCCTGACATTCCGCACTGGAGTCCACCAACGCCACCATGGGATGATCGCCGCCCAAGCGCGACCATCCCTCGGAGATTCGAATGTCATTGCTTAGCAAGAAAGCCGTCGTCCTGTTGTTGGCGGCGGTGGCCGGTTTCGGCGCCATCAATGCTCAGGCAGCCAAGGCCAAAGAGAAGGCTGTCACCGAGAAAGTCTCGATGCTCGATGGCAAATTCAGTTTTGTCCTGCCCAAGGGCTTTGTCGGCGACCCGCTGCCGGCCGGTCCGACCGGCGCCAAGGGCACCATGTACAGCAACGACGCCACCAAGACTGTAGTCATCGTCGCCGAAAACCAGATTCCCGAAGGCAAAAACGTCAAGGACAACGACAGTGCGTTTCTGGACGGCACCGTCTCCGATTTCATCGACGCCCAACGCAAGGCCCTGCCGGACTTCAACAAGCTCAGTGAAAAGAGCCTGACCCGCAAAGGCAATGGCCTGGGTCTGCGTCAGGTCGACAGCACCGCCACCCAGGGCGGCGGCCAGACCCTCAACACCACGTTGCTGGCCGGTTCCGGCACGCGCATGGCGCTGGTCCAGGTGATTTCCCGGGCCAGCGACAAGAGCGGTCACGAAGCGCTGGTGAAAACCATCCTCAAGGAAAAATGATCTTTACGGGTTGAGTTGCTGCAACCAGTCGTTCAAATCCCGAAGCTCGGCCGTGCTGATGCTGTGGCCGACGCCGGGATAGGCATGAAATTGCGGTTTGTACGACAGCTTCTGCAACAACGCATCGGCTTCGGTGCCACCGCTGTAAGGCACCCGGTCATCCGCCGTGCCGTGGCCGATGAAGATGTCCAGCGGCGGATGCTGTTGCTCTGACTTCAGCTCGCTCTTGAGCACCGGCAATACCCGCCCGCTCAACGCCGCAATGCCCCCCACCGCCGCAGGCTGCCGCAACCCGACCTCGTAAGTCATCATCGCGCCCTGACTGAAACCGATCAGGTACACCTTCTCCGGTTGCGCGTGATATTTCTGCGCCGCTGCGGCGATAAAGGCCCGCAGTTTCTGGCTGCTGCCCTTCAGATCATCAGTCTCGCCGTTGTAGGCACCTTCACCTTTCTTGCGAAACCACTGATAACGTCCTTCGCCCAATGCCATCGGTGCCTGCACCGACAGGTAGTTGTACTGCTTGGGCAGCTGAAATTTCATACCGATCAAGTCTGCTTCGTTGCTGCCATAGCCATGCAGGAAAATCACCAGCGGACGCGATTCGGTGTCCGGGTGCACCTGGGCCAGGTAGTTGAGCGGCAGATCATTTTGCAGCGAGGTCTGAGCCTGAACGGCAGTGGACGCCAGCAGCGTCAATAGCGCAAACACCTTCAACATAAGCCTTCCTTCACACAGTGCAGGGTTCGGGGGAGAGCCTAACACTGTGATCCGGAGGATAGGGTGTCAGTCGTTGATCAGTTTCCCGACTCGAATCGGCTCACGCCCCGCCACCTTCGCCTGCCAGATGCCCGGCTGGGTGTAGCGTCCGCGATCGATGGCGAACAACACGCCGCTGGTGCCCGCGCGCACGGTGGTCACGCGGTCGTTCAACGGATCGACCACTTCGAACAGCGCATCGCCGCGCTCGACCCACTCGCCGGCATCACGCAGGAAACTCACCACGCCGTGATGCGGGGCGAACAGGTATTCGGTGCCTTCGAACGGCATGCCTTCGCAGCATTCTTCCGGCGCTGTTGGCCATTCACCGCTGATGAAGCCCTGTTCGGCGAGAAAGCCCAGGATCGCCTCGCAGTTGGCCTGAGCCTGATCGACGCGGGTGTCGCCCATGCTGCCCAGCTCCAGGGTGGTGGCGAGGTTGGCCGGTGGAATCGCCGCGTTCGGGAAGGCCCGGGCCAGGCGCAACCACGGCGAGGAGCAGGATTCATCGAACGAACTGCCGCCGGAGTCTTCACACAACAGCGCCACGCCAGCCTTCAGGCGTGCGGCGAGGGACTGCCACTGTGGCCAGTGCTGCGGCAGTGCGTAAATATGAATTGCGGCGTCGAAGTCGCAATGCAGATCGAGGGTGATGTCGGCCTCACAGGCGTGGCGCAGCAACAGACGGTGCAGTGCTTCCAGTTGCGAGGCCGGGTCCGGCAGTTCGTCGAGTATCTGGCCCATTGTCTGGCGGATCAGCGCGATGTTGGCTTGGGCATCACCGCCCAACTGACTCCCGATGCGCTCGGCCACCGGCGCACTGAGTTCGACGAAGGAGCGGTTGAAGTTCTTGCCGCTGCCCAGTTCGAAACGGCCCATGTGGCTGCCTTGCAGATGCTGATCGAGGCCGATCGGGTTGGCCACCGGCACCAGTTCGATCACGCCTTGCAACTGGCCGTTGCTTTCCAGTTCGGCCAGGCGCTTTTTCAGTTCCCACGCGGTGCGCATGCCTGGCAGTTCATCGGCGTGCAGGCTGGCCTGGATGTAGACCTTGCGCGGGCCGGCGCCGTAACGGAACACGCTCAGGGAACGTTCGCTGCCCAGATGGCTCCAGGGCAGAAGATGGTCGATGCGTTGCATGGTAACTCCGGAAATACTGTGGTCGCTGCTACCCAGTGACCGCATTGAAAATGTGCTGACAGGATAAATCACGGGCGAAAAAAAAGTGGCCACCGCATCAACGGGGCCACTTTTTTCTACGGCGTATTAATGGCCGTATACGTCAAAGTCGAAGTACTTGTCCTGCACTTGCTTGTACTTGCCGTTGGCGCGGATTTCGTTGATGGCGGTATTGAATTTTTCCGCCAGCTCGGTATCGCCTTTACGCACGGCGATACCGGCGCCACCGCCGAAGTACTTGGCGTCTTCGTAGGTCGGGCCGACGAATTCGAAGCCTTTGCCGGCGTCGGTTTTCAGGAAGCCGTCGCTCAGGTTGACCGAGTCGGCCAGCATCGCGTCGATACGACCGGAGACCATGTCCAGGTTGGCCTCCTGCTGCGAGCCGTAACGCACCAGCTCGATGCCGGCCGGCACCAGTACTTCGGTGGCGTAGCGGTCGTGGGTACTGGCGCGCAGCACGCCGACTTTCTTGCCTTTGAGCTCGGTCAGCGGGTCTTTCACGCCGGAGCCTGCCTTCATCACGAAGCGCGCCGGGGTGTGGTAGTACTTGATGGTGAAATCGACGTTTTTCTTGCGGTCGTCAGTGATGGTCATCGAGGACAGGATCGCGTCGATCTTCTTCACTTTCAGCGCCGGGATCAGGCCGTCGAATTCCTGCTCGACCCAGGTGCATTTGACTTTCATCTGCTCACACAGCGCATCGCCGATGTCCACGTCGAAACCGGCCAGTTTGCCGTCAGGGGTTTTCATCGAGAATGGCGGGTAACCGGCTTCGATACCGATACGGATCGGCTTGGCGTCTTCGGCCACGGCGGTCAGGGACAACATCGACAGTGCCAGGGCACCGAACATAACCAGCTTTTTCATTTATTACTCCCGTGTGCGGAGGCTTTTATTGGCAGCTTTCGATTGTCAGGTTCGGCCTTGGGCTGTACAGCGCAAAAAAACCGAAGTGGCCGGCAGTCTATGGCGGCGCGCACGGGGCAAATTGTTTTTAAGCGACAAATACTTACAGAAAATCGGCGAGTGCCATCACCTGGGAAAAGTGTGCGTCAGAGCAGTGCGCGGGTTGTAGGACAAAGCCGACAAAAGTGCCGCCGAAGCGGCAACTCTCTGGCTATCAACAATCGCAAGCGATCGGGGCAGTGGCGACTCGCGGTGCCGTAACGCTCAACTGAAAGCCTTCATCCAGCCAACCGGTCACCCCGCCGATCATCTCTTTGACCGGATAACCCAACGCCGCCAGCTTCACCGCGGCCTTGTTGGCGCCATTGCAGTGGGGACCGGCGCAATAAACCACGAACAGTGTGTTTTTCGGGTAGTTCGCCAGCCCTTCTGCCGTCAACAGACGCCCCGGAATATTGATCGCTCCCGGCACATGACCACGCTCGAAGGCCAGCGGCCCGCGCACATCGACCAGCACAAAATCGATCTCACCAGCCTGCTGGCTGCTGAAGACGTCGGAACAATCGGTTTCAAAGGTCAGACGGTTGCTGAAATGCATCAGGGCAATGGCCGAAGGCGCTGCAGGAATTTCGCGAACCAGGCTGGGCATGTTGAATCACTCCTTTGTCGGTGGGGATGAACAGACTTTATCGGGCCGTCGCTTGCCGCTACAGTGGCGCACAAGACACTCACCGGGAATTTTCCGCCAAATGCCTGATTCACCTGGATTGGTCGCGATTCTGGCCTACGATGGCCTCTGCACCTTCGAGTTCGGCATCGCCGTGGAGATCTTCGGCCTGGCCCGGCCGGAGTTCGATTTCCCGTGGTACGAGCACTGCATCGCCGCCGTCGATCAAGGCCCGATGCGCGCCATGGGCGGGATTCAGGTGCTCGCCGACGGTGGGCTGGAGTTGTTGGCGCAGGCGCGCACCATCATTGTTCCCGGCTGGCGCGACCGAAATGCGCCGGTGCCGGACACCTTGCTTGAAGCATTGCGTGATGCCCATTCACGCGGCGCCCGTTTGCTGTCGATCTGCTCGGGCGTGTTTGTGCTGGCCGCCAGCGGCCTGCTCGACGGGCACGGCGCCACCACCCACTGGCGCTACACCACAGAACTGGCCGAGCGCTTCCCGGCCATTGATGTCGATCCGGATGTGCTTTACGTCGATTCCGGCCAGTTGATTACCTCGGCGGGCAGTGCGGCCGGCCTCGACGCCTGCCTGCACCTGGTAGCGCGGGACTTCGGCACCCAGATCGCCAACTCGGTGGCGCGGCGACTGGTGATGTCGCCGCAGCGTACCGGCGGTCAGGCGCAATTCATTCCGACGCCGGTCAGCCCGACGCCACGCAGCGATCTGTCGCGTGTGATGCAGTGGGCCCGCGAGCGCCTGCACGAACCGCTGGAAGTGCGCGATCTGGCCAGCGAAGCGGCGATGAGCGAACGCACCTTCCTGCGCAAATTCAGCGAGGCCAGCGGCCAGTCACCCAAGGCCTGGTTGCAACACGAGCGTCTGGCCCGAGCCCGGGAATTGCTGGAAAGCACGCCGCAGAACACCGAGCAGATCGCCCTGCGCTGTGGCTATCGCTCGGTGGAAAGCTTTCGTGTGGCGTTTCGCAGCGTGGTCGGGGTGCCGCCGTCGGTATATCGCGAGCGCTTTGGTCGTGAGGTCAAGGCTTGCGCAACAGATAAGTGTCCATGATCCAGCCATGTTCGACCCGCGCTGCCTTGCGCACCCGCTCGATCTCATCGGCAACGTCGCCGAGCTTGCCATGGATGAGGATTTCGTCCGGCGTGCCGAGGTAGGCGCCCCAGTAAATCTCGGTCTCCCGATCCGCCACCCGATGGTAGGAATCTTCGGCGTCGAGCATCACCACCAGGCTGTCCGTATCACCCACCTGCCCCGCCGTCAGGCGTCGGCCGGTGGTGATTTCAATCGAACGGCCGATGGTGTTCAAAGGCACCTTGTGCTGTGCCGCCAAGGCCTGAACGCTGGTGATGCCCGGAATGACTTCGAATTCAAACGCACATCGCCCCGAGGCCAGAATCGCCTGCAGGATGCGAATGGTGCTGTCGTACAACGCCGGATCGCCCCACACCAGAAAACCGCCGCACTGCCCGTCAGACAATTCGTCATTGATCAGGCGTTCGAAGGTTTGCTGCTTGGCGCGGTTCAGTTCATCGACGCTGGCGCTGTAGTCCACATCGCCGCGCTCGCGCTCCGGGCTGTGAGCTTCGGCGAAACGGTAGGTACGATCAGTAATGTAGCGTTCGCAGATTTCGCGACGCAGGTCGATCAACTTGTCCTTGCTCTGGCCCTTGTCCATCAGGAAAAACACGTCTACCTGGTTCAGCGCCTTCACCGCCTGCATCGTGATGTAGTCCGGGTTGCCGGCACCGATGCCGATCACCAGCAATCGCTTCATTGCTCTGCTCCTTCCACGCTCATGCCGGACAAGCGTAGCCGCCAGCGCCCGGCAAACCGCAGATCGACCGCCGCCAGCGGCTCGACATCAAGGCTGTGAAACGCCTCGCCCTGCACAACCTGCATCAATGCAGCGCGAATCACGAACGGATGGGTGACTGCCACCACGTGCCCCGGCGTGGCTTGCAGCGAAACCAGCCACGCCGCCGCCCGCTCACGCAGCTGCACCACCGACTCGCCTCCATGGGGTGCGGCGTGCGGATCTTCGAGCCAGGCTTGCAATGCCTCGGGTTCGTTCCGCTGCAAGTCCTTGATCGACTGACCTTGCCAGCGTCCCCAGTCGCAATCACGCAGGGCATGATCAATGTGTATTTCATGGCCAAACCACGCCGCCGTCTGGCGAGTGCGCAGTTCCGGGCCGCAAGTCAGACGGAATGTCTTGTCGAAACACGAAGCCAGCGAGCCGGACGGCGCCGTCTCTTCAACAGGTTCGTTCGTAGGAAAACACGCCAATTTTTGTGCGACTGTTCTGGCATGGCAGATCAATGTCAAACGGATGGTCTGCACGGGAAGTCACTCGGCTGGAAGACAGGACGGTCATCGGCGTAATCGCTGGTTAAGCGGCAATTGTGCCGTAAATCGGGAGCCTTCTGGCAAGTTGATTGGATGATCTGAGGGTGTGAAAGCGGCAATATCTGACACCGCTATGGGCAATGGACTACAAGACTGATCGACATCCGTGTAACCCTTACGTTACGGGCATCCCGCCCCATTTTGGGGCTTGGTTTAAACGCCGAAAAATTCGCTAGACATGTAGCGTCAGTTACATAAATACTGTTTTAACGGATTGTGAAGCGAATTCAACACCCCATCCAGCAGGAGCCCGGATGCCCCCTTTAAGAGACCTGATCACCGACCCCGGCCTTGACCTGACGCCGTCGGAGCGCAAAGTCGTTCGCGCCTTGCTCGATCAGTATCCACGCAACGGGCTTGGCCCGATGGCGCGCCTGGCCGAACATGCCGGCGTCAGCGATCCGACCATCGTGCGGCTGGTGAAAAAACTCGGCTTCGGTGGTTACGCCGAATTCCAGGACGCCCTGCTCAGCGACATGGACCATCGCCTGCGCTCGCCGCGCACTCTGTTGCAACCGCGCTCGCATCAGAACAAAGACGATGCCTGGAGCCATTATCTGGCTCATAGCCATAACCTGCTGGCCGAAACCCAGGCCCTGACCCAACCGGAAGATGTACGAATTCTGGCCGACTGGCTGCTCGACACCCGGCATCAGGTCTACTGCTTCGGCGGGCGCTTCAGCAGCCTGATGGCGACTTACCTGCTCAACCACTTGCGCCTGCTGCGCCCCGGCTGCTTTGCGCTGGAAGACAACGCGCAACTGCCCGATCGCCTGTTCGACCTGCAACGCCAGGACGTGGTGCTGGTGTTCGACTATCGCCGCTACCAGACCCAGGCCCTGCGCGTGGCGAGCGCGGCGAAGAACAGCAATGCTCGCGTCGTGCTGTTCACCGACATCTACGCCTCGCCGCTGCGCGAACTGGCCGACATGATCATCAGCGCACCGGTGGAGTCGGCTTCGCCGTTCGACACCATGGTCCCGGCGCTGGCTCAGGTTGAAGCGCTGATTGCCTGCCTGACCCTGCGCAGCCCGGACCTGGCCGATCGCCTGGAAGGCATCGATGCCCTGCGCAACGACTTCGACACCCATTTGCTGGAGGATAAATAAGGATGTTCAGCCTTCCCCATCGTTCGCCACGGGACCTGCCGTTTGCCACCGACCACACCGCCCTGTTGCTGGTGGACATGCAGCGCGCCTGGCTCGAGCCACAGTTCGACCCGCACCTCGAAGGCCCGGACGCCGCGTACTTCCTCAACCGCACGCGCTCGCAAGTGGTGCCCAATCAGGTTCGCCTGCTCAATGCCTTCCGCGACGCACGGCAGAACGTGCTGCACACCCTGATCGAAAGCCTGACCGCCGACGGCCGCGATCGCTCGCTGGATCACAAACTGTCGGACATGCACCTGCCCAAGGGCAGCCCGCAGGCACAGGTCATTGCCGAGCTGACGCCGGCGGAAAACGAAATCGTGCTGCCCAAGACCTCGTCCGGGGTCTTCAACTCGACCAACATCGACTACGTGCTGCGCAATCTGCAAACCCGCCACCTGATCATCGCCGGAATCGTCACCGACCAGTGCGTGGACATGGCCGTGCGTGACGCCGCCGACCGTGGCTACCTCGTCACCCTGGTGGCGGACGCCTGCGCGACGTACACCGAAGCACGCCACGACGCCTGTCTGAATGCGATCAAGGGCTACTGCTGGATCACTGACACCGACACCGTGCTCGGCCGGTTGCAGGAGATGCAGCCATGAGCGAACGCCTGTCACCGTTGCCGATGACCACCATCGTCACCACCGACCTGATCGGCGTTACCCGTGGCCGTTCGTTTCCCACCGATGAGCTGGAACACTATCAAGCCGCCGGTTGCGGCTGGGTGCCCGCCAACAGCGCGCTGACGCCGCAGGACATTATCGCTTCGACCAGTCCGTGGGGCGCTTATGGCGATCTGCGCCTGATTCCCGATCTGACCAGCCGCGTCACCGTCGGCAACGGCCCGGACGCCGCAGCTCCGGCGCTGGATTTCATCCACGGCGACATCCGCGAGACCGATGGCCGACCATGGGCGGCCTGCCCGCGCACCCTGCTGCGCAATGAGGTCGAGCGCTATCGCGATGAGCTTGGCCTGCAGATCAACGCCGCGTTCGAACACGAATTCAACCTGCACGCCGGGTTTGCCGAACATCTGGCCTTCTCGCTCGAAGCCCAGCGCCAAGGTGCGGAATTCGGTGGCTGGTTGCTCAGTGCGCTGCGCGCCGGTGGGGTCGAGCCGGAAATGTTCCTGCCCGAATACGGCAAGCATCAATACGAAATCACCTGCCGTCCGGCCCTTGGCGTGGCGGCGGCGGATCGCGCGGTCAACTTGCGCGAGATTACCCGCGAGATCGCCCGGCAGATGGGCCTGGACTTGAGCTTCGCACCGAAGACCGCCGCCGACGCGGTGTGCAACGGCGTGCACTTGCACGTCAGCCTGCTGGACCTGGCCGGTCAGCCGATGCTTTACGACGCCGGCACCAGCAATGGTCTGTCGACCCTGGGTCAGCACTGGGCGGCGGGCGTGCTGCATTACTTGCCGGCGCTGTGCGCGTTCACTGCACCGACGCCGGTGTCGTATGAACGCTTGCAACCGCACCACTGGAGCGCGTCCTACGCGTGCCTCGGACAACAGAATCGCGAAGCCGCGCTGCGTATCTGCCCGACCGTGAGCCTGGGCAACAAACCCGTGGCGAAGCAATACAACCTGGAATTCCGCGCCATGGACGCCACTGCCTCGCCGCATCTGGCAATGGCCGCGCTGCTGATCGCCGGACGCCTGGGCATCGAGCAACGTCTGGCGCTGAACGCGATCACCGATGAAATCCCCGATTCACTCAACGACGAACAACGCAAGGCTCGGGGCATCGTTGCCCTGCCCGCCTCTCTGGACCAGGCACTGGATTGCCTGCGTCGCAGTGAAGCGCTGGTCGAAGCGCTGCCAAGCGCGTTGCTCGAGACTTTTTTCGCCCTTAAAACCGAGGAACTGGCGCTGACGGAACAGCTCTCGCCCGCTGACCTTTGTGAGCACTATGCACGCCTGTACTGAATCCGTTGAGCTTGGGTTGTACACCCGACCGGTCTACAACCTGAGCCGTGAAGATTCGACGCACCCGCTGATTCTGGTGTGCGAACACGCCAGCCGCTACATCCCCGAGGCCCTGAACAATCTGGGCCTGGATGACACGGCGGCGCGCGAACACATAGCCTGGGACATCGGCGCCCTGGCGCTGGCCGAGCAACTGTCGGAGCAACTGGGCGCCACGCTGTTGAGCGCCAACTATTCCCGCCTGCTGATCGACCTCAACCGCCCTAGACATGCGCTCGACAGCATTCCGGCGCAGAGCGAGATCTATCAGGTGCCGGGCAACCGTGAGCTTGACGAGGCCACCCGCGAATACCGGCGCCAGAGCCTGTTCAAGCCGTTTCATACGCGGCTGCAGCAATTGATCGATGCACGTCTGGCCGAAGGTCGGCCGGTGCGGGTGGTAGGAATTCACAGTTTCACCCCGGTGTACTACGGCCAGCCGCGCGAACTGGAAGTGGGCGTGCTGTTCGGTCAGGCCAGGGCCTATGCCCAGCGGATGCTTGAAGGGCTGGAACGACATCCGCTGAAAGTCGCCGGCAACCAACCATACAAGATAGACCCGCTGGGCGACATGACCGTGCCGGTTCACGGCGATGCCCGGGGCCTGGAGTCGGTGCTGATCGAAGTGCGCAACGACCTGCTGCGCAGCCCGGAAGCGGTGACTCGCTGGGCGGATTATCTGGCTCCATTGCTGTAAGGATTGTTGTAACCACTGCTGACGCTGTAAACGACGGACCGATATAACAACTAAAACGACCGATTGGCTGACAAGGAGTTGCGCTTCATGGAAATAGAAGAGTTCGGCTACAAACAGGAGTTGAAACGTAGCCTGACACTGACCGATCTGGTGGTGTACGGGATGATCTTCATGATCCCCATCGCCCCGTTCGGCGTGTATGGCTACGTCAACGCCGAGGCACCGGGGATGGTGCCTCTGGCGTACATCATCGGCATGGTGGCGATGGTTTTCACCGCGCTGAGTTACGGCAGCATGGCCCGGGCCTTTCCGATTGCCGGATCGGTGTATTCCTACGCGCAACGGGGCTTGAATCAACATGTCGGTTTCATCGCCGGCTGGCTGATGCTGCTCGACTATCTGCTGATTCCGCCGCTGCTTTACGTCTACGCGGCGATGGCGCTCAACCACTTGTACCCGGACATCCCGAAGGTCGGGTTCATTCTGGCGTTTCTGGTCAGCGCGACCTTCGTCAACCTGCGCGGCATCACCTTTACCGCTCGCATGAACATTGTGTTCCTGCTGGCGCAACTCGTGGTGCTGGGGATTTTCCTGTTCTACGCCTGGAACGCTCTGCACAACGGTGGCGGTAACGGCCAGTTGACCCTCGCGCCGCTGTATCACCCGGAAACCTTCAACTTCGCCCTGCTGATGCAAGCGGTGTCGATTGCGGTGCTGTCGTTCCTCGGCTTCGATGCGATCTCGACCCTCGCCGAAGAGATCAAGGGCGACCCGGGCCGCAGCGTCGGCAAAGCGGCGCTGATCACCCTGGTGGTGATGGGGGTGATTTTCGTCGCGCAAACCTGGATCGCTACCGATCTGGCAGCCGGCATGGGCTTCAAGTCCGCCGATACCGCATTCTATGAAATCGCCGAAATCGCTGCCGGCAGCTGGCTGGCGACCCTGACCGGTGTCGCTACCGCTTTGGCCTGGGGCGTGGCGGTAGCGATCACCTCGCAAGCGGCGGTCTCGCGCCTGCTGTTCGGCATGGCCCGCGACGGCAAGCTGCCGAAAGTGCTGGCCAAGGTGCACCCGAAACACAACACGCCGTACCTGAGCATTTATCTGGTGGCCGTGCTGTCGCTGGTGATCTGCTACCTGTTCATCAATTCGGTGGACACCCTGACCTCGCTGGTCAACTTCGGCGCCCTGAGCGGCTTCATGCTGCTGCACCTGACCGTGATCAATTACTACTGGCGCCGGCAGAAATCCGGACAGGTGATCCGTCACCTGATCTGCCCGGTGATCGGCTTCATCATCGTCGCGGCCATCATGTACAACATGGGCGTCGATGCACAGAAACTCGGCCTGATCTGGATCGCACTGGGTCTGGTGTACCTGTTCTTCCTGAACAAGCTCGGCGCCAGTACCGCGCTGCCTGACCCGAGCAACGGCTGACAAGAAAAAGAGCGGCGTCTGACAACAAATCAGGCGACCGCCGCTTTAACGCGTGGAAACCGACAGTGATAGTCAGGTTCGGCGAATGGGCCGAACCTTTTGATACAGGAGTGCATCCATGCTGGTCTTACGTCCAGTCGAGCCAAACGACCTGCCTCAATTGCAACAATTGGCGCGCGACAGCCTGGTGGGCGTCACGTCCCTGCCGGACGACAGCGAACGCCTGAGCGAAAAAATCGCCGCGTCCTGTGCTTCGTTCGACAGTGATGTCGCGGCTCAGGGCCCGGAGAATTACTTCTTCGTGCTCGAAGACCTGGACACCCGCCGACTGGTCGGCTGCTCGGAGATCCTCGCCACCGCAGGTTTCAACGAGCCGTTCTACAGCCTGCGCAACCGCCACTTCACCAGTGCCTCGCGGGAGCTGAACATCGAGCACGGCGTGCCGGCGCTGTCGCTGTGTCACGACCTCAGCGGGCATACGCTGTTGCGCGGATTTCACATCGATGAGGCGCTGGTGCGCACACCGTTTTCCGAATTGTTGTCGCGGGCACGGCTGCTGTTCATCGCCGCCCACGCGCCACGATTTGCCGAAGCGGTGATCACCGAAATCGTCGGCTACAGCGACGCTCAAGGCCATTCACCGTTCTGGGATGCGCTGGGCAAGCACTTCTTCGACCTGCCCTACGTCGAGGCCGAACGCCTGTGCGGCTTGCAGAGCCGAACGTTTCTCGCCGAACTGATGCCGCAATACCCGATCTACGTGCCGATGCTGCCGCAAGCCGCGCAGGACTGCATCGGCCGCATCCACCCGGACGGTCAGGAAGCCTTCGACATCCTCGAACGCGAGGGTTTTGAAACCAACAGCTACATCGATCTGTTCGATGCCGGCCCGACCTTATATGCACGCACCGCCAACATCCGTTCCATCGCCCTTAGCCAGACAGCCAAGGTTCAGGAGGAACCCCTGATCGACGCTCGCGGTCGCTATCTGGTGAGCAACGATGCTCTGCATGGTTTTCGGGCGGTGGTCGCCGAGCTGGATTTCCAGCCCGGTCAGCCCCTGGCGCTCGATCCGGCCCTGTGCGCGGCGCTCAACGTCCGCGCTGGCGGCACGATCCGGGTAATCGCCCTGTGAACCGCGCCCCTACCCAACGACAGTGCCCGAACTGGCGCGCAAAAGGAGTTGCAGCATGATTGTCCGTCCGGTCCAAGTCAGCGACCTGCCAGCGTTGATGACGCTGGTGCAACAGGCCGGGCCGGGGTTCACCACCCTGCCCGCCAATGAAGATCGCCTGGCCCACCGGGTACGCTGGGCGCAACGGGCGTTCGCCGAACAGGTCGAACGGGCCGATGCCGATTACCTGTTTGTGCTTGAGGACGACGAGCAGCGCGTGATCGGGGTCAGCGCCCTGGCCGGGGCCGTCGGCCTGCGTGAGCCCTGGTACAACTACCGGGTCGGGCTGACCGTCAGCTCGGCGCCGGACCTGGGTATTCAGCGGCAGATCCCGACCCTGTTCCTCAACAACGAACTGACCGGACAATCGGAACTGTGCTCGCTGTTCCTGCGCCACGATCAGCGCCACGGCAGCAATGGGCGTCTGCTGTCGCTGGGACGTTTGCTGTTTGTCGCCGAGTTTCCGCACCTGTTCGGCGAGAAAATGATCGCCGAACTGCGCGGCAGTGCCGACGAACAAGGCTGTTCGCCGTTCTGGGACAGTCTCGGCCGGCACTTCTTCCAGATGGACTTCAGCCACGCCGACCACCTGTCCGGGCTGGGCAACAAGGCCTTCATTGCCGAACTGATGCCGCGCCAGCCGCTGTACACCTGCCTGCTCACCGAACAGGCCCAGGCCGTGATCGGTCAGGCCCACCCGAACACCGAGCCGGCACTGAAAATCCTCCAGTCCGAGGGTTTCGCTCACAAGGGCTATATCGACATCTTCGACGGCGGCCCGGTGATCGAGGCGTCGATTCGCAGCATCCGCACGGTGCGCGACAGCCTGGAGCTGACCCTGAGTATCGGCACGCCGGACGATCAGGCGCCGCTCTGGCTGATCCACAACCGCCGCCTGGAAAACTGCCGCATCACCGTCGCGCCGGGCCGCCGGGTCGGCAGCAGTCTGGTGATCGACCGCCTCACCGCCAAACGTCTGCAATTGCAGCCGGGCAACTCGGTGCGGGCGGTGCCGCTGCCCAATCAACAGCAGCAGGCAGTGGCGGCCTGAGCGCCTCTGCCTGCTGCAAGAAAGCCTGAACAGGATTTTCCTGGTTAACTTCCTCGTTAATTCGTCATGATCCTTGACCCATTGGCGTGATAGCCTTTTCACCTTCGGCGTTGACACCTTTGCTCAAGCCTTTCCATTCCTTTGTATTGGTGGAACTCGTATGACCAGGCTTTCTCATCAAGATTTGCGCCGTAACTTCCGTCAGCTGCTGGCTTCCGACACCTGCTATCACACCGCCTCGGTGTTCGATCCGATGTCCGCCCGCATCGCCGCTGACCTGGGTTTTGAAGTAGGGATTCTCGGCGGCTCGGTCGCCTCATTGCAGGTGCTGGGCGCTCCGGACTTTGCCCTGATCACCCTCAGCGAATTCGCTGAACAGGCCACCCGCATCGGCCGCGTCGCCCAATTGCCGGTGATCGCCGACGCCGACCACGGCTACGGCAACGCGCTCAACGTAATGCGCACCATCGTCGAGCTGGAACGCGCCGGCGTCGCCGCGCTGACCATCGAAGACACCCTGCTGCCCGCCCAGTTCGGCCGCAAATCCACCGACCTGATCACCGTCGCCGAAGGCGTGGGCAAGATCCGCGCGGCACTGGAAGCCCGAGTCGATTCGGAAATGGCGATCATCGCCCGGACCAACGCCGGTATCCTGCCGAACCAGGAAATCATCAGCCGCACCAAGCAATACCAGGCCGCAGGCGCCGACGGTATCTGCATGGTCGGTATTCAGGACTTCGACCAGCTCGAACAGATCGCCGAGCACCTGACCGTCCCGCTGATGCTGGTGACCTACGGCAACCCGGCGCTGCGCGACGACAAACGCCTGGCCGAACTGGGTGTGCGCGTGACCATCGACGGCCACGGTGCTTACTTCGCGGCGATCAAGGCGACCTACGACAGCCTGCGCGAACAACGCCAGATCTTCACCCAGGCCTCGGATCTGAGCGCCACCGAACTGACCCACACCTACACCCAGCCTGAGGAATACATCCTCTGGGCCAAGGAATACATGAGCGTCAAAGAGTAACCTCGCACCACGCTACAAAGAGGCAGAGCGGCCCGACGCCATTACGAGTCCACTCGCATGGCGCCCGCCGCGAAACCGCTGCCTGCCGTTACCGTTTCGCCAACTCCATGATCATCCGCGACAACAGATAAATCCGCGGCGCCACGCTCTCCACCTCCGCGTATTCCTCCGGCGTATGAATGTTGCCGCCGACAATCCCGAACCCGTCCAGCGTCGGCGTCCCAACCCCGGCCGACAAACTGGCGTCCGCTGCCCCGCCGCTACCTTCTTCGGTCAACTTGCGGCCAATCTCACCGTAAATCCCCTGGGCCATCGCCATCAATCGATCCGACTCCGCCGTCTGCGGCATCGGCGGTAAGCCGCGTTGCAATGAAGTCTTCACTTCGGTCTCAGGGATCAGCTTGTCCTGGGACACCCGCGCCAGATCCTTCTCGATCCGGTCGAATTCTTCCGGCACCGCCGCCCGCACGTCAGCCCTGGCCGTGGCCTGATCCGGGATCACGTTGGTGCGGTCGCCCGCCTTGAGCACGGTGAAGTTGATGGTGGTTTTCTTGGCTTCGTCGCCGAGCTTGCCCAGTTGCAGGATCTGATGCGCCGCTTCCATCGCCGCGTTGCGCCCCAGTTCCGGTGCGACGCCGGCGTGAGCAGCTTTGCCCTTGACCTCCACCAGCGCAGTGGCGCTGCCCTTGCGCCACACCACCAGACCATCGGCCGGACGACCCGGTTCGAGGTTCAGGGTGACGTCGTGGAGTTTGGCGGTTTTCTTGATCAGATCGGTGGCGACGTCCGAGCCGGTTTCTTCGCTGGCATCGAGCAGGAAAGTGATTTGCGCGAAGTCCTTGAAGTCGAGGTTCTTCAGGATTTTCAGCGCATAGATGCCGGCGACGATCCCGCCCTTGTCGTCCATCACGCCCGGCCCGTAGGCGCGACCGTCCTTGATGTGGAACGGTCGCTCGGCGGCTGAGCCTTCCTTGAACACCGTGTCCATGTGCGCCATCAGCAGGATTTTCGCCTTGCCGGTGCCTTTGAGCGTGGCGAGTACATGGTTGGTTTTTTCCGGGGTGTTGGGCACCAGTTCGATGGTGGCGCCGAGCTTTTTCAGCTCATCGATGGCGATGTCGCTGACTTGCTTGAGCCCCGGTTCATAGCCGGAACCGGAGTCGATATTGACCAGGCGCTCGAGCAGTTTCAGGGCTTCGGGTTGGTATTGCTCGGCGTCGGCCAGCACCTGTTTGTGCGGTTCGGCAAAGACACCGGAGGCTGCAAAAGTGAGGGACAGGCCGGCCAGCAGAGAACCACGGAATTTGAATGTCATGAATCAATCCTTGTTTCGTGTCGGGTACTGAACCGTACCTGACATCCGCCCAAGGCTCTATCCCCGATGCGACACCCGATCTGTTCAAACCGAATCGAATACCTCGCGGCGCGGGTTGTTATCGCTGCAGCAAATCACCCGGTTACGTCCGCCGGCCTTGGCTTCATACAGTGCCTGATCGGCGTCATCGAGCCAGCGCGTCGCGTCGCCGTGTGCCGGATCGAGCGCCGCCAGACCGATGCTCAGGCTGACTTTCAGCGCCGGGTTCTGTTCGTACACCAGAAAGGAAAAACGCTCACGCAACGCTTCCATCGCCTGCGCCGCATTGAACAGCGGCAAGTCCGGCAGGATCACGCAGAACTCGTCACCGCCGTAGCGCCCCGCCACATCGGCCATGCGCAGGTTCTGCTTGAGCATCTTGCTCAGTTGACGCAGAACGATATCGCCGGCCACGTGGCCGTAGGTGTCGTTGATCGCCTTGAAGTGGTCGATGTCGATCAGCGCAATCGCGGCACCGGTCTGCTGACGTTTGCAGCGTTCGAATTCGATTTCCAGTTGATCCTTCCAGGCGCCGTGATTGAGCAGACCGGTGAGGCTGTCGGTGCGGCTCAGGGCCAGAAGTTCACGTTTATGCAAGCCGAGGGTATAGGCCTGGCGAAAGCAGATCCAGCCCAGCGCCAGCGGATACAGCGTCAACAACGGCAGACAGGCATAAAGCTGTGCCGGTGTGGTCATCGGGACGAACGCCGGGGCAAATACCACCAGCCCGACACCGACACCAAGCAACTGCGCCGCCGTCCCGGCCAGCAGAAAACGCAAGCCGCCGATGGCAACGTTGTTCATCGCCATCATCGAAATGGTCGTGGCACTGGGCAAGGGATTGAAGTGCATGGCCGCCACCCAGAAGCCACCGAGAAAAGCATCGATCAACAGATTGCGGTGTTCGGCGTGGTAAGGAACCTTCGCCCGGCGGGCCCATTGATAAGCAAGGTGTGGCCAGACCAGGCCGTTGAACAGCATCAGCGCCCAGACCCAGGCGGGGGGATCGAGCGGGTACATCGCGACGCTCACGCACAAAAGCCCCAGGACCAGCCCGAGGATTCGCGATGCATAGAGCCTCCTGGCCAGTGAAAGTCCCTTTCCTCCCGTTCTTCCCATAAGGGCCTCGACCACTCGACGGTACTGCGCAGACCGCAGACCGGATGTGCTGGGAGTCTATCAGGGCAACGTTAAATAGCCATCACCGGCCAGCGGGCCGAATACCCCGTCATCAGCACCACACGGCAGGCAAATGATTGGCTATACATGAAAGGATGAAAATGGAAAAAAGACTCTAAGAAGGAGGCCCATGCAGACCTACCAAGTGTTGATCATCGGCAGCGGTTTTGGCGGCCAATGTGCGGCGGTCAATCTGCTCAAGGCCGGTATCGACGACTTTCGCTTACTGGAACGCCGGGACTTTTTCGGCGGCACCTGGTGCCAGAACACCTACCCCGGCGCAGCGGTGGATGTGCCGTCGCCGCTGTATTCCTTGTCATTTGCGCCTTATCGCTGGACGCAGATGTTCGCCGAACAGGCCGAACTGCACCGCTACACCGACCATGTAATCGAACGCTTCGGCCTGCGCGATCGGGTGGAACTGGAGGCCAACGTCGAACGCGTCGAATGGGACGACACCGAAAAACGCTGGGCCGTACACACTGGCACCAAAGGCATTTTTTATGCGCAGTTCCTGATCAATGCCACCGGGCCGTTGAGCCAACCGGTTATCCCACACTTCCCCGGTCAGGATCGCTTTCAGGGCAAGACCTTTCATACAAACAATTGGGATCACAGCTACGACTATCACGGTAAACGGGTAGCGATTGTCGGCAGCGGTGCCAGTGCGGCTCAGGTGATTCCGGCGATTGCACCGAAGGTCGCCCATTTGCATGTGTTTCAGCGCACCGCGCATTGGGTGCTGCCCCGGGCCGACCGTACATTCGGGCGGTTCCAGCGCTGGTTGCTGGGTCTGAAACCGGCCTACAAACTGCTGCGCTGGATGATCTACTGGCAATTCGAAACCCGGGTCATCGCCTTCAAATACTCGAAACCGGCGATTCACATGGTGCAGCGACACGCCCTGAAGTTTCTCAAGCGCCAGGTAACTGACCCCGAACTGCGGAAAAAACTCACACCGGACTTCACCATCGGCTGCAAACGGGTATTGGTCTCCAGTACCTACTATCCGGCGCTGACCCGGCCCAACGTCACGCTGCACAGCCGCGAACAGGGCATCGCCAGCCTCGACGAAACCGGCATCATCACCACGGACGGCCAGCACATCGACGTCGATCTGATCGTCTGGTCGACCGGTTACGACGCCACCGACGGCGTGATTTCCTACCCGGTCAGCGGAAAAAACGCCGTGCAACTGCGCGACGTGTGGGCGCAATACCCGCGCGCCTACCTCGGCACCAGCCTGCCGGACTTTCCCAACCTGTTTATCGTCACCGGGCCGAACACCGGCATCGGGCATACGTCGGCGCTGTTCATCATCGAATCGCAGATGAACTACATCCTCGACTGCATCCGCACCGTGCAGGCCAAAGGTCTGCGCAGCATCGAAGTTCGCCCCGAAGCAGAACGTACCTACACTCAGATGATTCACCGGGAAATGGAACGCACGGTCTGGAAAACCGGCGGCTGCCACAGTTGGTATCAAAGCAGGAGCGGTCATGTGATCGCGATGTTTCCCGGCTTCAGTTTCAGCTATCACCGGTTGACCCGGGCGCTGAAACCGGCCGACCACATTCTGTCTTGAACAAGGAAGACCCACGATGCTTTTGTTGTTTGTCGCCCTCGCGGTTTTCGTGGCCTGGAGCTGGTTGAGTTACCCGGCGGTCGGCCACTGGCTCTACGATCTGAGCGCGGCCCTGGAGGCCAGGCTGTACCGGTTACACAAGATCGAAGTGCCGATTGCCGAAATGACCGTGTCGACCTGGCAAGGCGGGCCTTATGAAGCGTCGAGCAGCATCTTGATGCTGCACGGCTACAGCGCCGAAAAGAACCTGTGGCTGCGCTTTGCCCGGCATTTTGTCGGGCAGTATCGGGTGATCATCCCGGACCTGGCCGGCCACGGTGAAACCGGCTTCAAGGCCGGCGGTGGCTACGATATTCCGGTGCAGGCCAAGCGCATGATCCAGTTGCTCGACGTCTGCGGCGTCGAGAAAGTCCACGTGATCGGCAATTCCATGGGCGGCTACATCGCCGCGTGGCTGGCGGCGACCTACCCGGATCGCATCGCTTCGGTAGCGCTGATCGACCCGGCGGGCGTCACTGCGCCCGAGCCCAGCGACATGGAGCGCCACCTGGCCCGTGGGCACAATCCGTTTCTGATCAATTCCCGGGAAGAATTCCGACGCTTTTATGCCATGACCATGGCCTCGCCACCGTGGGTGCCCGGCCTGGTGCTCGACGCGATCGCCCAGCGCTACGAACAATGCCGCGACGAACTGGAAGAGATCTTCCGCGATTTTCGCGCCAGCCCGCCGATGGAGCCGAAACTGCCGGACATCAAATGCCCGGCGCTGTTGCTCTGGGGCCGCAAGGACCGGTTGATCGACGTCAGCAGCGTGCCGGTGTGGAGCAAAGGCATCAGCAATTTGCGGGTCGATGTCTGGGATGGCGTCGGCCATATGCCGATGGTCGAGCAACCGTCGAACACGGCACGTCTGTATCGGGAGTTTCTGGGGGAGCATTCGCGTCAGGACAGGTAAACGGTCAGTCGTTGGCAGAATGAAGTCCGTAGGATTCTTCGTTTGCCCGCGTCGGCGAAGGCTGCGATCTTTTCCAACACCTTTTACGTGACCGTGCCAGGAATTTTTTTCATGACCGTGCAGCCTTTCGTCAGCCCCGACCTGATCCGCCAACGCTTCTCCAAAGCGATGTCCGACATGTACCGCGAAGAAGTGCCGCTGTACGGCGCGTTGATGGAATTGGTGGAACAGACCAACCGCGACGTGCTGGCACGCGAACCGCAGATCGCCAGCCAACTGCACAGCACTGGCGAAATCGAACGGCTGGACATGGAGCGCCACGGTGCCATCCGCGTCGGCACCGCCGCCGAGCTCGCCACCCTCTCCCGCCTGTTTGCGGTGATGGGCATGCAACCGGTGGGCTATTACGACCTGACCCCCGCCGGGGTACCGGTGCATTCCACGGCGTTCCGGGCGGTGCATGAAGATGCGCTGCAGGTCAGCCCGTTCCGGGTGTTCACTTCGTTGCTGCGACTGGAATTGATTGAAGACCCCGAGCTGCGGGCCTTCGCGCAATCGGTGCTGGATAAGCGTTCGATCTTTACGCCATCGGCGCTAAGGTTGATCGAACAGGCCGAATCGGCTGGCGGTCTGAATGAATCCGAGGCCGGGGAATTTGTCCTGCAAGCGCTGGAGACTTTTCGCTGGCACCACAGCGCCACCGTCACTGCCGCGCAATACCAGACGCTCAGCGCCCAGCATCGCTTGATCGCCGATGTCGTGGCCTTCAAGGGCCCGCACATCAACCACTTGACCCCGCGCACGCTGGACATCGACATCGTCCAGGCACAGATGCCGCTGCACGGCATCACGCCCAAAGCGGTGATCGAAGGCCCGCCGCGCCGGCAGCATCCGATCCTGTTGCGTCAGACCAGTTTCAAGGCGCTGGACGAGCCGATCGCCTTCACCGACCAGACACAAACCCGCGGCAGCCACAGCGCCCGCTTCGGCGAAATCGAACAACGTGGCGCAGCGCTGACCCCCAAGGGCCGTGCGTTGTACGACCGCCTGCTGAACGCGGCGCGCGATGAACTCGGCGACTTCCCCAACGAAGCCAACGCCTCACGTTACAACGCGCTGATGACCCAGCATTTCAGCGAATTCCCTGACAGCCTCGAGGGCATGCGCGAGCAGGAACTGGCGTACTTCCGTTATTTCCTGACAGACAAAGGGCTGGCGGCGGGTCGTCCCGCTGATGCCTCGCTGCAAGCATTGTTGCGCGACGGCTATGTGAAAGCCGAACCGCTGGTGTACGAAGATTTCCTGCCTGTGAGTGCGGCAGGGATTTTTCAGTCGAACCTGGGAGACGCGGCGCAGGCGCACTATGGCGAGCATTCCAATCGACAGGCGTTCGAGTTGGCCCTGGGGCGTTCGACCATTGATGAATTGGGCCTGTATGCCAAAACCCAGCAACGTTCGATTGAGGAATGCCTCACTGCAATTGCCCGCTCCGCGTGAAAAGCGGCGATTGGCCATACTGCGCAAGAAGTTGCGCACTTGTTTCGTAAAAATGCTCACCAATTCCGCTGGAGGCCATGTGTTTCAAGGCCTCCAGCCAAGTGGGGGCCGGAGTGCGCCCGACGAGGGGCCATCAGGTCCCA
>NZ_JAERRE010000003.1:184018-560174 GCF_016735645.1 Pseudomonas sp. B7
CCCTCTCTGTCCCACTTTTTTTCCCATTCACTCCCCAATTCGTCCCCCACTTCGAGCCACCTGACTGATCAAAAAACGCTCAAAGTCGCGATCCAGAGCGGTGGAGTCCCCGGCTCCCGGGGACGTGGCAAAAGCTGGCACGCTCCTTGATAACAGTCAGGCACCCACCGGGCGATTTCGCCTCCCGGGCACCCTAACTTTATCCGCAAGGAGAGCATCCCATGGCAACACCAGCGTACATGTCGGTTACCGGCGAAAAACAAGGCCTGATCACTGCCGGCGCCTTCACCGCCGACTCCGTTGGCAACACCTACCAGGAAGGTCACGAAGACCAGGTCATGGTTCAGGCGTTCAGCCACGACGTGATCATCCCGCGTGACCCGCAATCCGGTCAGCCAACCGGTCAGCGCGTTCACAAGCCAGTGATCATCACCAAGGTTTACGACAAGGCTTCGCCACTGCTGCAAGCTGCTCTGACCTCCGGCGAGCGCATGAGCGAAATCGTTATCCAGTGGTACCGCACTTCGGCTCAAGGTACCCAAGAGCACTACTACACCACCAAACTGGAAGACGCGATCATCGTCGCCATCAACAACAAAATGCACAACTGCCAGGATCCAGGCAACTCGCACTTCACCCACCTGGAAGAAGTGCAGTTCACCTACCGCAAAATCACCTGGACCCACGAAGTATCCGGTACTTCGGGTTCCGATGACTGGCGTGCTCCAGTCGTTTAATTACGGCTGATCGTTTCAAGCATCGGCCAGCTCTGCTGGTCGATGTTGTTTACGCCCCTCCAGAATTTCGCGTACGTTGACCCGCTTTGCGGGCGTCGACGAGCGCCGCTGTACAGCACGAGGAACAAGGGATGTTCGCGCCGGCCAATGAAACCCATTTTGCCCTGACCATCGAAGGTCTTTCCGCCGACTTTCAGGTGTTTACCCTGACCGGCCGGGAAGCCATCAGCCAGCCTTTCGTATTCGAGGTGGAGCTGGTCAGTGAGCAGCCGTCGCTGGACCTCGAAACCCTGCTGCACAAACCGGCCTTCCTGCAGCTGTCGCCCGACGGCAGCGGCATCCACGGCCTGATCTACCGCGCCGCGCAAGGCGATTCCGGCAAGCGCCTGACGCGCTACTCCGTGACCCTGCGCCCGCAACTGGCGTACCTCGCACACCGAATCAACCAGCGGATCTTCCAGAACCTCAGCGTGCCGAAAATCATCGGCAAGGTCCTCGAAGAACACGGTATCCAGGGCAACGCCTATGAGTTCCAGACCGGTTCGATCTACCCCGATCGCATCTACTGCGTGCAGTACGACGAATCGGACCTGCATTTCATCCAGCGCCTGTGCGAAGAAGAAGGCATTCACTACCACTTTCAGCACACCGCGACGGCGCACAAACTGGTGTTTGGCGATGACCAGACGGTGTTTAAGAAACTGGCGCCGGTGGCCTATCAGCAGGACTCCGGCATGGTCGCCAGCGACCCGGTGATCAAGCGCTTCGACCTGCGCCTGGAAACCCGTACCAGCCGCACCACCCGCCGCGATTACGACTTCGAAAAACCGCGGATCACCCTCGAAAGCGAAAACCGTGGCGACGCCCTGCCCGACCTCGAGGACTACGACTACCCGGGCCGTTTCATCGACCGCGAACGCGGCAAGCACCTGGCCAAACGCGCCCTTGAACGCCATCGCAGCGACTTCCAGCTCGCCGAAGGCAAGAGCGACCAGCCGTTGCTGGTCAGCGGCCATTTCCTCGCGCTGAAAGAACACCCGAAGGCCAAGTGGAATGACCTGTGGCTGCTCACCGAAGTCCATCACGAAGGCAAACAGCCGCAGGTGCTGGAAGAGTCGGTCACCAGTGACACCACCGCCCTGAAAGACGATTTCCATCAGGGCTACCGCAACCGCTTTCAGGCCACCCCGTGGGATGTGCCGAACCGCCCGCCCCTGCGCCACCCGAAACCGCGCATCCTCGGCAGCCAGAGCGCCGTGGTCACCGGCCCTAAAGGTGAAGAAATCCACTGCGACGAATACGGCCGGGTGAAAGTCCAGTTCCACTGGGATCGTGAAGGTCAGGCCGACGACAAGACCAGCTGCTGGCTGCGCGTCTCCAGCGCCTGGGCCGGCGCCCAGTACGGCGGCATCGCCATCCCGCGCATCGGCATGGAAGTGCTGGTGACCTTCCTCGAAGGCGACCCCGACCAGCCGCTGATCAGCGGCTGCCTGTACCACAAGGAAAACACCGTCCCCTACGCCCTGCCGGCGAACAAGACCCGCACCACCTTCAAGACCCTGAGCTCGATGGGTGGCGGCGGCTTCAACGAACTGCGCATCGAAGACAAGAAAGGCCAGGAACAGATCTTCCTCCACGCCCAGCGCGACTGGGACGAGAACATCGAACACGACCAGAAAATCCGCGTCGGCAACGAACGCCACGACGTCGTGGAAAAGAACAGCTACACGGAATTCAAGGCCGAAGAACACCACACCGTCTACGCAGACCGCAAAGTCGAGGCCCGCGCCAACGACCACCTGACCGTGGGCGCGAACCAACACATCAAGATCGGCACCGGACAATTCATCGACGCAGGCCAGGAAATTCACCTGAGCAGCGGCATGAAAGTGGTGCTGGAGGCCGGCGCCGAACTGACGCTGGTCGGCGGTGGCAGCTTCATCAAAATCGATGGCGGCGGCGTGACCATGAGCGGGCCGGCGATCAACATCAACTCCGGTGGTGGACCGGGCAGCGGCACCGGCGCCGCCCCACTGCTGCCGGGCGTGTTGAAGCAGGCGGATGCCGACAAGGCTGGCGCTGTACTGACCCCGGCGCAAATCAACACCCTCAAACGTAATGCGCCGTTCTGTGAAGAGTGTGAAAAATGCAAGGCAGGTGCCTGTGCCATCTAATCGACTGACACCCAAGGATTGGCTGGCACAACAGCCGTTGCAAAAAGATGAGCGTCTGTATCTGGTCATCAGCGCTGCCAGCGATGCCGAAGCGCTCAAGGCCTTGTATCAGAGCGAACCGTCCGTCCAGGCCATTCCCGTCTGGGGCGGAACGCCCTACTCCACCTGGCAACCGGTGATGCCATACGTCGCCGAACTCCAGGCCAACTCGGCCTTCCTGCCCTGGATCACCGAAACCGACGCCCTCGACTGGGGCTGGCTGGCGGTCTCCCGCTCGGAGCCCAACGAAGTTTTCGAACACCTGCGCAGTTTGACCCAAGTGAAAATGCCGGACGGGACCGAAGTGTTTTTCCGGTTTTGGGATGGGCGGCATATCTATCCGATTCTTGAAGGGCTGGGCGAGACGGCCGGGGAAGTGCTGCCGGTGTTTCAGCGGTATCTGATTAATGGACGCAGCCTGGAAGTCGGGCCGAGGGTGGTGCCGAAGGCGAAGGATTGGCCTTGGTGGGAGGTGCCGAAAGACCTGCTGGACAGCCTGATGGCCGAAAACCCCTCGACCGTAATCGGCAACATGATGCAGTGGCTGCTGGATGAGCATGCCGACCTGTACTTCTCGTTCCCGGAATCGAACCTGCAAAAGAAAGTGGCGCGCTTCGTAAAACGCACGCCACTCACGGAAGAAAATTTTACTGGCCTGCTGAAGGCCCATCTGGAAAGTGAGGTGGCTGTATGAGCATTTTGATGGGTGAGATTGTTGCCAATCTCAATGCAAAACAGCCTGATGCTCAGGCCATCATCAGCGACTTCAAGAAGTGTCTGAATGACTACCGCGAACATGCCGAAGCCTGGTACGGCGGCATTCTGGATGCGGAGCAACAGTTCAAGGTCGGTGACGAAGTCGGTACGGCGGACAAGGACAGCAAAAAGGAAAATACCCTTTATGCCAACTGCCCTGCCAACGGCAAACTCAAACTTGTACATAGTTTTGAGTCTGCGCGTTTTGTACCTATCGGCAATACGCCGGTGCGACTGGTGCCGGTGGAGAATGGCAAGCTCTACGGAAAGAACGAAGTCGGTCAACCGATCAACGTCAAAATCGGTCCAAGCGGGATTCTGGAGGTCACCGGCCTCAAACCGCATCAGCAATATGAAATCACTTTTTTCCCGAATCCCACCAAGGCTCAGATCGATAGCCTGTTCAACTCCTATCAAGGCGTAATCGGGGACCTTAGCGGCTGGCTGCAAACAGAGTGGACCACCGACTTTCTGCCACTTTGGCAAGCGCATACCAATGCATCCATGGCTGGACGGGCATTGCAGCAATTGGAGTCGGCGTGGAAGGGGTTCCTCAAGGCGATCATGGGGCTGTGGGGGGACATCAAAAGTCTCTACGACCTGGTTGCACACCCGCGGGAAAACTACGAAAAACTCAAAAAATTCTTCACCGAAGAACAGATAAAGAAGATCTATAACGCTTCAAAAGAAGCCATTCAAACAGCCCTGCTGATCGCCAGTGACGAGCCACTTATGTGGATCTACGTCGCAGCTATCGTAGCGTGGGTCAAAATGCTGCCTCCGCAGACCTGCACTGAAGTGCTGGCAGAACTGACTACGGAAGTACTGCTGAACATCCTGATCGGTATTGTTTTGACGGGCGGGATCGGTTTGGCCGTCCGTATTGGCACCAAGGGCCTTAATGCTGCAAGGAACAGCGGCAAGGTCATGACACTGATTGAAGACTTCACGTCGATGCTGATGAAGATCAGCAAGAAGAATGCGACAGCACACGCCGATACGGCGAAACCGTTGATGCTCAACGGCAATTCGCCACTGAACCAGGCGAGAAAGGCGAGCGTAGAAATTGCGCCTCCAAAACCCGCAGAGACCGCCACACCACCAAAGAAAAAAACACCCGTTTCCGGAGGTGCTGTAGAGACGGATGCGCAAATTCATGCACGCGGCAAGAAGGAAAACAGCACCCGCGCTCAACAACAGGAAAAAGTAGACAACGCGCCCAACCAGTCCAAAAACCCAGCGGATCAACCTGCTCAGTGCGCCGATAAGACCTGCACTAACGGTGAACCGGTATCGATGGTGACCGGCGAGGAATTGCTGACGCTCACTGACGGCGTATTGGGTGGGCTGCTACCCATTGAATGGACACGTCTCTATCGCAGCAGCGCGGTTGAAATCGACGGGCGTCTCGGCCATGGCTGGAGCCACTCCCTATCCCATCGCCTGCAAATCAACGAAGAAGGCGTGTTGTGGACTGATAACGAAAACCGTCAGACCCGCTTCCCGATGCCGACCGAACAACGTCCAGCCATTACCAACAGTCTGGCTCAGGCGGCGATTTATTTGGGCAGCGCGCCGGGTGAACTGATCCTCACCCAAGCAGGAGCAAAACCACGCTTTTATCACTTCCGCGCAGACCGCCTGACGACGGTCAGTGACTCGTACGGAAATAAGGTGCATATCAGCTATGACCTGGTGGGGCGGATCCAGCGCATCGATAACGGTGCGGGCCGCGCGTTACTGTTGCGCTACGACGATCGCCATATCGTTGCCGTTGATCAGCAACAGCAGCGTTCTGAGTATGACGAGAGCGGTGAGCGTCAGGATCCTTGGCTGACCATTCAGAACCTTGTCACCTACCGCTACAACGCTCGCAACCAATTGGTCTCGGCATCCAATGCCGCAGGTGAAACCGAGCATTACCGCTACAACGATCAGCACGTCATTCTTGAGAGGCAACTGGCCGGTGGCGCCAGCTTCTTTTGGGAATGGGAACGTGAAGGCAAACTCTCCCGTTGCGTACGTCATTGGGCCAACTATTCGCAACTGGAAGCTCGCTACGAGTGGGATGACAAAGGCACCGTTACGGTTCACAACGCCGATGGCAGTGAACAGGTTTACGTGCATGACGAAAATGCACGCCTGATCAGTGAAACCGCTGCCGATGGTGCTGAAACGCAAAATGCCTATGACGATGAGGGACGTCTGGTAGCTGTAAAAGATCCAATGGGAGCCATCACCGAGTATCAATACAGCGATGCCGGGCGATTGATGGCTGTCATCCCGCCGGAAGAAGAACCGACCCTCTACAACTACTTCGATGGGCAACTGATTGAAGTCAAACGTGGCAAGGCCCGTTGGCAGTACGACCGCAATCAACAAGGCGACATCACCCAGCAAATCGACCCACTGGGCAACGAAACCCGTTACAGCTACGACCGCCAGGGCCGGCTGCTGGAAATTCATCACCCTGACGGCAGCCGCCATCAACTGGGCTGGAACAATCTCGGTCAATTGCTGGAGGAACGCCTTCCGGACGGTGGTCAGCGCAAGTACCGCTACGATGCACTTGGACGGCAGATCACCCGCCAGGACGAATTCGGCGCCATCACCCATTACCAATGGGACGCCGTCGACCGCCTGACTCAGGTCACCCTCCCCAGCGGCGCCACCCGTGCTTTCACCTACAACCCGTACGGACGCGTCACCGCCGAACGCGATGAGCTCGGCCGCATCACCCGCTACGAATACGCCGACAACTTGCATCTGGTCAGCCGCCGCATCAATCCCGACGGCAGCCAGTTGCGCTATCGCTACGACAACGCCGGCCTGCTACTCACTGAAATCGAAAACGAACGCGGCGAGCACTACAAGCTCGACTACTACGCCAACGGCCTGATCCAGCAGGAAACCGGTTTCGACGGCCGCCGCACCGCGTACGAATACGACCTCAACGGCCAGTTGCTGAAGAAAACCGAATTCGGCGACGACGGCAGCGAACTGATCACCGAATATCAGCGCGATGCTGCCGGTCGACTGCTGGTGAAAACCCTCGCCGATGGCGAAGAGATTCACTACAGCTACGATGCCCTGGGCCGTCTGGTGAATGTCAACGACGGGCACTGGCCGCTTGCCTACGAATACGACGTGCAGGATCGCCTGATCACCGAACACCAGGGTTGGGGCACCACACGTTACGAATACGACAGCGTCGGGCAACTGAGTCACTGCCGCCTCCCCGACGGCAGCACACTCGACTACCGCCATTTGTCAGGCGGACGTCTGAGCAGCATCGACCTCAACGGCTCACGCCTGACCAGCCACCAATTCAGCGCCGGTCGCGAACAGCAGCGCCAGCAAGGCCTGTTGCTCAGCCAATACCAGTACGACGAACAAGGTCGCCTGCAAGCGCACAGCGTCAGCCAGCGTGAAAAAAACCTGTTCCAGCGTCGCTATAACTACGACGCCAACGGCAACCTCGCCGGTATCGACGACAGCCGCAAGGGCAACCGCAGCTTCCACTACGACCCGCTGGACCGCTTGACCAGCGTACGTGGCGCAACACCGGAAACCTTCGCCCACGACCCGGCCGGCAACCTGCTCGGTCAGAACAATGAAGGCACAGCAAATCTCGCAAACGTCAAAGGTAACCGCCTGCTGATGCAGGGTGATCGCCATTACGACTACGACGCCTTTGGCAACCTGATTCGCGAACGCCGTGGCGCTGGCCAGAAACTCGTCACCGAATACCGCTACGACTGTCA
This sequence comes from Pseudomonas sp. B7, assembly GCF_016735645.1. Classification (NCBI taxonomy): domain Bacteria; kingdom Pseudomonadati; phylum Pseudomonadota; class Gammaproteobacteria; order Pseudomonadales; family Pseudomonadaceae; genus Pseudomonas; species Pseudomonas sp. B7. Next base: position 191,489 of record NZ_JAERRE010000003.1, read on the forward strand.
GCACCGCTTGATTGGCGCCAGCCTGCCGGGTGGCAGCAACGCATCCTACAAATACGACGCCTTCGGGCGCCGCATCGAAAAAACCGTCGACGGCCAAACTACCGAGTTCCTGTGGCAAGGCGAACGCCTGATCGCCGAAAGTGGCGACAACCGTTACCGCACCTACATCTACGAACCCGGCAGCTTCCGCCCGCTGGCGATGCTCGACGGCGAAGGCCCGCGCAAGGCAACGCCGTTTTACTACCAACTCGATCATCTGGGCACACCACAGGAACTCACTGATTACAGTGGCGAGATCATGTGGTCCGCGAAGTACCGTGCGTACGGCAACCTCGCTGCGCTGGATGTCAGTGAAATCGACAACCCGTTGCGCTTCCAGGGTCAGTATTTCGATGCAGAGACGGGCCTACACTACAACCGGCACCGCTACTACAATCCGGGGACTGGGCGGTTTCTGACACCGGATCCGATCAAGCTTGCGGGTGGGTTGAATAGCTACCAGTACGTGCCTAACCCTACGGGGTGGGTGGATCCATTGGGATTAAGCAGCAACGCTTGCCCAAAGAAAGTTGACACTACGGACTATCAAACTCGAAAAGAGTTACGATCCGATGTCTACAATGCTCAAAGACCGGGCAGTTTCCACAAGACCAAGCATTTGAACGCAAGATCTGCTGACCAAGCGAGAGAGTTAAGTTTAGGTAATGGTTCACGCGGCGGGCAACCTGAAGCATCCTACCTCCCTGACATCGCAAACAATGTCAAAGGCTTTGAAAAACAAGCTGCATATGGAGCGATCAAAGAGGGAAATGTATTCGATCACGGCGGCACCCGTTTTATGTTCTACAGAGCCGAAACCCCCGTCGGATACAACGAAGGCCAACTTACTCACTGGGTAAGGATTGAGCTTACCAACGGCGGAAATAAGCCTGTAATTCACAGCTTCCCCGCCTCACCACAACAAGTTAAGAAATACATGGGAAAAGTTAAATGAAAAGAAAATTAGAGTTCGAGCTACAACCGATACGAGTACCAAGCGACTGGACGATCACCATAAATAACTTATATGAAGTAGAACTCACATCTGAAACGGCTCACTGGTTCAGCAGTTCAGTACTTCTGGGTGGTGCCAGGAAAAGCACTGGTTACTGCTTTGACTCGAGAGTCGAACCTGAGGGTGATCCTAATGGCGAATTTGTCGTAGAATTTTTAACAATTGAATATGATAAAAAAGGGGAGCCTATTGGCGACTCGGTTAGAACGATTGAACTATTCAAAACAAAAAATAAAAAAGAGTATATCGAAAAAATCGAGACTTACATGCTAGAAAACTAAAACTAAAACAAAAACAAAAACAAAAACAATTAAACCAAATAAATTGAAACGAACAGATTTATTTTTCGTTAAAAATAAATCTGTCCGCTTTTCGTGAAATTGGGAACATGGTAAGCCCGTACCACCAACAGGCTTGAAAGACCAACCAAAGACAAACGAATTGGCAAGCAAAAATTTTCACCACCGACAAAAATAAAATTCAAGAATATTGGCTTGAAGAAATATACCCTCGACAAAACTCAATTACGTTCAACAATGGATTGTATTGCTTCTTCGAGCACTCAGCAAAAGAAGAAAAATTAAAAAAATATGGATTCCGGCAAATGATTTCTTGCTAAACCACACTGACATATGCGAGGGCCTCTCGACCATTTATACAGCAGAAGGGTCTAATAACAATTCTTTTACTTGCGGCGAATGCCTAGCCTCCGCGGACGATGGCTTCATTGCACTTTCCAAAAAACACACCGGCGAACTAGTCTGGCTGATCGTATTGAGCGGAACCAATCCATTTGAAAAAATCATCATTCACAACAGCAGCATCCATGTTCAATCATCAAGCGGCACATTAGCAATAGTACCCACTGATCGGCCAGACAACCTTTCCATAGAATGGTCTTAACTAAAAAACAGAATCAAAGGGACAATCTATCCCCTTTTCGAAAAAACAAAATGAAAATTTTTCTCAACATTGAAAACCTGAAAAACTATAACTTCCCTAGTACATTTATAGAATTCGCGACTACGGAACCTGAACCGGACATTGAACCTTGGTGGTTACTAATATATCAAGAGGGACAAATAAATTACTGGCACAACACGCTAAAAAATCTGTATCCCAACCGCACGTTAGTTCCTTTCGCAAAGTTCAACGCCAATGATGATATTGCTTGCTTTGACGGCGATGATTTATCCAGCAATCCAAAAGTGCTAATAATACATGCATATGCTTCAGAGGGGTGGGAGCTTCACGGAGAACATCCTGACTTTAGCGCATGGCTAAAAATAGCGATTGAGACCCATACGGAATGGAATGAAGAAGATTAAAAACTTCCATCTCCAACATCTTCTCCAAACCGGTGTATTCAGTTCTCGCTGGAGAGCGCAATGATTTTCTCAATTGATGTCACAGAGTGCTTTGGCGCGATCGACTCCGATAACGCAGGTGGAGTCATAACTTATATCAGCATTCTACCCATCGAAAACCCTCAAGAAAAATTTCGACTTTCATTATCAAATTTCGTACTAAACCTAATCGACAAGCCCGTCATCTCCTCGATCAACAAACAAAACTCAACATTTTTGAAAAACATGACCGAAGACGGCTTTCTGATAATAAAGCATGCCAGTATTTCCTTTGAATCAATAAAAGGCTACGAAAAGCTTTTGCGCTCGTCAAATCAAGATGAAGGATATTTAATCCACGAGCAACATGGACAAAATTTAAGTACAGGAGATAGAATTTATGATATCAGTGGAAGACTTTCTTCGACGCCAGACATCTCTATCAACCTCGCCTTCATTTCGCCAAAAACTATAACACTTGAATTCAACTCATCAGAATACATATACATAGAAAACTATCTCAACCTCCAGAAATCTTTAGAAAAATTAAATTCAAGAGAAAGATTTTCTCAACCACCTCTTACAGGCCTATTCGATTCCGCATATAGCAACACTCACACCATTAGCCACTTTGAAACTGGATATCGCATTCACAAATAAGCAATTACCTCGCAACTATCCAGCGATTAAAAAACCATGATCTTCAAATCAGAAAACAAAATCATTGACCCAGCCTCTGTAACCTACCGCAGCCTTGGCTTCGGTGAACCTCTCTCCAACAATGCCAAAAAATATACTTTATCAATAAAAATTCACGAACTGCCCGAGCAATTCTACGAGTTAACAAATGCATTCATCGCCGAATGCATACAAGACGATGACAAACAAGGCTACGCCGACATCCCCGAATTACGAGATTGCAATTACCCGCCACTTTCAATCCTTATAAAAAGCAATCCAGACGTAGCAGTAACCCTCATCAAGGACTATTTATTCTTTGAGCTGTTCTATTTGCTATTCCCATCAAAGGGAAAGCTAGAACTGGTAATAAACTCGATTTCCGGAGTTTATTATCTGGACGATACGTTTTACCTATGCGGCGAAACGTATCCCTACCTAAACCCGTAATTGCGTTATTTCCGTCACAGACTCAAAACCCTAAGGCAAAAACACAAACTACTGCTGCCTTTCAATGACTTGTTCCCCGACCTCATACTTAACCACCACCCGATTCCCATACAACCGCTCCCTCTCCACCAACGCCCCCACCTGCCCCTTCTCCCTCACCTCCCGCCAAATCTCATTCTCGCGATACACCCGCTCCCCCTCCCGCACAAACCGATGCCCCACTTCAAACACGTGATACCGATAAGCCCGCTCCCGATCACACAACAATTCCCCCTCCAACTGCGTCTCCCCGACCTTCAACTTCAGCTGAAAGCTGCGATCCGTCGGGTTGTGCAGTACCAGGTCGATGTAGTTGTAGAAGATTGCCGCGCCGGAACCGAATGGCAGGACGCGGCCGTCGTCCGGGAAGGGGTCGAAGCTGTGGTTGGCGCGTTCGATGACGACCAGGGGTGAGTGAATGGCCATCCAGTGGATGAGGTTGCTGAGTTGGCAGATGCCGCCGCCGATGCCGGTGCGGGCTTCGCCGAATGAGAGTTCCATGCCTTCGACGTAGCCGCGTTGGCGGGTCGGGCGGCCGACGAGGCGGCAGAAGGAGAAATATTCGCCGGGGGCGATGGTGACGCCATCGATGGCGGCGACGGCGAGTTTGAGGTTGATGACTTTGTTGTGTTGCAGCGCGAGGTCGGATTCGCCGAGTTTGCGGATCAGTTTTGAGGTGTGTTTGAGATAGCGGTAAGGCAAGCGCTCGGACGTCGTGGCCGTCCGTGCGTAGCGTTTGCTCGAGCAGTGCCAGGCAATGTGGCGGAACAGTCTTTTTTGCCACACGCGTAGCCAGTAGAGGGCCGGGTGGTAGAGGGAAAGTGGTTTCATCCGTGGCGAACGGCGCGGGCCGTTGTCTTCCTTGAGCTTGAAAGGGCGGCGCATCTTACCGTGTAACCGCGCTGGGTCGCCAAGCGCCTCGCCGATGTCGCAAGCGGTAACAAGTCGCCCGGCCCGGGCGCTCGGAAATTAAGCTTGAACTAAGGTTACGTCCCTACCATCCGGGCCACAAAGCAGCGGTTCTGTGGGCTGATTGCCGTCAGCAGAACCCTTCAACTTGAAGTGAGCCCGGACCATGAGTGCGATCGATTCCACCTCTAAACAACTGCCCGCCTTCAGTCTTGTATTGGTCAATTACAAGACGCCGGAAATAACCCGGATGTGCCTGGAGTTTCTCCAGCAATACGTCAAGGATCATCAAATTCCGGTGTGGGTGGTGGACAACGATTCTGCCGATGAAAGCCTGATTTACTTGCGGTCTCTGGACTGGATCAACTTGATCGAGCGCCCTTCACCCGGCAAGGAAGCAGGGCATATTGCTCATGGCAAGGCACTTGATCTGGCACTTGCGAAAGTTGAAACCGATTACCTGTTTTTGCTGCACACCGACACTTTCGTTTTTGACAGTACTGTCTTTTCGATGATGATGAATGAGTGCATGCAATCTTTGGATACAGCGGCGGTCGGTTGCGTCGAACAATTGGATCGCGGCGTCCTTAGAGACACCTGGCGTTTGTCTTCGCGTTATTTCAAACACTATTTCCGCCGGGCAAAACAGCACTTGGGGTTGCCCTCCCGAGATCCAAAACCCTACCGGGAAACTCACCTGAAAAGCTTCTGCACCTTGTGGAATGCACGGCTGATCAAGGCTCACGGGCTGCATTTTTCGATGGACGACCGAGTCCCGGGATACACGCTGCAGGATCGTTTAAGCAACCTTGGCTACGGCATCAAATGCCTCTCGCCGCGGACGATTTTCCGCTACCTGGATCACATTCAAGCCGGCACCGTGGCCGCGATCGGTGGATACGGCAAACAGCACCGCCGCACCACCATGTATCAGGAAACGCTCAAGCGCCTTCAGTTACAACAGGGCATGCGACCCGCCAAATCGTAAGACAATAAAAAAGGGCGACTTCAAAGTCGCCCTTTTTTGCTTCTGAATTCTTTGGTTTCCACTCCGAGGAGGTGTTCGCCCAGTGTAATGGCCTGGCAATCCATGCACCGGTAAAGAGCCCTGACACTGGGCGAACGGGAGGGATTTTAATGGAAGTTGGCGGATATGTCGTGCTAATTGAAGATGAAATTTATGTACTGAAAAGTTAAAGGACGTTGCTTACCGATTTTTCCCGACAAACTTTCTGAACTCACCCGCCCGAATACTTCATATGACTGTTCTCATACAATTACTTGTACAAGAACAGCCATTCTGTAGAGTCAATACTCAACTTTCATGCTGACTGGTCACTTTTAATACATCGGTGTAAGTGACCACGACGCTTTGCCCGACTTTCAAATCTTTCAGTTTGGCCTGAATCTCAGGCTTTTCTACGTTGAGGGTTTTCGACTGGCCTGAAGGGTTTTCCAGGGTGACCTGGTTTGTCGCCAAATCAATTTTGGTGATTTTCAACTGGACCTGAACCTGGCGGAATGCCTCGCCACCGGGGTTGCTGCTGCCCACGGCGTTGCGCAGCTCGCCAGTACGCTCGGTGGAGCCAGGCAGACCTTTATCCACGTCGGTATCCAGATAAGCGGCCACAGAGCGGGTTACTTCGATCTGAACCAGATCGCCCACTTTCAAATTACCGAGGTTTTTCGCCTTGTCGCTGAGCTGAATGTGCACTTGGCGACCTTCCGCGCCTTCAAGGACCACTTGATGATTGGCCGGGTCAACCGCCAGCACTTTGGTGGTGACACGGTCGGCCTCGACAGCGGCCGACAGCGGGATATCGGCGGCCGTCGCCGAAAGGCTGGCAGCAGAAAGGACGGTAGCAAGTGCTATGGCGTGCGTCAGTGCTTGGAGCTTCATAAGCGATACGTTCCCTGTGATGGATGGCAGCACCCATCGCCAACGTGGTCAGCGACGGATGTGCCAGTGAGCATAGACGCCCTTCAGGGTTTGTTCCGCGATCGTTGCGCAGTGTCCTGCGCCGTGGACTCGCCACTGGCGGTGCCTTTCCCGGAGCTCTGCCGCTGTTTGGGATCGGTGGGACGTAGCGCGTCGTTGTCGCGCTCGGTTTCACCCGGCGGACGAGGTTCGTCAGGGTGTTCGCTATCAGGGACAGTGTTCATGCCGGGCCTCCTCAGGCTTCAGGGTCGTCGAGTTCCCGCGCAACGTTCACGGCGGGTGCGTCCTTGTGCAGGTCATCGGCCTTGGCTCTGAGGATCTGCCACTGCTCAAGATCGATGGCACCTTGGCCGAGCAAATCGTCAGCAATGCGCTGCAGATCGAAGTAATGGGCATCCGGGGATTGTTGCCAGTACGTCTGATCGTCAAACATCTGCTGCCAGGTCGTCAGGTCTGGAGATTTCAGTTCCTCGCTCATGGATCGGATCCTCGGCCATGTTTCTCGGTAGAGGGAGCATCCTCGACAGAGTTCCAATCGATCCATTCGCACGCATGGCGCGCGAAATCAGTACCCGGTCATCTCCAGATAGCCCTGCCCGCCCCGATTGCCGCTCAGGCGCACCGGCCCTTCCCAATACGGAATGCGCAGGTTCATCCAGGCATCGGGGTTGATTGCATCGAGGGTGATCTGCAGATTTTTTTGCGGAATCTCGATCGACCAACGCACCGGCATCGAACGGCCGGCGACCTTCGCAGTGCCTTGCGGGGTCAGCTTGATCTGCTCGGCGTGCAGGGTTTCGGTCTGGCCATCGGCGGCAATCCACGTGCCGGTCAGGTACGGCGCCCCTTCCTTCTGGCGCATGCGGTACAGCATGACGTGTTCGCCGCTGTCCAGATGCAGGGAAAACCAGTCCCAGCCCGTCTGGTTGGCGGTCAGCGGCTGGCTGCTCCATTCGCGGTCGAGCCAGGCCGGGCCGTTGACGGTGTAGGTCTGGCCGTCGATCTGCAGGGTTCCGCTGGCCTGGAAAAACGGCTGGCTGTAGTAATACGACGCCTGGCCCTGTTCGGATTTCTGACTGAAACCCTTGTCGCCCTGCAGCACCAGCGGGCGGCTGGAGGTCAGGCGCAGTTGGTAGCTGAAATTTTTGTCCATTGCGCTGAGTTGCATGTCGCTCAGCGGATCGCTCGCCTGACTGACGAAACGCCAGTCATCGATCCACGCCTCGAACGGCGCCGCACGCACCCCGGCCTGCCCGACGCCGCCACGGGCATAACGCTCGGCGGCGTGGTGGACGCTGGCCGAGGTCACTGCCGCGTGCCCGAGCCAGATCGTCTGGTTGGCCCAGCCCGGCTGCTGCGGCGAGGCGTTCAGGGCGCTGCGGAATAACGTCCACTGCACGCCGAAATCGTTGCCCTGCGCATCCTTGAGATTGGCCGTCACGTACCACCATTCGATGCGAAAGCCGTCATGGGCGCCGTGATCCGCCGGGAAGCTGAACACCCGCCCCGGCACCACCGGCGTAAACGCCTGTGCCTGAGCGCCCATGCCGGCGAAACCCTTCTGCTCCGCTGTGGGGTTGTCGCAACCACCGAGCAACAACGCCAAAAACACCAGCGCAAACCTAGTCCTCATGAGCAAACGTCCTCAGCAAGTCCGCCGGTTGCGTGCGGTACAGCGAATACAGCGGCCACGCCGAGGCCAGCAAGGTCGCCAGCAGCGCCAGCCCCATCAGTTGCAGCAACTGCCATGGAAACACCCGCAGCGGCAGACGCCAACCAAAGGCCTGCACGTTGATCACCGCGTCCAGACACCACGCCAGACCGATGCCCAGCGGCAAGGCCAACACCAGCGTCAGCAGCGCCAACAGCCAGGTTTGGCCGAGGTTGAGCAGCATCAATTGTCGTCGCGTCACGCCCAAAGCCCACAACGGTGCGAGCTGACCGAGACGGCTCTGGCTCTGGGTCAGCAGGCTGATGAACAGCGCCACGCCGGCGACGGCCAACGTCAGGCTATTCAGCGCGGCGGTCGCGGCGAAGGTGCGTTCGAAGACTTGCACCGACCAGCCCTTGAGCCGCGCCTGATCGACGATCCGGCTGTCATCAAGCTGGAAGCGTGCCTGCAAGGCCGTGAGCAGCGCCGGGATGTTCGGCGGGTCGATGCGCAGGTTGAAGCGGTTTGGCGTCAGCTGTGGCCAGCCGCGCAACAGGTGATTGCTGTTGACCAGCACATGGCCCTTGGGATTGCCGTAGTCGGCGTAGATGCCGACGATGCGCGGCGACCACGACCCGCCCGGCGTGGGGATTGTCAGGTGATCGCCCGACGTCACTTTCAAGCGACGCGCCAGTTGTTCACTGAGCATCACCGCATCGTCCTTGGCCAGCGCCGCCCACGGGTCGTCTCCTCGAGATTCGAGCAACGGCCAGTGCTGGCGATAGTGCGGATGATCGATGATGCCGAACACGTCCGCCGGCCAGCCTTGCAGCGTCACCGAAACCTGCCAGTTGGGCATGATCGCGGTGACGCTCGGTTGCTGTTTGAGCCAGGTGGACAGCTCTCGTGCCTGCGCCGGGTTGCTCGGGTTCAGATAAAGCTCGGCGGTGAGCCGTTGTTCGAGCCAGTCGTTGAAGGTCTGGCGGAAACCGGCGGTCATGCTGCCGGCGCCGATGTTCGCCGCCATCGCCAGCAGCAGCGCCATCAACGCCAGACTCAGCGCCGGCAATTGCTGACGGCAATCGGCGAGAAACCACTGCCCGAGCACCGAGCGGCTACGCCCGAGCAACCCGTTGAGCAGAGCACTGAGCAACACCGGCAGCGCCAGCGCGGCGCCGAGCAACAGCCCCGCCATCAACACAAAACCGCTGGCCAGGCTGTTGCCCCACACCAGCGCGGCCAACGCAATCACTGCACACACGCCCGCTACCCAACCCTGACGCCGCAACCAGCGCGCATGTTGCTGATGCCAGGCCTGCGGATCCGCCACCGCCAGCAACGGCAGACGCGCCGCCCGCAGCAGACTGTTGGCCCCGGCCAGCAACGCGCCGAGCAGGCTCAAGCCAATGCCGCTGAACCACCACCAAGGACTCAGACGCAACTGCCCCGCCACTTCCGCGCCGTACAGACCGCGCAGGCTGGCCGCGACGTCCGGTAACAGCACGCTTGCCAGCCAGTAACCGCTGACCACGCCGAACAACCCGCCGATCAACGCCAGCGCGCCGAGTTCGACGATCAGGCAAGCGATCAGCATCCGCGCGCTGACCCCGCAGGCCCTCAACGTGCGCAGCAATCCCCGGCGCTGTTCCAGCGCCAGACCGATGGCCGCGTGAACAATGAACAAGCCGACGATGAACGAGAGAAACCCGAGCGCATCGAGGTTGAGGTGGAAGCTTTCGGTCAGTCGCGCAAGGTTGTTTTCCTCGCCACTGCTCTTGAGCTGCAACTGGCCCTTGAACGCGGCCGGGACGTCGGCGTGAAAATCCTTCGGCAACAGCAGACGTGACAGTTGATCGGACTGTTCGAGCACGCGCTGAGCGACGCCAATGTCCACCAGCAGCACGCCGGGGGCCATGTCGGTTTGCGCTCGCAGCGGCGGCAACGTCTGGCCGGTTTCGGTGGCCGGGGTCGCGCCCTCGGCGAGGTTCAGCGCACGCAACGTCTCGGGAGAAATCCAGGTGCTGCCCGGCGGGCTAAAGAACTCGACGATGCGCTCGATTGGCATCGCCTGCCCGGCCACCGCGCTGTCGCCGGGCAACGACACAGGCTCGATGCCCATCAATTGCAGGCGCTGGTTTTCGTGGCCCTTGAGTATCAAGCGCCCTTGCAGCATCGGCGACACCGGCCAGCCTTGTCGCCGCAGGTCGATGAACCATTGTTGCGGGAACGTCGCGCCGTTCGGCGTGCTCAGACTGGCCTGGGGTTCGCCGCCGATCAACTGGCTGGCCCGGGCGTAACTGTCCCGCGCCTGACTGTTGAGGGCTTCGACTCCGGTCAACAGGCTGGTGGCCAGCCACAACCCGGTCAGCACACTGAAAAACTGCACCGGATGGCGTCGCCAGTGACTGAGCAGCGCCATCAGCGCGTGCCGGAAAACCTTCACGTCAACCGACCGCTGGACAGCACCACGCGCTCCGCCAGCCGCGCCGCCACGCGCTGACTGTGGGTGACCATCAGCAAGGTGGTGGGTGTGTCGTCGAGCAATTCCAGCAACAGTCGCAGCACTTCGTCGCTGGTGGCTTCGTCGAGGCTGCCGGTGGGCTCGTCGGCCAGCAGCAGTTTCGGTTGCGCGGCCAGCGCCCGACCGAGCGCAACCCGCTGTTGCTGACCGCCGGAAAGTTGTTCGGGATAGCGCTTGAGCAATTCGCTCAGCCCCAGACGCTGCACCAGATGATGCTGCCAGCGCGGGTCATGCCGCCCGGCCAGACGCGCCTGAAACGACAGATTGTCTTCGATGCGCAGGCTGCCGATCAGGTTGTACTGCTGGAACACCAGACCGATTTCGGTGCGCCGCCAGTTGGCCAGTTGCGCCTCGTTCATCCGGTCCAGCCGATGTTCGCCGCTGCTGATGCTGCCGCTGTCGACTTTGTCGAGCCCGGCGATCAGGTGCAGCAGCGTGCTCTTGCCGCTGCCCGACTCGCCCATCAGTGCCAGACTGCTGCCGGGCCTGAGCGTCAGGTCGATGCCTTGCAGCACCGGCAACGGGCCTTGCGGGGTGAGGTAGCTTTTGAAGACGTTTTGAACCTGGAGCATGCCGCCATCCGATCGATCCGTGTCGACCAAGGATAGCGGATACCGACGCGTTACTGACCCACCGCCACACTCGTCGGCGCCTCACCCGGTGTGACGATGCTGTTCAGATCGATGTGCTTCCATTCGGGTTTGGCCCCCAGACGCGCGTTGAAGCGGTAGTTGAAGGTGAATTCGTCCGTCGTCGCCACGCTCAGCGGTTTGCCGTACACCGCTTCGATTCCCGGCAGGTCGTAGCCCATCAACTGCAACAGGGTCGGAAAAATGTTGTAGTGACTGGAGCGATCCTTGTTCGCCGCCAGTTGCGCCGACCAGTCGAGCGTCTGCAACTGCTCGCCCTGAATCACCACCAGCGGCACCAGCCCTTCTTCTTCCACCGGATCGCCGCCGCAGTGGGTGTTCAGTCCCGGATTACCGCGTTCGTGCAGATCCTGGCCGTGATCCGAGGTGTAGATCAGCAGCGCGTTGTTCAGATTGGCCTGGGCAAACACCCGCGCGAAGAACTCGCCGACATTCCACAGCACGGTGTTCTTGTAGGCATTGCGATACAGCAGCCAGTCATCCGGCTGACCGTTGAAACCGGTGCGCTCGCCGGTGTCGGCGACTTCCGTGAACTGCCCGCGGGGCAAGGTCGGACGGTAGGCCATGAAGGCGTCCGGGTATTTGTCGTGCACCGGGAAATGTGCGCCGACCTTGTTGATCAGCACCAGCTCCGGTTTACCGTCGTTGAGCAGTTCGATCAGCTTGGCGGCGGCGGCCATGTCGCGCTCGCGCACGCTGGTCTGGTCGAATTGCACGAATTCGTCGATGTCCTTCTTCTCGGCATCGTTCATCAGGTTCTGCAGATTGCCGCCGGTGCGCTGAGCGTCGATGTACACGGTGCGCAGGCCGGCCTTTTTCGCGTACTGCCAGATCGACGGCAGCGTGCTGTTGATGCGCATGTAGTCGGCGCGGGTGCCGCCGTAACGCAGGGTGATGTTGGTGTCGGCGCTGCAATTGGCGATGGACGCCGCGTAGCCGTAATTGAAAATGTCGACGCCCGGGCGGGCCTGCTTGAGGTTGCTGTGCACGCCGAACGGCGCGTTGATGTCCAGGTAATTGCCGGAAATGCTCTCGTCGATGATCAGCACGATGTCGTGGCCGACCGCCGGGCCATTGCGCGCCAGGGTCACCGGCTCACGCGGGCCGACAGTGTTGTGCAACGCTTCGTAGCCGAACAGGTTCAGATAGGCCAGCGGCGTGTACATGATCGGCAGGCCGCGCGCGCCCTCGCCGGCCCGCACGAACAACACCGCGCTGAGCAGCAACACACCGCAGAGCGGCGCAGCGATCCGCAAGGCATTGGGAACAGTGATCGCGTGCCGTGGCTTGAGACCGATCCCGAACAACAGCAGCAGGCCGTTGAGCAGCCCGTGAATGATCGCCCCCCGATACTGATACGCCGCTTCCTGAATGAAACCGCCGGAGTACACCAGCGAGACAAAACTGCTATAGGTCAGGTAATCGGCGGTCACCCTCGTATAAACATCGAAGAACACCGCCGAAACAAACAGGGTTAATGCGAACAAATGCCGAATGAAAGTCTGACGTATATAGGCCGTTAGTAATAACGCGAAAGTCAGCGTCAAAAACATCGCGCCAAAAAGAAGTACTGCCAGACCAATACCCATCGCACTTAAGCGGTCAAGGTAATATTCGGAATAAAGCAATAGATAAATAATTAAAAGCAGTTCTTTCAGATATCGAAACATGGCGATTCCGGATGTGTCCGACGAGGCATTGTCAAGGGTTTGTCGGTCAAAACCTGACACTAGCACCGGGCCATTAAAGCGCAAGAAATGTCGGACATAATCAAAAAGCGTCAAAAAACTGTTGACTCAAATCTGACACACCCAAGTCGTTAAAACCCTTGAATTTCGCGGCTTACGACCGTTTATCGTTTTCTTCGGAATGTGAAAAACCCGTCAAGAACGGGACAAATCCATCTACAGCAAGCACTTGATGGCCTTTCGCCCCCAAAAATGGGGGTGTTATACCCTTGCAACATGTCATTTTGCTGACACGCTTTCCCCACGCTGCGCTATACCCCTTTTGACAGTTCATTTTCGATCTTCCATCACCGTCTTACGAGGCACGCCAATATGGACGTGAGCGTATTTGGTACGGGCTATGTTGGCCTGATACAAGCAGCCGCACTTGCCGATGTCGGACATCGCGTATTGTGCGTCGATATTGACCCGAACAAGATTAAACAACTGCAACAGGCAGTACCGCCTATTAGCGAACCGGGTCTTTCGGCAACTTTGGAAGAAAACATCAAGGCCGGGCGTTTGTTGTTCAGCACCCAGGCCAGCGATGCGGTGGAACATGCCGGACTGATCTTCATCGCCGTGGGCACGCCGGCCGACGAAGACGGCTCCGCCGACCTCAGCCATGTGCTCAACGTGGCGCGGCAGATCGCAAGCTGCATGGAGGACGATCGGACGCTGATCATCAAATCCACGGTGCCGGTCGGCACGGCGGATCAGGTGCTGCACACCGCTGAAGAAGAACTGCAGCGTCGCGGCAAAAACGGTCTGGCGGTGCGGGTGGTGTCCAACCCCGAGTTTCTCAAGGAAGGCAGCGCCCTCGCCGACTGCATGCGTCCGGACAGGATCATTGTCGGCACTCTGGACCCTGAAGCCCGGGAGCAGATGAGCGAGCTGTACGCACCGTTCTGCCGCAACCACGAAAAACTGATGTTCATGGACAACCGCAGCGCCGAGCTGACCAAGTACGCGGCCAACGCGATGCTCGCCACCCGCATCAGCTTCATGAACGAGCTGGCCAACCTCACCGAACTGCTCGGCGCCGACATCGAAGCGGTGCGCAAAGGCATCGGCTCCGATCCGCGCATCGGCTATCACTTCATCTACCCGGGCTGCGGCTTCGGTGGCTCGTGCTTTCCCAAGGACCTGCGCGCCCTGCTGCACACCGCTGAACACAACGGCATGCCGCTGAAACTGCTGCGCAGCGTCACCGACGTCAACGACGCGCAACGGCACATCCTGTTCAGCAAACTCAGGGCGCAATTTCCTCAAGGCCTGGCCGGCAAGTCCATCGCGATCTGGGGCCTGGCGTTCAAGCCGAATACCGATGACATGCGTGAAGCCCCGAGTCGTTACCTGATGGAAGCGCTGTGGGCCGAAGGCGCCAGCGTGCAGGCCTACGATCCGGAAGCGATGTCCGAGTGCCGGCGCATTTACGGTTACCGCAACGACCTGCACCTGTGTGCCACCCGCGACGACACCCTGGAAGATGCCGATGCACTAGTGATCTGCACCGAGTGGAAAAACTTTCGTGTGGTGGACTTTGAACTGCTCGCCGAGAAGCTGCGCGCGAAGGTCATCGTCGACGGGCGCAACCTTTACAACCCGGAACAAGTGGCGGCCGCCGGCCTGCATTACAGCGGTATCGGTCTGCGCCACATCGCGCCCGACGAGGGGCGACCATGAACTTCCTGTTACCCACTGCCTATCGCCCACGCGCCGCTCGCGGCTGACCACCAGCGGAGGACTCCATGACTGGACATGAGAAAGGTGTACCGATCCAACAATTGGTGCGTGACAAACGCATGGATCCGGAACAGCGAATGCGCCTGGACGCGGCAATCCATCGCCAGGGCCAGGGCTGGATGACCGGTCGCGACGGCGGTCGGCCGTGGCAACTGTCGCGCACCAATCGAGTGGTCGCCTGTCTCGGCGCACTCATGATTCTGCTGATGATTTCGCCGCTGCTGATCGGTCTGGCGCTGGTCATCAAATTCACCAGCCAGGGCCCGGTGATGTTCGTGCAGAAGCGCACCGGTTATCGCGGGCGCAAGTTCGGCATGTACAAGTTCCGGACCATGGTCGCCAACGCCGAAGAGCTCAAGGAGTCGCTGCGCCACCTGAACAAGCACGGTGCCGACGCCATCGACTTCAAGATCGACCAGGACCCGCGCATCACCCGGATCGGCGGTTTTTTGCGGCGTACCAGCCTCGACGAATTGCCTAACCTGATCAACGTGGTGACCGGCGACATGCGCCTGGTCGGCCCTCGCCCGACTTCGTTCAACGCCTACCGCTACAAGGACAGTCACCTCGCCCGTCTGGCGATCTACCCGGGCATGACCGGGCTGTGGCAGATCTCCGGACGCAGCAACATCGACTTCGACCAGCGCGTTGAGTTGGACCTCAGCTACATCGCCGAGCAGAGCCTTCTGCTTGATCTGAAGATTCTGTTGAAAACCCCCTTCAAAGTATTCAGCGGCCACGGAGCAAGCTAATGGACGGTTCAACCAACAAAAGCCTGAGCATCGCCAGCCCCAGCGAGTCGAACCTGACCTCGACCGTGCTGGACCTGGATCTGCGGATCCTGTTCCTGACCGCCGCCAACCCCGGCGCCGGCACCACCACCAGCGCCCTGGCGCTGGCCAGTCAACTGGCGCAAATGAGCAGCGGCCAGGTGCTGTACGTCGACGCCAGCCAGTCGGCGAGCAACCTCACCCAGCAACTGAACCTGAGCAAGGAGCGCGGCCTGCGCGACCTGCTGTTCAACCCGGACAACCCGCCGCTGTTGCAGGACTGCGTGGTGCAGGTGTCGAGCCTGCCGTTTCACGTGCTGCCCAACGGTCGTCCGATCCGCACTACAGAACACCTGACTGCCGAGCGTCTGAGCCCGCTGCTGGATCAACTGGGCGCTCAGTACCGCTTTGTGGTGATCGACGGCGACGCGGTGTATTCCGCCGCCGACACGCTGGTCATCAGCACCCAGGTCGACGGTGTGGTGTTCGTGGTACGCGCCGAAGACACCCGCTGGGAAGTCGCGCAAGCAGCCGTGCAGCGCTTGACCCAGGCCGGGGCAAAAGTGGTCGGCAGCGTGTTCAACCGGCGCAAGTACTACATGCCCAAATGGCTCTACAAAAACCTGTAAGCAAACGCGAGGGATGACGCCATGAACGCCAAGATACTGGTTCTGCTGATGCTGCCGCTTGCAGGTTGCTCGAGCACTTCCGAAACCCAGAACATGCCGGTGAACATTCTCACCGCCACCCCGGCCAACGCTCAGGCCACCGACATGCCGAAGGTCGAGCAGACCCTGCGCCCGCAGGATGTGCTGGACGTGATCTTCCACATCAGCACCAGCGGCTCGGACGCTTATCGCGTGCAGTCGGGGGACCAGATCGGCCTTAACTTCACTGCTGCCAGCCAGCTCAATGGCAACCAGTTGGTGCTGCCGGACGGCACCATCGAACTGCCGGGCGCCAACACCTCGGTGAAAATTGCCGGGCTGACCAGCGAAGAAGCGCGCCAGGAAATCCAGCGCGCCTATCAGCGCAAACAACTGTTCCAGCCCAACCGCAATCAGTTGACGGTGCAGATCATCAGCCCGCTGACCAACGAGCAGAACCTGAAAAGCGCCCTCAACCACCCGGCCACCGGCATGAGCCGCGAAATCACGGTCGGCACCGACGGCTACGCCAGCTTCCCGGAAATCGGCGCGGTGCCGCTGCAAGGCATGACCGTCAACCAGCTCGAAGCGTTCCTCAACAAGAAGTACGCGCAACTGCCAGGAAGGATGACCGTGGACGTGCTGCTCAAATCCACCGCCGGCAATGAAATCTACGTGCTGGGCGAGGTCGGCCAGCCGGGTTCCTACCCGATCCGCCGGCCGGTGTCGGTGCTGGAGGCGCTGACCCTGGCGCGCGGCACCAACGTCAAGGCGCGGCTCGATTCGGTGGTGATCATGCGCCGCAACGGCAATCAGGTGCAGGCCGTGCGCTACGACGTCGAGAAAGCATTGTCGGGCGAGGCGCCGCAAATCGCCTATCTGCAACCGGACGACATGCTGTACGTGCCGAAAACCAAGCTGGCCAGCGCTGGCGAACTCGCCCGGCAACTGGCCGACGTGGTGCTGTTCCAGGGCGTGGGCTTCAGCTTCGGCTACCGCGTCGACAACAAAGACAGCAACAACAACTGACTCTCAGGTGACCGATCATGAATCCAAAGGAAAACTACCTGCATGAGTTCTTCAGGATCTTCTTCGCCAACAAGCAACTGGTGAAGCGAGTGTTCCTGATCTTTGCGGTGATCGCGCTGGTGCTGCCGCTGCTGCTCAAACAGAGCTTCGATATCACCGCTCAGGTGATCGTGCAGTCGAAAAAACTGTCGCAGGGCGACGCCACCACGTCGCTCACCGTGGACAACGCCACCTTCATTCCGCCGTCGCTGGCGGACATGGAGACCGAGAGCAATATCCTGCGTTCGCCGGCGCTGATCCGGCAGACCATCAGCGAACTGCGTGACAAGGGCGAATACACCCCGTCGCCCGGGATGTTCAACAAACTGGTGAGCGAGCCGTTCAAGCGCTACATCAGCTCGCCGCTGCGCCAGTACGTGATCAACCCGGTGCGTAACGCCCTGGGGCTTGAGACCGATCCGGTGCGTGACACCGCGCTCGATGCGCTGACCCAGCAAGCCATCGACAGCCTGAAAATCGAGACCCTGCCCGGCTCCAACGTGATCTCGATCGTCTACAGCTTCCCCGACCCGCATCAAGGCACGACTTTCGTCGCTGCCCTGTTGCAGAACTACCTGGTGAGCCGTCAGGCGCTGCAATCGATCGATTTGCCGCAGTCCTTCTACGAAACCAAGAAGCATCTCTATCAGGTGCGCCTCGATGGACTGGAAGGCAATCGTCAGGCGCTGCTGGAAAGCGTCGGCGCGTCGGATCCGAAGGAGGAAATCACCTTCCGCCTCAACGCGATCAACACCGAAGAGCAGGCGCTGAACCTGTATCGTGACCGCCTGCTGCAGAGCCAGCGCTGGCTCGAATACCTCAAGACCGCGCTGGCCGCTGCCAGTAACAGCAAACTCAACGACTACACCTTCCCCTACACCTTCACCACCACCGTCGACAACGTGGCGTTCGAGGATCGGGAAATCAAACAGATGGGCGAGCAACTGACCACCCAGGTCAGCCGCTACATGAACGATCTGGCGGTGTTCCAGCCCGGCAGTGAACCGATGCTGCTGACCCGCGAGCAGATTGCCCGCACCCGTCAGCAGTTCCTCAAGGTGGTGAGCAACCGCATCCAGGAACGCACTAACGATCTGGCGGTGGTCCAGCAGGTGATCGATCAGAAAACCGCGCGCATCGCCGAGTTCAAGAACCGCATCCACGAGTTGCAGCAAACCCAGAGCAAGCTGCGGCAGATGGACACCGAAATCGATGCCCTGCACGCCGCGTTCTCGACCTACGCCCAGCGTTTTGCGGAAAGCAGCACCACCCGCTCGCTGAGCGATGACCTGTCCAACGCCCGGGTGTTGAGCCCGCCGTTCGAGCCGACCGAAGCGGCGTTCCCCAAACCGATGCTGATCATTCCGTTCGGGTTGTTCACCGGTCTGCTGCTGGCAATTGCACTGGTCTACGTGCGTGAGTTCTTCGACCACCGCTTCAAACACCCGGCGCAAATCAGCCACGAGCTGGGCCTGCCGGTGCTGCTGGTGATCAACGACCAGAACGCGCAGCCGAGCAACCCGCACAAGAACTGGACCGTGCCGAGCTTCGTACACTGGGTGCGCAATTGAACACGCCGTCCGCCCCGAACGCCGCCCTGCCGATCATGCATTTGCTCAGCAGCGGTGGCTTCTACGGGGCCGAGCGCATGTTGCTCGATCATTGCCTGGCGACGCCGGGGCAGCACCAGGTGCTGTTCCTCGATGCGCCGCCGGAACTGATCGCGCGCTTTCGCGAGGCCGGCGTCGACGCACAAGGCTGCGCAGGGCTCGCTGCCCTGCTGCGGCACTTGCGTCAGCGGCGCGGTGAACAGCCGTTGATCAACACCCACAATTTCAAAGGCCTGTTGTTCGGCTGGGTCGGCGCCACGCTGTTGCGCCTGCCGCTGGTGATCACTCAACACGGTTTCACCCCGCGCAGCCGCAAGCAGAAGTTCTACACCTGGCTGAGTCTGCAACTGTGCCGCACGGCGTCGGTGGATCGAGTGGTGTGCGTCGCCGAGAGCATCGCGGTGTTGCACCGTCAGGCCAGCGTACGTGCGGAAAAGTTGCAGGTGATCCCCAACGGATTGCCGGCAGCCGCCGCGCTGCTTTCCGATGCGCCAAGACAACGCTGGCTCGCCGGCTACGTCGGGCGCCTGAGCAGTGAGAAAGGCCCGGATCTGTTTCTCGACGCGCTGATCCCGCTGTGTCACCAGCACCCGCAACTCGACGCGGTAATGCTCGGCGACGGCCCGGAACGCGAAGACTTGCAGGCACGGATCGACGCCGCCGGTTTGCAGCAGCGCATCCGCTTGCCGGGTTACCAGACCGACATGCGGCACTGGTGGCAGCAACTGGATGCGCTGGTGATCAGCTCGCGCACCGAAGGCACACCGATGATTCTGCTGGAAGCGATGCAGGCCGGGGTGCCGGTGGTGGCATTCGGCGTCGGCGGAATTCCTGATGTACTGGAGAACCGCCACAACGGCTTGCTCGCTGCCCCGACCGACAGCGCCGCCCTCGCCCGTCAGCTCGACACCTTGCTGTCCGAGCCCGGACTGGCACGGCAACTGCGCGATAACGCAAAACGCACGCAACAGGACCGCTACGACCTCAAGGCCCTGGCCGAACGCTGGTCGCAGCTGTACATCCGCACGGCACGGGAGGCACGCGCATGATTTTCCCGCTCTCGATCGTCAGTCTGCTGGGGCTGGCCTGCATTGCTCTGCTGGCCAGTCCCTGGCCCTACCTCGCGCCGGGTGCAGTGCTCGGTCTGGTGGGGTTCGCGGTGTTGTACCGCAAACCGACCTGGGGCCTGCTCGGCATTGCCGCCCTGGTACCGTTCGAGGGTTTCTTCAAGGACAGTTCGCTGTCCGGCAGCAAACTGATCGGTGCTTCGCTGGCCCTGATCCTGATGCTGCAACTGGCGATGCACCAGATCCCTTCGGATCGCCTGCGCAGCAATATCTGGCGCTTTCTGATCGCCTTCATGGTTCTGTACTTTCTGAGTCTATTGAACACCGATGACATGGGCATGTCGCTCGGTCATCTGCGGGAAATCAGCGTCGGCCTGATTCTGTTCGTCATCACGCTGCTGATCGGCCGCGAGCTGAACCTCGACCTGTTCGCCCGGCTGGTGACCCTGGCGGTCAGCACGACCTGCGCCATGGCCATGTTCTCCACCAAATTCCAGGATCAGGGCCGCGCCGCCGGCCTGCTCGAAGACCCCAACGCTTTCGCCCTGCTCATCGCGTTCGCCATTCCGCTGGGGCTGCTGCTGGTGATCCGCAGCCCGAACCTGTTGCATCGGCTGTTCTGGGGCGGTTGCTGCCTGCTGTTGCTCGGCGGCATGACCAAGACCGAATCGCGCTCCGGGCTCGTGGTGCTGGCCTTGAGTCTGGTGATCGGTTGCTGGCACTACCGTGCGCAACTGGCACGGATTCGTCCGCGTCATCTGGGCTTTGCCATGCTCGGCGCGGCGATCGTGATTCCGCTGGCGATCTATGCGATGCCTGCCGGTTACATCGCCCGTATCCAGTCGCTCAGCGTATTGAGCGCCGGCGCCAAGGGGCACAACGACGAATCCCTCGGCCGCCGCGCTTCGTACATCGTGGTCGGCGGCCAGATGATCCGCGAGAACCCGCTGCTCGGCTCCGGCCCCGGCACCTTCCCGCTGCACTACGCCACCACCGGTTACGCCAAAGCGTTTTCCGCCAACCGCAAGATCGGCGACCTGTATCGCCGGGCGCATAACACCTACCTGGAAATCTTCAGTGAGCTGGGGGTTCCTGCCGGCCTGATGTTCGTCGGCATGCTCGCGCTGGGCCTGTACAACCTGATGCGCGCACGCAAGGAATGGATGCTGCGGCGCAACTGGCAACAGGCAGATCTGATGACCCACCTGGGGGTGAGTTTTCTGTCGCTGACGCTGTTCCTGATGTTCCTCAGCGCGCCGAACCAGAAATACCTGTGGATCATGCTCGCCATGACCAGCGTCTTGCGCCTGAAAGCCGAGCAGGCACCGCTGACGGAGAGCAGGACATGAGCCGGATCAGCATCGTCATCCCGATGTACAACGAGGCCCGGCACATTGGCCGCACCTTGCTGGCCGCGCAAAAAGCGGCGCACGCGGCGGATGTCGAGTGTGAACTGATCGTAGTGGACAACGGATCGAGTGACGAAGGACCGCAGATTGCCCGGCAGTTCGGCGCCCATGTGCTGGTGATGCCAGGCCTGCTGATCGGTGCGCTGCGCAATCGCGGCACAGCCATTGCCACCGGGGAATGGCTGGCGTTCATCGATGCCGACATCGAAATGCCGGAAGACTGGTTGCGTCCATTGTTCGACATCGAAGCCAGCGGCCAGGCCGACGTCTTCGGTCTCGATCTGCACACCCCCGCCGCCGCGCCGTGGTACGCCGCTGCCTGGCAGCACCGGACCTTGCGCCCGACCACCCACACCAGCCATGTCGTCGACTGGCTGCCCAGCGCCAACCTGCTGATGCGCCGGCGCTGGTTCGACAAGGTCGGCGGTTTCAACGAAACCCTGCGCACGGGCGAGGACAAGGAGTTCACCTTGCGCCTGCGCGAGCACGGCGCGCGACTGCTCTCGATCAATGAAAGCGTGGCTCTGCACTGGGGCTACGAAATGAACTGGCGCGAGTGGATGGGCAAGGAACTGTGGCGCCAGGGCAGTCACCTGCAACTGCTGCGCAGCCATGGTTTCAGCCTGCGCCTGTTGCGGTTTCCGATGCTGTCGATCTTCGTCTGGATTCTCGATTTCCTGGCGATATCCGCCCTGCTCGACGGTTTCCCCCATCACGCCGCGATCATGGTGATGCTCACGCTGGTGCCGGGGCTGGTGCTCAGCGTGCGTCAGAGCGCCAAGCACCGCAACGTCTGCCTGACCCTGCAACTGTGGGGTCTGCACTGGGTGCGCCTGCACCTGGCGGGCGCGGCGTTCATTCTCAGTCTGTGTCATTGGAACGCCAGGAGGCCTGCCCGTGGCTGAATTCATTTTCTGGATGTGCCTGCTGCTGCCGGCGTACGCCTATGTCGGCTATCCACTGCTGCTGACGCTGCTGGCGCCACTGTTTCCGGCGTGGCGCCACAGCCCGGCCCCGCCGCTGAACGTCAGCATCGTCATTGCCGCCCACAATGAAGCACGGCACATCGAACACAAGCTGCGCTCGCTGCTGTCCCAGGATTATCAGCCGGCGACCCTGCAAATCATTCTGGCCAGCGACGGTTCCACCGACGCCACCGTGGCCTGCGCACACAAGGTCGTCGACCCGCGAATCACCGTGCTCGACCTGCCCCGCCAGGGCAAAGCCGCCACGCTGAATGCCGGCGCGGCCCTGGCCACGGGCGACATTCTGGTGTTCACCGACGCTGATAACCAATGGTCGCGGGAAACCCTCGGCTACCTGCTGGCGCCGCTGAGCGATCCGCAGGTCGGCGCCTGCGCCGGGCACATGGTGATTCCGGTCACCGGTGGCGGACTGAGCATCGGCGACAGCCTTTATCGGCACTACGAGGGCTGGTTGCGCCGGGTCGAGAACCGTACCGGCTGCATGGTCTCCGCCGACGGCGCCCTGCTCGCCCTGCGCCGCGAACTGTTCGAGAACGTGCCGGCCGAGGTCAATGACGACTTTTTCATCAGCACCTGCGCGCCAGTGAAATTCAAACGCATCGTCTACGTGCCCGAAGCGCAAGTGATCGACCACGGCGTCGACGAAGCGGACAAGCAATTCCGCCGGCGCCAGCGGGTCACGGTCGGCGGCCTGCAAAGCCTGGCGCAACGCAGTGAACTGCTTAATCCGTTCAAGCATGGGCTGTATTCGATTGCGTTGATCAGCCACAAGCTGATCCGCCGTCTGGCGCCGATCCTGTTGCTGCCGCTGCTGCTGAGCAATTTCTGGCTGTGGGAAGACCACGGTTTCTATCGCCTGAGCCTGATCGCGCAACTGATCGGCTACGCCATTGCGATTGCCGGTCTGCTGGATTCGCAGCACCGCTTGCCCAAGCCGTTCCGCCTCGCGGCGTTCCTGCTGGTGACACTGGCGGGCATGAGCATCGGCCTGTGGCAGTTCCTGCGCGGCCAGCGTTATGCCCAGTGGAACCCTGACCAAAACCGTTGAGAGGGATCGAGCCATGGCGATCAAACAACTGATTAAACGCACCAGCGGCTGGCTCTATCTAAACTCGTCCGTGGGACGCAACCAGTTGCAAGGCGCAGGTGTGATCCTGATGTTGCACCGCGTGTTGTCCAATGATCGCGCCGCCGACCTGCCGCACCGTAACGAACTGTGCGTCGGTCCCAAGGCTTTCGAACACTTGCTGGTGTGGCTGCGCAAGCATTTCGATTGCGTGCCGCTGATGGAAATCCTGCAACCCAATGCCTTGCGCACCGAGCGTCCGCAAGTGGCGCTGACCTTCGACGACGGCTGGCGCGACAACGCCGCCAACGCCTTCCCGCTGCTGCAGAAACATCAGGTGCCGGCGAGCATTTTCCTCTCCACCGATTTCATCGGCAGTCGTCAGCGTTTCTGGTGGGAAAGCCTCGGCGAAACCCTGTGGGGCAGCCATGGCGAAAAGGCCCGCACGCACCTGATCGAATGCCTGCGATCGATCGGCCAGCCGCTGCCAGTACTGCTGGACGACATCGATGTCGATCGCCGCAGCCTGACCCTGTTGCACTACCTGCAAAGCCTCAAGGCACTCGAGCCGCAGATGCTCGAACGCCTGACCGACGATTGCCCGCAAGAGGCGCTGCCTCAGGCACTGGACTGGCACCAGGTGCGGGCAATGGAGGCCTCGGGACTGGTGCGTTTCGGTCCTCACGGCGCCAGCCACGCGATCCTCACCGGCCTGGACGATGTGCGTCTGGGCGAAGAACTCAGCCGCAGCCGCGATGCCCTGAACAACGGCTGCAACCGGCCGTTGCCGGTGTATTGCTATCCCAACGGGGACAACGATGAGCGTGTGCGCGAACAGGTTGCCAATCACGATTACCCGTTCGCCCTCGGCACCGGCACCGGCCTCTATCGCGGCACAGGCGATCCGCTGAACCTGCCGCGATTCGGAGTCAGTCAGCGTACCGCGCGCAATCCGGAACTGCTGTCGTGGCGGATCTATCGCGGGGCGCGGCCATGAGCCGAGGCAGTTACCTCAAGCACCTGGCGCTGAGCATGGGCACCAAATTGGCGATGATCGCCCTGCGCCTGCTGAGGAATGTGCTGCTGGCGCGAATTCTCGGGCCCAGTGAGCGCGGGCTGTTCGCCCTGCTCAGCACTTTGCCGGACCTGATCAGCGCGGCCACCAGCGGCGGTTTGAACTCCGCTGTTGGCTATCAAGCGGCCAAGCAACGGCCGATGGGCTTGTTGCTCGCGCAAGTGCTGGTGTTCGGCTGTTTGCTGGCGGGGCTGCTGACCTTGCTCGTGGTGGCGCTGGTGCGCGAGTTCGGCAGTAAATTGGATGTGACGATGCAACTCGGTCTGCTGGCGTGGCTGTTGCTGCTGGCGGTGCCGTTGACCGTGCTCAAAAGCGGTCTGCTGACCTTGCACAATGCGTCCGGCGGTGTGGTCGCGTTCAATGCCTTGCGGCTGGTGGAATCCCTGGCGCCGCTGTTGCTGTTTCTCGCGTTGTTCTGGATGTGGAAAGAAGCGGCCCTTGAAGCGGCGCTGATCAGTTGGCTGGCCGGCATCAGTCTGGTGGTATTGGTCGGCTGGCTGTGGCTCAAACGCGCGCAGCCGTTGCGGTTGCAATGGGATCGCGCCAGCCAGAACGAACTGCTGCGCTTCAGTGCGCGCAGCCATCCGGATCTGCTGTTCCAGCAAGTGATCCTGCGTTCCGATTACCTGTTCATTGGCGCCCTGCTCGGCAGCACAGCCCTGGGGCATTACGCGATGGCCAGCGCCGCCGCCGAGCTGCTGCTGATCGTCCCGGAAGCGGTGACCACGCCGCTGATGAAACGCCTGCTGCAACAGGACGAAGGCATGGACAAGGTCACCCCGCTGGCCCTGCGCCTGACCGCCACGGTGATGCTCGGCGCCTGCCTGACCATGGCCGTGATCGGCGAATGGCTGATCGTCACCCTGTTCGGCGTCGCCTACCAACCGGCGTATCCGGCGCTGCTGGCGTTGCTGCCGGGGCTGCTGGGCCTGTGTTATGCCAGCATCCTGCGCCTGGACCTGATCGGCAAGAACCGCCCCGGCACGGTGTCGCTGCTGATGGGGCTCGGTGCGCTGCTCAATCTTGCGCTGAACCTGCTGCTGATTCCGGCCTACGGCATCGTCGGTGCAGCGGCAGCGTCGTCGATTGCCTATCTGGCGGTGACCGTTGCGATGCTGGTGTTGTACTGCCGATTGAGCGGCGTGGCGTTCTGGCAAACCCTGATCATTCTGCCCAGCGACCTCACGCCGATGTGGCTGATGTTGCAGCGTTGTTTTTTACAACGGAAGTCAGCATGAAAGGCCTGGCCCTGCTGTTCGGTCTCGGCCTGTCGCTGGACGCCTTCGCGGCGTCGATGCGCTGGGGCGACATTCGCGACGGCAGCCTGTACCTGCAAGCAGATCGCCCCGACACGGTGACCGTGCGCTGGGCGCCGGCGTGGCAGGCGGAGGCCAACGAAGAGCACATTTTCCTGCTCGACGGCCGGGGCCAACTGCAGGGCGAGCGCTTCATCAAGGCCAGTGAAACCCGTGGCAGTCAGAGCTGGCCATTGGCGCCGGGGGCCGCGAGTTATCAGCTGGAAATCCCCGGCTACAGCTTCCGCAGTTACCGGGTCGAACACGACGAAAACACCGTGGCCCTGTTCGCCCCGGCCAAGGTGCATTTCAGTGCGGAAACCCATAACGGCGATGAACTGTATTTCAAGGTCGCCGCCGGTGAGCACGCGATCTTGGCGGGCAAGTTTCACGGCGGGGTCAGCGCCCTGCAAGCGCAGCGGGTCGGTGACGGGCAGCCCCTGACACTGGCGCTGAAACCCTATCGCGCCTATTGGCAGTTCGATCAGGTGGCGTTGCCGGTCAACGAACGCGAGCAGGTCTGGCGCCTGCGTCTGCAAGGCAGCGGCAAAGCGGCGTTCTGGCTCGACGGCACGGCCAATCTGTTTGCACAGACCCCGCAACAGCTCAAACCGCTGCGTGAAGACGACGGCCAGACGCGCCTGACCCTGCACGACAAAGTCCTCGGCCGCACCCCGGATCTGGGCATCGCCCTGCCCTACGTGATGCCGCCGCCTGCCAGTCATCCGCTGCTCGATGCGCTGAAACCGACGGCCGCCAGTTACTACAGTTTTGTCGACGTGACGGCGAGACAACCGCACTTCGAAGATGCGTTTCGCCAGGTCTATCAGGATCGCTTCGGCATTCGCCAGGACATCACCTTGCTCGCCGGCAGTCAGCGTCAGGCCGATCTGCGCGCCGACGTGCAAAGCAACAACGGCCTCGACGCATGGCTCGCCAGCACCCGTGCGCTGGGCGGCAAAGGCACGCACTACATCGGGTTCGCCGACGAGCCCAACCTGAATTATTCGAGTTACGAGCAATACCGTTCGATCTTCACCAGCATGGCCCGGCAAGTGCGCAGCGACCCGGCCAATGCCAAGGCCGGCGTGCGTATCGCGATGCCGGCCAGTTCGCGATTGGTCAACGGCCCGTTCGCCGACAACGCCGCGAACAAGCGTGGCATCGACTGGGCCCGACGCCTGCTCGGTGAAGCCGCCGATCAGGTCGATGCGCTGGCCTGGCACGAATGGATGATTCGCGACCTGCTCGCCACTCGCGTATACCGCGACAGCGTGCGTCGGGCGGCGGATCTGGTCGGTCTCGACGCCAAGGGTCAACCGCGCAAAGCCTTGCTGCTGGACCAGACCAACCTGTCCAGCGGCTCGAGCCTGAGCCCCTACGATCAGGAAACCCATTTCACTTCGCTGTGGTGGGCCTCGGTGGTGATCAACGCCTCCCAGGACGGTTTGTTGACCATGCTCAACTGGTTTCAGGCCGCCGACGAGCCGCAGTACCCCAAAGGCATGTTGCGGGTGCTGGGCGATGACCGCTTCGAGTTGAAACCGGTGGGCCTGGCTCAGCAGTTCATCCAGCAGCACTGGCTGCACAAGGTGTTGTGGCTGGAGAACGATGCGTTCGAAGTCGATGTGCTGGCGATGGCCGGCGACGATCAGCGCGGGCTGCTCGGCGTGAACAAGGGCACGCGCTTGCAGCATGTCGATCTGGCGGGAGCCAAATGCCCGCTAAGCGGCGGCGCACTGCGCTATTTCGGCGCCGACAACCGCAGCCGCGACGCGCCTTTTCGCTGTCAGGACGGCCGCGTGCGATTCGAACTGCCGGGACAGACCCTGTTTGCCCTGCGCTGGAGCGCCTCATGACCGCCCCGTTGATGTCCGGCCGCGCTGGCCTGTGCCGCGCGATGACTCGTCATCAGGAGCCACGACCATGAATGTTTTGCAAAAAATCCGCGATCACATCAAACACAAAGGCCTGCGGGCCACCTTGGCCAAGGTGTGGAAGCACTACGTCTTTTCTCATCAGGAACTGCTGTGGATGGAGCGCGACCTTGTCAGTCCGGTGCCACCCCACAGCCTCAAGCCCTACCCGCCACTGCGGGTGGTGAAGATCACCCCGGACAACGTCAGCGCCTTCGCCCGCCACTTCGGCGACCGCGTCGGCACCATGGCGGAGCTTGCCCGGGAACATCACACCGGGCACATGCACCTGGACGATCAGGGCCATGCGGTGGCCTTCATCTGGGGCACCGCTCAAGACTATTTCGACCGGCACTACTACGGCTGCCTGTTCCCGGTGAAACCCGGTGAGTTCTTCGAATTCGGCGGCGAACTGACCCGTGCCTACTGGGGCACCGAACTGTCGGTGGACCTGCAACTGGAACTGTGGAAAGCCATGGCCGCCCAAGGCTGCGACAAGGTCGTCGACGTCTGTGAGTTCCACAACATCCCGGCGCTCAAGCTGCATCTGCGCATGGGCTATACCGAACAGGGCCGGATCATGAATGTGTATGAGTTGTTCGGTCGCTGGCGCTTCTATCGCGAAACCCGCTACAGCGGCTCGCGCCTGGACGCGTTGCGCAAACCTTCCCGTCCACCTGTCACAGCAACGGCGACCTGAGCCTATGGCGCAATTCGAATGGCGCACCTCGTTGTGCGCACCCGACTTCCCGGCGGCGGCCTATGAAGCGCTGCGCCTGCGGGTGACGGATCACACGCCGTTCAACAGCCTCGACTGGCTGGGTGCGGCAGAGCAGACGCTCGACACGCACGACCGCCTGCACATTTTGCTGGGTTGGGAAGCGGACGAATTGCGCCTGTGCCTGCCGCTGGTGACAAGCCGTGAACGGTTTTTCGGATTGCCATTTCGGGTGATGCATCACCTGGGTTATCCGCTGGCCGATCGCCTGGCGTTGTTATCACAGCTGAACGCCAACGACATGCGCCAAGCCCTGCGGCTGATTCGCCAGCGAGTGCCCCACGCCCTGCTGCAACTCAATGAAATCACCGAGCCGGTCGGTGCCGAAAGCATGCTCACCGAATGGATGGCCCACAGCTCCACCGGCGAACGTCGCTTGAGCTGCCGGGTGCCGGTCCACCTGATCAGCGACGCCGACCGCCAGGAAGTCTCGGGCGACCCGCGCTACAAACTGCGCCGGGCGCGCAAGCGTATTGCCGCGTGCGGCGCCGAACTCCGGCGGATCACGCCCGACGCGACCAGCATGGGCCCGTTGCTGCAGGTCATCAGCGAAGTCGAAGCGGTGAGTTGGAAAGGTGACGAAGGCGTCGGGATCTTTGCCAGCGAGCGCAGCCGCCGTTGCATGGAAAACGCTTTCACCGCCCTCGCCGCTTCGGATCGGGTGCGCGTGGTGATGCTGGAACTGGACGGGCGTTGCATCAGCTATCGGCTCGGCCTGTTCGAACAGGGCCGGCTCTACGATTACAACCTCGCCTTCCTGCCGCAATACGCCGACCTTGGCAGCGGCCGGGTGTTGCTGGAGGAATGGATTCGCTGGGGACTGGACGACAACTGGCGCTGGATCGATGCCTCGCGGGTCAGCCTGGAAAACTCCAGCCATCAACTGCACGAACGCATGACCGGGCAACTGGAACACTGGCGCTGGAGCTTCTACTCCTGGCGCCTGAGCGGGCTGCTGCTGGGACTGGGGCTGCGCGTCTGGCACCGGCTCAAGCCTGGGTTGCAACAATGGCGGGCGAAGCGTGCGGCGGCCAGAGCGGCGGTCATTGCGACACCTGTGATCAACCCCACCAAGGAGGGCGAACATGCCTCGCCAAGTCATAGTCAACGCTGACGATTTCGGCCTCAGTCCGAACGAAAACGCGGTGATCCTCGGCGCGTTCCAGGCCGGGGTCATCAGCTCCGCCACCGCCATGGCCAACATGCCGGCGTTCGAAGCGGCCTGCGCCATGGCCCGGCTGCCGCTGCTGGAAGGCCGGATCGGCCTGCACTTCAACCTGACCTACGGTCGGCCCTTGAGCCGGGCCATTCTCCAGCGTCGCACCTTCTGCGACAGCCACGGCGTGTTCGACCTCAACCTGCCTCGCCACAGCTTGTGGCTGGGCCGGGAAGACCGCGAGGCGGTGCAGGAAGAATTGCAGGCGCAGTGGCAGCGCTGCGTCGATCACGGCGTGCGTCCCAGCCACCTCGATTCGCATCAGCACGTGCACAACATCTGGCCGATCGGCGAGATCGTCGCGCGCTTCGCTGCCCACCAAGGCGTGCCCGTGCGCCTGGCGCGCAACCTGGGGCAAAACCTCAGCCTGCCCAAACGTGTGTTCAAAGGCTTGCTCAACCGTCGTTTACAGGGACTGGCCGGGGTCACTGCCGATTACGTCTGCACCCCGGTGGACCTGCGCAACGCCCCCGCGCCGACCGACGGCGTGCTGGAAATCGTCGCCCATCCGAACCAGCTCGGGGCGGATTTCGGTGATGCCTATCTGCAACCCGGAGAGTCCCTGAGCCGCGTGCTAGAGCTGCGGCTGGCGGGGGTTCCACGGGTTTCCTATGCCGATCTGAACAAGGAATTTCTACGCGGTGCCGAGGCACTCTGAACCGTTACACAACTTGCAATACATTCAAAGCTGGCGCTTTGACATGAACTTGCAGGGCTGATCTATACCCACAAAAGCGTCATCCACAACACCCGGGCTCCGGCCTCGGAGGGCATCATGAGCGTCATTGAAAAGCTGCGTGAACGTATCAAGCAAAAAGGCCTGGGCCGCACCTTCGGCACGTTGTGGAAACGCTACGTGTTCTTCCATTGGGAACTGTTGTGGATGGAGCGCGACCTGGTCAGCCCGGTACCGCCGCACAAGCTGCGCCCCTACGACGGTCTACGCAAAGTCGACATCACCGCACAGAATGCCGGCGCGTTTGCCAAACACTTCGGTGACCGGGTGCAGACCATGGCCGAACTGGCCGACGAGGGCCACACCGGGCACATGTACCTGGACGCCGACGGCCATGCGGTCGGGTTTATCTGGGGCAGCACTCGTGACTACCACGACCGCCACTATTACGGCTGCACCTTCCCGGTCAAACCCGGCGAGTTCTTCGAGTTCGGCGGCGAAATGACCCGCGCCTACTTTGGCAGCAGCCTGTCGGTGGACGTCCAGGTCGCCCTCTGGGAAGCCATGGCCGCCCAGGGCTGCAACAAGGTGGTCGACGTGTGCGAAACCCACAACATCCCGGCGCTGAAACTGCACATCCGCATGGGCTATCACGAACAGGGCCGCGTCACCCACGTCTATTGCCTGTTCGGCAAATGGCGGTTCTTCCGTGAAACCCGCTACGAAGGCTCACGCCTTGACCCGCTGCGCAAACCGGGACGGCCGGTGGTGACGGCGGCTGCGCAGGCTTAAAGGTTCACCGCAGCACTGTGGGAGCTATCGGAGACGATAGCTCCTACGTAATCTGAGACTACTTGCCTACACATGCAGACGACACATCCAAGGCCGATACCAGAACCGGCTGACTGCTCGGCCGTATCCAAATGGATACAGTCGAGCCATGAACTATTTCGTGCAACAAACATCCGTGTTCGAGACCTGGCATGCCTCTATTCGAGATCTCCGTGCCAAGGTTGCTATTGCCCGTCGCATAGATCGTGCATCAGCAGGTAATCTAGGCGACATTAAACCCGTAGGTGATGGTGTGTCGGAAATGCGCGTTGATGTCGGCGCCGGGTATCGGGTCTACTTCACGATGCGTAACGGTGTAGTTATCGTTTTGCTGGCCGGCGGCGACAAATCCTCACAAAGCGCGGACATCAGACGTGCAAAAAACATGGCAAAGGAGGTTTAACCATGAGCCAGACTTTGACAGCTTTTGATATGGCAGCTCTGCTGGACAGTGATGAAGCCATCAGTGAATACCTATCCCAAGTGTTGGCCGACGGAGACAACGAGGAGTTTCTTCGTGCGATCGGTTATGTCGTCAAGGCGCGGGGCATGACGCAGGTCGCGAAGGATTCGGGCATGGGTCGCGAAAGTCTGTACAAGGCTTTCGCACCAGGAGCCAAGCCTCGCTTCGACACGGTACTTAAAGTCATTCATGCCCTTGGCATCGATCTGTGCGCGCAACCGGGACATGTGCTGAATCACTCCACGTCCTGAAACCTGCGCTACTCAGCGCTTCACCCCCACCCACGTAAAACACATCGGCATCTGCGCCTCGCGGTTCTGGTACTGGTCATAGACTTCTTCCCGGTTCGAGTGCGGGTATTCCTTGAAGTGCGAGATGTTCAGGCCGGCCTCGAGGGCGGCGGTGAAGATTGCGCCGAGGGTGTGCACGAACCAGTAGGACTTCGCCGCCGGCTGTTCGACCTTGCCGACGTAGACGATCGGGTCCTCCTGCACGAACGGTTCTTCGCGGAAATACGAGCTGGCGAGGCGAAACGGGTCTTCGGCCTCGGGGTCGACCATTTCCAGGAACGGGTGGGTCTCGTAGATCACAAGTTGTCCGCCCGGTTTGAGGGTCGAGGCGACGTGGCGGAAGAATTCGCCGATGTCGGGCATCCAGCCAAAGACGCCGATGGTGATCAGCGCGACGTCGAAACGGGCGCGCAGCGATTCGGGCAAATGATGAATATCGGCTTCGATGAACTCGGCGTTGTGCGGCGAACGCTTGTTCAGTTCGCGGGCCTGTTCGAGAAACGCGCTCGATTGATCGATGCCGACCACGCTCCGTGCGCCGAGGGAGAACAGTGACAGGCTTTCGCGGCCATTGTTGCAACACAGCTGCACGACGTCCTTGCCATCGACACCGACCTGCTCGAGCAAGCCGCGAAGGGTGTCGTCGAGGCAGGAAAAGTCAGCCTGCGCGACTTCGGTCAGCAAGGCCTGCCAATCGGGCGAGTCCTGGTGATGACGGGCGGAATCGTTCCACGCCTGACGATTGCTCTCGACGGCATTTTTATGGTTTGGCACTTCCATGGCGCACTCCGGGCGATGCTCACAATTGAGCGGCCCGAGTCTAGTTCAGCCTCGCGCAACAGGTTGTTGCGAACTTGTAAGCCGACAACGCCTGCACCAACGCCTGCAACGCGGGCAGCTATAGTTAATAGCCTTGGGGAAATCCGCTTCCGCAGGTGCTGCCATGGGAATGTTCAATCGACTGCTGTTGTCCGCCTGTCTGCTCGCCGCCGCCCAGGCGCAGGCGCTGGACAGCAACTTCAACTACTACGGGGCGGACCAGCCCTTTGCCCACCCTGCTCCACCGTCGCTGTCGGCCCAGCCGCCCCGGCCGTTCGATGACACGCCGCCGCAGGATTTCATCGTTATCCCGGATCGCCATGTATTCCAGGACTCGCAACTGCCGACCGTGGCCGATGCGACGGTACGGGTGTTTATCCGCACCTACGATGCCGAGCGCGGCATTTACGTCAACGACGAGGTGCTGGACCCGACGTGCGTGCTCGAATGCCTGAGCCCGCCGAATCCACGCAGCACCGCCGTTTACCACTGACGCTTGTCCGGCCGCGCCAGGCCGAGCTTTTCGATGCGGTAGCGCAGCATGTCGCGGCTCAGGCCCAGCAGGCGCGCCGATTTGGTGACGTTCCAGTCGGTCTTGTCGAGCATCTTGCGCACCATGTCGCGTTCGACTTCCGGCAGGTTCATCGATTCGGTGTTGCTCGCCGGGCGCGGTTCGAAGTGCGTGTGCGGCACCTCGTGCTGATGTTGCGGTGGCAGCTCATCGCACAGGCTCATGCACACGTTCAGTTGATGAGCGGCGATGGTGTCGTTTGGCGCCAGCAGCACGGTCTGTTCGAGCATGTTGCGCAGTTCGCGCACGTTGCCCGGCCAGGTGTAACTGAGCAGCAGCTCTTCGGCCTGATCGCTGAAGTGCAGGTTCGGTTTGCCATATCGCTTGCCGTGGCTGGCGAGGAAGTGCCGGGCCAGCAGCAGGATGTCTTCGCCACGGGCGTACAAGCGCGGGACCTTGATCGAGATGATCCGCAGCCGGAAAAACAGATCGCGGCGGAACTTGCCCTGCTGGACCATCTGCTCAAGGTTGCAATTGGTGGCGCTGATCACCCGCAGGTTGACCTTGCGCTCCTTCACCGAGCCGACCCGGCGAATGGTGCGATCCTCCAGCAATTTCAGCAGCTTAGCCTGGAGCACCAGATCCATTTCACCGATTTCATCGAGAAACAGCGTGCCGCCATCAGCGGCTTCCACCAGCCCGACCCGGCGGTCCTTGGCATCGGTGAACGCGCCTTTCTCGTGACCGAACAGCTCTGACTCCACCAGGTTGGCCGGAATCGACGCGCAGTTGAATTCAATGAACGGGCCTTTGCTGCGCGCGCCGTCGAAATGCAGCGCGCGGGCGACCAGTTCCTTGCCGGTACCGGTTTCGCCCTCCACCAGAACCGGCGGCAGATCGCCGTTGGCCATGCGCCGCTCGGCGTCGAGCAACTGACCGATGGTGTTCTTCAGGTGCAGCATAGGCGCCGATTCGCCGATCAGCGCCTGCACTCCGGATTTCTGCGCCTCGCGCTCCTGATAGAACGACAGCGTGCGTTCCATCCGTTCGGTGGCCAGGGCCTTGTCCAGCAGCAGTTTGAGTTCCGGCAGCGCGACCGGTTTGGTGACGTAATGGAAGGCGCCCTCCTTCATCGCGACCACCGCGTCTTCGACGTTGCCGTAACCGGTCATCATGATCACTTTCAGGTCCGGCGCGCTGATGCGCAGCTTCTGGATCAGATCGTGACCGCTCATGCCCGGCAGCGAGTTGTCGGTCAGGACGATGTCCGGCATGAAGCTTTCCAGTT
The DNA here is from genome assembly GCF_016735645.1 of Pseudomonas sp. B7. Taxonomy (NCBI): domain Bacteria; kingdom Pseudomonadati; phylum Pseudomonadota; class Gammaproteobacteria; order Pseudomonadales; family Pseudomonadaceae; genus Pseudomonas; species Pseudomonas sp. B7. The sequence continues at coordinate 225,980 of NZ_JAERRE010000003.1, forward strand.
GCCCCAGCGCGTCCTCGGCCGAGTGGCAGACCGTCACCTCGAAGTCTTTGCGCTCCAGGTAGGTCTGAATATTCTCGGCCAGCAGTTCGTCATCCTCGACCAGCAGAATGCTGTGTTCCATATTCCCCTCCCGATGCCACTCTAAAGTTGAGACTGACGCGGGTTCCTTCCTGCTCGCGGCTGGTCAGCATGACCGAACCCTGAAACCGCTCCATGATTCGCTTGACCAGCGCCAGGCCGACCCCGAGGCCGCCCTGCTTGGTGGTGAAAAACGGTTTGAACACCAGTTGCTGCTGCTGCGCGCTCATGCCTTTGCCAGTGTCGCTCAGGGTCATGCGCACCTGACCGGTCTGCGCCGTTTCAATCTCGACACTGAGTACGCCGCCTCTGGGCATCGCTTCCAGGGCATTGGCAAACAGGCTATTGAGAATTTGCGTGAGCAGCACCTGTTGACTGACCACCGGCGGGCAATCTTGTGGCGTGAATCGCACTTCGACGCCGTTGCGCCGGATCAGCGCATCAAACGCCCCCAGGGTGTCCTCGACCGCCGCCAGCAGATCCACCGCCTCGCCGTCGTCACTCATCGGGCGCAACGACACCAGCAGTTCGCGAACCCAGCGCGACATGCGGTCGACCTGGCTGATGATGTCGCCGATGTTGCGCTGTGCGCCCGGACTGGCGATTTCCTGGGCCAGTTCGGCGCTGGAACGAATGGTCGCCAGCGGGTTGCGCAGGCTGTGGGCCACCGCCGAGGACATCTCGCCCAGAGCGACAAAGGTTTCATTGCTGATCAGTTGCTGCTGCTGGCTCTGCAGCAGCGTCGAGGCGCGCCGCACGATCCAGAACAAGCCGAGGTAAATCGCCGCGCCGCCGAGGATCGTCGCAGCCCAGATCGAGGCGAACCCTCGGTCGATACGGTCGACCAGATCCGCCGGTTCCTTGTAGATCTCGACCATGGCGACCACTTTGCTTTTGTCGGCGTTGAACATCGGAATGTAGTTTTCGATGAACAGGTATTTGGGTTCGCGAGAAAGCCGCTGCTCGGGTTTTTCATCGTCGATCTTGTGATAACTGGAAGACACCGGGACTTTCATCTCGAACGACTCATCCAGCTCGTCGTCGTCTTCAAACTTGACGTTGATCAGTTCGGGGTTGGTCGACCAGATGACCGTGCGGTCCAGGGCGTACACCGTGGCCAGCAGAACATCCGGCAAATGTTCGACATGATCGAGAAACTCGGCACGGGCCATTGCATGGGACAGCGGATCTACGTCGGGGTAGTTCTCGTCCTGGCGCGGGTCGAGCATCTCGCCCATGGTCCGTTGCGGCGTGATGTTGGCATGGCGCATTTCTGCATCGCCGATGGCCTGCACGAATTGCGCGGTGAGCAGCGCATCGCGCTCCACGCTTTCGGTGACCACGAAGCGCGTGGAGATATACCCCAGCCCCAGCGCCACGGCCGCGATGATGAAAAAACTTGCCAGCGAAAACCAGCGCAGCAGATTGAACTGCCCGCCCCAGCTCTTGATGGCCGCCAGCGCGAGGTTCGGTGCCGATGTTTTCTGTTCTTCCAGTCGTTGCATGGGGATGCCCTGGCGTTCTGGTATCGAGCCGGTTACAGCCGCCCTCTCTCGAATGAGTGTAGGTGGCAATGACCGTGACACACGGTTCAATGATGCTATTTAGCCGCTACTGCATACGACTCACCGTTTCGCTGGCAGAAGCTGGTTTTACTGGCGTCAATGCCCCGTCGGCCAAGGGCTGCACGGACGGATGCTGACGCTCGGTTTCGGCACTCAGAAAGTCGATGATCGACTGCGCCGAGGCCTCGTCCAGGCGCAGATTGGGCATCGGAATACGCTCGTATTGCTCGAACAGTTGCACTGCGATCGGGTCTTTCTCCGCCAGCACCCGATCCGGTTCGCGGATCCAGCGATTGAGCCAGGCCGCGTCACGCTGACGGGTCACGCCGATCAGGTCCGGGCCGATGTTGCGCATGCCGATGCCTTCGCCGTCCTGCGGGCCGAGGCTGTGACAGGAAGCGCAGCGGGTGCGGAACAGCTCTTCGCCATTGCTCGGCGGACGAATCTGCGGGGCATCGGCATAGCTTTCTTCGCTGCTGGCCTGCTTCCAGTTCTGCAGCGTGTTGGCGAGTTGGTCGGCGAGGATCCACGGGTTCTCGAACGGCGAGGCTTTCATCCAGCGCCCGGTGCTCTGATTGCCGACGATCAGGCTCAGGTTGTGGTCCTTGGTGCGCCCGTTGTCGACGCCTTCGATGAACAGCCCGAGCTTCTTGCGCAGTTCGGTGACGTCTTCGAACTCGCCGGTGAGGAATTTCCAGCCGGGGCCGACCTTGAAGCGTTGCGCATAGGCCTTGAGCACTTCGGGGGTGTCGCTCAGCGGATCGATGGTGATCGAGTAGAAGAAGATGTCGTTCCCGACCCGGTCCCCCAGCAGTTTCTGCACCTGGCGCAGGCGCGCGGTTTCCAGCGGGCAGGAGTCGCTGCACGAGGTGAAGATGAAGTTGATCACCACCACCTTGTCTTTGATCAGGTCATCGAAAAAGCGCACCTGCCGACCGTCCTGGTCGGTCAGCAGGGTGTTGGGGAAATAGTCGCCACCCCACGGGGTGGCGGATTCACTGGCGCCTTCGGGCTGCGCCTGATGGGCGATGAGCACCTGACTGCCGAGCAGGCAGGTGATCAGCACCAGAATCAGGTGCATGCCCAGGGCGCGGGAGCGCGGCGTTGGCTGGGTCATGTCGGCTCCCTCCCTGCTCATGGTTTCACGGTCACTTGCGGGCCGAAGCCGTCGCCAGTGCGGAAGGTTGGCAGCGCGGCGGAGTTGACGTAGCGCACGCCATCCCAGCTAGGCAGCGGTGTCGGCATCAACTGCAGTTGCCCGGGTTTCTCGAGGTCCCAACGCAGCAGCATCGAGTTGTCCTCATGCTGGGTGTTGTGACAGTGCTCCATGTAGGTCCCGGCGAACTCGCGGAAGTTGATCGCCATCTCGACGTTGTCCAGCCCGTCGGCCTCCGAACCGATCCGGTAGACGTCCTTGCGCGCCCATTTTTCCCACTCAGGCGGGGCCTTGCCGCCACGGCTCAGGATGATCCCCTCCTCGAAGTGCACGTGCACCGGATGGCTCCAGCCCGTGCCGCCAGCCCTGATGTTCCAGACTTCCAGGGTGCCGATGCCGTTGACCCCGGCGTCGGTCGGGCCGCTGGCCAGTTTGGTCGAGGCATTCAACCGGCGTGGGTCCATGTGGAAGCCGAAACCGCTATCGGTCTTGATCGTCCACGGCGCTTCATCGGTGCCGTCGGCGCGACCGAAGGTGAAGGTCCGGTGCAGCGCCTTGGCCAGCAACGCCTTGTCGGCAGCGTTGTCACGGTGGATCTTCAGCGGAATCATCACCAGGCCTTCCGCCTTGCCCGGTTTGGCCGGTTCGTAGGCCGCCGGGTTCATCGACAGATCCTGGCCGGTATAAGCCTTGACGTTGAGTTGCAGGACCTTGCCCACCACCGGGTCACCCCGATCCCATTGCGGACCCTTGCTGGTCTGTTTGATGACTGCCAGGTATTTCTCCGACAGCACGTCGGCCAGCGGGATCACTTCTTTCGGGCCCTTGCCGTCGTCCTGGGCTTGCAGGTTGACGAAGAACAGCTTGTCGCCCGGCTTGATGCCGTTTTTCGCAAAGTTGACGATGATGTCGAACCGCTCGGCGATGCCCTGGGTCGGCAGAATCGCGTTGTGGTTCTGTTTGTCGCCGTCGGCATCGAGGTCCATCGAACCGTCGAACGGCACGCTGTGTTCCATGATGTTGCCGTCGTTGGCGATCATGTGAAACGGCACTCGGCTGTACGACACGCCGGAGTTTCTCGGCCCCTGGAATTCGCCGCCGGTGCCTTTGACTTCCCGCACCAGCGCGAGCTTGAAGTAGCGCGACACCGAACCGTTGAGGAGGCGGAAGCGATAACTGCGGGCCCGCACGTCGAGGGTCGGTTTCCACTGCCAGTTGACCAGCACCTGATCGCCGATGAAGCCGTCGGTGTTGAACGGGTTGAACCACAACTGGCCCTGCTGATCCCAGGCCTTGTCGGCGAACACCAGGTTGACGTCATAGTCGCGGTTGCCCCACGGCAAGGCGCTGCCGCTGGGGAAACGCAGGTTGACGCCGTCGTTCACCGATTCGTTGCCACGGTCCAGGGCGCTGTAGTAGTTCATCATCGCCGCGTTGCCCTTGTAGACGTTCTGCGCGGTGAAATCGAGCATGTGGTCGTGGAACCAGTGGGTGCTCATGGTTTCGCGCCAGTCGCCACGAATCTTGATGGTGCCGTGGTCGCAGGTCTTTTTCGCAGGTTGCATGTCGTTGACCCACAGGGTTTCCCCCGGTGCGCACGGAAACGCGGCGCGCGGGTCTTCAGCCTTGGTGTTGATGCTGTCGTAGCCGGCGAGCTGGATCGGCCAGCGATAATCGTAGTACTGGCCGGGGAAGAAGAACGCGTTGGCATAACCGTCGCTTTCCGCCGGCGCGTGGCCGTTGTGCTCGTGGGTGGTGATGGTGTGCAGACCGAAACCGCGGTTGGCCGACGGGTCGATCGGCAAGCCGTTGTAGTGCCGCATCAGCACTGGTTGGCCGTAGCGCACCATCAACAGTTTCGGCGGCAGCGTGCCGTCGAAGGTCCACACCGAGTTGTGGTCCTGCACCGGCATCGCCGGGTGGAACCGTGGGTCGACACCCTTGGCCGTGCCATCGGTCGCCGGCACGCCCGCGACGTTGTGGTACAGACCGCCGGGGCCGAATTCGCCGACCGCGTAACCGTGCATCTGCCGACTATCACGCAGACCACCGTTCAGCCGCGCACCGGTCTGCACGGTCTTGTAGGCGACTTGCGGGTAGAACTCGTTCCAGCGCTGATGAGCCCAGCCTTTTCCCGGTGGCCGGCCTTCGGCGGAGGAACCGATGTGACGGTTGAGAAACAGTTCGATCTGCGCCTGCCAAGGGTTGCGGTCAACCGTGTTGGCATACTGGCTCGGAAATGGCGTAAGCCCCGGTTGACGCAAAAACGCATCCAGCGCCGTGCCGGGAGGCGCGCTGCGGGCGATGTTGTTCGGGTCTTGCGCCGGCGCCGGGCCGATGGCGGCCGGCGGGAAACTCAACGGCGCAGCCGGTGTGGTCGGGTCGAGTTTTTCCGGGCCGAACTCTTCGAACAGCACCAGTTGCTGAGTGAACGGCTGGGCACCGTACAGCGGGCTTGGCTTGCCGTTGGTGGGGTAATTGAAACTGGTCTGGACGGTGGGCGGCAGGATGTTTTCCATGCGCGTCGTGTTGCGCGTGCCTTTGACCCCGTCAGGCAGATCGAAGGAGTCTAAGTTGGCCTCGGGCATCGTCAGGATTGCATTGAGCGCGCCAGCGCGGTCTTCGGGCTCGTCGTAATAGGCCGACGGGTCGGACGCTTCCGGCTGATTCTCGTCGTCGATCGGGCTCGCTCGGACCCCGGTCATCTGGCCAAGGGCCAACATCAGGAAGACGCTCAGTGGCGTCAACAGGAACAGCTTTTTGGGGTCACGCATTGCTCTGTCCATCATCAGCCGCCTCATCTAAGGAAGGGGTGATGGTGTTTTGCAATTAACTCGCCAAAAAATCATTTCCAGTTGTTACAGGGGCTTGCGAGTGCTGTTGCATGCCCCACTCCCCGGTGACTGGGGCCTGACACCCACTGCTGGGGAGAAGTTCACCCCAATTTACTGAATGAGTTGAAACGCCAGACGAACGGTGGTGCCCTTGCCTTCCCGGCTGTCGAGGCTTACGCCTCCGCCGAAGCGCTCCATGATCCGTTTGACCAGCACCAGCCCCACGCCGAGGCCACCCTGTTTGGTGGTGAAGAACGGCCGGAACGCCATGCTGCGCTGCTCTTCGCTCATGCCTTTGCCGGTATCGCTGAGCATGACGCTCACGCCACGGCTGTCGCTCGGTTCGAGGGTGATGGTCAGTGTGCCGCCCTTGTCCATCGCTTCCAGCGCGTTGGCCAGCAGGCTGTTGAGGATTTGTGTGAGCTGCACCGGATGGCTCAGCACCATCGGCGTCTGCTGAGGTTGAAACACCACGTTCACACCAGCCTTGGCAATCTGCTGCTCGAACGCCATCAGGCTGTCGTGCAGCGCCGCCACCAGGTTCACCGGTTCCGGGTCGTCATTGAGCGGTCGCAGCGATTGCAGCAGTTCGCGCACCCACTTCGACATGCGATCGACCTGGCCGATGATGTCCTTGATGTTCTTCTGCGCCGGCCCGGCGTCGAATTCCAGGGCCAGTTCGGCGCTCGAGCGAATGGTCGCCAGCGGGTTGCGCAGACTGTGGGCCACCGCCGAAGACATCTCGCCCAGCGCGACAAAGGTTTCGTTGGCGATCAGTTGTTTCTGCTGGGCTGCCAGCAGAATCGCCGCCCGACGCACGATCCAGTACAACCCCAGGTAAATCAGCCCGCCGCCCAGCGCGGTGGCCAGCCAGATCAGCGCCAGACCGCGCTCCATGCGGGCGATCAGGTCCTTGGGCTCCTTATAGATCTCGACCATCGCCGTGACGTTCTTGCCCTCGGCGTCGAACAGTGGAATGTAGTTTTCGATGAAGATGTATTCCGGCGGCACCACGAACTTCTGTTCTTCACGGCCCTTGTCTACGTTGTGGTAACTCGCCGACACCGGGATCCTTTGATCGAACGCCCGGTCGAGGTCTTCGTCGGCATGAATGCGGGTGTTGACCAGCGCCGGGTTGGTCGACCAGATCACGGTACGGTCCGGCGCATAAATGTTGGCGAGGATCACATCTGGCAAATGCTCGATGTGATCAAGAAACTCGCCTCTGGCGCTGGCTCGGGCCTGCGGGTCGACATCGGGAAAATCGTTGTCCTGACGAGGGTCGAGCAACTCGCCCATGGTGCGGATATTGGGAATCGAGACGTGGCGCACTTCCGCCGACGCGATGGCCTGAATGAACTGCGCGGTCAGCAAGGCATCGCGCTGCACGCTTTCTTCGATCACGAACCGTGTCGACACCGCCCCGAGCGCCACCGCCACGGTGCCGATCACCGCCATGCTGATCAATGAAAACCAGCGCAACAGGTTGAACGGCTGCTTGCGCGAGTTCAGCCGCTGGCTGCCCTCCTCGACCGGTAGCGATTGTGACTGCATGTTCATGGCGGCGACTTCCCGATACGTCCCTATAGGGTTATAGCCCACGGTTGGGTGTTTGCCCGGATGCGGGGGGTGAACGGCCCCACACTCAGCCGATTTCCCGGTCAGGCGAAAACCGCCAGGCGTTCATGCCCCCACAATCCCCAATGCTGGGGACAGTCGCCCTATCCGGACGTTCGCCCTCTTCCTGCGTGTCCAGCTTCCAGCCCTTGCGCCACGGGCCTTTGCCGCCGGTTGGCCGGTCGTTGGTATGGAAGTTGTAAAGCCCCTCAGCAACTGACCCATCCCCAAGGGGCAGGTACTTTGATAGAGGGATTAACTCATGCACCCTTTACTGTCCAAAACCGCGACCGTCCTGGTCGTGAGCGCTTTGGCCCAGGGCATTGCCCAGGCCGCTCTGTTCGCCGTCGACCCGGGTCCCTACACACCGGCCAATGGCGGTTTCGCCAGCTGGTATCAGGACACCCACGGTCGCACCCTGGATCTGTGCCTGTCCAAAGCACTCAGCTCACGCGTGCCGAGCACCCCGGGCGCCCCGTCTTACATGTGCTCGCTGCTGCCGACCCCCGGCGTGTTCGATGACACGCAACCGCTCGTATTCCCCACCAACTTCCCCGATGAAGCCTTCTGGTTCACTGGCGATACCTCCATCGTCGATGCGGCACGCGGCATCAATCTGACTTACGTCAGCGCCGTCGAAGCTGCCTTTGCCGCCGGTGATCCGGTGGAGGGCGACCAGATCAGCTTCGCGCGGATCCGCATCCGGGTCGATGTGCCCACCGCCGGCACCTACGTCATCACCCACCCCTACGGCGTCGATGTGTTCACCGTCGACACCCCCGGCCGGCGCGCGATCAACATGACCCGCGACATCGGCATCGGCACCCCGCAAACCTACGACGGCGCGCTCAAGGGTGACATCGGCCCGTTCCTGCGCAGCGTCAACGGGCCGTACACCGAGACCAACCCGTTGACCGGTGCGGCCGAGCAGTTCGTGGGCGATCCGAACCTCAATGAGGCCGTAACCGGCAGCCCGTTCAACACCAACTTCGTACGCATCGAAGGCCCCGGTGGCATCGACCTGCGCAGCACGACTTTCGCCGTGTCCGGCAAGTTGTCGACAGTGGTGCGGCCAACGCCTTTGATCACTGAGCGCAGCACCTACTCGCGCAAGCCCGGTGAAAGCGCACCAGTGGCCCAACAAGACGTGTTCGTCAAAGCCCCGCCGGCACCGGGCACCGCGGCCATCACCAGCAGCACGCCCGTGGTGAACATGAAAGAAGCCGACAGCACCGGCAGCTGGTATGCGCAATCGGCGGTCAACCCGACTTTGCCGGCCGTGTTGCAAGTGACCGCCGACAACCACCTGGCGATCGCCACCAGCTCGCCGACCACCCTGCCCATGACCCTGACCGACCTGGTGGTGATCCAGCGCGCCGAGTACAGCCTCAGTTCCGGGCAATTGACCGTGGTGGCCACGACCAGTGACGAAACCTCGCCACCGGTGCTCACCGCCACCTCCGACACCGGCGCCGCTATCGGTGCGCTGGGTGGCGACGGTGCGGAGAAAACCCTGGCCACCGGGATCACGCCGATACCACCGGCCAAGGTTCGGGTGACGTCGTCCAACGGCGGCAGCGATACCGAAGAAGTGGTCATCGTGCAATGAACGCTCACATGCCCAGATCCGCATCAGGAGGCATCATGAACAAGTGGCCACGCTTCGCGCTCAACGCGCTCGGGCTGACAATCTCGCTGACCGGCAGTGCGTTCGCGCAACTGGCCGCCGTCGATCCCGGCCCCTACACCTTCGCCACCGGGAAATTCCCGATGTGGTATCAGGACAACAATCAACTGTCGATGGAGCTCTGCCAGTCGCGCGCCGCCAGTTCGCGGGTGCCGGTCAGCACCCCGCCGGCGTACATGTGCACCCTGCTGCCGGAACCGGGCGTGTTCGATGACACCCTGCCGATGGTGTTCCCGGACAACTGGCCGCCGGAAGCTTTCTGGTTCCTGGCGGAAACCGCGATCCCCAACAACGGCGCCGGTTTCGGCGTGGATGCCTACGTGGCGGGGATCGAAGCGGCGTTCGCCTCGGGGAATCCGGTGGATGGCGATCAGCAAAGCTTCGCGCGGATCCGCATCCGGGTGAACGTCCCGGTGGCCGGCACCTACACCATCACCCACCCGTACGGCGTTGAAACCGTCAACGTCACCACCCCTGGCCGGCGGGCGATCAACATCACCAAAGACATCGGCATCGGTGCGCCGGGCAACTTCAGTGGCGCGCTCAACGGTGCCATCGGACCGTTCCTGCGCAGCATCAACGGCCCGTACACCGAAGTGAACCCGGACACCGGCGGCATCGAAACTTTCGTCGGCGACCCGAACCTCACCGAAGCGGTGACCGGCAGCCCGTTCAACACCAACTTCCTGCGGATCGACGGTCCGTCGGGTGTTGGCTCGATTCAGACCAACCTGTTCACCGTCGCCGGCAAGGTCCTCGACAATCGTCAGCAAACCCACGTCGCCGTCGACCGCGCCACCTATCGCCGTACCTCGGCCGGTGTGCGCGCCGAAGTGTTTGCCAAGGCCGACAGCAGCTCGACCCTGTGCTTCCGCGAAACGGTAGCGCTGCTGCCCGGCCCGCCGCCGACGCCTTGCGAGACCAGTCTGCTGGGTGACAACAACGGGCTGTTCTTCGGCCAGCGCCTGGGCACCGGCACCTTGCCGTCGGTGGTGGTCGTGACCGCCACCAACCCGGCCGGCACGACCCGTCCGACTGCCGTCTCGGCCAAACTCACCGACGTGGTGAAAATCCAGACCGCCCGCTACAGTTGGGCCAGCCACAGCCTGCTGATCGAAGCCACCTCGACCGATGAAGTTGCGGTGCCGGACATGGTTGCGCAGGGCTACGGACGCCTGTCGAAAACCGGCACGCTGCAAAAAATCACCGTGGCCGACCTGACCCAGCCACCCGCCACCGTCACGGTGAAATCCGCCGCCGGCGGCAGCGACACCGAGCCAGTCGTAGTGGTCGGTGCAGCACCGGACACCGGTGAGAACCAGGCGCCACTGTCCGTCGCCGACACCGGCAGCACCAGCTTCGGCGTGCCGATCACCCTCAGCCTGTTGACCAACGACAGTGACCCCGACGGCAATGTGCCGCTGAGCATCACTGCCCTGACTCAACCGGCAGCCGGCCAAGGCACCGTGGCCCTGAACGGCACCACGTCGGTGGTCTACACCCCGCCAGCCGTGGTCAATACTCCGCTGACCACCACCTTCACCTACAAGGCCCAGGACAACAAAGGCCTGGCCTCGGTGAACCCGGCCACGGTAACGATCAGCGTCGCGCCGAACCGGCCACCGACCGCCGTTGCCGACAGTGTCGCCACCCTCGGTGTCGCGATCCCGATCAACGTCCTGGCCAACGACACCGATCCGGAGGGCAATGTGCCGCTGGGCGTCGCCAGCCTGACCCAACCGCCGGCAGGACGCGGCACGGTAAGCACGGACGGCACGGTGATCACCTACACCCCACCGGCCACCGTGACCACGGCCTTCACCACGACCTTCACCTACATCGCCCGGGACAGCTTCGGCGCCCAGTCGACGCCGGCGACCGTCACGGTGCAAGTGTCGCCACGGCCAGCGGCGGAAACCTTCACGATCACCACTTCGACCGTGCAGGCCCGTTCCGGCGGCCGCTTCAACTGGGACTTCGCCGGTACCTCGTCGGTGACCACCGGCAACACCATCACCGTGCAGGTCACCACCCCGACCGGGCTGGTAACGCTGGGCACCACCACGGTACCGGTGACCGGACGCTGGCGGCTGACGCTGAACAACACGCTGGTCGTGCCATCAGCCAACCCGACCGCCACGATCCGCTCGTCCCAGGGCACCGTGCGAACGGTGTCGGTGACCACGCTCTGAGCCAGTGCCCCGCCTGCTTTCGGGCAGGCGGGGCAACGCTCAACGGTTAACGCCCGAGAGGATATTTGCCATGAACACGCCGACCGCCGCCCTGCTTTGCCTGCTCGCCCTGTGCGTCAGTGCGGGCGTGCGCGCCGACGACCTGATGGAAAACGACGACCTGGCGCCCAACAGCGCCGATCTCGGCGAACTGCCGCCCCCCGTGGGCCAGCAAGCCCTGATCGACCAGAACGGCCAGGTCAACCTCGCCCTGCTCTCGCAGAACGGTCAGTCGCTGCTGGGCAAGATCGTGCAGTCGGGCAGCAATCAGGAGGCGTACATCCTGCAACAAGGCAGCGACCTGATGGCCTTGATCACGCAAAACGGCTCCGGCAACGCCGCGTCCATCACGCAAACCGGCAGCCACAACCGTGCGCAGATTTCGCAAAACGGCAACAACAACGACGCCAGCATCGAGCAGGCCGGCACGGGGCTGCAAAGCGCCGTGAGCCAGTCGGGCAACGGCATGAGCGTTTCGGTCAAGCAATATCGCTAAGCACTGCAATCATCGGAGAGTTCATCATGTTCAAACTGACGCCCCTCACCGCCGCCATCCTGGTCATGATCAGTGCCCAGGCCATGGCCGACGACAGCCTTTCCACCCAGAGCCAGTTCGGTACGGCCAACATCGCTGATGTGAAGCAGACCCAGGCCCCGTTCAGCACCGCGACCCAGACCCAACTGGGCCAGGGCAACAACGCCGCCGCCGTGCAGGACACCGCCACCAGCGTCATCACCCAGGACGCGGTCGGCGATTACAACGCCGGTTACGCCGAGCAGCTTTTCGAAGACAACAGCACCATCACCCAACAACAGACCGGTGCCTTCAACACCGCCCACGCCAGCCAGTCCCTCGGCTTCGGCGCCGGCAACCAGGCCCTGCAACAACAGCAAGGCACCGGCAACTTCTCGTTCGTCTACCAGGACTCGCAGAACGGCAGCGAAGGCAAGACCTTCCAGTTCGGCGACAGCAACGAAGCCAACATCGAGCAACTGTACGAAGGCACCGGCAACAGCTCGGTGATCACCCAGTACGGCACCGCCAACTACGGCACCGCCGAACAAGTGCTGCACAACGGCGGCCAGATCGGCATCAACCAGGCCGGCGAAGGCAACTACGCCTACGGCGACCAGCGCAACGGCACCGGCGGCACCATCACCATCAACCAGTTCGGCAACCTCAACGGCACCGAAATCTGGCAAGACTCGCAACTGGCCAGCCAGGCCACCGTCAACCAGTACGGCGACAGCAACGAAACCGTGGTCGACCAGAGCTTCGGCGAAAACAACACCGCCGCCGTCACCCAGGTCGGCAACACCAACGCCATCTATGCCGACCAGTTCGAATCGGTCAACTCGACCCTGGCCCTGTATCAAGTCGGCAACGGCAACGTGCACTTCACCTACCAGAACGGCGACAGCCACACCCTCAACGCCACCTCGGTGGGCAACGACAACAAGGTCTACGCCAGCAACTGGAAAGGCCCGCAACATGGCGGCCAGTTCGGCAGCAACCAGCGCGCCACGGTCAATCAGACCGGCAACGGCAACATCGCCAGCTTCACCCAGGACGGCATCGGCCAGATCATGACCACCAATCAGACCGGCACTGGCAACAAAACCACGGTCAGCCAGGCGGATTCCTACAACGAGCTGTACTTCGATCAGAACGGCAGCGACAACATCCTCATCGCCGACCAACGCGGCACCACCAACCTGGTGCAGGGCTCATCGAACGGCTCGGGCAACAGCGCCGAATTCGATCAATCCGGCACCGGCAACCAGGCTTACACCGCGCAGCTGTATGGCAGCGACAACATGATCACCGTCAAACAGGCTGACACCATGAACGTGGCGTATGTAACCCAGGGCGGCACCGGGAACATTGCCAATGTGGATCAGAGCGGGATGACGCAGACCGCGAATATTCAGCAGTTCGGGTCGGCTAACCAGGCGACGGTTTTGCAGCAGTAAGTGTTGGGTGTTGGAAAACCGCGATCTTGAGGTCGCGGTTTTTTTTGCGCTGACGCTTGAGTGGCGTCCTACGGAAAACGGAACGTTTTCAGAAATTCGGGGAGTTTTCTGACGAATTCTGGCGGTTGGCCGTCGGAAGTGCAGGCTCTAGGATTTGCCGGGACAACTTGATCCCCATGGAGCTTGGCCCACATGCAATTCATCCAGACAGCGACGACAGCGATTCCGTTACCGAATAGACTTCCAGGCACCAAACCCGGAGGTTCCATGATCGACCCGTCTTTGATCGACCCACTGTGCCCGGTTGTTTCGGATCTTGGTCCTGAGGAGCAGGCTGCGAGTTATGACCGTTGGTTTCGGGCCGAAGTACAGGCTTCTCTCGATGATCCGCGTCCGAATATTTCGCATGACCAGGTGATGGCTGAGATACATGCCTTGCTCAAGGCAAAAGACAATGGTTTCGAGGTCGATTGAGTGGAGGCCCGAAGCACGGGCCAAGCTGATGCTAATTATCGACTTCATAACAGAAAGACATCCGAGAGCAGCCAGAGAGCTCGTCAGGGCGATTGGAAAAGCTGCATCCAACCTTCTGGAACATCCTCGCCTCTATCGAACCGGTCGGATCCCGAGCACTCGAGAAGCTGTTGTACATTCGAGTTATCTGATCATCTATCGGGTAACTGATCGAATAGAAATCGTGAACGTACTGCACACGCGTCAGGAGTACCCGCGACGTCGTTTTTTCTAGTACGTTGCTCGCTCCGTTCCAAACAAAAACCGCGCTCCTGTCAGGGATCGCGGTTTTTTCGTATTGCCGCTGCGAGAGCCTCACCCCGCCTCATGCTTTCTTCGTTTGTCCTCCATCAGGGCCGACATATCAGCCATCACCTGCTCATTCGGAATGCTGGGTCGTGGGTCATCGATTGAAGCCTGTATTTTGGCAATCAACCAGCGGTCGTAGCTGGCGGCCTGCTCTTCGCTTTCGAAGTCTGAAATGATTGGGGAGATCAGGGGATCCATGGTGACTCCAGTTCGAATGTGAAAAACGCGACCCATTACTGGGCCGCGTTTTTTTATTGGGGATGTGCTGGATCAGCCCTTCAGTTCGACGTGATCCAAGGCCTGATTCACGGCCAGTTCACCCAGCATGAGGATCTGCGCGATGCCCAGGGCGGTCTTGCGGTGGGCGGGGTCGAGGGTGGCGGCGAAGTTGTTGAGCATTTCGCTGGCCGAGCCCAGGGATTCGCTGGCGTTGGCGAGCAGGGATTCGGTGTTGTAGGCCGGGTTGGCGAGGTACATCGGGGCGGGTTCGTTGACGCTGCCCATGATGTGGGCGCCGGGGCAGAGGTAATGATCGAGCGCGCGTTCGGCGGCTTCGTGGAGTTTTCTGGAGGTGGTGGAGGTGTATGGGGAGGTTGGGTCGGTTTCGGGGTTGGCTTGGGTTTCGGGTGGGTTGGGTGTTGGTTTTTTCATGGTCATTTCGTCCTCATTGATGGTCGCAGCCAGCCCAATCGACTTCCAGGAAGAATGGGTGGCAGCTGTACGCGGGCTGGAAATCCGGGGAGAACGCGACCCGGCAGACATAAATGTCTCCCGCGCACAGCCGCCATAACGGCGTGCACACAATGAAGGTGCGCAAGCATACGTTATGAAAAGCGATTTCGCTTTCTCACACATCCGGGTTTCCAGACCCGATCGCTGAATTGGCAGCGACCGAAACAGGCTAGAGCCCGCGCTTCCGACGGACAACCTGAAAACCTTGTGGGAAGGTTCGGTGTATTCAGACACGTTTTTAAACAGACTTTAGGACGTCGACCCTCACCCCAGCCCTCTCCCGGGGGGAGAGGGAGCCGACCGAGTTGTTCATTCAAGTTACATCGGCCTGAACCATCGAGTTGAACTCAAGCTTTCAGAACAAAAAAATCAAAACCAAACCCATCTACACATTCTTGCGCCCACACCAAACTAAACAACGAGCCCCATCTACACAGCCTTTCGCCCTCACCAAACCAAACAATGAGCGTTAGCTCGAGTACCGCTTTTGACGTGCCGGCCCCTTCGGAAGGCGGAGTGGAGGGATTCATCCGGGGGTGGGAGCGCAGCGACCGTGCGGCGAAGCCGCATGCATCGAGAGGAGGTGCAGCGAAGCAAACCGGAGGCGATGCCCCCGGATGAATCCCGGAGCGAAGGAACCCCGAGCCCCAGCGAGGGGCCGAACGCCGGGGCCCAGACCTTTGCTTCCTTTGGGGCGTTTGCCAAAGGGAGTCGCCGTAAGGGCGAAACCATAAGAAGCCGTTACCGCAGCAACGGATATGTACCCAAAACAACCAAAGAACCTGGTCGGCCCAAAGGCCGCCAAGTTCACTCAGCCTCCGGATCAATCTTGT
Source organism: Pseudomonas sp. B7 (assembly GCF_016735645.1). Lineage (NCBI taxonomy): Bacteria > Pseudomonadati > Pseudomonadota > Gammaproteobacteria > Pseudomonadales > Pseudomonadaceae > Pseudomonas > Pseudomonas sp. B7. The sequence continues at coordinate 241,509 of NZ_JAERRE010000003.1, forward strand.
TCTGAGTCAGGTACCGATTCAAAACATCATCCTGCGAAGGCGTAGAAGCATCCCCCGCCACCTGCCACAACCGCCGCTCAATCCCCTGCGCCACCATATGCCCCACCGCCGCCTCAATCGCCGAAAGCACACACAACTGCGCCGGCTCATTGGTCGTATACCCGACCTCAGCCTCAAGCAACTTCTTGAACTCGATAAACTTGAAAATCCCCGCACTGCGCGCCACCGAATAAATCGTCTTGCTGGTCATCACATTCGCCAGCACCTGCCCGCTACGCACATCCACCGCACGCAAATTCACCGTCACCTGATCCACCCGATACTCACGGGACAGATCAATCCCCAGATACCGCGCCCCTTCCCCACCGCTGCGCACGTTGGTGTCGTAAGCGATGATCCCGCCCTCGAGCATCATGTTCGCCGCCTGCAACGGTGGCAGCTCACCCTGAATGTTCACCGGCGTATTCGGTTTCTTCTGCGAAGCGCGAATGATCTTGCGTTCAGTCAGCAGGTTCTGCAGCCCTTCCCGCTCAAGCACCACAAACCAGCCGCTGGCCTGCATGGCGTCCATCAACATCGACGCTGCGCCCTGGGTGACGCTGGTGGAAAACGAACTCGCCGGCGTCGGTTTGTACTGCCCGGTCTGGTCACGGAAGCCGTACACCACCGCCATCAGCCGGCCCTTGGGTCGCGGCATTTTCAGCAAGTCGTAGTAGGTCGAGGCCCTGGGGGTCAGGGTCGGGGTATCGGTGTCCTGCTCGGCCGGCATCGGCTCGCGCAGACTGCACCCTTGTAATGCTGCCAACATCAGCCCTAGCGCAATTATTTTTTTCATGTCCATCACTCCCCGGAACCGTCATCCCGTCATGGGTTGAGGCCGTTCACCTGAATTTCGGAAACTTCGCCGCTCGCTCGGTCGGTCACCTCGATCGTGAGGGCCCCCGAGTCATCAACGACGTTGACGATAAAAGCGTCGGTGGACAGGCTCCCCGTGTTGCCGGTGGAGATGTTGTCCAGCAGTTGCCCCAGCAACCGTGACTGCAATTGACTGGTGAAGCGTTCGAGCGCCGAAGTGCCGGCCACCGTCGAGCGTTTCTTGAGGTCCGGATCGTCGTGGTCGTTTTGTGCCTGGGCGTTGTTGAGCAGCCAGGTGCCGTTGAGCGGGTTGCCGCCGAACGACGGGTTGACCGGCGTGTAGACCAGTTCGGTGGCCTGGACGGCAGCAGCGCTGGCAAGCCCGATCAACAACCCCGAGATCCAGAATCCGCTGCGCCGTGAGAACGTTGTCGTGTTCATAGTTCGTCCTTCTCAAGGTCGGTGGTGTCCTGCAACAAGGCTTCCAGCTTGCGCCGGACGACCTCCAGTCGAACCGAGTCGGCGGCCTCGTAGGCCTCGTCCTTCAGTTCCACGGTGTTCGGCGGCAGGAAGCGCCGATACACCAGGCGTTGTTGATACTCGACGGTCACAAGGCTCCCCCAGCGCGCGTCGGGGCGCTCGCGCACCACCAGGTTGAAATCCATGCGGCTGGTGTCGCGCAGGCGCTCGCTGAACGAGTAGTAAAAGTCGTGGCCGATGTGCGAGATCGTGTCGTCGACGATGAAGCCCATCATTTCGTCTTGTTCGCTGGCACTGGCGAAAGACGCCACGGCCGCGAGGATCAACGCGCACCACACATGGCGGCTCATGGCTGCAACGCCTGTGGCAATGCCGACTGGCCCTTCGCCGGGCCGTTGGTGCCATCGAGAAAGGCTTTTTCAGCCACGAACTGCCAGTCCGAATAACGCTGCATGCCTTCGAAATCCGACCACTGCGACGGGAAGTCCGCCTGCTTCAACGGCACCTCGGTGGAGGCACTGTTGATGCCGGTGATGCGTCCGTCGAAACCCCGTTGCAGTGCCCATTCGCCGCCGCCGATCGGGTCCGGATACAGCTGACGCAAATGGTGGCGGGCTTCCGGAAAACGTTCGTCCTGCAACAGGTCGACCAGCTCTTTCGGGTACTGCGCCAGGCCCGGCGAACTGCGGTAGTAGCTGCGCAGCGCCTGGGCGTACTGGGTGCCGACCCACAGCAATTGCTTCTCGCGATCGCGGCGCGACGCGGTCGACCACAACTCGCCGGCACTGGCCAGGCCCATGCCCATGATCACGATCAGGAACAGCACGCCCAGGTAGGTGAACCCACCCTGCTCCGCGTGCTTACCACTCGGAATACTGGCTGCCATCACGCGCCCTCCCGGTAGCTCCGCTCTTGATGTCGGCGACGCCGCCCGCCACACCGTCCGGTGGTGCGATCAGCACCCATTGGTCATTGCGTTCGGTGATCGGGTCCAGCGGCGCGTTGCGCAGGTAACGCATCTCCACCAGTTGCTCGATGGAGTCGGGATAGCGCCCGGTGTCGCCGTAGTAGTGATCGAGCGCCTCGCGCATGGCCGACAGGCTCTGGTGCAACGTGGTCTCTTTGGAGGCCTCGAGGCTGTTGAAGTAGCGTGGCAAGGCGATGGTCATCAGGGTCGCGATGATCGCCATCACCACCATCAGCTCAAGCAAGGTAAACCCCTTTTCCCGGCGCATGAGAATCACCACTCGCGGTACGCGATGCCGTTGAGGCCTTTACCCCGGGCGAGGGAGTAGACGTCGAACACGTCCTCGCCATCGCGCGGGTTCTGGGCCGAACTGTTGTAGGCCCGCAGGCCCCAACCGCCGTTGTCGTCACGTTTGGCCGGCACCAGCGGATCCCGCGGTATCCGGCGCAGAAAATAGAACTTCGCACCCTTGGCACTGCGCACGTCGCGCACGCCTTCGACCAGCACTTTCAGGTTCGGCGGATAGCCGCTGCTGTTCAGGGATTTCTCGATGTAGCCGGCATCGAAGGCACGCTTGTAGGCGTCGATGCCATCGCGAATCTGATACAGCGCGGTGCGCAGTTCCTGCTCCTTGCCACGCCGTACCAGGGTCTCGGTCAGCGGCGCGGCCATGCCGGCCAGCAGGCCGATCAGGGCCAGCGTCACCACGACTTCGATCAAGGTAAAACCGCGTTGGGAGGCGTTCATGATCAAGGCTTCTCGACGGTTACACGGGTGGTGGCCACGGCCGCTTCACCGACTGCACGAGGCTGCGCGGCAGGCGCTGGCATCGAGTAGCTTTGCGAGCGATCCGGCGCCTGGATGTGCATGCTGGTTTCGGTGCCGGTGGGGAATTCCATGTCCGACGGGCTCTGGTACGGCAGGTTGCGCACGATCCGTGGGGTGATCGAGAGCACCAGTTCCGATTTGCCGATAGTGTCCTTGTTGCTGCCGAACAACCGACCCAGACCCGGAATGTCGCCAAGGCCCGGAATCTTGTTGCCGGTGGCGCCGTGGTCGTTGCGCATCAGGCCGGCAAGGATCTGGGTTTCGCCGTCATGCAGACGCAGCGAAGTCTGGGCGTTGCGGGTGTCGACCTGCACCGGAATCGTCCCTTGGCGGGTCGGCTCCAGCGGCGTGGCGTTACTCACTTCCAGGGCGATCTTGATTGCTACTTCGTTGTTCAAGTGCACGGTCGGTTGCACTTCAAGCTTGAGACCGACGTCGAGGTAGGTGACGCTTTCGGTGATAACCGGGCCTTGAGTGGATGGCACTGAGGTGGCGCTGATGATCGGCACCCGCTGACCGATATGGATACGCGCCTGTTCGCGGTTGCTGACGCGGATCACCGGGCTGGCCAGGGTGTTGATGTCGTTGTCCTGCGCATTGATCTTGGCTTGCGGCGACGGCGAGATCGAAATCCGGCTGGAGTTGATGCCTTTCAGTTGATCGAGAATGGTCACCGCCGAACCGTCGCTGTTGACCACGCCGAAGGTATTCGGCCATTGCAGGCCGAGGTCGAGAATGCGCTGGGTGGCGACTTCCATCACTTCCACTTCCAGCACCACTTCGGGGTTGGACTGGTCTTGCGATTGCAGGAGTTTCTCGGCCATGCGCACGGCGTCTTCGGTGTCGCGCATGGTCAGGGTGTTCAGGCGTTCGTCGACGAACACGTCACGGGTCTTGAGCATGGTCTTGATCATGTTCAGCGCGGTGTTGGCGTCGATGCTGGTCAGATAGAAGGTGCGCATCACCAGCTCTTGGTAATCCTTGAGCTTCTGCGGCGAGTCCGGAAAGATCAGCAAGGTGTTTTCGTTCACCACTTTCTGGTGCAGCTGGTTCTGTTGCAGCAGCAGTTGCACGGCGTCTTCGATGCGCACGTCACGCACGAAGATCGTGGCTTTCATGTCCGGACGCAGGTCCTTGTCGAAGATGAAATTCAGGCCGGCAACCTGCGACAGCACTTCGAAAATGGTCTTGAGGTTGGCGTCGCGAAATTCCAGGGTCACCGGGCGATCAAGCCGGGTGCGCAGTTGCGGGTACTGGATCACGTTGCGGCTCTGCACCAGACGGATGTTGCCTTGCAGCTCCAGCGCGCCGTCGTTTTTCGGGTCGAGTTCAAGGATCTGTTTGACCTGACGGTCGGCGCCGTAGATGTCGCCCCGGCGCAGGTCGCCACGGGCCAGCTCAAGTTTCTCATCCATGCTGCGCAGGTAGTCGAGCTGGCGCAGGGCATCCTGGGCGCGGCGGTTGTTCGGCTCGATGGTCAGCACCCGGCTGTAGGCGGTGCGGGCCGAGGCGAAGTCGCGGCGGGCGCGGTCGGTGTCGCCGGAGGTCAGCAGCGCGGTGATCGCCTTGGCCCGGCCGCTGTTGAGCAGCAGGTGCAGCTCGGTGTCGCGCGGATTTTCCCGCAAGCCTTCCTCGATCCGGGCCAGGCCCGCCTCGTACTGCCCCTGATCGATCAGGTCGGCGGCTTCCTTGTTGGCGACCTGCGCGGAACTGCACGCGGCCAGCCCGGCACACAGGCCGAGGCTCATCAGCAAACGGGATCTGTTCATTGCGTACTCCCCACAGACAAGGTCTGCGACAAATGCAAAGGCAGGTAGACCAGGCTCAGTTCCACATCGGAAATCGCCGCAATCTTCCAGGTGTCGTCGATCACATCCCCGCTGCGCACGACGTAGATTTTCTCGCCGTCCTGCAAAAACACCTGCAGGTCGCTGCGGTCATGCAGCCTGCCGACGAACTGAAACGGCACCGGTGGCAGGCTCGGGGCTTGCACCACCGGGGTCGGGTTGATCGCTTGTTCGGTGACCGTCGCCAGAGTCGGCGCGGCCTTCCAGGATTTGCTCGCAAACAGGTCGCCGGCCGGGCTCAGGTCCTTGATCGGCGCCGCATTCGCCTTGGCGCTGCTGGCGGGCAAGGCGCCACGGGCGCTGGCTTTCGCCGGGCTGGCCACGGCGACTTCGGTCGAATCCGCCTCGTCGCTCGGCGAGAAATATTCCGGCAACCAGGCCAGCGCCGCCGCCACGCCGAAGAACGCCACCCAGCCGGTTATGCGTTTGGTGTCCATCACGACCTCGACAGGTAGAGGGTCATACGGATCCGGCCGCTGAGGTCGGTGTCGGCAATCTTCTTGCGTTGAAACTCGACGTCTTCCACCACCACCGCCGGCAACTGGCCGAGCAAGGCGTGCAGGAAGCGGCGCAGTTGTGGGTAGCTGCCACGCACCGGTAACAGGATCTGGTAGCGCGCCAGATGGGTCTTGGGATCGACGCCGAGGGCGTATTCACCGCGCGCCAGGGTGATGTGCTCCTGCGCGGCCAACGCGTAGATGCGGTCGATGGCGACGGTGGCTTGCGGCTGGGCCGGCAGCTTGTTACGGAAATCATCCAGCTGACGTTGCGGCACCACGGGCGGGGCGATGCTGCCGTCTTCGACCTTGGCCAGGTACTCGGTGGCTTCCTGGGTCTGCTGGCTGAGCTGTTGCAGCGATTGCCAGCCCGGCAGCAAACCGCCGAGTGCCCAGGCCAGCGTGACCAGCAGCAGCGCGAGACCGGCCAGGCCCGGTACGCCGAGGCCTTGCAGGTATTCGTGAACGATCAGTCTAGGGATTCGCATCGCCTATCTCCCAGGTCGCCGACAGGTTGAATTGCACCGGTTGCTCCGGCGATTTGACGACGATTTCGTGGCTCAGCAGCGACACGTCGGACAGCTCGTCACTGGCCTCCAGCCGTTTGTGGAAATCCAGCATCGCTTGCAGATCGCGGGCTTCGGCGCTGATCCGCACCTGGCCCTTGCGCGCATCCGGGGTCAGGGTCAGCAAGGCTATGTCGTCGCGCGGCATGGCTTCGAGCATGGCGAACAGGCGTTCCCAGGGGCGGCGCAGTTGCTGCGAGACCTTGCGCATTTCAGCAAGGTTCTGCGCCTGCTCGCGGGTTTCCGCCGGGCTCAGCGTTGTCTTGGAGCCGCTGTCGCCGGTGAGCTGGCGCTGGGTGTGCTGCAAGTGACCTTGTTGTTGCTCGGCCTGCTCGCCGAGGTGCTGCTGGAGGCCGAAGCACACCAGCGCGAGTAACACACCGCCGCCGAGCAGGCTCCAGCCCAACGGGCCTGAGCGCGGACGAGGCTGGAAGTCGAGGTTCAAGGCGCGCATGTCAGGCCACCGCCCGGGACATGACGTACAAGGCGTCACGCACGGTCATCGAGTTGTCTTCGAGGGTACGCAGGTGCACCCCCGCCACATCCGGTTGCGCATCGAGGCGCGCCGGGGCGTGCAGATAAACGTTGAAGGCGCGTTCACTGGTGGAGGCTTGCAGTTGCCGTTCGCGGCCGATCAGTGCGCTGAGTGCCGCGTCGCTGTCGCTGCCACCCACCGAACGCACCGACGACCAGCGCCCTTCGCGCGCCAGCAGCAACACGCTGCGTTGCGGTTCGGCGACGATGAACAGGAAGTCGCCGGCGTCGAGGCTTTTGTCGAAGCGGTTGAACGCGGTCATCAGGTACGGCTGCACCGAACGCAGGCGCAGGCCGCGACCCGTGACCAGCGTGCGCAGGCGTTCCAGCAAGTCCTGCGGCAAGGCACTGGCGATCCGGTCATGCCCGGCCGGCTCGGCCGACAACACCAGACTCCACGGTTGGGTCGGGGCGCCGAACAGGTCTTCGAAGCACAGTTGGGCGAAGCCGCGCAGTTCCTCAGGGCTGCTGATCTGCTCGCTCCACGGCACCAGGCAGAAACGGCTGAAGTGGCCGGAGATCACCACGCTCAGCTCGGCACCGGCACGGGTGTGTTCGCCGAGCAGACGGTCGAGGGTGTCCAACGCCACCGCGTAGCTCTGAAAGCCTTCGTCGATGTAGCCGACGCTGCCCAGCCACAGGGTGTCGCTGCCCCGGCGCTGGCCGAGGCCGACACCGCTGGCGCCGAGCACGGCGATAAATTGATCACGCGATAAAAGTGACACGATTGATCTCCTCCAGCGTGGTCCGACCGTGCTCCACCAGTTCCAGCGCCGATTCGCGCAACAGGCGCAAACCACGGGCGCAGGCCAGGGCTTTGATCTGGGTGATGGGTTGGCGCTCGACGATCATCTGACGCAGTTCGTCGTCCAGGTGCAGCAGCTCGGCAATCGCCGTGCGGCCGCGATAGCCGCTGCCCCGGCAGTGGCCGCAGCCCTTGCCGTGGACGAAGTGGTAGTGATCGACTTTCTGTGGATCGAGGCCCGAGGCGCGCAGCTCTTCATCGCTCGGATTGACCGGCGTGCTGCAGCTGCTGCACACCAGCCGGATCAGGCGCTGGGCAAGAATCGCGTTGAGCGCCGAGACCAGGCTGTAGGGGTCGATTTCCATTTGGGTAAAACGACCGATCACGTCGAACACGTTGTTGGCGTGAATGGTGGTGAACACCAGGTGACCGGTGAGCGCCGATTGCACGGCGATCTGTGCGGTGTCCGGGTCGCGGATCTCGCCGACCATGATCTTGTCCGGGTCGTGGCGCAGGATCGAGCGCAGGCCACGGGCGAAGGTCAGGCCTTTTTTCTCGTTGACCGGGATTTGCAGCACGCCCGGCAGCTGATATTCCACCGGGTCTTCGATGGTGATGATCTTGTCCACGCCGTGGTTGATCTCGGTGATCATCGCGTACAGCGTGGTGGTCTTGCCGCTGCCGGTGGGGCCGGTCACCAGTACCATGCCGTAGGGTTCGGCAGCCAGGCGACGCAGTTGGCGCAGGGTTTCGTCTTCAAAGCCCAGCGCTTGCAGTTGCACGCCGCAGACCTTGTCGGCCAGGTCCTGTTTGTCCAGCACCCGCAGCACCGCGTCTTCGCCGAAGATGCTCGGCATGATCGACACCCGGAAGTCGATCTGCCGGCCGCTGATGCCGATCTTGAAGCGACCGTCCTGGGGCACGCGTTTTTCGCCGATGTCCAGTTCGGCCATGACCTTGACCCGCGAGATCACCTGCTCGGCGAACTCGCTGCCCTGGATCTTGCCTATGTTGTTCAGCACGCCGTCGATCCGGTACTTGATCACCAGGCCCTGGCCGGTGGTGCCGAGGTGGATATCGCTGGCGTGCATTTTCAGCGCGTCGTACAGGGTCGAGTTGACCAGTTTCACCACCACGCTCGAGTCTTCGCTGATGCTGGTCAACGACAGGCTTTGCAGAGTGTCGGTTTCGCTGCCGGCGTCGGCCTGGGCGTTGAGCGATTCGACGGCGTGGAAACTTTCTTCGTGGCGGGCCAGATAAGCCTTGAGGTCGTCGGCATGCACCAGATACAGCGGTGCGCCATGCAGGCATTCGTCGATCCAGGCCAGGCGCGACGTGTCGAAGGGGTCGGCGAACACGCCGATGACTTCGTCGTTGTGGCGCAGCAGGATGAATTCACGTTTGAGGCATTGCGCGAGGGTGACCCGGTCGAACACCGGGGTCGCCAGAAACAGCGTGTCGGTGTCGAGCACCGGGTAATGCAGGGTGGCGCCGAGGCTGGCAATGAACGGCATCGGCGCCAGTTCGCAGAGCACGGCCAGTGCATCGAGCACCCGTTCCCCGGACGTGGTGGCCCGTGCCCGGGCCTGGGCCAGTTGCTCACTGGAAAAGCGTGGCGGGGTCTGTGCCTCCTGTGGAGGATTGACCGACAGCGGTTCGACGACAACGGACAGACGATCCATGGCTTGCTCTCCAACACCCGGGGCTTGAGGCCCTGACGGCGCGGGAGGCGAATTCGGCGAGTGCCGGAACGTCTATCGCGCCATTACTCCCCGGTGAGCATTTGATCGTCGTCCGGTGCCATGGCCTCCGACCGGTTTCGTCGGCGGTCCGCCAGCACCCAACTGCCATCGTACAACTGCAACGGGAAGCTCTCGGTCCTGCTCTGGCGTCGTTCGACGAAGCCTTCGGATGGGCTCGCACCGGGTTTCGCTTCGCGCTGGATCCCCAGAAGGTCGCAGACAGCTCGGGCCAGTTCCGCCAAAGGAAACGGTTTGAACAGGATGTGACTGACCCCCAGTTGCCGCGCCCGCTCACAGACTTCAGCGGTCGGGTGACCCGTTATCAGCACGAAATGACACGTCCTGTTCTGGCGGACCGCGTCGAGCACCTCGAACCCTTCCATATCGGGCAAGCGGTAATCGAACACCAGCACGTCGGGGGCGAAAGTCTCGGCCAGGCCGATTCCCTCTGCGCCGTCATGTGCAATCCGGACTTCCAGCCCTTGCGCCGACAGATAATCCTGAAGGTTCTGTGCAAGCAGCTGTTCGTCTTCGACAACCAGTACTTTGTTAACCAAGGTGGACTCCCTGAAACCTCAAGTGCCGGCAATTGAAATTCAATGACCCGAACCTGCTGGAGTGCGCCTCACAAGAGGTAACGCACACTTCATGCCAGGCTGAATGCCGGTAATTTTTTGTCTTCATGTCCTTGAATTGAATGGAAATGCCCGCTCGTCCCGGTACCCCGTTCCCCAGAAACGGGGAAGCACCTGAATGGGCATCGAAGCCATTCCCCACTATTGGGGGGGAACCTTCAGTCGTCGTCAATTCGTTCGATCCTGTTCTCTGCCCGTAATCGCGCGAGCACCTGACGACGAGCCTGGGTCTGTTGCTGTCGGGCGAGGTACGCCCTGACTGTTTCCAGCCCTTGCTCCTCTGGGACATCGGCCGCCTCCTTGTGGTTCTCGACAAAGATCAAATGCCAGCCGAACGGTGTGCGCACCGCTTCGCTGACTTCACCAGGCTTGAGGGCAAACGCCGCCGTTTCAAACGCCGGCACCATTTGCCCACGGGCGAAATACCCCAGATCCCCGCCCTGGCTGGCGGTGACATCTTCCGATCCCGATTGCGCGACGCTAGCAAAGGTTTGCCCCCCTGCGATAGCGGCACGCAACTCTTCCAAGCGTAGCCGTGCCGCTTCAACCGTGGCGGCATCGGCATCGCCAGCAACCTTGATCAGAATGTGCCGGGCCTGGACCTGCTCCGGTGCGGCCATTTCAGCGCGGTGTTCTGCAAAAAACGCCCGCACCGTCTGCTCGTCCGGGGCCTGGACTTGGGTCAGTTCGGCAAACATCCGCTGCGCCGCCAGTTCGCGGTGGGTGTACTCGGTGAACGAGGCCTCGTCGAAACCGGCGTCCTGCAAACGCTGGAGGAATTTGTCGGTGCCACCGATGGCGGTGCGAGTCCGTTCGACCTGTTCGCGCACGGTTTGCTCATCGATCTTGACCCCGCGCTTGCGCGATTCCTGCCAGAGCAGTTCCTTGTCGATCAACGTGTCCAGCGCGGCCTGACGCAATTGTTTATAGGCCTTGGGGTTGCGGATGCTCGCCACGGCGCGGCCCTGATCTTCCAGGTACTCGGCGAAAAAACGTTCCAGGCGAAACTCGGAAATCGCCTCGCCGTTGACCCGGGCGGCCACCGGTTCATTGTTCGCCATTCCCACCGACAACCAGCCTGTCAGCAGCCAACACAGGGTTTTGAGCTTCATGATCAGGGCCTCCGGTCAGGGCGTGGCAATAATCGGTTTGTAGGGAGCGACCAGATAAAAACGCTGGTCGGGCAAGTCAACGGTGACCACGTGCGCCCCGCTCAGGCCCAATCGTCGGCCGGGGCCGAAGCTCAGGCGCGGGGTCAGGCCGGTGTCGAAGTCATGCAGGCCTTCGAGCGCCGCCACCAGTTTTTCGCGGCTGGCGTCGCGGCCGGCCTGCTTCATGCCTTCGCTGAACAACAGCATCGAGGCGTAGGCGCCGACTTGCAGCACCGCGTGCTGGGCGCCGAGGCCTTGATGCTCGCGCAACAGCGTCAGGGCCATGCGCCCGGCCTGGGTCCAGTCGCTGGGCACGAACGGATACGCCAGAAACACCCGCCGGGAAAAACCCTCCGGCACTTGCAGCAGATCCCCCGCCACCTGGCTCGACGCAGCAAACAGGTACGGCACCTGCCCGGCATTCTGCAATCCGGCCGCCAGCCGACTGAAACCTCCACCGCTACCGAGGTAGAACACTGAGCGCGAGCCCAGCGGCAAGCTGTCCGCCGCCGGGTCGTAGGCCTGCAGATGGACTTTTTCCCAGCCGTGATCCTGTAGATATTGGCCGAGGACCTGTGCCGCCAGCACCTGGGCCGGGTCATCGGGATAGGCAATCAGCGTCGGCCCTTGCAGCACTCGCAGACTGGCGGTGGCGTAGTCGGCCAATGCGATCAGTTGCTCACGCAGGCCCGGCAGCGGTTCGAAAATCTGTGGGCTGGCCTGCACCGGGCCGAGCAACGACAGGGCCCCGATCAGCGGCACGCCGGACTGCTCCAGACGCGGCGCCAGTTCGCTGTCCAGCGCCGGGGCCAGCGGCGCGATCAGGGCAAAGACTTGCTCTTCCTCGATCAGCCGTTGCAGGGCCTGTTCGGCGCTGGCGCGATCCGGGCCGGGATCGGCCACGGTCAGGCGCAACTGCCGGCCGTGAATGCCACCGGCCTGATTGATCCGCGCCACACTGCCGTTGAGCACCGCCGCGATGGTGGCGCCCTCCTCGGCCAGCGGCCCCTGGCTGGGCAGCAAGGTGCCCAAGTGCAAGGTCTGGTCATCGAGCCCCGGATCGCGGTCATCGGCCAGGCGTTTGAGGTAAGCCGTGAGATTGCGCTGATCCTTCATCGACAGCAGGAAGCGCGGCATGCTCGGGTCAAGGCGATTGTTACCGGGGTCGCGGCCCTGCTGAATCACCCGCGCCAGACTGCTGTCGGTGTAGGCCGGGTAGTTGCGCCCGTTGACCTGTTGCTGACCGTGGATGCTGGTCAGCCGCGACCAGTTCAGTTCCGGCGGACGCACCCCGCCCTCGGGCCGGCCGAGACCGTCGGCGCCGTGGCAGTTGGCGCACGGCAGGCTGGTGGCCGGCAGCAACACATCCGCCGCCCCGACCCGCGCCATGATCGGCTCGCCGCTGGCGGACAGGCCTTCGCGGTACAGACGCTTGCCGGCGCTTTCCTCATCGGTCAGCGGCAACGCGGCCGCGCCGAGGCTGACGCCAGCGAGCAGGATCAGGGCGAGGACGCGGCCGAGGTTCATGGCGCGGACTCAGCGGCCGGCCACGGGCATTGTCAGCAGCTGCAAGCGCTGGGCAATGGCGGCGGCCGGGGCGTCGGGACGGATTTTGCTCCAGCGTTTGTTGGCCACATCGCCGACGATCAACTGGGTCGAGTGCTGCTCGGGCGTCGGCACGATCTGGCCGATGCGGCCCAGCACCAGGTCCATCTGCGCCTTGTCGCCGGTAAGGAAAAGCCAGTGAGGGTCATCGGCGCCCTGCTTCAAGGTGTAAGCCTTGAGCACCGCCGGCGTGTCGCGCAGCGGATCACTGGTAAGGGAAATAAAGGTGATGCCGTCGGCCTTGTCGCCCAGCAGCTCGCGGACTTCCTTGAGCTTGCGGGTGATCAGCGGGCAGGCGTCATTGCAACTGGTGAAGATCACGTTGAGCAGCACCACGCGGTTGTGCAGCGCATCGCTGTAGAAACGCTGGACGTCGCCGTTCTGATCCAGCAGCGGCGTGTCGGTGAACCAGGTTTTCGCGTCGTGGGTGCCTTTCGCCGGTGCGGGCACAGCGCTGGTCGTTGCCGGTGCCGGTTGTTCGTGGCCTTCGTGAGCCAGGGCCATGGCGCTGAAAATCCAGAAACACACTGTCAGGGTGAGCCAGTCCAGGGTTCTCATGGTTGTTGCTCCATGGCAATCGCGGTGTGTTTAGCGTGAGTGCGCAGGCCGCTGAGTTTTTCGACTTCCTTGGCCAGCAATGCCGGGTCGGTGAAGCCGTAATAGCGCGTCCAGTGGCGACTGTTGCCGTCACCGACGAGGATCAGCGGCTGGTGATTCTTGAAGTCGCCGCTGAAACTGCCGAGGCCCTTGAGGGTGGCGCTGATTGATTGCGGCGAACCGGTCAGCCAGCTCCAGCCCGGGCCTTTCTGGAAGGTGCGGGCGTAATCCTGCAAGCGTTTCGGGTCGTCGCGCTGCGGGTCGATGCTGATCGACACCAGCTGCACTTCCGCGCCGACCCGGGCACCGAGCTGTTTCTGCACCTTGCCCATGATTGACGAGACCACCGGGCAGACCGTGGTGCAACTGGTGTAGATGAAACTCATGACCACGATCTTGTTGTGCACCAGATCCTGCTCCAGGTGCACGGTCTTGCCGTTCTGGTCGAGCAGCGGCACGTCGGCGAACTTGACCTGGGCGTGCTCCTGGCTGTTGGCGGCCGGTGCGGTGTGGCCGGCATGCTCGTCCGCCGAGTGGGCGCTGGCCTGCTGGATACCGACGGCCAACAGGCACAGGGTCAGCAGGCCACGGGATGCAAATCGGTTCATGGTCGTTTCCTCGTCACTGAGTCTGGCCGGGCAGCACCCGGACACTGGCAAAGGTCTTGTCGTCGAAACCGGCGCCCAGCGAGGCCGCGCGCACGTGCAGGTACCAGGCGCCGCTGCGGTCGAGGGTCACCGGTGCTTCGTACACGCCGTCGGCGACTTCCAGTGCCGCCACTTCACGGGGCCGGGAAGTCGGCGCGAGGAAGTAGCGCAACTGCACGTCGGTCACGCCGCTGCGTTGGGTCTTCTGTTTGCCTTGGACGATGCGGAACCGCACCACGTAGGGGTCGTTGAGGGCCACGGCGGTCTTGTCCAGCAGGAACTCGACTTTTGCCGCCCCCAGGTGTTTTTCCGGCGCGCCGTCGGACGCTACCTGGGCGGTGAAGCAATGAATGATGTTCGGCTGGTTGAGCAGGAACGCCACGTCGAAGCGCCCCGCCGCTGGCAGCTTGACCCGGGCGCTGTAGAGCCCCGGCGACACTTCGCGCAGGCTGCGGTCGATCACCAGCGCGGCGCGGGCGATTTGCCCCCGGTTGGGGTAACCGGACATCGGCGCGTTCATGCCTTCGGCGTAGAAATAGGTGGTGTTGTCCACCGGGTTGACCACGAACACCGCGTTGTCATCGCGCGATACCGCGAGGCTCGATGCCAGCGGCAGATCCCCGGCCAGCCGTGGCGGCTGCGGCCCGGCTTCAAAACCCTGAGTAATCGGCTGACGCCCTTCGCCCAGCGAAGACAGGTTGATCATGGTGACTTTCGGCGAGGCCAGTCCGCGCACGTAGGCATACGCCTGGGTGAACACCACTTGATAGGGTTCGGCTGAAACCTCCAGGTCATGGATCGCCGAATCGTTGGCCGCGTCGATGACTGTGGCGCGGTTTTCCACCGTGTTCAGCACCACGCCAAAACGGCCGTCGGCGCTGAAGCCCATCGGGCCGAGGCCCTGTTGCAGCTTGATCACCCGCCTCACGGCGCGGCTGTTGCTGTCGATCACGGTGACGGTGCCGTCCTTGCCATCGGCCACGTACACCGCGCCGGACAACGGCGAATACGCCACCGACAACGGGCTGGAGCCGGTCTTGATCTGTTGCAGCAGGCTCAGGCTGGCGACGTCGATGACGCTCAGGGTGCCGTCGTCGCGGTTGCTGACGAAGGCGAAACGGCTGTCCTTGCTGAAGGTGATTTCATGGTGGCCGCGTCCGGTCGCCAAGTGTTTCAGCGGCTTGAGGCTCTGGGTGTCGATCACCGTAACGCCGGACTCTTCAGCCTTGCTCGCGTTGTTGCCGACCCACAGCAGGCGCTCGTCCGGTTGCAGGGCGACCCGCACCGGTTGGCTGCCGGCGGCCACCGAGTCGATGACCTTGAATTGCTCGCTGTCGATCACCGCCACTTCCCCCGCCGTCGGCATCGACACGAAGACCTTTTTGTTGTCCTTGGGCGTGACCCAGTCCATCGGCGATTGCTTGAGTTCGATCCGCGCCAGGGTGCTGGTAATGCCGCCGACCGAGACGGACGGATCAACCACCGAAACACTGGCATCGCGGTTCATCACCAGCAGGAAATAGCTGTTGAGGTCGAGCAGCGGCCGCGCGCCGATGTTGGACTTGAGGAACGTGCCGACCCGCGACTTGCAGCTCTGGTCACGGCCCTGGGCCTGGTCGGCGGCGACGGCTTGCGGATCGATCCACGCCCCCGGTGCCACACCGGACAACGGCTGGCCGGAGGCGCCGTCGGTGACGCGAAATTGCACGTCGGCAAACTCGCCCTCACGCAACTGGCCGTCGCTGGCCAGCGGCTTCAGATCGAAGGTGATCGACACGCCGTCGCGGGTCAGCACCTGCCCGGCGCCGGTTTGCGCCAAGGCAATCTCGCTCAGCGTGAGCAGCGCGCCGGCCATGGCCAGCAGGCAGACGCCGATGATGTTGATGATCCTGTTCATGTCGCTCTCCCCTACAAATCCTGTCCCCACCTGTGGGAGCGGGTTCACCGGTTCCCACAGGTCGCGCATTGGCACCTACTGAGCAGGCGGCGCCGGCTCCGGCTCATTGGTCACCCGCAGCAATCCCCACAGCCCCGAGGTGTTGCCATAGGCGCCGTAATCGCGGAACAGGTAGTCCCCCGGTATCGCGTTGCTGCCCCCGGCGCTCGGGATCATGAAGCTGAAGTGCGCCGCCGGCAGGATGCTTTCGTGAGCGCCGATGTACATCGACATCGGGTTGTAGCCGAAGCGCACCGAACCCACGCCCGGCGTGCCCATCGGGTAGCCACCGGTGTCGCTCTTCTCGGCCTGGAACGGGTTGAGCGACCAGACGTGTCCGTCGAGCTGGAACGTCGTGCCGCGACTGCCGCCGCTCGGCATCAGGATGTGCGTGCGGAACGGCTGACCCGGCTTGGCATACAGCACCGGCGTCTGCGGATCGCCGCCCACCAGCGCATTGCTGTAGGCCATGTGCGCGTTGGTCATGTCGCCGTAACCCGCGCCATCGGCATGGCCGAACGGCGCATCCGGAGCGAGGCCGAAGCGATACCACAGCGGTTCGGTCTTGTAGTTGATGGCCATGCTCGAGTTGTCCTGCGGATCGGTCGGCACACCGAAGCCCTCGGCAGCGATGCCTTCGACCGGCCGGCCATTGGCCCAGCGGGTGTTCAGCGCCTTGTGCCAGACCATCGCAAAGTCGCGGTAAGTCGTCTGCCCCGGTGCGGTGACCGTGGCGTTGACCTTGCGCGCATCGTCGACCCAGGTCGCGCCGATCGGCAGGATGCTCATCGCCCCACCCAGACCTTTTTGCGGTTGCTTGATCACATCCGCCGGGGTGAAGTTCAGGCCACCGAACTCCACGGCCGTGGCGTTGATGTTGTCGACACTGCGGCCCAGTTGCGTGACCGGTTTGCCTTCACGCTCCAGGTGCCCGGCGTAGTACTGATAGGTACGGGTCGGGTAGGCGCCGCTGCTGCCAACCCGTGGCGGCACGGTCTGAGTCGGGTTGGCGCCGACGTTGGTGCCGTCGGATTTGGTGATGTCGTAGGCCAGCAGTTGGGCGTGCAACCCCACGTGACTGGACGGCCGCATCAGGTTATTGCTGAAAGTGGTCGAGCCCAATCCGCTGTTGCGATCACGTTTGACGATGCCCTGCATCACGGCGGTCTGGGTCAGGTCGGGCATTACGCTCGGCAGCCGGTTCTCCAGGGTGATGTTGATGCAGTCCCCGGCCGCTGCGCGCAGCACCAGCGGTTCGACCGGAATGCCGGGTTTGAGCTTGCCGCTGACCGGATCGAGGTCGGATTTGCGCACGTACAAGATCGCCGTCGGATCATGCAGCGGCCCGCTCTGGCCACCGATGGTGATGGTCTCGCCGTCCTCCGGATCGGTCACCGTGACTTGCGGGATGCTCACCGTGCGCGAGTTCAGCACCAGGGTGCCGCCTGCCGGATTCAGCGGCCCGCCGACATGCTGACCGAGCCCGGCCGAATCGCCGATGCTCAGGCCCAGCGAATTGCCGAGGATGTCGTTGGCCAGCGCCGCCACCACTTCATAGTTGCGCTGCACCGTCGGCCGGGTGCCGATGCCGTTGGGGTTGGCGCTGATCCGTGGGCAACTGCCTTCGAACGCCACGGTGTTGCGCATGCCGGCCGGATTCGGATTGTTGGGGATGGCGAACAAGTCATTGCGTTTGGCCGTGTAGTTGCGCATCACGCCCCAGATCCCGCTCCAGTAGCCTTCGATCGAAGCGTCCATCGAGTACAGATAGTCACCGGTGGTCGCCGCAGAGCTGGACAGCATCGACACCGGTGCGATGAAGCCCATCTGTTCGGAGATGCCGATCATCTGCGAGGCGCGCCAGCCGGAGTTGGAGCTGTTGCCGAAACCGGAACCGCTCTGCAGCCACTTCACACCGTGCAGGGTGACGTTGTGCTCTTCCTCGTGGCCGCCGGCATGCACCCGCAGACGCACGTTGTCGCCGGTGTAGGTGCGCAGCATCGGGGTGAACGGATCGCCCGGTTCGCTGCCACCCTTGTTGATGTGCGGCGGGAACAGCGTGGTGCCGCCGGTCGGGCCGGTGGCAGCCGTCACCAGGTTCGGCGCCAGGTTCATCGCCGGGATCGCCCGGTCCGTACGGCTTTGCATGGCATAGGCCAAATCGCCGCCGAGGCCGTCGGCCTGCATGCCGCGCTTGCCGTCCGGACCGACCTTGTTCGGGTCGTAGACCCGCAGGGCCAGCGGCTCGTTGCGATAGTTGACGACGAACATGCCCGGATCATCCACGGAGATCGCTTGCGGGCAAGGCCGGCTCGGGCAGCCCGGCACTTGACCGCCCTGCACTTCCAATACGCCTTCGAGCAGAGTGCTGGCGTTGTTGCGCACCGGCGGGTTGATCGCGTAGCGGAAGCTGTCGGCGGTGGCCGGGAAGGCTTGCGGATTCGGCACGCCGTTGGGGCCGGCGCCCACGTACACACCGGCTTCATAGGCGTGCTGGAAGTCGCTGTATTCGAGGAAGAACTCACGGAAGCTGTCGTTCTTGCCGTCGCCGTCGAGGTCGCCGGTGTTGATCACCGCCTGCCACGAGGTCGGCCCGCCGTCCTGGCGCGCGCCGCTGTACAGAGGCTCGCCGGTTTCGGCGTGGAACCAGGTGGAACCGGCCGGTTCCGCCAGCACCGTGGCATACAGGCCGATCTGCTGGTGAGTCGATGGGCCGAGGTGGTCGTGGGTGAAGATGGTGCCCAGCCCCCGATCCACGCCCTTGGCGTTGACCACCGGGTCGACGAACCAGCGTTGCATGGCCGTGCGCGCGCCCATCCAGTCACTGCGCCCGAACTGACCGAAGAAAGGATGCGCCTTGGCTTTCGGGCACGCCTGGGTGCCGTCGCGCGGGTCGGTGCCCTCGCACTGGTTGAATTCACGGATCGCGTGAATGCGTTCCTGAACGGCACCTGGGGAGAGCACGCCGTCCTCGTAGTTCCAGCCGTTGGAGGAACCGTCGGCGGACGTCAGGTCCCACTTCGGCAGGTGAATGTGCTGGCCGATCACGTCGGTCGGCGTGCGCACCTGATAGTCGTCCATCTCGTAGGTGGCGGGCACCAGGTTGGTTTGCTGGTATTGCACGCAGTCGAAGGTGTTCATGCGCATCACCAGCGGCTCTGGCGGACGCTGCTTGGTGATCACCGGCCAGGCGTCTTCCCACAACGCCAGAATCCGCGCTTGCGGGAAGTGATAACCGACCTTGTTGTAGACCGCGTCGAACTGGATGTTGGCGGCCTTGTAGATCCGTGGCCGGTCGGCGGTGAAAGTCGAGGCGCCGACGAAGGACATGCCGTCCAGCCGGTCACCGCTGGCGAATTCACCGCTGCCGGCGCTGCTGGTCAGGCGTTTTTGCCGGTCGTCCATGCACGGTTCGTAGTACGGCGCACCGGCCATCGGCAAGGCGCCGTTGGTGCGGAAGGCCTTGGCCACGATCTGGTTGCCGGGCAGCAAGGCAAAGCTTGGGTGATCCTTTTTCGCGTGGAACGCCATCGCCGCCTGTTCCACTTCCGTGCCTTCTTCGGGCAGGTAGATCGGCTTGGCGCGGGTGACTTCCTTGGAGAAGTCCAGCGCGGTGGTCACGGTGTGCGCCTCGCCTCCGGCCGCCACCCCGTCGAGGGCGTGACGCTGCAAGCCGCCATCCCAGCCGCCGGACTGATTCGGATCGAGGTTCGCCCACAGCGCTTTGCCGCTGGCTTTCAACGATTGCGCGGTGGCGGCGTCGAGCATGTCCAGCGGTGGGGTTGGCGGACGCTGACCGACCGAACTTTCCATGCCGCCGATCCAGAACGGATAGCCAGGGTTTTTCAGGCTGCCATCGGCGTTGCGGTTGGCTTCGCTACGATCGACCAGTGCCAGGGAACCAATGGCTTGCGAACCACCGTTGCCGCCATGGTGTTCGCCGTCGTCATCGCCCTCTTCTTCCTCATCGTCGTCATCGTGGCCGGCGACCAGGGTTTCACCGATTTTCGGCACCACCACCACTTTGCCCGGCATCGGCGCCATCGCTTTGCCGGGCAGCGGCACGACGGCAGGAATCGGCGTGCCGGCAATGATCTCGCCATCCGGCAAGGCGCGGGCACCGGCAGCCGGTTTACCGCTGCGCAGTGCGTAAGGTTCGCTGTGATAACCATCGGCGCCCTGTTGCGAGACTTCCAGCCGGGTGCCTTCTTCGAACACATCGTGCACCCGCCACATCGACCACATGCCTTGGGCGAAATGCGGGTAGAAGTGGCAGTGATAGATCGCATCGCCGGCCACCCGGTTGCGGTTGCCGGAGCCGCCGTTGGCGATTTCGTAGGTATAGCCGGCGCCTGGGCCGATGCCTTGGGCATCGACGTAATCGGAGTTGTCGTCGTTGGGGTTGAACAGCCACTGATGGCCGTGCAGGTGAAAGATGTGCTGTTCGTGGCCGTTGTGGGTGTTGCGGAATTTGACGAAGTCACCGATGTAGCTGTGGTTGACGTTCGACGGCTCCGACGGATACAGGGCCATGGTGGCCTTGACGCCGACCTGATCGGCGCTCGGTGTCTGGCCAGGGGCGATGTTCTCAAGCCCGGTGTTGGCCGGCACATCCACCAGCATCGCCACGTCACCGACGGTGTGCGAGCTGAGGAAGAATTCTTCGTAGGCGCACGACAGACAATCGTGCATCGGCCCCACGCCGAGGCGGTTGGCGACCACTTCAGCCCCCATGCCGCCGGAACCGTAGTTGATCATGAACGAGTCGCGGGTCGGCTCCAGCACATGGGCCATGACCGGGTCGGCCCAGTAGGCGGGGAATGCCTGGGTGGCGGCGGTTTCGTCCTGGAACTGCGAGGCGAAATCGCGAAACGGCTCGAGGCGATTGGGGATCGCCGGGTTGCGTTTGCCCACCGATTCCAGCGGATAGGTGCTGGGCGCGAAACTGCCATCGGCATTGCTGCCCATGACGATCGCGTCGCTTTCGCTGGAGATGATTTCGTTGCCGTCGACCATGCTGATGATCGGCGTGCCGGCCTTGCCTTCACGCAGCCACGGTTCGCGCTGCGGGTAGCGGGCCTGGTAATCGACGATCGGGTGACCGGCCGGTGTGCGGCCGGTGGTGGCCAGACGCATTTCTTCTTCGGTGAGGGTATTGCGATAGGTGCGTCCCGACTTCGGCACCACCACGACCTGACCGAACAGGCCATTGGCGGTGTTGCCGGCCGCGCCTTCCCCGCCGAATGTCGCACCACGGCTGCTGACGGCAAACGCCCCTTCGCGCTCGGCGTACAGCACGTACGAACGGCTCGCGCCCGGCGGCACCAGGGTGTTGGCGTTGCGCCCAGTGTAGGAAGAAATGTCATCGATACTGTTCACCGCTTGCAGGCCGTTGACCTGGAAGCCGACATGGCGGTCGGCGACCTGCTCGTCGACCTTGAAGGCATCGGCGCCACCGGGGTTCACGGTGCCCTCCTCGCCTTCAGGCCCTTCGAAATGCTTGTTCGGGTTGGCCTGATAATCGAGCAGGTTCTGCAGGTTGATCGTCAGGCAATCACCGGCGGCCACCCGCAGCACCAGCGGCCGTGGACGCTTGTCGGCACGCAGCGAGACCTTGCCCGGTACCGCGCTGCCGCCATAGGCCAGCGAGACGTCATGGTCATCGACCACATCGCGGCGCAAGGCGTACATCATGCCGTTGGCATTCTGCGCACCGAGGCGGTTGAACATCAGCGGTTGATCGAAGGCGACTACATTGGCCACCAGATTGCGCTCGCAGCGCACGGCGGCGCTGGCCAGTTCGACGCTGAGCATCGAGACCAGCAACAGCAACCAGTTCAACAGGGGCGGTGCGTGGTGAATGCCAACCATGATCGGAAACCTCGTAGTGGGTGCTCACAGGGAACGATTCTCGATAAACCCCTTGGAGCAATCCGCGTGCCACAAAAAATGTCGTTCCAACTCAAACGGTTACACAGGTCACTTGAGAATCCGGGGGATATTCCCCACCCGTTTCCCCACTTTTCCGGGCCCTCGGGTTTGCCCCGAAAGTGGGGAAACCGGGGACATCCTTTACAACGGTGCATCCACCGCCAGCCCCTGCAGGCGCCGGTACTGACGCAGCACGCTCGGGACATAGCGCTGGGTTTCGGCGAACGGAGGAATCACCCGGCCGCGGCTGAGCACCGCGTCAGGCCCGGCGTTGTAGGCCGCTACGGCCAGGGCGATGTCGTTGTCGAACAGGGTCATCAGGCGCTTGAGGTATTTGGCCCCGCCCTGGATGTTGGCCTTGGGGTCGTAGACATCTTTCACCCCCAGCTCGCGGGCGGTGTCGGGCATCAATTGCATCAGTCCGCCGGCGCCCTTGGGCGAGGTGGCACCGGGGTTGTAATTGGATTCGGACTTGATCACCGCGTGCAGCAAAGCCTCGGGCAGGTGATTGGCGCTGGCCGCCGCTGACACCAGCTCGGCGTAGGGCTGGTTGGCGATCAATTGCGGTTGCCGGTCAAGGCTGACCAGCGGCGCATCGGACTCGCGAATCACCCGCTCGTAAGTGCGTCCGGGACGGTGGACGTTGGACAGCACGTAGCTGCCCTTGGCGTCCATGGAAACGAAGACATCGGCTTGCGCGACACCGACCGACAGCACGCAGCCGAGCAGTCCTGCAGTGAATGAATGGATCATTGGGCCTCCCCTGACAGGCCCCGAAAAATTGGGGGAAATGCCCCACTGACCCGTCGTTGATCAGCCGTACGCAAGCACTGTGCCGACTCTGGAAAAGCCCGTAATACAAGGGCTCCAGCCCGACAGCCGAATTTATCGGAGGCTGAGCATGGCAATTGCATAAGCCCTTGTGGCAACACGGCTGCCACTCACGGGAGGTCATCATGAAGCTGCAATTTCGTCCGCGTGCCCAACGCGGTTTCACCCTGCTCGAATTGCTCGTGGTGCTGGTGGTGCTCGGCCTGTTGGCCGGGATCGTCGCGCCCAAATATTTCGCCCAGCTGGGGCGTTCCGAGGTGAAGGTCGCCAAGGCGCAGATCGAAGGCCTGAGCAAGGCGCTGGATCTCTATCGACTGGAGGTCGGCCACTACCCGTCCACCGAACAGGGCTTGCAGGCGCTGGTGACCGCACCGAGCGACGAAGCCAAATGGACCGGCCCGTACTTGCAGAAAAAACTGCCGCAGGATCCGTGGGGGCGTAACTACACCTACCGCTATCCCGGCGAAAACAGCGAGTACGACCTGCTCTCGATGGGCAAGGACGGCCAGCCCGGCGGCGAAGGCGAAAACGCCGAAGTCACCAACTGGCAATAAGCGGAGCTCACGGCATGCGATTTCAACTCAAAGCAGTGGGCAAGGCCGGGGTGGTGTCGCTGAGCGTCGAGGCGCCCGGCCAGAGCGAAGCGCGGCGCATCGCCGAGGATCAGGGCTTGCGTGTGGTCAGCCTGCACGCCGAGAGGCACTGGCGTTCGTTGCGCCTGAGCAAGCGAGAAACCTTCAACCTGGTGCTGTTCAGCCAGGAACTGACTACCCTGCTCAACGCCGGCCTGCCGCTGATCGATGCGCTGGAGAGCCTGGCCGAAAAAGAAACCGCCCCCGCCGCCCGCAAAACCTTGAGTGAGCTGGTGCGGCTGCTGTACGAGGGCAAATCGTTCTCCCAGGCGCTCGGCCAGTTGTCGGCGGTGTTCCCGCCGTTGTACGTGGCGCTGGTACAGTCCAGCGAGAAGACCGGCGCGGTCGGCGATGCGCTGGGCCGTTACGTGAGCTATCGCCAGCGCATGGACGAGGTGCGGCAGAAGATCGTCAGCGCTTCGATCTACCCGCTGCTGTTGCTGGTGGTCGGCGGTGGCGTGGTGCTGTTTCTGATGGGCTATGTGGTGCCGCGCTTCAGCCTGGTATTCGAAGGGCTGGGCTCGAACCTGCCGTGGCTGTCGCAGATCCTGATGAGCAGCGGCATGTTTTTGCATGCGCATCAGGGTGAGTTTTTCGGCCTGTTGGCGACAATCGTCATCGCCCTCGCCGTGCTGCAGAAACAACCGGCGTTTCGCCGTGGGCTGGATCGGCTGGTGGAGAAACTGCCTGCCGTGCACCAGCGGATTTTCATGTATGAGCTGGCGCGGTTTTACCGGTCACTGGGGATTCTGCTGCAAGGCGGAATTCCGCTGGTGACGGCCATGGGCATGGTGCGTGGCCTGCTCACCGTGGCCTCGCGAGCGCGGCTGGACCAGGCCTGCGAGCGGGTGCGCGAGGGGCAATCGTTGTCCGCTGCCCTTGAGCTCAACCGGCTGGTGACGCCCGTGTCCCTGCGCCTGCTGCGCGCTGGCGAGCAGTCGGGCAACCTCGGGCAAATGATGGAACGCAGCGCCGATTTCTACGACGAGGAAATCAGCCGCTGGATCGAGTGGTTCGTGCGTCTGTTCGAACCGCTGCTCATGACTTTCATCGGCCTGTTGATCGGGGTGATCGTAATCCTGATGTACATCCCGATCTTCGAACTGGCTTCGAGTATCCACTGACCTCGGGAACGGGTCGGATCACACGCAACAAGCCACATCCACGTTCCCAATCAAGACAACAAAGACGGAGAACGATATGCACATTCAAAAGCTCGTGCTCGCAATGGCCATCGGCGCAGTCCTGTCGGCGTCTACCGTACTGATTCCGGACAACCTGTCCGGGGTGTCGAGTGTTCAGGCCAAGGAAGGGGGAAGTGGTGGTGGAGGAAGCGGCGGGGGCGGCGGTGGTAACGGTGGGGGTGGCGGCGGTAATGGAGGGGGCGGTAGCGGAGGCGGTGGTGGCGGTAATGGAGGCGGCGGCAGCGGTGGCGGTGCTGGCGGTAATGGAGGCGGCGGCAGCGGTGGCAATGGTGGTGGTCACGGCGGCAGCGGCAGTGGCGGCAACAGCGGCAGTGGCGGCGGTGGCAACAGTGGCCACAGCGGCAGTGACCACGGCTCGGGCCATTCCGGCAACACGGCGTCATCGGGTCGCAGCGGCACGCATTCTGAACCCGGCGACGACCATGGTGTACATCGGTCCGGAGAGGTCGGTGATGACCATGGCGTGCATCGCGCCGGTGAAATCGGTGATGACCATGGCGTACATCGTGCCGGTGAAGTCGGCGATGACCATGGCGTACATCGTGCCGGTGAAATCGGTGATGACCATGGCCTGCATGCAGCCGGCCAACCGGGCGATGATCGCGGTGTGCATGTCGGCGGCGAGCCTGGCGATGACAAGCGCGCCAACTGACCCGAACTGAAAGCACCGCAATCCCTGTGGAAGCTGGCTTGCCAGCGATGAGGCCTGGTCAGTTAAAGCATCACTGACTGACCCACCGCTATCGCGGGCAAGCCCGACTCCCACAGGGCTCATCGGTGCCCACCAGTTCACCAAAAAACCTAGAGAGCGACATGATTCTGATCCAGCCGCTCGCGCAAAAACTCGATCAACGCCTGCACCGGCCGTGATGCCTGACGATGCTGCGGGTACACCGCCGACAGCGTCAGCGGTTCCGGCCGAAACTCGTCCAGCACCGGCACCAGCCGCCCATCCTTCAGCGCCGCGCCGACAATGAACGTCGGCAGATAGGTAATCCCCATCCCCGCCACCGCCGCATCCCGCAGCAACTCACCGTTGTTGACGCGCATCCGCCCGGTGACATTCACCAGCAGCGGCTTGCCCTGCCCCGCGTTGAACCGCCACTGCACCGAACGACCGTGGCCGTAAGGCAGACAGTCGTGGCCCAGCAGATCTTCCGGTCTGACCGGCGCACCGCGCTCGGCCAGATAAGCAGGACTGGCGCAGTACACCCGTTCGATTGACGCGATGCGTCGGGCGATCAGGGTCGAGTCCTCCAGTACGCCAATGCGCAGCGCCAGGTCGTAACCCTCGCCCAGCAGATCCACCGGCCGGTCGCTCAAGTCCACCTCCACCGTGACCTCGCGATAACGCTGCAGAAACGGCGGCAGCAGACAGCCCAGATGGGCCAACGCAAACGACAGCGGCGCACTCACGCGAATCGCCCCGCGCGGCTCGGCAGTCTGCCCGGCGATGCCCTGCTCCACCGACTCGACTTCACCGAGCAAACGCAGCGCCGACTCGTAATAGCTCTGGCCCAGCGGCGTCACGTCCAGGCGCCGGGTCGAACGGTTGAGCAATCGCACGCCGAGGCGCTCCTCCAGTTGCATCAACCGACGGCTGACGAACTGCTTGGAAAGGCCCAACTGATCGGCCGCCGCCGTGAAGCTGCCGGAGTCCATCACCTGGCAAAAAATACGCATGTCTTCGAACGGGTTCATTGTCACTCTCTGGTTGACAGTTAAACGCTTTATAGCCGCTTTTTCACTTTCCGGCACCTCATTAATCTGTGCTCACGGTGTTGCTGAGGCCTGAAGCCCAGCGCCACAGCAGCCCGATCCCAAGGCATACAAAAACTCAAACGACTTAAAAAGGAATTGCACATGAACATCAAGAAAACCCTCGCCGCTTCCCTGCTCGCCCTGTCCATCGGCAACGCCTTCGCCGCCGAAAGCACTGGCGTCGAACACAACACTCAGGCCTTCCTCGACGCCCTCGCCGCCGGCGGTGGCAAACCGCTCGAGCAACTGAGCCCGAAAGACGCCCGTGCGGTGCTGACCGGCGCCCAGGCTTCGGTGAAGGTTGACCTGTCCGGCGTTGAAGTCAGCGACAAGGCGATCAAGGTCGACGGCCAGACGATCAACCTGAAGGTGGTGCGTCCAGCCAAGGTCAAAGGCGAGTTGCCGGTGTTCATGTTCTTCCACGGTGGCGGCTGGGTGTTGGGCGACTTCCCGACGCACCAACGCCTGATTCGTGATCTGGTGGTGGGCTCTGGCGCGGTGGCGGTGTACGTCGATTACACGCCGTCGCCGGAAGCGCAGTACCCGACCGCGATCAATCAGGCTTACGCCGCGACGAAATGGGTGGCCGAGCACGGCAAGGACATCGGTGTCGACGGCAAGCGTCTGGCGGTGGCCGGTAACAGCGTCGGTGGCAACATGGCAGCGGTTGTAGCGTTGATGGCCAAGGAACAGAAAACCCCGGCCCTGCGCTTTCAGTTGCTGATGTGGCCGGTGACCAACGCCGGGTTCGATAACGGCTCGTACCAGCAATTCGCCGAAGGCCACTTCCTGACCAAAGGCATGATGCAGTGGTTCTGGGACAACTACACCACCAACCCGGCCGAGCGTGCGCAGATCCATGCCTCGCCGCTCAACGCCAGCGCCGAACAGCTCAAGGGCCTGCCCGCCGCGCTGGTGCAGACCGCCGAGTTCGACGTGCTGCGTGACGAAGGCGAAGGCTACGCCCGCCACCTCGACGCGGCTGGCGTGCCGGTGACCTCGGTGCGCTACAACGGGATGATTCACGACTTCGGCCTGCTCAACCCGCTGAACGGTATTCCTGAGGTGAAGGCCGCCGTGCGCCAGGCAGCGGCAGAACTCAAGACCCACCTGAACTGAGTGCAACCCCTCGCCACACCTTCGGGTGTGGCGTTTTCTTTTGTGTCCGCCGGAGTTCACCTCATGAGCCTTTTTTCTGCCCACCTGCTGTCCTGGAGCGCTCTGCTGCTGGTGCTCGACACCTTGCTCTGGCACCTCGCACCGTTCAAGCATCGCGCGCAACGGGTCGCCGTGCGACTGGTGCTGTTCCTGGCCTTCAACGCGCTGGCCATCAACGCCGGCGTCAGCCCGTTGCAGGCGCCGCTGTTTGCCGACGACCCGGTGGCGCAGCTCGGGGCGACGGCACTGGGGATTCTCTGGTGGCTGTACGCCGCGCGGGTGCTGACCGAAGTCATCGGTCTGATCCTGATGCGCCGCATCGGTCACAGCGGCCGCCTGCTGCAGGACGTGATCGGTGCGCTGGTGTTTCTGGCGGCCATCGTCGCAGCGGCCGGTTATGTGCTGGATCTGCCGGTCAAAGGCCTGCTGGCGACTTCCGGGGTGGTGGCGATCGTCATTGGTCTGGCGCTGCAAAGCACCTTGGCCGACGTGTTTTCCGGCATCGTGCTCAACACCACCAAGCCGTATCAGGTGGATGATCTGGTGGTCATCGATGGTGTCGAAGGCAAGGTGCTCGACATCAACTGGCGTGCCACGCACCTGCTGTCCAGCACCGGCACTCTGGCCGTGGTGCCGAACTCGGTGGCGGCCAAGGCCAAGATCGTCAACCTCAGCCGCCCGAACAACCTGCACGGCGTGTCGATCAGCATCAAGGTGCCGAACCACATCCGCCCGCGCCGGGTGCTCGACGCCCTCGAGCGCACGCTGCAAGGCAGCAGCAGTCTGTTGCTGACGCCCGCGCCGAAAGCGGTGCTGAAAGAGGCCGGCGACGAAATGTCGGAATACGTGGCCAGCGGGTTCATCGCCGAACTGGGCAAGAAAAGCGAGGTGCGCAATCAATTGTTCGACCTCGCCCACCGGCACCTTGAAGCGGCTGGCATTTCGCGGCACCCGGACGGTGTGATCGAACCTTCTACCCGCGCTCGCGCGTTGCTCGATGAAGTGAAAATCTTCCGCTCGCTGAGCCACGAGGAACGCGATCGCCTCGCCGAATCGATGGTCGCGCAGCAGTACAGCGCCGGGCAGGTGGTGCTCGATCTGGAGGAAGTGCCGGACAGCCTGTTCGTGATCGCTACCGGTGTGGTCAGCGCCAGCGTGCCGGATGGCAATGGTTTCACCGAGGCCGGACGCATGGGGCCGAGTGAGGTCATGGGTGAGCAAAGCATCCTCGCGGACACGCCTTCGCAAGCGACGTTTACCGCACTGACGTCTTCGATCATTTATCGCCTCGACAAGAACCTGACTCGCCAGTGCATGGAACAGCGCAGTGAAGTGGGTCGGGCGTTGAACAAGTTGCAGGCGGTAAGGCAGCAGAACAGTCGGCTGGCGTTGATGGCCAAACCGGCACCGGTGAAAAAAGGTGGATTTCTGGGCTGGTTGCAAAAGCGCTGAGCCCTTTTCTGAAGGCAAAAAGAGGCCCGCCATTTTGGCGGGCCTCTTCGTTACAAGCTTACTTGGCAGTGAACTTGGTGTAGCTGTTGATCAGGTTGCGGTAGTTCGGCAGGCGCTGCGACAGCAGATTCGCCAGGCCTTCCATGTCGTTGCGCCAGTCACCCTGCAGCTCGCAGGCCACAGCAAACCAGTTCAGCAGGTGTGCGCCGGCAGCCGACATACGCGCCCACGCCGCTTGTTGCACGGTGGTGTTGAAGGTGCCGGAAGCGTCGGTGACCACGAACACTTCGAAGCCTTCAGCGATGGCCGACAGGGTCGGGAACGCCACGCACACGTCAGTCACCACACCGGCGATGATCAGTTGCTTGCGGCCAGTAGCCTTGATGGCCTTGACGAAGTCTTCGTTGTCCCAGGCGTTGATCTGGCCAGGACGGGCAATGAACGGTGCGTCCGGGAATTGCTCTTTCAGCTCAGGCACGATCGGGCCGTTCGGGCCGGAATCGAAGCTGGTGGTGAGGATGGTTGGCAGGTTAAAGAACTTGGCGATGTCGCCCAGGGCCAGCACGTTGTTCTTGAACTCGTTCGGCGAGAAATCCTGCACCAGCGAGATCAGACCGGTCTGGTGGTCGACCAACAGCACAACGGCATCGTCTTTGTTCAAGCGTTTGTAAGGAACGTTGCTCATGTGAAACTCCTCGATGGATGGTTGTTGCGGGGAGCGCCGCTCACGCAGAGCGGCGCTTTTTTCAAAAGGATCAGAACGCGAAGCAGGAACAGCCGAACGCGCCCCAGAAACCGGCGAAATCGCTGACCGGCGCATTCGACATCCGCGCTTTTTCATGGCTGTGGGTATGCACTGCGCACGGGCCGCTGCACTGGTGCACCTGGGCCTGCAAGGGCGAATTCGGGCGCCAGTGGCCAGGGACTTTCACTACCGGCGACCAGTCCGGCAGCACCGGCAATGAACGTGGGCCGAGGTCTTCGAAGTCGCCGGCGGCGTACACGATCTTGCCGCCAACCACGGTCATGACCGACTCGATCCACTTGATCGCTTCTTCTTCGACGCTGAAGAAGTCCGCGCTCAGCGCTGCCAGGTCCGCCAGTTGCCCGACCTTGATCTGGCCCTTCTTGCCCTGCTCGGACGAGAACCAGGCGCTGCCATGGGTGAACAGTTCCAGCGCGGTGCTGCGTGGCAAACCTTCTTCGTACAGCGCCAGACCGCCAACGGTGCGACCGCTGACCATCCAGTACAGCGAAGTCCACGGGTTGTAGCTCGACACCCGAGTGGCATCGGTGCCCGCGCCGACCGGCACGCCTTCGGCAAGCATGCGCTTGATTGGCGGTGTGGCTTCGGCGGCTTGTTTGCCGTAACGGTCAACGAAGTATTCGCCCTGGAACGCCATGCGATCCTGAATCGCGATGCCGCCGCCCAGCGCCCTCACCCGCTCGATGTTCTGCGGGGTGATGGTTTCGGCGTGATCGAAGAACCACGGCAAACCGTTGAACGGAATGTCGCGGTTGACCTTCTCGAACACGTCGAGCATGCGGCTGATCGATTCGTTGTAGGTGGCGTGCAGACGGAACGGCCAGCGCTGCTCGACCAGGTGGCGCACCACCGGCTCCAATTCCTGTTCCATGGTCTGCGGCAGGTCCGGGCGCGGTTCGAGGAAGTCTTCGAAGTCCGCTGCCGAGAACACCAGCATTTCCCCGGCGCCGTTGTGGCGCAGGAAGTCATCGCCCTGATGCAACTTGACGCTGCCGGTCCAGTTCTGGAAGTCGGTCAGCTCTTCTTTCGGCTTCTGGGTGAACAGGTTGTAGGCGATGCGCACGGTCAACTGGTCGTCTTTGGCCAGCTGTTCGATCACCTGATAATCGTCCGGGTAATTCTGGAAACCGCCGCCGGCATCGATGGCGCTGGTCAGGCCGAGGCGATTGAGTTCGCGCATGAACTGACGGGTCGAGTTGACCTGATACTCCAGCGGCAGCTTCGGCCCCTTGGCCAGCGTCGAATACAGAATCATCGCGTTCGGCCGCGCCACCAGCATGCCGGTCGGGTTGCCGTTGGCATCGCGCACGATCTCGCCACCCGGCGGGTTCGGCGTGTCGCGGGTGTAGCCGGCCACGCGCAGCGCGGCGCGGTTGAGCAGCGCACGGTCGTACAGGTGCAGGATGAACACCGGGGTGTCCGGCGCGGCCTGGTTGATTTCTTCGAGGGTCGGCATGCGTTTTTCGGCGAACTGGAATTCGTTCCAGCCGCCGACCACGCGCACCCATTGCGGGGTCGGTGTGCGGTCGGCCTGATCCTTGAGCATGCGCAGCGCATCAGCCAGCGACGGCACGCCTTCCCAACGCAGTTCGAGGTTGTAGTTCAGACCGCCACGGATCAAGTGCAAGTGCGAGTCATTGAGGCCGGGAATCACGCAGCGGCCCTTGAGGTCGACCACTTGAGTGCCGGCGCCCTTGAGCGCCATCGCCTCGGCATCGTTACCGACGGCGACGAAGCGCCCGTCCTTGATTGCCACGGCGCTGGCGAGGGGTTTTTCGCGGTCTACCGTATGAAATTGGCCATTGAACAGAATCAGATCGGCGTTCATCGCAGTTCCTTCGAGATAAGTGAAACGGAGCCCGGACCCGCCGCTTCAGCGCGGCGGATTGGCATTGGAATCGAGGTGTTTGTGTGACTGACCGGCTTCCAGCCACGGCGCGAACAGACGGGTCACCGGCGGCATGAACACGTAGACCACCGATACCACGATGGTCAGGGTGATCAGGAACGTGGCGACCACGTAGTTGGAGAGAAAGGCGTTGAGTTGCAGCAGCGGCCCCCAGATCAGCGGCACCAGCAAGGTGTGCGGCAGGATCACCAGCAGCGTCACCACGGCCTGCTTCCAGCGTGGTGGCGGCGATCCGGCCTCGGCCGTCGGCGTGAACCAGAATTCGTTGGCTGCGTTGACTTCGGTCTGATCGCCGTCGGCGAGCATCGGCGCGGCTTCATCGATCAGTTTCTGACGCTGCGGCGAGTCGAGCCAGCGCTGCATCGCGTCGGTCGAGCAATAACGCAGCACGCAGGTGAACAGCGCGAGCCCGTCCTGCTGGCTGCGCATCACGTCCACGCCCAGATGCCCTTCTTCGCGCCCCGCCACGCTGACGATATTGCGCAGCCACGCTTCGTACGGCTGTTCGAAACCGGCCTTGACCCGGTGCTTGACGATGAGCGTCACGGTTTCTTCGGGTCCCGGTTTTTTCGGGGTCTGGGCATCAGGCATAACGGAGCACTCCGGGCAAACGAACATTGAGCGCCAGCCGTCCCGGCCCGGCGATCAAAACAGTGGTAAACAAGATCAACAGCAACCAGCCGAACTGCCCTTCGGCCACACTCCATTGCGGATGCACAAGCAGCAGCGCCACCAGCAGCACAAAGAGAATAGGCAAGCACGCCAGACGCGCCAGCACCCCGGCGACGATCAGCAGCGGGCAGAGGACTTCGGCAAAGATCGCCAGAATCAAAGTGAGGTGGGCACCGAGGTGGAACGGGTCTTCGATCAGTTGCAGCTGCGCGGTGAAGTCCAGCAGCTTGGGCAAGCCGTGGACGAACAGCAGAAACAGTCCGCCGGCGACCCGCAGGAACAGCAGGCCGAGATCTTGCGCCTGGTCATTGCGTTGTACAGCGTTCATGGGCCCACCCTTGATCAATCATTGCAGGCCATGGTGCAACGATTGACCGGGGGGGAAATTGGATGGGTGTGCTCTCTTTGCTCTTGAACGATCGCTCCCACGTAGATCGTTCCCACGCTCTGCGTGGGAACGATCAGGTGAGCAAGTGAACAGGGTGACTAGGTGATCAGGTTACAGCGGACGCCTCAGTCTTCACTTCCAGATTATCCAGCACCCGATTCACCGCCAGTTCCCCCAGCATGATCAGTTGCGCAATCCCCAACAGCACATGCCGCTGCGGGCCGTCCACCAGCCCGGCGAAGTCATTGGCCATGACCTTGGCCGAGGTCAGGGTTTCGCAGGCGTCGGCCAGCAGTTCTTCGCTGTCGATGCCGGGAGCGATGAGGTAGCGGGCGTTGGGTTTGAGCAGCGGTTTTCTGGGGAGGAGCGGATTGAGGTAATGATCGAGGGCGCGTTCGGCGGCTTCGTGGAATTTCTTGGAGTCGAGGGTTTCGTAGGGCGAGGTAGTGTCGGTTTCAGGCGGGTTTGGCGTAGGTTTGATCATGCGAATCTCCAGAGTCATTGAGCGGCCACGATTCGCTGCGATACGAAGGGGTGGCAGCCATACGCGGGTCGCAGACCGGGACTCTAGAACCGGCAGACCCGAAGGTCTCCCACGTACAGCCGCCATAAAACCGGAGGATGTTGTGCGTCCAGAGATCGCGGGCTGCGAGACCCGATCGCTGATTCGTCAGCGACCCGGAAACGATAAGACCCACCCCAAGAGCGCACAAGCCGGCGGATTCTGGCGTACACGTAGGCAAAGGCGCAAGGCGTTGTGGCTTACCGGAAGTAACGCTAAACACCTTTCAACACCGCGCTAAACCGCCGGAATATCCAGCGTCACCGACATGAACTGACTGATCCGCGACCGCAGCCATTTCTCCGCCGGGTCGTTGTCATGCACCCCGCTCCACGCCATCGACAGTTGCGCCGCATCAATCGGAAACGGCGGATCTTCAGCCCGCAACGCACACCCTTCGACCAATGCACACGCCGCATAATCCGGCACGGTCGCGATCATCTCAGTGCCGGCCAGCAGCGCGCGCAGGCCACTGAACTGAGGTACACCGAGCACCACCCGGCGGCTGCGACCGACCTTGGCCAGGTCCATGTCGATGTTGCCGCTCAGGTCTCCGGAGAACGACACCATCGCATGAGGCCGCTCGCAGTATTCGTCGAGCGTCAGCGGGCCCGGGCGGTTGTCGCCGCGCAGGACCTTGCAGGGAATGTCACGCAGTTTCTTGCGCTTGGCGTTGGCCGGCAGATCGGTGGTGTAACTGACGCCGACGGAGATCTCCCCCGATGCCAGCAACCCCGGCATCAGCAGGTAATTGGCGCGACGTACCACCACGACAATCCCCGGCGCCTCTTCCTGCAACTGGCGCAGCAGCGGCGGGAACAGACCGAATTCGGCATCGTCCGACAAGCCGATGCGAAACACGTCGCAACTGGTCGCCGGATCGAATTCCTTGGCCCGGCTGACCGCGCCGGAAATCACGTCCATCGCCGGTTGCAGCTCCTGGAGAATCGCCAGCGCCCGCGCCGTCGGTTCCATGCCCCGACCATTGCGCAGCAACAGCGGATCATCGAACAGATCGCGCAGACGCCCCAGCGCCGCGCTCACTGCCGGTTGGCCCATGAACAGTTTTTCGGCGACGCGGGTCAGGTTCTTTTCGAACATCAGCGCTTCGAAAATCACCAGCAGGTTCATGTCGACGCGGCGCAGATCGTTACGGTTCATGGGGCACGTTTTCCTTGTTTTAGCCTGACGTGAAAGGTGGGAACTTTACTCGATCAGCGGCACTTTGGCCGCGCGTTTGTAGGGGCCGTATTCAACCGGCACCCACTGGAAGTGCTTGTCGACCGCCGTGATGTGGCCGATGCCCGGGAATGGCAAGTGCGCGGCCGTGACCCAGGTCTTGCTGGCCGCCGCTGCACTGAACACGGCGTTACGACTCTTGATCGCCTGCTGACCGTTGACGTCGAAGCGGATCGACACCTCCGGGTGGTCGAACTGCACCGCCAGGTTGTGCACCAGGTCGCCCATGAACACGATGCTCTGGTTCTGCGAAGTGAAGCGGTAGGTGGTGCTGCCCGGCGTGTGCCCGGCTTCCAGTGTGGCTACGACCACACCCGGCAAAGGCGACTGGCCCTCTGCGAACGTCTTGAAGCGCCCGGCCGCCACGTAAGGCGCAGTGGAATCCTGGGCGATCTTGAAAAACTCCCGGGCACCGGCCGGCGCCTTGGCCTCGGCCTGCGGATCGAGCCAGTAATCGGCTTCGGCCTTGGCTGCATAAACCGTGGCATTGGCAAAGATCGGCCGTTGCTGGCCGTCGACCAGCCCACAGACGTGATCCAGGTGCAGGTGCGTCAGCAGAATCGCGTCGACCTGCTCAGGCTTGTAACCCGCTGCCTGCATGTTCGCCGAGAGCTGGCCGGCGGTGGCGCCGATGCACTGGCCCGCGCCGGTATCCACGAGAATCAGTTGTTTGCCGGTGTTGACCAGGAACGCATTGAACGCGGTCTGCACGCCCGGCGTTTCAATCGAGCGCCGGGCCAGCAGCGCGCGAATCTGGCTTTGACTCATGCCTTGCAACAGCTTCGGCGACAAATCGTTGTAGCCGTCGAACAGCGCCGTCACCTCGTAATCGCCCAGCGCCAGCCGGAAATAACCCGGCGCCTGCGTGCCGACCTGCGGTGCCTGCGCCATGGCGCTGGACATCACACCGACCAACGCCAAGCCGATTACGCCGCGTACCAAATCTTTCATCTGCATGCCCCTCGCCCGAGCCCGATTCTGCGGCCCCTTATGGCCCGCCCCCAATCGTCGCCATCCTGCCCGGTTCCCGTCATGGGGACTTGCAGCGGTGTGCTGAGTTGCAGCCGACGGTGGAATTAACAACGTTTAACTCGTCAGCACCCGCCCCTCGCCAAACAATGAATCCCTCTGCGCAGCGTTGTTTTTTTGACCTGAGGGAAAGCGCTGACCGTGCGTTCCCCACCGACACGGACCTTGGCCATGGCTCACTCACAGCAA
The DNA here is from genome assembly GCF_016735645.1 of Pseudomonas sp. B7. Taxonomy (NCBI): domain Bacteria; kingdom Pseudomonadati; phylum Pseudomonadota; class Gammaproteobacteria; order Pseudomonadales; family Pseudomonadaceae; genus Pseudomonas; species Pseudomonas sp. B7. Next base: position 276,865 of record NZ_JAERRE010000003.1, read on the forward strand.
ACCGTCGCCCTCGCCCCTGCCAGCGAACCCCGCAAGCCCAGCACTGGCGGCCTCAGCCCGCAACGGGAACGGCTGGTGAAACAGCTGATTCTCGAACGCCTCGGCGACAGCCTTGAAGTCACCGAACTGGCCAATGCCTGCGCACTCTCGCGCAGCCATTTTTCCCGGGCGTTCAAATGCAGCACAGGGTACTCGCCGCAAGACTGGATCCGCACCCAGCGCATTGCCCGAGCCAAGCAGTTGATCCAACACACCAACCACAGCCTCACGCAGATCAGCCTGGAGTGCGGCTTTTGCGATCAGGCGCACTTCTGCCACATCTTCACCCGCAGCGAAGGGATCAACCCGTTTGCGTGGCGTTGTCAGGTCATGAAAAACCGCTGAGGCGGTTTCACCCTCGAGCCATCCGCTGGGCCAGTCGCGCCACCCGCTCGCCCAGGTGCGCGGCGGTTTGTTGGTCTTCCAGCGGCGGCGCCTGCTCGGGCGGTTGCTCGACACAGGACTGGGACATGGCGCCGAGGGAGCTGCCGAGGCGATTCAATTGCCCGTCGAAAACACCTGCGCACGCACGCGCCGGCAACAGATCGAGCCCGACCCAGATCATCGAATGCTGGGCCGCAAACACCGCCATTTGCAGCAAGGTATTGAGCTTGTCGCCGCACAGGCTGCCGGAGTTGGTGAAGCCCGCCGCGAGTTTGTCGCGCCACGGCCGGGCGAGGTAGAACGAGGCCGTGGCCTCCATGAATTGCTTGAACGCCGCCGAAGCGCTGCCCATGTAGGTCGGCGCACCGAAGATGATGGCGTCGGCGCGATGCAGGTCATCCCAGTGGGCTTCCACGTCTTCTACCGCCAGCAACAGGCAGGTGCTGCCCATGTGGCGCTCCACACCTTGGGCCACAGCCTGGGCAATGACGCGGGTGTGCCCGTAGCCACTGTGATAAACCACTACTACCTTGCTCATCGCAGCGTCCTCCGGACGTATGCATTCCATTGCCGTGGAGTTTTGGCTCTGAAGCCGACGCGGACGAGTTAATCGTTGTTAATTTTCCCCGGCTATCGGGCAAAACGGCACGGGTTCCGGCCTTTGAATACAGTGGTGACGGTACTGGATGCCGAGTGATGCAAAGGCCCGAGTCCTTCGCGAAAGTTGCGCTGGCGTCAAATCCTGAGGAATATGCTCGGATACTGCGGATCAGACGGCTTGCGTGCCCCTCAAGCCTCTATTCGCCCTGCCCGTCACGGATTCTTCACCCTGACGGATCAGGATCATAAAAAGCGTCGAAGGAGTGAGCGGTTGAGTCTTTCCCCGAATCAGGCCATCGGTTTCGGCCCCTATCGGATCCACCCCGGCCAGCGGCTGGTGCTTGAAGGCGACCAGCCTTTGCGCCTGGGCCGGCGCGCCATGGACATTCTGCTGATCCTGCTGGCCCACGCAGGCGAGGTGGTGAGCAAGCAGCAGCTGATCGCCGGTGTCTGGCCGGACAGTGTGGTGGAAGACATCAATCTGCGGGTGCACATGGCCGCGCTGCGCAAGGCCCTCGGCGACGGTCAGGCCGGGCAGCGCTACATCGTCACGGTGGCGCAGCGCGGATACAGTTTCGTCGCGCCGGTCGTGCTGCAATCGATTGAACAACGTCCCACCACCGCCAACCTCGGCCGGCATAACCTGCCGCTGCGCCGCACGCGGATGATCGGGCGCCAGTCGGTGGTCGACAGCCTGATGACGCAACTGCCGCGCCAGCGCTGCATCACCCTGGTCGGCCCCGGCGGCATCGGCAAGACCACCGTGGCCCTGCGTGTCGCCGAGCAACTGATCGGCCGTTATCGCGACGGTATTCGTCTGCTGGATCTGGCCCCGCTCAAACATCCGGGCTCGATCTGCTCGCACCTCGCCGCCCTGCTGGACCTTTCGCTGCACGACAGTGAACCGATGGCCTGCCTGATCAACAGCCTGCGCGAGCGGCAGATGCTGCTGGTGATCGATAACTGCGAGCACTTGATCGACGCCGTGGCGATGCTGAGTGAAAACATTCTGCGCGGCGCACCGCAGGTGCACATTCTGGCCACCAGCCGCGAAAGCCTGCGTGCCGAGGGCGAGTATGTGCAGCGCCTGGAATCCCTCGACTGCCCGCCGCCGATTGCGGTGCTGGATCGCGATCAGGCGATGGAATTCTCCGCGCTGCAGTTGTTCGTCGAACGGGCGATGGCGGCCCACGAACATTTTGAGCCGGGTAATGCCGACCTGCCCTTGATCATCGACATCTGTCGGCGACTGGACGGCATCCCGCTGGCACTGGAACTGGCCGCTGCGCAGGTCGCGGGTCTTGGGCTGGAGGGTTTGCTGAGTCAGCTCCAGGGGCGTTTGCCGGCTGGCAACCAGACTCGCCTCGGTCGGCATGAAACCCTGCGCGCTACGCTGGACTGGAGCTTCAATCTGCTCAATGCCTGCGAACAGACCGGCCTGCGCCGACTGGGTGTATTCCGTGGCGCGTTCACGCTGGAATCGGCGGCGGCGGTTATCGTCGGTCAGCACATCGAGCCGAACGAAGTCTTCGCTTCGATCACGCAACTGGTCGCCAAGTCGCTGCTCAACGTCGAGGTCGGCGATGAAGAAGTGTTCTATCGCCTGCTCGACACCACCCGCCGCTATGCGCTGGAAAAACTCGACCAGGCCGCCGAACTCGGCGAAACCCGCGAACGCCATGCCGAACGCAGCCTGGCGCTGATGTATCAGGCCCAGGCCGATTGGGAGAACACGGCGACTGAAGTCTGGATCGAGCGTTACGCCCGTGGCCTTGAAGACTTGCGGGCGGCCCTTGAGTGGACGCTGAATGACGAAGGCTCGCGCGCGCTCGGCGTTCGACTGACGGCGACCTCGGCGCCGTTGTGGCAGGAACTGTCCTTGCTCAAGGAGTACGGCGTTCATGTGCGCCGGGCACTGGCGCTGCTGGCTTCATCCGACGAGCCCTGCCCGCGACTGGAAATCGCCTTGAAACTGGCCCTGGGCAGCGCCTGTTACCACACCTGGGGCGGCACGCCGGAAACCATCGAGGCCTTCGTCAGCGCCCGGCTGCTGGCACAACAGCACGACGACATGGCCGGTCAGTTGCGCGCCGTGTCGGGGCACATGGCGGTCAATCTCAGTTGCGGGCATTACCGGATGGCACTGGAGCAGAGCGAGCAATTCGAAAGTCTCGGAGTGCACGGCGATGCGCAGCTGTCCCTGAGTACCCACCGCTTGCGGGTGCTCGCGCTGCATTACGCCGGCGATCAGCACCAGGCGCGAATCCACGCCGAGCAAGTCATTCAGCGCATGGCCCACAGCGGCCACCTCAACCGCTTCACTCACGGTTTCGGCGTGCAATACGACCAGAGCGTCGCTTCGCTGACCGTCCTTGCCCGTGTGCTGTGGTTGCAAGGTTTCCCCGAGCAAGCCTGGCGTACAGCACGGCAGGCGCTGGACATCGCGGTGCAGATCAATCACGGCACCTCGATCTGCTACACCCTGGCACTCGCTTCGTGCCTGATCGCCCATTACAACGGAGATACACAGAACGCCCGGGCGCTGCTGCAACTGTTGCTCGAACAGGCGCAGAAGCATTCGGTGCTGCTGTTCTACACGTGGGCGCGGCACTACGCACAGGTGATCGACGCCGACAAATCCCCCGCCATCCCGCCCGCCGACAGCGGTCTGGTCAGGGAAATCATGGTCACGCTGGATCCAGGCTTCGTTGACGATGCCCTGCTTGAACGAGCACAAAGCGGCGCGGCCGGCTGGAGTACTGCGGAGATTTTGCGGGCCCGGGCCGAGCGATTGCTGGCCGGTGAATCGCCCTGTCATCACACGGTCGAAAGCGCCTTGCAGCAATCGCTCAAGATTGCCCGGACTCAAGGTGCCCTGGCCTGGGAGTTGCGCAGCGCGACTTCGCTGGCACAGTGGTGGCAGCGCCAGTCGCGTTATCGTGAGGCTATCGAATTGCTGGCGCCGGTCTACCAGCGCTTCACCGAAGGCTATGCCACCCCGGACTTGCGCAAAGTGCGCTTACTGCTCGACGAACTGCGCGGTCAGTCGGCCGCTTGAGACGGGTCGGGTACGGCCCAGGTAACGCGCGTGCCGACGCTCGACATCATTGAGTTCGCCGCCCTGCTCCAGCTGTTCGCGGGCATAGCGGCGCGTGATGTTGAGCATTCGGTAGCGCAGCGTCCCGCTGGATCGATCTGTGGTCAGCAACGACTTGGCCGCGAGCTGTTCGACCACAGCCACCAGTGTCGAGGGTGGTAATTGCGCGCAACTGATCACGCCGATGGCGGCATCCAGGGTGAATGCCATCTTGAACACCGACAAGCGTTGCAGCACGCGCTGTTCCTGCTCGCTCAAGCGTTGATAGCTCCAGTCCAGCGCAGCCTTCATTGACTGGTGGCGCGGCACGGCGGTGCGGCGACCGTGACTCAGGACTTGCAGGCCTTGGTCCAGTTGCGTCTGCAATCCGACCAGCGCCAGCGCATCGATCTGCGCGGCTGCCAACTCGATCGCCAGCGGCAGACCGTCGAGCCGGCGACAGATATCGCGCACCGTTTCCAGATCCTGCTCACGCAGACTGAAGCCGTGTTGACGGGCGCGGGCACGACTGACAAACAGCTGCACCGCCGAATAGCCCATGACCTCGGCGACACTGTTGAGGGCCGAAGCTTTGGGAAGGGTCAGGGGCGCCAGCGGCTGCAGGACTTCCAGAGCGAGACGCAACGGCTCGCGGCTGGTGGCAAGGATCGACAGACGGGGCGCGGCATCAAGCAATGTTTGCAGCAGGCTCCGGCAGGCTTGGTGCAGGTGATCGCAGTTGTCCAGCACCAGCAAGGCATGGCGCGCTGCCAGAGTGGGGAAATCGAGGTCGAGGGTTTTCAGCAAGTGATCGAGGAGCGGGATGTTTTCATCGATCAGCGACAGATCCACCTGCCACACGCCGTCACGAAAATGTTGCAGCAGCAGTTCCGCTGCGCGCAGCGCCACGGTGCTCTTACCGACACCGGCAGGCCCCGTCACCGTCAGCAGCCGGGACAACGGCAGTTGCCGCACCAGACCGCCGACCAGTGAATCGCGCCCGGTGACCGGCGTCAGTCGTGCAGGCAAATTGTGCTGGGGCGCTTGCAGGTTTTCGAACACCACTTGGGTGACGCTGTCGCCCTGCACCGGAGCCACGAAGCTGTACCCGCGTTGCGGCACATTGACGATGTAGCGCTGACCGTTTTCACCCTCTCCGAGGGCCCTGCGCAGCGCGGCGATGTGTACCCGCAGGTTGATCTCCTCGACCACCGAGGTCGGCCACACCAGCGCGATCAATTGTTCTTTGCTGACCACCTGGCCGGCGCGCTCGACCAGCACTTGCAGAATGTCCAGCGCACGACCGCCCATGCGCAATTGCCGATCCCCTTCGAGGATCAGCCGTTGGCGCAAATGGAAGGCGTACGGCCCGAAACGCAGGACCGACGCCGAGTTCAATTCGTTGAGGCTGTTCATGTCCGTTATCTTCGCAGGCCTCGATGACGGTACAACCACCACGCGGGGTCCAGCACGGACATCCGGATGCCCGTAACGGACAGAACCGCTCTAGCTGAACTGTTCGCGATACTGCGTCGGGGTCAGCCCAAGCTTTTCGCCGAACAGAAAACGCATGTGCCGCACGCTGCCGAAACCGCTTTTGTAGGCCACGGTTTTCAACGGCAGATCGCTGGTTTCCAGCAGATTGCGCGCGCAATCGATGCGCGCACTTTGCAGGAATTCCATGGGCGTCATGTTGACCTCACGGGCAAACACCCGGGCAAAATGCCGCGCACTCATGTTCGCAAGCCCTGCCATGCGCTCGACGGTAAAAGCTTCTTCAAGGTGCTCCAGCACATGGTTCTGCACCCGGGTGATCGGGGTTTCCTGGGGCGCCACTGCCGCCATCAACGGGCTGAACTGCGCTTGCCCGCCCTGACGTTTCATGACGACCAGCAGCACCTTGGCCACATCCTGGGCAATCTTTTTGCCATGATCGCGAGCCACCACCGCCAACGCCATATCGATCCCGGCGGTGACACCTCCGGAGGTGATCAGGTTGCGATCTTCAATAAAAATCTGGTCGGTCGCGACGTTTGCCTTCGGAAAGCCCTTGATCAAGCGTTCGGTGTAATTCCAGTGGGTGGTCACACGATAGCCGTCGAGCAGTCCGGCATGGCCCAGCACGAAGGCGCCGGTACAGATCGAGCCATATTGCCCGGCGCGCGTGACCGCGCCTTGCAGCCAGGCGAGCAACGGCGGGTGTTTTTCGTTGTAGGCGCCGGGGCCGCCCGGTACCAGCAGCAAGTCATAGCGCTCATCGGCTTCGTCGATGTGCCGATCGGTGTGCACGAGCACGCCATTGGACGCACGCAACGGCCCGCGCTCGGTGCCCAGGGTGGTCAGGTGATAGTGGGATTGCGGTTTCAGGTAGCGGTTGGCAACCGAAAACACTTCCAGCGGCCCGGCCATGTCGAGCAGCAGAAAATCGGGAAACAGCACCATGGCCACGGTCTTCATGGGGGTATCACCAAAATCCATGCAAAGTCATAAGTTTGCGCATTATGGCCGGAACAGGCGAAATCGTTGGAAAAGAATGCGTGATCCAGCCCACACAACTGTCAACCATAAAGGGACAGTATTTCAATTTTCATCTACTTATTGCATCGCAGGGTAACCAGTAACCTTCTCCTCACTCGGACGAATCAACGTCCTGAAAGGAGATTTCATCATGCTGACCCTTCGCAAAGCTTCCGACCGTGGTCTGGCCAATCATGGCTGGTTGAAGTCGTTCCACACCTTTTCCTTCGCCAGCTACCGTGACCCGCGTGAACAGGGTTTCTCCGACCTGCTGGTCATCAACGATGACCGCGTCGCCGCTGGCAAAGGCTTCGGCCAGCACCCGCACCGTGACATGGAGATTTTCTCCTATGTGCTCGAAGGTGCGCTGGAACACAAGGACACCCTCGGCACCGGTTCGGTGATCCGCCCCGGCGATGTGCAACTGATGAGCGCCGGCAGCGGCGTGGCCCACAGCGAGTTCAACCACTCGGCAACCAAGCCGGTGCACTTTCTGCAGATCTGGATCGTGCCGGACGTCAGCGGCGCGAAACCGCGTTACCAGCAAGAGCACTTCAGCGAACAGAAAAAACGCGGTCGCCTGCAACTGATCATTTCGCCCGAAGGCAGCCACGGCTCGCTGAAAGTACGGCAGGACGCACGGGTGTATGCCGGACTGTTCGATGGCCAGGAAAGCGCGACACTCGAACTGCCCGCCAACCGCTACGCCTATGTGCACGTTGCTCGCGGCAGCGTTGAACTGAACGGCATGCAGTTGAAGGAAGGCGACGGCGTAAGGGTTCGTGAAGAACAGGCACTGACCCTGAGCAATGGCCAGGATGCCGAAGTCCTGGTGTTTGACCTGCGGCCGCAGGAACTGCCGGAAATGCCATGAGGGGCAGGTTTCGGCGCCCACAAAAAACGGCCTTCACTGAAGGCCGTTTTTTATTGGCAGAACAACTACTCGTTTTCCGACATAAAGGCCTCGACGATGTGTTCGATCACCGCCCTGACCCGCGCGGTGTGGCGTAAATCCGCATGGGTCACCAGCCACACTTCATAAGGTAACGGCCGCGTACGTTCCGGCCACAGCCTGACCAGACCATCACGCTCGCCCATGTAGACCGGGATTTCTCCTACACCCAGACCGGCGGCAATCGAGCGCCGCACCAGCAGACTGGAACTCAGACCGGCGACGATCCGCCCGCGAGTCATGGGCTCGGACACCAGGGTCAGATCCTTGTTGCCCTGCAGATACGGCTCGTAAACCACCAGATCGTGGCCCTCGAACGAACTGCCCGGTGCCGGTACGCCATGGCTGTCGACATAAGCCTGCGAGGCAAACAGCCCCACCGGCCAACGCGCGATGCGCCGGGCGATCAAGTCCGGATTGTCTGGACGGGTATTGCGCACGGCGATGTCCGCTTCGCGTTTGGCCAGGCTGAGGATCTGTGTGGAGGCGTCCAGTTGCACGCGCACGTCGGGATGCTGTTCGTGCAACTGCGCCATCGCCGGGATCAGAAAGTCGATGGCCAGCGAATCGGTGGTGCTGACCCGCACACTGCCGGTCAGGCGGTCGTCCAGGCCCTGGATACGCCGCTCCAGTTCCAGCGCCGAATGCTCCATTTTTTCCACCGACTTGAGCGCCGCTTCGCCGACTGCCGTCAGTGCATAGCCCTCGGAGGTGCGCAGGAACAAGGTCGCGCCCAGCGACTTTTCCAGTGCCGTGATGCGGCGCCCGACTGTCGCCTGATCCACGCCCAGTACACGCGCGGCCCCGCGCAATGTCGACTCGCGGCAGACCGCTAGAAACACCCTTGCATCATCCCAGTTCATAGCGTTCTCCATTGATGCATAAACGCATCACTATCACGAAAACTCGCTGCATTAACGCAGCAACGATAGCCGATATGCTGGGCGCCATAAACCTTTCAAAGGATTGCCGTGATGCACACTTCAATTGCTTCGCCCGAACGTCCGGACACAAGTGTCTGGCTGGCGATCTTCGCCGGACTCTGCGCCAGCCTGGTCAGCATCGGTCTGGCGCGTTTCGCCTACACACCGCTGATCCCTTCGCTGATTCAGGCGCAGTGGTTTTCCGCCCATGATGTGGTCTATCTCGGCGCGGCCAATCTGGTCGGTTACCTGATCGGCGCCCTCCTCGGCCGCCCGCTGGCACGCCGGCTTACCCAGAGAAACGCTCTGCGCCTGATGATGCTGGCGGTGACCGTGGCGTTTTTTGCCTGTGCGTACCCCGTGTCGGTGAGTTGGTATTTCGGCTGGCGCCTGCTGTCGGGAATCGCGGGCGGCGCGATCATGGTGCTGGTGGCTGCGACTGTATTGCCCCATGTACCGGCCGCGCGCAAAGGCCTGGCCAGTGGGGCGATTTTCCTCGGCATCGGTCTGGGCATCGCCGGCTCGGGCACGATCGTTCCGCTGCTGTTGAGCCTGGGCTTGCAAGCAACGTGGCTGGGATTGGGCGCTTTGTCGCTGGCACTGACGGCATTGAGCTGGTTCGGCTGGCCCTCGGAGCTGCCCCATGCAACCACCGCAACGGCTCAGGTGGAACCGGTCGAGCCGACACCGCCCGCTGTTTATCTGCTGTTTGCCCAGTACGCATTCATGGCTGCCGGGCTGGTACCGGCCATGGTCTTTCTGGTGGATTACGTCGCCCGTGGCCTGGGCGCCGGGGCGCACGTCGGCGCGCTGATCTGGGTCATGTACGGTCTGGGCGCCATCGTCGGCCCGGTGAGTTATGGCTTTCTCGCCGACCACCTCGGCGCGCGGACCGGCATTCGTGTGGTGCTGGTGGTGCAGGCGATCACCCTGGGTTTGCTGGCGGTTTCGCATTCGTTCCTGGCGTTGGCGCTGCTGGCGGTGGTCCTCGGTTCCTTTCCACCGGGCATTGTGCCGCTGGCATTGGCTCGGGTGCATGAGCTGGTGCCGGATCACCATCGCCAACAGGTGGCGTGGAGCCGGGCCACAGTGTCGTTCGCCACGTTTCAGGCGCTGGCCGGGTTCGCCTATTCGGCGCTGTTCAACGCCACGGGCGGACAGCATGTGTTGCTCTTCGTGATAGCCGGCGGTGCCATCTTGATCGCTCTGATACTTGAGTACGCCATGAAATTGCTGCCCTCCTCCGTCGAACAACGCTGCTGCGCCGAATGACGGGAATCATTGCGCCCTGACTGCGTTCCCATCTACTGATCACTTTTTCAAGAGGAATCGAAAATGACGTTGCCCAATGAAATGACCCGAATCGAAATCACCGAACCGGGTGGGCCCGAGGTTCTGCAATCCCGACGCGTGCCGCTGCCGGTCGCCGCCGAAGGCGAAGTTCTGATCCGCGTGCACGCCGCCGGCGTCAATCGCCCGGACGCCCTGCAACGCGCCGGCAAGTACCCGATGAAGCCCGGCATGAACCCGATTCCGGGCCTTGAAGTGGCCGGCGAGGTCGTGGCGATTGGCAGCGGTGTCAGCACATTCGCGGTCGGTGACCGGGTCTGCGCGCTGACCAATGGCGGAGGTTACGCCGAATACTGCACGGTCCCGGCCGGCCAGACTCTGCCAATTCCCGACGGGCTCGACTGGATTCAGGCTGCGGCTATTCCTGAAACCTTTTTCACTGTGTGGGCCAACCTGTTCGGCCTCGGCGGCGCCAGCCGTGGTCAGCGCGCCTTGATCCACGGCGGCACCAGCGGCATCGGCACCACCGCGCTCATGCTGTGCCGCGAGTTTGGCATCGAAGCTTTCGCCACCGCCGGCAGCGCCGATAAATGTGCAGCGATCCGCAATCTGGGCGGCGACGCGATCAACTACCGGGAACAGGAGTTCGCGGCGGTCATCGCCGAGAAAACCGCCGGCCAGGGCGTGAATGTGATCCTCGACATCATGGGCGGCTCATACCTCAACGGGAACATCAGCGCCTTGGGAATGGATGGACGGTTGGTGATGCTCGGTTTCCTCGGCGGCGCGCGAGCCAATGACATCGATCTGCTGGCGATCCTCGGCAAACGTGCGGTGGTCACCGGTTCCCTCCTCCGCGCCCGTACCTCGGCGGAAAAAGCCGCCATCGCCGATCAATTGCGCGAACACGTCTGGCCGGTGCTGGCCGCCGGACGCTGCCTGCCGATCATCGACAAGGTCTATCCGCTCGCCGAAGCAGCCAAGGCCCATGCGCACATGGAAGCGGGCGACCACATCGGCAAGATCGTGCTGAAGATCGACTGAGTCGTTGCAGCATTTTGTAATCGTTGCGGGTGGGCGGCGGTCGAAAATGTCACGCGCGTGTCCAGGCTTCTGGTAAAAAGCGTTCTTTGTCCACGCGGTGGTGAAACGTTTAATGTTCCTGGCCTTCATGACCCGAGTTCGACGCCGCCGTCTGGCGTTCGCCTGCATGGCCGCCCTGATCGTCGGCGTGCCGGCGAGTTGTGCCGTGCTGGAACACACAGAGCGCAAGCTTCTGTTTCGCATCGAACCGGGCACCGCCGGCTGGTATCACGGTTTGCCCGGCAGCGTGCAGGAACTCGACCTGCAACCGAAAAGCTTCAAGGCCGGGCAAAACATTCACGCCTGGTGGTGGCCGGCAGAGCGCGCCGATGCACCGGCCATTCTTTATTTGCATGGCGTACGCTGGAATCTGACAGGGCAACTGTTTCGTATCGAACAATTGCGCGCGGCAGGTTATTCGGTATTGGCCATCGACTATCGCGGTTTCGGCCAGAGCCGTGGCGATCTGCCGTCGGAAAGCACGGTGTACGAAGATGCCCGGGTAGCCTGGGAACGCTTCCAGCTGTTGCAACCCGATCCGAACAAACGCCTGATCTACGGGCATTCATTGGGTGGCGCGGTCGCCATCGATCTGGCTGCCGAACTCGGTCGCGACGCCACCAGAAACCACACCCCATTGCCGGTGCGCGGACTGGTTATCGAATCCACCTTCACCTCCTTGGCGGATGTTGCGGCAGCCGTGGCCAACACCTCCCTTCCAGTCCGCTGGTTGCTGTCGCAGAAATTCGATTCCATCGACAAGATCGCCGAGATCCACATGCCGTTGCTGGTGGTACACGGCCTGGCCGACGCATTCGTGCCGTCACGCTTCAGCGAACAACTGTTCGCCGCCGCCCGGCAGCCGAAACGCCTGTTGCTGGTGCCCGGCGCAACGCACAACAACAGCATGGCGCTGGGCGGACAGAACTATCGCAAGGCAATCGATGCGCTGATGCAAACCCGACCTGCCGCCCGGGTGGCCGGCGCTGCGGTGCAAAAGAATCCGCGCGATTCCTGACGTCCCTCCCCCGCAGACCATCGGTCACCCCGAAAGGAAATTCTTGCAGCATCGGCTGGAAATTCGGCGATCTGACGCTTTGCTGGATGGAGTCAATCCATGACGCTGCTTCGGCACACCCGGCCGCGCAGCGTTCCACTGCCTATTCGGGAGCACCACCATGAAAATCAACCCGTACCTGATCTTCAACGGCGACTGCCGCGCAGCCTTTACGTTTTACGAGCAATGCCTGCAAGGCAAGCTCGAAGCGATGATGACCTTCGGCGAAACGCCAGCCGCCGAACATGTACCGAAAGAGCACCACAACCTGATCATTCACACCTGCCTGAAAGTCGGTGATCAGATGCTCATGGCTTCGGACACCACCCCCGACCGCCCGACCCAAGGCATGAGCGGTTGCTCGATTTCGCTGAATGTCGACAGCATCGTCGAGGCCGAGCGGGTATTTAACGCCCTGGCCAGAGACGGTCGCGTCGACATGCCGCTGGAAGCCACCTTCTGGGCCGCACGATTCGGCATGCTGGTGGATCGTTTTGGCGTGTCGTGGATGGTCAATTGCGAAAGTGACAAGTGACGCTGTCATTGCGCCGGACATGAAAAAGCCCGACCTTTTCAGGTCGGGCTTTTTCGTTCAACGCTGGGCCAATTCGTGGCGAATGCACTGTTCGTAATAGGTCTGCTTGACGGCCGCCGGTTTGAGCCGCGACGCGCTGTCGTAGGTCTGCTCGGTGATGCCCATGGCGGTCATGCGCATCCACGGTTGCTGGAACTTGCGCGCCTGCAAGCGCTTGCGCGCGCCATAGAGGGAAATCCCGGACAGCTTCGACTGTTGCGCACCGGCGGCAATGTCCGAACCCCAGGTACACGCAAAACGATGGCTCTTGCTCAGCTCCCTGGCCTGGGCCTGCACCGCGAACAGAGCGAGGGAAAGCGTTGCTACGGTGATGACAATCGTCCGCATATAGCCCACCTAACCTTTTGAAAAAAAGCGAGTTTGCCGGGACTTGAAACATTCGGGGGCCAGCAATTTGCCGCCTGTTACTCCTTGGTTCGAACTTCAACCCTCAACCGGTCTGCACCTTCTTCCTCACACTGGATCGTGATCGGTACAAAACGCTCGATGACCAAAATGTTGCTGTGCAAATGCTCGGTCATCCTGGGTGTGGTGAACGATCCACCTCCGGCCAGCACCATCGGCAACAGCAACTGGTCGGCCAGATGCTCTGCCACCGCCGCACCGCTGTGCAGCCAATCGGTCGCTTGATCGATCGCGGCGTCCGCAACCTTCTCCGAACGCAGTGAGGCTTGACCGAAAGCGCTGAAAACCTCCGTGACGTGTTCGAACGAATATTCCAGCAGCAGCACATTGCCCGGGCCACAGGCCGGATCAAGGATGACGGTGTTCAATTCTGCTGACGCCATGTTCAATCGCTGGGCCACCCTTTCGAGCTCGCGGACACCGACACTCGGCGCCAGTCCGGCCGTTAGCGCAAACGCCTGTTGCGAGAGCGGCAAGCCGCGCTCACACAGGTGCAGTGCTGACAGTTTCGATGGTTGCACCCTGACGTCAATTTCACCGCCGCCGGCCGGTACAAACCCGTGGCGCAGCAACGTCAGTTCAACCTCCGCGCCCATCCGTCGCAGCAGCGGCAACCAGCTGCGGCTGAGAAAATCGGTCGGTGGCGCCAGCGGATTATGAGTGCCGCCGCTGATCCGCACGCGGCTGGCTTGCGGCGCCAGTAACAAGGCGGGCAGCAAGGTCTGCAACACCAGGGTGCAACTGCCGGCGGTGCCAATGGCAAAGCGATAATCGCCGCCACGAATCGGCCCCGGCTCGAAGCTCAATGTCTGCGAGCCCAGTTCAGCCCCCTGGATCTTTGCACCGCAGACCTGCGCCGCCGCCATCACGGCGGTCAGGTGCTGGCGCAACAGGCCCGGACGACTGCGCCGGGCCCGAATCCGCACTATTCGAAACGCCTGGCCCGTCACCATCGACAGACTCAGCGCACTGCGCAACACCTGGCCACCGCCGATGGCGCCGTCCAGTTCAATCACGTCCTGTTTCATTTTTTTCCTTAGGCGTACAGACCAACGGTTTCCCGCAGGTATCGATCGAGCTGCCGCGAATCCTCCCGGGTTCTGGGCAATGTCGGCACCGCACGCTCAAGCTCCGCCTCGATGAACGCATGCAGCGCCGGACGACGAGGACCGTATGCGCTCTCATCGGCATTGCGCTTGAGCGCGAGCAGTTCATCAACTTCATCGAGCAAGACTCGGTCATCGACGGTACTCAGCAGATCGCTGAACGTCATCGGCGGCCGACCCCGTCCCTGATCGATCCAGCGCACCGCCAGCAAGGGCCGCAGTACATAGAAGTACTTCTTGAACCGCACGCTTTCGCCTTGCAGATAACCACGAAAGTTCTTTTTCGCCATCGACAGATAATGATTGCGCGCGGCTGGCGGGCTGTAGAATGCCTCGGCCAGTGCCCGTAGCTGAGAAACCGCTGCAGTCTCGCTGCGATAAACCAGCGGGGAGTCGAGCCATTCGAGCAAGGTCGGGTTGGATTTGCGCAACAGCCCGAGGGTCTTGCGCAACTCCCAGCCACTGACATCCAGCTCGTCATCCAGCGGGCGCTCGATCACATCACTTGGTGCATCGACCTGGACGAACCACTCCGGTTTCTCCACATAAACGAAGCGCACATCGTAATCACTGTCCGGCGAGGCAAATCCCCAGGCCCGGCTGCCCGATTCGCAGGCATACAGCACCGTGACATTGCGTTCGCGCTCTATGCGCGCCAGTTCTTCCAGTACCCGGCCGCGCATGACGCTACACAGCGGGTGACGCTCTTCGAATTTCATGTCCTTCAATCCTTGTTCCGGCGTGCCTTGCGGCACGCGTTATCCCTTGACGCACACCACCTGACGCAGGGTGTGCAGCACTTCAACCAGCTCACGCTGGGCGTGCATGACTTTGTCGATGTCCTTGTAGGCCATCGGAATTTCATCGATCACCGCAGCGTCCTTGCGACATTCGACGTGCGCGGTGGCGCGGATCTGATCTTCGACGGTGAAGGTGTTTTTGGCCTTGGTACGGCTCATGGTCCGACCGGCACCGTGGCTGCAGGAGCAAAACGATTCCTCGTTACCCAGACCGCGCACGATGAAACTCTTGGCGCCCATCGAACCGGGGATGATCCCCAACTCGCCCTTCTTCGCCGACACCGCACCTTTGCGGGTGACCAGAATGTCCTCGCCGAAATGCCGCTCTTTCTGCACGTAGTTGTGGTGGCAGTTCACCGCTTCCAGCGCGACTTCGAACGGCTTGCGGATGATCTGCCGCGTGGCCTGAATCACCGCTTGCATCATCAGCGCACGGTTCTGCTTGGCGAAATCCTGGGCCCAGCCCACGGCTTCCACGTAATCGTCAAAGTGCCGACTGCCTTCTTCGAAGTACGCCAGGTCACGATCCGGCAGGTTGGCGATATGCTGACGCATATCCGCCTGGGCCATCTGGATGAACAGGTTGCCAATGGCGTTGCCGACACCGCGCGAGCCGCTGTGCAACATGAACCAGACCCGGTTGACCTCATCCAGGCACACTTCGATGAAGTGGTTACCGCTGCCCAGTGTTCCGAGATGCCCGCGGTTGTTGGTGTTGGCCAGTTTCGGGTACTTGTCGGTGATCGCCTTAAAGCGTGGATTCAGCGCCGCCCAGGCCTGATCGGCCTGTTGCGGAATCTCGTCCCAGGCGCCTTTGTCACGGCGCGAGCGGGTCGAACTGCGGCCATGGGGCACCGCTTGTTCGATGGCACTGCGCAGGCCATGCAGATTGTCCGGCAGATCGGCCGCCGTCAGCGAGGTACGCGCGGCAATCATGCCGCAACCGATGTCCACCCCGACCGCTGCCGGGATGATCGCGCCGACCGTGGGAATCACGCTGCCGATGGTCGAGCCCTTGCCCAGATGGACGTCCGGCATGACCGCCAGGTGCTTGAAGATGAAGGGCATCTTCGCCGTGTTCATCAACTGCTCGCGCGCTTCGTTTTCCACCGGGACGCCTTCGGTCCAGAGCTTGATCGGTTTGCCGTTGGCGACTTTCAGCAGTTGGTAAGTGTGTTCTTTCATCATCTCGATTCTTCAGGTAGTTCCACCGGCATTCGCCGGCGGATTCAAAAAGGTGGCACGACAAAGATTGATGACTGTTGCGCGTTGCCACGCACCGGGGTTAGCCGGCCTCAGATGTACAGCCATCGGCATTCGTGCCGTCACGCGCACTGACAAGGGTTTGGTGAGACGTCTTGGATGTAGTCCCACCGGCATTCAGTGCCCGTGACAAATCAAATCTTTGGGCGGCTCATCGCCTCACCCCATGCGTTCAATCGCTTCGACCCAGTGCTGCGGCCCATACCGACCGGCAGTGAACTGCTCGATCACATCAAACACCGCGTCACTGAAACCGCCGACATTCAGGATGTCGTCACGATCCGCCGCCGGTGTCGCCCAACCCGGTTGCAGGTCAATGCAGATCAGGCGTGCCTGGGGATTGATGCGCTTTATCCGCTCCCATTGCAGCATCGTCTCGCTGGCGCCCTGACGTCGCGCATCGATCCAGGATTCGTTGTCCGACACCATGATCAGCGTATCGACCCTGGCCTTGCTGTCCGCCAGTTTCTTCAACGGCGCCGAGCAGCAGGTTCCGCCGCCGAAAATGCCTGCAAGCTTTTCGGCATTGCTGATCACACTGTCGCGCGGGTTGAGGGTGATATCCACCACCTTCCATTCGAATGGCATCACCCGTGCCGTCGGTTGTTTACGCAACACCGCCGCCGTAATCAATGCCGCCACATCGATGCAGCGCACCGCCGTGGTCGCGCCCTGACGATACCCGGTCAGCGGGCTGCCCATCGAGCCGGAAACATCCGGGCAAACCACCACCGCACCTTGCAGCTTCGGCACATTGGTCAATGAGAGCTCCAGCGCATCCTGCAAAGCCTCGCGTATCAGCGCCGGCACGTCATCGCCGACCATCCGGTACGCTGCCAGCAACTGGTACGGATACACCCGCGCCTTCGCAACGGCTTCGGGATCCGCCAACCGCGCGGCCACGTATTCGGTGCAACCCGGCACGTCAAAAGCACCATGGCGCGCCAGCGTATTGAGGTTGATGCGCAGTCCCTGCCAGCCCATGTTCCGCGCCTGAGCTGCCCATTGTTCCTTGCTCAAGGTTTCGTTACCGAGCAATTGAAAAGGCACTTCAGGCACTTGCTCACTCGCACCGCTGCGAAAGGCCAGCAAATCGCGAGTCAGTGCGGGCAACGCCTTTGCATCCACCGGCTTGCCGATCACCCAGGCAAAAAACGCTTCACGCCAGGCCTCGGACGGTTTTGGGTGAACCATCTTCACCACATCCGCCAGCGAAGGCTGATTGCCGATCGATGCCTGCAGCAGCTGTCGCTCGGTCGCGCTGTTCAGCCAGTTCTGCACCAGACGCTTGGGTTGGGAGCCCAAGGATCGGCGACCGGTGGCGCCACTGCGCAGGATCTGCACGAAATTGCGCAGCATCTTGCCGCTGTCCACGACCTGCCCGAACACCTCCGGCACCAGAGCCGAACGCTGAGCCGTCAGCGCTGCCAGCAACAACGCCGGCATGTCTTTCATGTGTCCTTTCTGGCGAGCATAAAGAGCGGCATTTGCCACGAAACGGCTGTCCAGCTCCGCCACCAGCTTCAGCACCTGATCCAACTGGCTTTGAGCCGTTGCGTAAAAGGTCGAATTCAGGCAACCGGTGACTGCCAGCTGGGCCAGCTGATGCTTGGGCGTGTAGGCATAAGCCGCAGCCCCGGAAGCATTCAAGGTGTCGCACGCCGGCAGGTTTTTCGATTGCGTGTTGAAGAGGTTGAAGTTGGCCATCGTGGCGTCTCGCTGTGTTGTCCTGTTCGTTGTGACAGGTATTGCAGCCGCTGTGCCAGTTTTGGAAAACGTTCGCGAAATATTTTTATCTAGTTGATTTTAAAGGGTTTTGTTCTAACAACGAGCATCCCTGAATTTTCGCCACGACAAATAACGCCCTCGAATACTATCATTGGTTATCGTCATTTATCTTTCAGGATAATCCATGCCCAGCAAGCGCACTGTCGCCATCGGTTTCATCGGCGCCACCCTCGATCGCGTCGGCAAAGGCGCCAATCGCTGGAGCCATTGGCGGCCTAGCGTCGGCCTGTGCCAGCAACCGGACGTCTTGATCCATCGCTTGGAACTGATACACGGCACAGATGCACGGGACGCAAGCCTGGCCGAACGCATTCGCGAGGACATCCGTCAGGTATCGCCGGACACAGAGGTACGCCTGCACCCGATGGCGTTGCGCAACCCCTGGGATTTCGAAGAGGTCTACGGCGCACTCCACGACTTCACCTCCGAATACACCTTCGATACCGAGCGTGAGGACTATCTGGTGCACATCACCACGGGGACCCACGTCGCGCAGATCTGCTGGTTCTTGCTGACCGAGGCGCGCTACCTGCCGGCACGCCTGATCCAGACCTCCCCCGCCCGTCGCAAGAGCGAAGAAGAGCCGGCCACCGGCACCCACGCCCTGATCGACCTTGATCTGTCGCGCTACGACCGGATTGCCTCACGATTCACCCACAAACGTCTGGAAGGCCTGGAGTTTCTCAAGTCCGGCATCGCCACTCGCAACACCGCGTTCAACCGTTCCATCGAGCAGATCGAACGCGTGGCCGTGCGCTCCAAAGCGCCGATGCTGCTGATCGGCCCGACCGGCGCCGGCAAGTCCTTTCTTGCCCGACGCATCTATGAGCTCAAACGCAGTCGCCATCAAATGCAGGGGCGTTTCGTTGAAGTCAACTGCGCGACCCTGCGTGGCGACGGCGCAATGTCCGCGCTGTTCGGCCACGTCAAAGGCGCCTTTACCGGCGCACAAAACGCTCGCGACGGCCTGCTGCGAGCGGCTGACGGCGGCATGTTGTTTCTCGACGAGATCGGCGAACTGGGGGCAGATGAACAAGCGATGCTGCTCAAGGCCATCGAAGAGAAGCGCTTCTTCCCGCTGGGCTCGGACAAGGAAGTCGACAGCGACTTCCTGATCATCGCCGGCACCCACCGCGACCTGCGCAGTCGCGTCGCCGAAGGTCTGTTCCGGGAAGATCTCTACGCACGGATCAACCTCTGGACGTTCGACCTGCCAGGCTTGGCCGGACGCCGCGAAGACATCGAACCCAATATCGATTTCGAGCTTGAACGTCACGCACGCGAATACGGCCAACTGGTGCGTTTCAATCTTGAAGCCCGACGGCGCTACCTGAGTTTCGCCAGCTCACGGGAAGCTGCGTGGCTGGGTAATTTCCGTGAACTCTCGGCCTCGATCACGCGCATGGCGACGCTGGCCGACAGCGGGCGAATCGATGCAGCGCAAGTGGAAGAGGAAATTGATCGGCTGAGGTATGCGTGGGGCCTGGCGCAACCGGCCGGTGCGACAAGTGACCTGCCGGGCGATGCCGAGACGCTGGACCTGTTCGATCGATTGCAATTGAAGGCGGTTCTGGAGGTTTGCAGACAGGCAGACAGCTTGTCGGATGCCGGCAGACGACTGTTCGGCGTGTCGCGACAGGCGAAAGCACAGCCCAACGATGCGGACCGATTGAGGAAGTATCTTGGAAGGTTCGGCATTGAATGGAACCAGTTGCGTGAGCAGTGAAGCGCGGCCGCAATCGACTAAGCCGTTGAGATAAACTGCGCCACACCGCGATACAAACATCAAGCGAAGGACAGACACGGATGAGCTTACTGGAGTTTTTCTCAGACCTGCTATCACTGTGCAGCTTCGAGACGTCCGGCCAAAAGCCTCGCAGAGTCTTCACCCGCGGATTTGTCGTGACCTGCGTCTTTGTGGCGATCATCGAGCTGTTCTTGCTGAACCACATCTATAGCGGGCGTCCGTGAACAAATAGCTATGAGTTCCCGCCCGTCAGTTGACCGGCACTTTACCCCGCGTCAGAACTTCCAACGTCTATCCACCTGACGCGGAAGCCCGACGATGAACAGAACCATTGCAGCCCTCATGCTTGGAAGTCTTTTATCTGCCACCGCACCGTTGGCGATGGCGGGAAGCACCGTTCCGCCTACGGGTATTCCCGGGGTCAACCAGGGAGGCACCGAATCCAGGATAGACAAGGCCGACAAGAAGGGTGAAGAAGCCTCGGGGTCGAACTCCGGTGCAGAGGCCCATGAGACCGAGAAGGATGCGCAAACATCCAGCGGATCTAAGAATGAAGCTGAAGAAAGAAAACCTTGAACGATTTTGCTGCACCAGGAGTTTTGCGCAGGCACAAAAAAGCCGATCTGGCTGATCGGCTTAAGTGTCTGATTCTACTCAGGAATAATGGTCGGGACGGAGTGATTCGAACACTCGACCCCTAGCACCCCATGCTAGTGCGCTACCGGACTGCGCTACGCCCCGACTAGGTTTGAAACTCGTTCTTCATCTCGAAGAACGCTCAAGAATATATCGCAAGCTTTTGAAAACTGGAAGTATTTAAAAGCAGGAAATTATTTCTTGAGAACCACCAGAACGTCTTCGAGCTCGGCGATCATCTGGCGGATCATTTGCTTGTATTGGGTGGTGTCGTCTTTGGCTTCATCGCCGGACAGACGCAGGCGCGCGCCGCCGATGGTGAACCCCTGATCGTAAAGGAGCGCACGGATCTGCCGGATCATCAGCACGTCCTGGCGCTGATAATACCGGCGGTTTCCGCGCCGTTTGACGGGGTTGAGCTGAGGAAACTCCTGCTCCCAATAGCGCAGCACATGCGGTTTAACCGCACACAGCTCGCTGACTTCACCGATGGTGAAGTAGCGTTTGCCCGGGATGACGGGGAGTTCGTCGTTATGACTTGGTTCCAGCATAAGCCTCAACTCGGGCCTTCAACTTCTGCCCTGGACGAAAGGTGACCACACGGCGAGCCGTGATCGGGATTTCTTCCCCCGTTTTCGGGTTGCGGCCAGGCCGCTGGCGTTTGTCCCGAAGGTCGAAATTGCCGAAACCCGACAATTTGACCTGCTCGTTGTCTTCAAGAGCGTGCCTGATTTCCTCGAAAAACAGTTCCACCAACTCCTTGGCTTCCCGCTTGTTCAGGCCCAGCTCTTCATACAGACGTTCCGCCATCTCAGCTTTCGTCAAAGCCCCCATACGTCACTTCCTTAACGTGGCGTTCAACCTTTGTTCGAGCGAGGTGAGGATATTTTGCGTCGTCGAATTCACCTCATCGTCATTAAGAGTGCGCGATGGATGCTGCCAGGTCAAGCCGACTGCGAGGCTTTTTCTATCAGGATCAATGCCTTTACCCTGATACACGTCAAATAGCCTGAGGTCTGTCAGCCATTCGCCTGCATTTTCACGGATTACGTCCAGTACAGCCGAGGCTGCAACGTCTTTGTGCGCAATCAGTGCCAGGTCACGACGCACTTCAGGAAAGCGCGACAACTCGTGGAATTTCGGCATTTTCCCCAGAGCGACTTCAGCCAGAACCAGCTCGAAGACGAAGACCGGACGGTCGAGACCCAGGGATTTCGACAGCTCAGGGTGAATCGCGCCGATAAAGCCGACTTCACGCCCTTCCCGCTCGATGCGTGCGGTCTGGCCTGGATGCAGTGCAGGGTGCTTGCCCGGTGCAAAAGTGAACTGATCCAGCGCACCGGCAAAGCCCAGCACCGCTTCTACGTCAGCCTTGACGTCGAAGAAGTCGACGGTATCGCGGCCTTGCGCCCAGCCTTCCGGCAGACGGCTGCCGCACACCACACCGGCGATCATCGGTTCTTGCTTCAGACCTTCCAGCTGACCGACGAAGCGCAGACCGCTCTCGAACAGACGAACACGATCCTGCTGACGGTTGAGGTTGTGCTGCAGCGCCTTGACCAGACCCGGCCACAGCGACGAACGCATGGCGGCCATGTCATTGGAGATCGGGTTCGCCAACAGCAGCGGCTCGACGCCCGGGTTGAACAGCTCGAACTGCTTCGGATCGATGAAGCTGTAAGTGATCGCTTCTTGATAGCCACGAGCGACCAGCAGACGACGCAGCTCCGGCAGATCGCTGCGCGCTTCAGCCTTGGCCTGTGGCGCCAGACGAGCTTGCGGGTAACGAACCGGCAAGCGGTTGTAACCGTACAGACGCGCCAGCTCTTCGATCAGATCGACTTCCAGGCTGATATCGAAGCGGTGGCTTGGCACTTCTACGCGCCACTGCCCTGCTCCGTCGGCGGAAACCTTCAGACCCAAAGCATTGAGCAGGCGCTCGACTTCGGCCGAATCCATTTGCATGCCCAGCATCTGGGTGATGCGCTGAGCACGCAGGGTGATCAGTGCGATCGACGGCAGATGCTGCTCGCTGACGGTCTCGATGATCGGGCCAGCTTCGCCACCGGTGATTTCCAGCAGCAGGCCAGTGGCGCGCTCCATGGCTTCACGGGCCAGTTGCCAGTCCACACCGCGCTCGTAGCGGTGCGAAGCGTCGGTGTGCAGACCGTAGGAACGAGCCTTGCCCGCCACCGCGATCTGGTCGAAGAACGCACTTTCAAGGAATACGTCGCGAGTGGTCGCAGATACACCGCTGTGCTCGCCACCCATCACGCCGGCAATGGCCAGAGCGCGAGTGTGGTCGGCGATCACCAGCGTATCGCTACGCAGGCTGACTTCCTGACCGTCGAGCAGCACGAGCTTCTCGCCCTCTTCCGCCATGCGAACACGGATGCCACCGTTGATTTCGGCGAGATCGAAAGCGTGCAGCGGCTGACCCAGTTCGAGCATCACGTAGTTGGTGATGTCGACGGCGGCGTCGATGCTGCGGACTTCGGCGCGACGCAGGCGCTCAACCATCCACAGCGGCGTCGGTCTGGACAGGTCAACGTTACGGATGACCCGGCCCAGATAACGCGGGCAGGCAGCAGGTGCCAGAACTTCGACGGAGCGCACTTCGTCGTGCGCTGCAGGAACAGCCATCACCACCGGGCGAGTGACCGGTGCGTCGTACAGCGCGCCGACTTCACGGGCCAGACCGGCCAGGGACAGGCAGTCGCCACGGTTCGGAGTCAGATCGACTTCGATGCTGGCGTCTTCCAGGTCCAGATAAACACGAAAATCTTCGCCCACCGGCGCATCAGCCGGCAGCTCCATCAGACCGTCATTGCCTTCGCCGATCTGAAGTTCGGCTTGCGAGCACAGCATGCCGTTGGACTCGACGCCGCGCAGCTTGGCCTTCTTGATCTTGAAGTCGCCCGGCAGCTCGGCACCGATCATCGCGAACGGAATTTTCAGGCCCGGACGCACGTTTGGCGCACCACACACAACCTGGAAAGTTTCCGCGCCATTGCTGACCTGGCAAACGCGCAATTTGTCGGCATCGGGGTGCTGCTCGGTGCTCAGCACCTCGCCCACAACCACGCCACTGAAAACACCGGCGGCCGGCGTAACGCTATCAACCTCAAGACCGGCCATCGACAGACGGGCAACCAGCGCGTCGCGATCTACCTGCGGGCTGACCCAGCCACGCAGCCATTGTTCACTGAATTTCATCCTGCTCTCCTAAGAATTCGTTACGACTAGCGAAATTGCGCGAGGAACCGCAAGTCGTTGTCGAAGAACAGACGCAAGTCGTTCACGCCGTAACGCAGCATGGCCAGACGCTCAACGCCCATGCCGAAGGCAAAGCCCGAGAACTCTTCCGGATCGATCCCGGACATGCGCAATACGTTCGGATGAACCATGCCGCAGCCCATCACTTCCAGCCAGCCGGTCTGTTTGCAGACGCGGCAGCCTTTACCGCTGCACATCACGCATTCCATGTCGACTTCGGCGGAAGGCTCGGTGAACGGGAAGTACGAAGGACGGAAACGCACGGCCAGTTCTTTTTCGAAGAACACCCGCAGGAACTCTTCGATCGTGCCTTTGAGGTCGGCGAAGTTGATATCGCGATCGACCAGCAGGCCTTCGACCTGGTGGAACATCGGCGAGTGGGTGATATCGGAGTCGCTGCGATACACACGGCCTGGGCAGACGATGCGGATCGGCGGCTTTTTCGATTCCATGGTGCGGACCTGTACCGGCGAGGTATGGGTGCGCAGCAACATGTTGGCGTTGAAATAGAAGGTGTCATGCATCGACCGGGCCGGGTGATGGCCTGGGATGTTGAGCGCCTCGAAGTTGTGATAGTCGTCTTCGACCTCAGGGCCTTCGGCAATGCCGTAGCCGATATGAGTGAAGAACTGTTCGATACGTTCCAGAGTCCGGGTTACCGGATGCAGACCACCGGAGGTCTGACCACGGCCCGGCAGGGTCACGTCAATGGATTCGGCAGACAGCTTGGCAGCCAGTTCGGCTTCCTCAAACAGAGCCATGCGCGCATTGAGAACGCCTGTGACACGTTCCTTGGCAACGTTGATCAGGGCGCCGACCTGCGGACGCTCTTCTGCCGGCAAATTCCCCAGGGTCTTCATCACCTGAGTCAATTCACCTTTTTTGCCAAGGTATTGAACCCGGATTTGCTCCAGGGCATTGATATCTTCAGCGCTTTGCACAGCCTCTAGTGCTTGAGAGACCAGCGCATCCAGGTTTTCCATGTACAGACTCCAGATACAAAATAGGGGAAGAGCTTGAAGGCTCTTCCCCTATCTATGACGTTTAACACCTGGCTCCACAGAGGTGAGGCCGGGTGACTGTCGGGGGTACTTAAGCCAAGGTGGCTTTAGCTTTCTCGACAATCGCAGCAAACGCCGCTTTTTCGTTCACTGCCAGATCAGCCAGAACCTTACGGTCGATCTCGATGGACGCTTTTTTCAGGCCAGCGATGAAACGGCTGTAGGACAGACCGTTAACACGAGCACCAGCGTTGATACGAGCGATCCACAGAGCGCGGAACTGACGTTTTTTCTGACGACGGTCACGGTAGGCGTATTGGCCTGCCTTGATTACCGCTTGCTTGGCAACACGGAATACGCGGGAGCGTGCGCCGTAGTAGCCTTTAGCAAGTTTCAGAATTTTTTTGTGACGTTTACGGGCAATGACGCCACGCTTTACACGAGCCATGAGTTACTTCCTCTATTCTTGATCCAAAAATTAACGAAGGCGCAGCATGCGCTCGACTTTTGCCACGTCAGACGGATGCAGCAAGCTGCTACCGCGCAGTTGACGCTTACGCTTGGTCGACATTTTGGTCAGGATGTGGCTCTTGAAAGCGTGCTTGTGCTTGATACCGTTAGCAGTTTTCAGAAACCGCTTAGCAGCACCACTTTTGGTTTTCATCTTTGGCATGTTCGGATACTCCGCATTCAGTTGATAAACATAATCAGAAGGCCTGCCGTGCCCTGTTGATTACTTCTTCTTTTTCGGGGCGATGACCATGATCAGCTGGCGTCCTTCCATCTTAGGATGCTGTTCGACCGAACCGTACTCGAGCAGGTCTTGTTCAACCCGCTTGAGGAGTTCCATCCCCAGCTCCTGGTGGGCCATCTCACGGCCGCGGAATCGCAAGGATACCTTGGCCCTGTCCCCGTCACTCAGGAAACGTACCAGGTTGCGCAGTTTTACCTGGTAATCCCCTTCCTCCGTCCCTGGACGAAACTTGATTTCTTTTACCTGAATCTGCTTCTGGTTTTTCTTCGCCGCAGCAATCTGCTTCTTCTTTTCGAAGATCGATTTGCCGTAGTCCATCACACGGCAAACCGGTGGGACTGCGTCGGCAGAAATTTCTACCAGATCAAGCTTTGCTTCTTCAGCAATACGAAGCGCTTCATCAATCGAGACGATGCCAATCTGCTCGCCATCAGCGCCAATTAACCGAACCTCGCGTGCCGAGATATTCTCGTTGATCGGGGCTTTCGGTGCAGCTCGTTTATCTTGTCTCATTTCACGCTTAATAATAATTACTCCGAATCTGGGCGACCACGCCGGGAAACCGCTTGCGCGAGAAACTCAGCGAACTGGGCGACGGGCATCGAGCCCAGGTCAGCACCTTCACGAGTACGCACAGCGACAGTCTGCATCTCGACTTCCTTATCCCCAATAACCAAGAGATATGGAACCTTGAGCAAAGTATGCTCGCGGATTTTAAAGCCGATCTTTTCATTTCTCAAGTCGGACTTGGCACGAAACCC
Organism: Pseudomonas sp. B7; assembly: GCF_016735645.1. Classification (NCBI taxonomy): domain Bacteria; kingdom Pseudomonadati; phylum Pseudomonadota; class Gammaproteobacteria; order Pseudomonadales; family Pseudomonadaceae; genus Pseudomonas; species Pseudomonas sp. B7. The sequence continues at coordinate 302,918 of NZ_JAERRE010000003.1, forward strand.
GCTTTCGTTGAGAGTTTTTTCGACCTGAGCGACGAAATCTGCCTGTTTATCAGTGATATTCATGATCACTGCCTGGGTTGGCGCCAGCCACGCAGGGAACGCACCCTCGTAGTGCTCGATCAGAATTCCGACGAAACGCTCGAACGAACCGAGGATCGCACGGTGCAACATCACCGGATGCTTGCGGCTGTTGTCTTCGGAAACGTATTCGGCTCCCAGACGCACAGGCAGGTTGAAATCGAGCTGCAAGGTACCACACTGCCACACGCGGCCGAGGCAATCTTTCAGCGAGAATTCGATTTTCGGACCGTAGAACGCCCCCTCACCCGGCTGCAGATCGTAAGGCAGACCCGCGCTATCAAGGGCTGCAGCCAGAGCTGCTTCGGCGCGATCCCACAGCTCGTCGGAACCGACGCGTTTTTCCGGACGAGTGGACAGCTTCATCTCGACGTCGGTAAAGCCGAAGTCGCGGTAAACATCCATGGTCAGCTTGATGAACGCAGCGGATTCAGCCTGCATCTGCTCTTCGGTGCAGAAGATGTGGGCGTCGTCCTGAGTGAACGCACGCACACGCATGATGCCGTGCAGCGCACCCGATGGCTCGTTACGGTGGCAGGCGCCGAACTCGGCCAGACGCATCGGCAGCTCGCGGTAGCTCTTCAGGCCCTGGTTGAACACCTGCACATGGCATGGGCAGTTCATTGGCTTGATAGCGTAGTCGCGGCTTTCCGACTCAGTGGTGAACATGTTGTCGGCGTAGTTTGCCCAGTGCCCGGATTTCTCCCACAGGCTGCGGTCAACGACTTGCGGCGTCTTGATCTCGAGATAGCCGTTGTCGCGCTGCACTTTGCGCATGTACTGCTCGAGCACCTGGTACAGCGTCCAGCCGTTCGGGTGCCAGAACACCATGCCCGGCGCTTCTTCCTGGGTATGAAACAGGCCCAGGCGCTTGCCGATCTTGCGGTGATCGCGCTTTTCAGCTTCTTCAATACGCTGGATGTAAGCAGCCAGTTGCTTCTTGTCAGCCCACGCGGTGCCATAAACGCGCTGCAATTGCTCGTTCTTGGCATCACCGCGCCAGTAGGCGCCGGACAGCTTGGTCAGCTTGAAGGATTTCAGGAAGCGAGTGTTCGGCACGTGCGGACCGCGGCACATGTCGACGTATTCTTCGTGATAGTACAGGCCCATGGCCTGCTCGTTCGGCATGTCTTCGACCAGGCGCAGCTTGTAGTCTTCGCCACGAGCCTTGAACACTTCGATCACTTCGGCACGCGGAGTGACTTTCTTGATGACGTCATATTCTGTATCGATCAGCTGGTGCATGCGCTGCTCGATGGCGGCCATGTCGTCCGGAGTGAAAGGACGCTCGAAGGCGATGTCGTAGTAGAAACCTTCGTCGATGACCGGCCCGATGACCATTTTTGCAGTCGGGTACAGCTGCTTGACCGCATGGCCGACCAGGTGGGCGCAAGAGTGGCGAATGATCTCCAGCCCCTCTTCATCCTTTGGCGTGATGATTTGCAGCGTCGCATCGCTGTCGATGATGTCGCAGGCGTCGACCAGCTTGCCATTGACCTTGCCGGCTACGGTGGCCTTGGCCAGACCTGCACCGATGGAGGCGGCGACCTCGGCTACGGAAACCGGGTGATCGAATGAACGTTGACTGCCGTCGGGAAGAGTAATAGTTGGCATGGCGCCTCCTCTCCTAGTGGTGACCCCTACCAAAGGTCACGTGGGTTGGGATGAGCCAGTACAAGATCCGATCCAGGCCATTCAATGACGAACGCCTGCCTTACAGCGGCAGGAGCCTTGCGGCCAACCGGAAAACCGAACCAGAGTGACTGGGATTCAAATCGGAAAATTCGTGCGCTGCCGCTACCGGGACTGAAGGTCATCCGGAGCCTGCGAACGCCCGAGCCAGGCATGCTAGCACAGATGAACGGTCACCGATGCACTCAGGTTTTAGCGAGAGGCAAATCGTCTGTTTTATGCCAGAGTGCTGAACTTGATCGGCCTTTGGGCCCTCAGATAACAAGACATTGACCCACAAGGAGCATCCTCGCATGCGTCTTAACACCCTGCTTGCTGCAGTCGCCCCCCTCGTTTTGCTGCTGCCGCTGAGCGCCCACGCCGACTGGCCAAAGGGCGAGCGTGAGAAATACATGGCTCAGTGCACCCAGGCGGCCACTCCGCAAATCGGCGCCGCTGCCGCAAAATCCCACTGCGCGTGCGGTGCCGATGCCATCAAGTCCTACCCGGCCAGCGACATTCAGGCATTGATGGACAACAAGGCCACGCCTGAACTGCAACAGAAAGCCTTGGGGCAAATTGCCAAATGCAAGGCCAATACCCCGGCGAAAAAATGATGAAACAGGCCTTTTCACTGCCTCCAGAACCGCTGAAAAGCATCTGATTAAGGCCATTTCGTACGATTTATGCAGGTTTTACAGGTTTTTTTATTGTCTTTATTTTTCGCTCGAAGCCTTTTAAACCGGGGCCTCCAGCCGAAACAGGCAGTAAAGAAAACACGACTGATTGGCAAACAGCACGTCCGGGGGGCTACCAAAGCGAACATTTCGACTATGATACCCCGGTGTGCCCAGTTGGCCTGAGCAGCACAGTACTACTGAAAATATATGTTTCTTGGAGATACACCATGTCTAATCGCCAAACCGGCACCGTTAAATGGTTCAACGATGAAAAAGGCTTCGGCTTCATCACTCCTCAAGGTGGCGGTGACGACCTGTTCGTACACTTCAAAGCTATCGAAACTGACGGTTTCAAAAGCCTGAAAGAAGGCCAGACCGTCTCCTTCGTGGCTGAGAAAGGCCAAAAGGGTATGCAAGCTGCACAAGTTCGCCCAGAGTAATTTCCCGGCGCACTAAAAAAACCCCGTCCATGTGACGGGGTTTTTTATGGGTAAGACAAATGCCCGAAACTCAGCCGCAGCTGACGCGAGTGACCACCAGGTTCTGATCGGTATTCAGGTTGAGGCGATCGGAGCGGTACTCCAAAGTAATCATGTCATTCGGCTTGAGGAACCGGGCGTTCTGCGCACCGGCTTTTTTGCGTGCTTGCTCCAACAGCTCTGGCGAAGCTTTCTTGCCGAGAGCGAACTCCGCAGCCGATACTTCACAACGACCATGTCCGGCCTCAGTCGCCACGGGATCCTTTTGCGACTCGCTGGAGGTCGTGGTGCAACCACCCAACAAAGCAACGGCCATCAGTGCACCCAGTGACGCGAACTTCCAAGGCATGAAGCCTCCTTATTCAATTTTTACCAGAGATCGTGCGACCACCAATACGGCGATTGGTTTCCCGACGAGTGCCATCACCCTGCCCCACCATCGGAAAAACGCCGAGTGTGCCTGAGCAACGCCTGTCGCTTCACCCCGTAAAACGTCACTGAATATTAATGACGTTCAGTAGACATCAATGTAGTCAAAGGGCGGGTTCGGCCAGTTGTCCTTGAGCGCATTGAAGATCTGCATAACCCAGACTTCATCACTGGCCGCGACATTTCCCACATATCCCGATCCTTTAGCCCAAGTCTCCAGGCGAAACAGCAAACCGTCGATGTCCTGACCGCCAGTGACACCCGAAGAAATATAAGCAATCCCGCCCTTGGTCACGCGCAGCTGGGTATGTTCGTCATCACTCGCCGACGCCAGCATCCGGCGGACAGCATCAAGGGTCAGGCCGTCGGGGCTATTCAAATCGATCTGCACAGCGCAATCCTTGTTTTTTTGCGGAAACGACCAAGTGTCGCATAGCCCTGTGCTCATGCCTAAGTCGCAGTGCTAACCGCCCGACAAAGTGGTTAACTCAAGACTTCAATCCCGTGACCGAGCCTTGCCATGACCACCGTAAGCATTACCGCCGACATCAAGGCCACCTGGCCGCAAGGGCACAGCTCTTACAGTCCGGGCAGCCCGGAGGAATTGGCATTGATCAGCATTGACTTGCTGGTGAAGACCCTGGGAACGCAAGGCGCACAGTCGTTCATTGCCCAGCTGTTCGAGAAGTATCCCGATGACTTCGGAGGGACATCGGACACCGAGAGAAAGTAAAAGCCCGCAAGCTGGCGCTTGCGGGCGTATGGCTTACTTCAGACGCTTCAGACGCTCGGTCAGCAGATCGAAGAAGCCTTGGGCATCGCCGTTCTCCACCCAGAAAGCGTTCTTCGGCGCCTTCAGGCCGTCATACCAGTCGACAATGGTCTGGCCGAATGTCGGGCCTTCACGGCTATCGACCACCACATTCACCGAACGACCCGTGAAGAGTTCAGGCTTGAGCAGATAAGCCACGACGGTGGCGTCATGCACCGGGCCACCCGGAATGCCGTAGTGCTCCATATCCCCTTTGATGTACTCGTTGAGGATGTCGCCGACAATCTTGCTCGCATTGTTGTTCAGCGCCGCAATCTGCTTCAGGCGTGCGTCACTGGTGAGGATCTTGTGGGTCACGTCCAGCGGCAGATAAGTCAGTTTCACGCCGCTTTTGAGCACAACTTCCGCGGCTTGCGGGTCGGCGTACAAGTTAAATTCGGCCACTGGCGTGATGTTGCCGCCATTGAAGTGAGCGCCCCCCATGATCACGACTTCCTTGATGCCCTGAACGATCTCCGGCTCCTGGATCAGCGCCAGGGCCAGGTTGGTCTGCGGGCCGAGCATCGCGATGGTGATGCTGTGCGGCTTGGCTTTTTTCAGGGTGTCGATCAGATAGTTGACCGCATTGCCTTCGGCCAGGCCTTTCTTCGGCTCATGCACGGTGACACCCGACAGGCCTTCCTTGCCATGGATGTTTTCAGCGTAGATCGGCGTGCGCATCAGCGGTTTTGGCGCCCCGGCGTACACCGGAATATCTTCCCGCCCAGCCCACTCACGGGCCAACCTGGCATTGCGCGAAGTCTTGTCCAGACGCACATTGCCGGCCACGGTGGTCAACGCGCGAATGTTCAGCTCTTCCGGGGAGGCCAGGGCAAACAACAGGGCGACCACGTCGTCGGCACCCGGATCGGTGTCAATGATCAGGTCGATCTTTTCCGCCGCCTGGGCGCCGGTCGCGGTTATCACGGACAAAAGCAGCAGCCCCCGAATCAATTGATGCAATTTTTGAGCATAGCGGTGCATGGCGCATTCCTTGTGCAGATGAAATCAAAAGGGGCGAACCCTGTTTAGAACGTAACCCCAGCCACCAGCACGATGTTGCAGTACGGCTGGCATTCTCCCGTACGAACAATCGCTCGTGCCTGTCGGCTGAGTACTTTGAATTGCTCGTGACTGAGCAGGTCACGCCGCCCCAGCGAGCCTTCGTCATTCAGCTCGTCCAGCGTGGACAGCGCGGTCGGTTGCTTGTCGAAAATCTCCTTGGCCAGCGCGTGGCTTTCCACCTGCATCTCGCTGAGCACGACTTTCAGGGTGCTGACGAAATCCGGCACGCCGTGCGTCAACGCCAGGTCGATCAGCTCGACACCCGGCGGCACCGGCAGGCCGGCATCACCGATCACGACCACGTCGCCGTGGCCGAGGGAGGCAATCAGCCGCGACAGGGCGACATTGAGCAAAGGAGTCTTTTTCATGCGGGTTTGAATGCCTGTACGTCGGAGGTGGTGGGAATGGACGGCTGGGCACCTGCCCGGGTAACCGACAGGGCCGCAGCGACCTGCCCGAAACGAATGGCCTCGTCCTCGGTTTTGCCGGCCGCCAGTGCAGCGGCAAATCCGCCGACAAAAGTGTCCCCGGCGGCGGTGGTGTCGACAGCCTTCACTTTGGGTGCAGGAAAATGCTGGTAACCCGTACCGTTGGCGAACAAAGAGCCTTGAGCGCCCAGCGTGATGATGACCTTGCCGGCGCCCAGTGAAATCAGGTGCGCCGCGGCTTTTTCAGCGGTCTCCAGCGAGTCCACCGGCAAACCGCTGAGGGCGGCGGCCTCGCTCTCGTTGGGAATCAGGTAATCGATGGCGGCAAACCAGTCTGCCGGCAGCGGACGGCTGGCCGGCGCCGGGTTGAGGATGACTGTCTTGCCCAGCTCACGTCCGCGCTTGAGGGCATGGCCTACGGTGGCATCAGGGATTTCCAACTGGCAGATGATCACGTCGGCAGCCTTTAGCACGGCGTCGAACCGGTCGATGACCGCCGGGGTCATCGAGCCATTGGCACCGGCCACGATGACAATTGCGTTCTGACTGTTGTCATCGACCACGATCAGCGCCACGCCACTGGAATCCTCCACCACGCTGAGCGCCTGGCAATCGATCTGCTCGGCCAGCAACGCGTCGCGCAATTGCACGCCATATTCATCGTTGCCGACACAGCCGACCATCGACACTTGCGCTCCCAGTCGCGCAGCGGCCACCGCCTGATTGGCGCCCTTGCCACCGGACACGGTCGCGAAGGAATGACCGATCAGCGTCTCACCGCCCCGGGGCAAGCGCGGCGCCCGGGTGACCAGGTCCATGTTCAGGCTGCCTATTACTACTACATTTGCGGACATACATCACTACTCTTCAATTCGTTTCAGCGGTATTCGGTGAACACGCCGGACAGCGGTGCAGTCGATTCGCGCAGGACAATACTCGGGGTCACGATCCGCTGATCCGTCGCCAGATCCGGGGTGGCAATTCTTCGCAACAGAACTTCCGCGGCCATCTCGCCCAATTGCAGGATCGACTGGCCCACGGTCGTCAGCGCGGGATACACGTAACGACTCATCTGGATATCGTCGAAACCGATCACCGACAACTCGGCGGGCACGCGCACGTTGCGCTCTGCCGCCGCCCGCAGCACACCAATGCCGATCATGTCGTTACCGGCAAAAATCGCGCTCGGCGGGTTACGTTCAAGCAGGATGGAAGCAGCGTTGTAACCGCCAGTGCTGGTGAAGTCGCTTTCCAGCATGCGCGACGGGGCCACTTCAACACCGGCCTCTTTCAGCGCTCGAGCAAAACCGGCCTGACGCATTTGCGCGACACTGGTGCTGGCCGGACCACCGATCGTGGCGATATCGCGATGACCGAGCTCGAGCAGATGCCGCGTCGCGAGGTACGCGCCATATTCGTGATCAATGCGCACCAGGTCGGCATCCACGCCTTCGAGCCCACGGTCGACGATTACCATCGGCGTCTTTACACCCGCCAACCCTTGCGCCAGACCGCTGTCGCCACCCGCCGAGGCGACGATCAAGCCGTCGATGCGTTTTTCCAACAGGACCCGCAGGTAGCTGCGCTGCTTGTCCGGGTTGTCGTCGGAGTTGCAGAGAATCACGCAGTAACCGTTACGCTCGCAGTAATCCTCGATCCCGCGCGCCAGTTCGGCGAAGTATGGGTTGAGGCTGTTGGGCACCAGCAAACCGATGGTGGCGGTGGTTTTCGCTTTCAGCGACCGGGCCACGGCGCTCGGTACATAGTCGAGACTCTTGATCGCCGCCTCGACCTTGACCCGCACCTCTTCGCTCACCGGCCGGGTCTTGTTTACTACGTGGGACACGGTCGTATAGGAAATTCCTGCGAGTGCCGCCACATCCTTGATCGTTGCCATTTATCAGCCCCGTCGGCTTGCGCGTTGACTGCGATAGGTATCGAGCACCACGGCGATTACGATCACCGCGCCGGTGATGATGCGCTTGGTCGGCTCGGTCGCGCCAATCTGCGCCAGACCGGCCGCCAGGACGGAGATGATCAACACGCCGAAAAAGGTGCTGATTACCGAACCACGTCCGCCCATCAGGCTGGTGCCGCCGATCACCACCGCAGCGATCACTTGCAGCTCAAGGCCGGAACCGGCGTTCGGGTCGGCCGCTTCCAGCCGGGAAATCTGGAACAGCGCCGCAATGCCGGCGAGCAGCCCCATCAGACTGAAGACCAGGATCTTGTAGGGTTTTGGATTGATCCCCGCCAGACGCACCGCTTCTTCGTTGGTGCCAATGCCGATCAGGTAGCGACCGAACACAGTACGGGTCAGAACGGCCTGGGCAATAAAGATGACCAGCAAGGCAATGATGAACGACGGCGAAATGCCGAAGGCGATCGGGTTCGACAGCCAGGCGAAGGAATCACCGATGTAGGCCGTGCGCGAACCGGTCATCTGATAGGCCAGACCACGGGCCATCTCCAGAACACCCAGAGACACGATGAACGACGGAATTCGCCACGCCACGGTAATCGAGCCAGTTACCGTGCCAGCCAACGCCGCGACAGCCATACCCAGCAAGGCCGCCGGCAGTACGCTCCAGCCCCAGCCAAGAATCGCCACGCTGACAGTGGAGGCCGCGAGTGCCAGTACCGAGCCCACCGACAGATCGATACCGCCGATGATCAGGACGAAGGTCATGCCCACTGCCAGCACCATCAGGTCGGGAATCTGGTTGGCCAGGGTGCTGAAGGTGTTGTACGACAGGAAATGGCTGCTCATGACCGAGAACAGCGCAATCATTGCCAGCAAGGCGCCCGCGAGGCCCAGATAAGTGCCAAGGCCGTAGAAATTGCCACTGGATTTGCCGGCGGAAGATGCAGTTTTCATGGGAGATCCCTAGGCGCTGCTTCGTTGAGCAACGCATCACGTTTCTGGTAGCCGGCGAATGCGGCGGCAAGCAAGTCATCCTGGGTCCAGCTGTCGCGTTCGAACGTATCGATCAGACGCCCCGCCGACAACACACCGATGCGGTCGCAGATCAGCATCAACTCGCGCAAATCGCTGGACACCACGACCAAGGCCTTGCCCTGCCGGGTCAGTTCGCCGAGCAAGGCATAGATATCGAATTTGGCACCGACGTCGATACCACGAGTCGGCTCGTCGAACAGCAACACCGAGCAGTCGCGCTCAAGCCAGCGACCGATTACCACCTTTTGCTGATTGCCGCCGGACAGCTCGGATACCAGCTGCGTCGGGCTGGAACTGCGGATACGCATGGCGTCGATCTGCCGTTGCGCGAGCTTCGTTTCGTCGCCGTTGTTGACGAACCCGCCACTGGAAATTTCCGGCATGTTGCCCAGGGCAATGTTGGCGCTGATCGACTGACTCAGCAGCAGTCCTTCGCCCTTGCGATCTTCGGTGATCAAGGCGATGCCGTTGCGCACCGCATCGACTGGCGAGCGAATGCTCACCGCTTTTGCCGGTGAACCGAGTGCCACCGTGCCGCTGTCCGCGACATCAGCACCGAAGATCAGCCGCAAAAGTTCGGTGCGCCCTGCCCCGATCAGCCCCGAAATGCCAAAAATCTCACCGGCGCGAACCTCAAAGGACACGTCGCGAACCTTGTCGGAGCGGGTCAGGCCTTTGACCGTCAGGGCCGGCGCGCCGATATGGCGAGCCCCCAGATCGATATGCTCGCCCAGCTCGCGACCGACCATCAGGGTGACCAGTTGCTCGCTGTTGTAATTGGCCATCGGCTCGACGCAAACGAGGTTACCGTCACGCAACACAGCAATGCGCTGAGCGACCCTGGCCAGTTCTTCGAGGCGATGGGAGATGTAGATGATCGAGACGCCGCGCGCCTGCAACCGGGTGATCTGCTCGAACAGCATCTCGACTTCGCGCGCGGTCAGCATCGCGGTCGGTTCATCAAGGATCAGCACGTGACAATCGCCGATCAGGTTACGGGCGATTTCGACCATTTGCTGGTGACCGATCCCAAGCTCGCCGACCAGTGTGTCCGGGTCGATGGCGTCGAGGCCGACTTGAGCCATGGCTTCGATAGCGGCTTTGCGCAGTTGCTTGCGACTGATCCAGCCACCGTTGCTCGGCAGGTTGTCGAGGAACAGGTTCTCCGCCACTGAAAGCGTCGGCAGCAGATTGAGCTCTTGCATGACCATGCGCACACCCAGCTCTTCAGCCTGCGTGCGGCTGCCGGGGCGATATTCCTTGCCCTGGAACTGCATCTGGCCGGTGGTAGGTGTGACCAGCCCGCCGATGATCTTCGAGAGGGTGCTTTTGCCGGCACCATTCTCACCGGTCAGCGCCAGTACTTCACCGCGCATCAACGTCAGGTCGATGCCGGTCAGAACCGGTTGCGCGTAGGTCTTGCCGATACCGCTGACCGAGAGGACAGCGTTCGGAGCGGAAACTGACATAAAAATCTCCATGCGCTCGCCCGGACGGACGAGCGCCATTGTGTCGCCAGTGGACTTACTTGGTGACCAGCTCGACCGGCGTTTCGATCACGCCATTGGCACCACTGTCGACTTTCTCGCCCTTGATGATTTTCAGCGCAGTCTCAATGCCAAACACCGCTTGCTTCGCGGCGTACTGGTCGGCCGTCGCCAGAACGCGGCCGTCCTTCAGCATCGGTTTGATGGCATTGATGTTGTCGTAACCAACAACCAGCACCTGCCCAGCCTTGCCGGCAGCACGCACGGCGGAAACGGCGCCCACGGCCATGCTGTCGTTGCCGGCCAGCAGCGCCTTGACGTCCGGATATTCGCTGAGAATCGAAGCGGCCACCTTGTTGCCCTTGTCGATCTCCCAATCGCCGGACTGCAGGGAGACAACCTTGATCTGCGCAGCCTCCATCGCGTCCTTGAAGCCTGCGGTACGCTGCTGGGCGTTGGTGGTCGTGGAGACGCCTTCAATGATGCCCACTTCGTCACCGGCCTTCAGTTGTTTGGCCAGGTACTCGCCCACCAGACGCGCGCCTTTGCGATTGTCCGGGCCTACGAACGGAACGCTGATGTTCTTGCTTTTGATCACAGCCGGATCGAGCTGGTTGTCGATGTTGATCACAGTGATACCGGCATCGACGGCTTTCTTGATCACCGGCACCATCGCCTTGGAATCAGACGGTGCGATGACCAGTGCGTTGACCTTCGCCAGAATCATCTGCTCGACGATGCGCGTCTGCCCCGCCGTGTCGGTTTCGTCCTTGATGCCGTTGGAGATCAGGTCGAAATCGGCGGAATGTTCTTTCTGGTAGGCCTTGGCGCCGTCTTCCATGGTCAGGAAGAATTCGTTGGCCAGGGATTTCATGACCAGGGCGACTTTGGGTTTTTCAGGGGATTCGGCGAAAGCCGAAGAGACAGGCAGTGCGGCGGATGCGGCAGCCAGCATGGCGACAGCAAGAAGACGTCCAGCGAATGGCAGCTTCATGGGTTCACTCCGATCTTATGATTATTGTGAGCAACGCTTGCGCTGGCGTAAGCTCGCTGCACCCACGACAATTCAATCCATCGCGAAGGCCGCGCAAACGTTTGCGTAGACCGAACTATGCGAATCACGCCTTCATTTGTCAACAATCAGAAATCGGTATTGCGTTGCAGAGCGAATCCATCGATCCGCCCCTTGAGCGCTCAAGCCGTGGTGTTGACCACGTTACCAGCAGAAGAACCCTTCGACATTTCCTTGACCAGTGCAGCCGAGACTTCCAGCAGGGCACCGCTGGTTTGAGCGATCTGCCCCTGGATGGACATCACCGCTTGCGACTTGGCTTCGGGGGTTGGATAACTCGCAGCCTGCGCGGCGGCCAGTTGCTGTTGCTGCTCCTGAAGCTGCTTCTGCAATTCCTGCATGCGCTTGAGCAACGTCTTGATAGTGATGCTCAGATTGTCACCGCCTTCAGCCTCGCTCGCGCTTGCTTCCTGGGCAGGACCACCGGTTCTGACCTGATTGGTTTCAACCTTCTCGGTACCCAGTGCCTCGGCTGACGCATCGGCTTCAGCTTCACTCATTGCATTGATCGTCGCAGCAGTTTTACCGCCGATCGTGACCGAACCGGGATTTGAAAAACCGATAGTCAATGACATGTGAACTCCTGAAAAATTGAATCCCTGTCAAGGCGCATCGGCCAGCGCGCCGTTTTCTTTAGCAGAGATCTGGAAAGCAGCCAGTTCAGTCTGTGGACGAGGTTCGTAGTCCTTTTCGGTGAGCCGAACGAGAAAACAGCCTGTGTTCGGAAACCCGGATGAGCGAGACAAGCTCACAACCACACTTCAAATAAATCTTGATTTAAATCATAAGGTTAAACATTTCTCTCACGCACAGTACGACTGGTACAGATCCTGCTCCCTCCCTGCACCCCTGGCATTCAGATCGGCCCGGGGCGCATCTAGATGAACCTGCATCAGCACCGTCTCACTACTAGAGAGAAAAATAATGACATCTGCTTTGAAGAGTTTCGTTCCGGGCGCTTTGGCCCTCCTCCTGCTCCTGCCAACCGCCCTCCAGGCAAAAGAAGCTGAAACCCAGACCAAACTGGCCAACGTGGTGGTACTGGCCACCGGCGGCACCATTGCCGGCGCAGGCGCCAGCGCTGCCAACAGCGCGACCTATCAGGCTGCGAAAGTGGGCATCGAACAATTGATCGCCGGCATTCCCGAACTGAGCACGCTGGCCAATGTACGCGGCGAACAGGTCATGCAAATCGCCTCGGAAAGCATCACCAACGAAAACCTCCTGCAATTGGGTCGTCGCGTTTCCGAACTGGCCGACAGCAAAGACGTCGATGGCATCGTCATCACTCACGGCACCGACACTCTGGAAGAAACCGCGTACTTCCTGAATCTGGTGGAAAAAACCGACAAGCCGATCATCGTCGTCGGCTCCATGCGCCCGGGCACCGCCATGTCGGCGGACGGCATGCTGAACCTGTACAACGCCGTGGCTGTCGCCAGCAGCAAAGAAGCTCGCGGTAAAGGCGTACTGGTGACCCTGAACGATGAAATCCAGTCGGGTCGCGACGTCAGCAAGATGATCAACATCAAGACCGAAGCCTTCAAAAGCGCCTGGGGCCCGCTCGGCATGGTGGTTGAAGGCAAATCCTACTGGTTCCGCCTGCCAGCCAAGCGCCACACCATGGATTCGGAATTCGATATCAAAAACATCAAGAGCCTTCCTGATGTAGAAATCGCCTATTCCTACGGCAATGTCAGCGACACAGCCTACAAGGCCCTCGCCCAGTCCGGCGCCAAGGCGATCATCCATGCCGGTACCGGCAACGGTTCGGTTTCCTCCCGCGTGGTTCCGACCCTGCAGGCGCTGCGCAAGGACGGCGTGCAGATCATTCGCTCGTCTCACGTCAATGCCGGTGGTTTCGTCCTGCGCAACGCCGAACAGCCTGACGACAAGTACGACTGGGTGGTTGCCCACGATCTGAACCCGCAGAAAGCCCGCATCCTGGCCATGGTCGCGCTGACCAAGACCAACGACAGCAAAGAGCTGCAACGGATGTTCTGGGAATACTGATTCATCCTCGCCTGATCCTTTCCTGATCGGGCACTGACTTCACCCTTCGTCAACTTGACGGAGGGTGAAGCTTGCGTCTCCTCAAAAGAAAAATTTCACCTGAGTGACATCAAAATCGGAAAACCGCTGTCAGAGGATTTTCTTGAATTTTAAGCAGTTGCGAAAATGCCTACAGTTAAATACTGTATGCACGTACAGCTTAATAAGGATAACCTCGTGGCCACTTCCCCTGATGCTCCTGACGCTTACGAACGCATGGGCATGCGCGTTCAAAAAATCATCAACTCGCCTACCGCACAAAAAGCCAAAGCCGCACTGATCTTCCGCCTTCCGGACGAGCCGGTGGATGACTGGGAGCGCTTGCTGGAAGAAATCGACGAGAACGACAACGTCACCCTCGCCTACCGCGACGATGGCGGCGTACAGATTTTCTGGGTTGTGCCGAAGGAAGATTGATTCAATGATTCTGCGTTTTGCTGCTGTGCTGTTGCTGTTCATTTCCCTGGGTGCGCAAGCTGGCGCGCCGCGTACGTTCACCGAGGCCAAGAAGGTCGCCTGGAAGCTGTACGCTCCACAATCCACCGAGTTTTATTGCGGGTGCAAATACACTGGCAACAAGGTCGATCTGGCCGCCTGCGGCTACGTCCCACGCAAGAACGCCAAGCGGGCGTCCCGCATTGAATGGGAGCACATCGTTCCGGCCTGGCAGTTCGGCCATCAACGTCAATGCTGGCAGGAAGGCGGTCGCAAGAATTGCGCCCGCTACGACCCGAGCTATCAGAAAGCCGAAGCCGACCTGCACAACCTGGTGCCGAGCATTGGCGAGGTGAATGGCGACCGCAGCAATTTCAGCTATGGCTGGCTGCCGGTCGAAAAGGGTCAGTACGGCTCATGCCTGACTCAAGTCGACTTCAAGGCGAAGAAGGTCATGCCCCGCCCTTCGATTCGCGGCATGATCGCCCGCACCTACTTTTACATGAGCAAACAGTACGGCTTGCGCTTGTCGAAGCAGGATCGCCAACTGTACGAAGCCTGGGACAAGACTTATCCGGTGCAAGACTGGGAACGTCAACGCAACCAGAGCGTGGCGTGCGTGATGGGACGCGGCAACGAGTTTGTCGGTCCGGTGAACCTGAAATCCTGCGGTTGATTACCTGATCAAAAGAAAAGGCCTTGAGCGATAAACTCAAGGCCTTTTTTGTGCTCAATCGCCGGACTTGTTGTAACGCCAGTAGCCCATCAGATTGAGCGACTCGCGAGGGATGCCACGCTCCTTGATCAAGTACTTGCGCAGACTCATTACAGCGGCGGACTCCCCGGCAATCCAGCCATAGAATCCCTCGCTGGCCGTATCGGCGATCTCCCACAGAATCTCTTCTTCGATGTCGACATCCGCCAGTTCGACCGCCTGCCCAACGGGCGATGCATCGACAGGCAACGTTGCCTGCCGCACAGCTTCCACCATCAACGTGCCGGCAGCTGCGTGATTGCGGATCAGCCATTGCACCGAAAGCCCGGGCCAGTCAGGAACCGCCAACATGTCCTCACGACTGTCGACTTCGAAAAACGCCTGGGTCTGCGGCGGTGCAGCCAGAGTCGCCAGTTCTTCCAGAATCCCCATGGCGGCCGGCAACGCTGTGGCGTCGGCGACCAGCAGAAGTTGCTTGAGCGTTTGCGGTGGCTTCCATTCAAATCCCCCTGCTTCTTGTGCCGAGAATCGGCTGTCGGGTGCCAGAATCTGCATTGACTCGCCAGGCAGCGCTCGCAACGCCCAACGGGAGGCTGGACCGGTCTCGCCGTGCAGGACGAAATCGATATCGACTTCGCCCGCTTCCGCGCGCAAATGACGGATGGTGTAGGTACGCATCGCCGGGCGACGATCAACCAGCATCGAGCGGAACCGCGCGTACCACCCCTCGCCCTGAGAAAGCCTGGCGGGTGAACCGTCGGCTGCCGGGAAAAACAGCTTTACTCGCTGATCCGGCGCCCAGGTTGCCATCTCGGTGACGGTGGGGCTTGCGAGCGTGATCCGCATGAGATGCGGGCTCAACTGCTGCTTATGACGCAAAACAACGTCGAACAACTTGTAAGGATTGGCGGAGGCCATGCGGAGCTCCTTCCGGGTATCTTCAGTGATTCCTTGAAAACGAATCACGGGAGGCACCCTTTAGTCAGCTCCGCCAAATGGATCGCTTATTGCGCGGGAGCGCGCTCGATCACCAGCGTTTCGATGTTCTGCTTCTTCGCCTTGACCAGTGCTGCATTCACATCCGCCTGACGCGCCTCGGCATCATCTTTCGAATTGAAAGGACCGAGGAGGATTCGGGTCTTGCCGCTGGCATCCTTGATGACGCTAGCCACAAAGCCGTGCTCGATCAGCCAGCCGCTGAGGTCGCTGACGGCCTGAGGGGTTTCACCGCGCACTTCCAGCTCCCACTGCGGACCCACCACAGCAGGCGCCGTTACTACCGCCGGTTTCGGCTTTTGCGCATCCACACTCTTGCCTTCGCCACATCCTGCCAATGCCAGTGCCGCGACTACCCAGACCAATTTGCGCACAACGCTTCCCTCTGAATTTTCAAAGCGGCGATCTTAACATTCGAGAATACTTTCGGAGCCCCGCAAAATGGGCACAAAAGGACGAGATTGATGCTGGCAGCCCCTGTATAGTTACGCGCTGGGAATTAATGCCGCTGCTGCGCGTCAGAAAGAGGCACCCAAACTGTAAGACTTCGCACTAATCTATACGTACCACCGACCTCTGCACTGTCTGAATCAGGTGCCCTACAAAGCAATCAAGGAGAAGACCATGCTGATACTCACCCGCAAAGTCGGTGAAAGCATAAACATTGGTGATGACATCACGATCACCATTCTCGGCGTCAGCGGCCAGCAAGTTCGAATCGGCATCAATGCTCCGAAGAACGTTGCAGTACACCGGGAAGAGATCTACCAGCGCATCCAGGCGGGCCTGACCGCTCCGGACAAGCCACAAACGCCCTGAGCCCTATCGCAGTCAGTAGCCAGTTCGTTTGCCTGCGCGCCAATGACTGGCTAAAGATTCAAGCGCCGTATTGCCATTCCCCCACCTCCCTGGTGACGGCGCGTGCTACGCCCCTTCCTGCCTCAAGCCTTCTTGCAACCGATACTAACCGTCATTCCATGGGCTGGCTGTCGGACATTTCCGAATAGCGGTTGGGAATCTCGCCCGCTTAGCCAAATGAGACGCCACGCGCCATCCCGGTGGCCGCCACGACCATCAATATCAACAGCAGCGCTTCGGCATGACTGATCCGTGCGAACACCTTCGCACGCCCTGTATCAGTGACAGCAACGCGCGCCTTGGCCACGCGCCACTTGATCAGGGTGATCATCGGAACGAGTTCCAGAAGCAGAATCAGCACGAACAACGCCATCTTCAGATGGAACAACGGCTGGTGCAGGTAGTAGTCAGTTCCCTTCTCGTAACCTCCGAAGGCGCGCATGCCGCCAGTGATGAGCAACACCAGCGCCGAAAGCCCCCAAAGGTTGTCGGCTAGCAATACGCGCGCGACCTCACCGGATCCAGACGCCAGGCGGCTGAGGGCCGCCCCACGCGTCAACACCGCCCAGAAGCCCATGGCAAATGCCAGTAAATGAATCGCTGCAAGAAACCAGTGAACCAGCATCGATTAACTCCTGTCCGGCAGAGATGAAATCAGCCAATCAGTAGTAGTCGAAAAAGTGTGGGCTTGCCTGTCACCCTTCCCGTAAAACAGAAGCGGGCGAGACGAGAGAATGGGCAGAGGTGCGGAAAAGGCAAATCGCGGGCAAAAAAAATCCCAAGCAGCTGATGGAAGCTTGGGATTTAAAAATGCATAAACCGTGGTGGTGAACGCGGGACGGATATTACTGATTTTTCCAGTATGTAACAACGCATTTTTGATAACCGAATGGTTAATAAGAAGCGTAACCCCTTAAATATCCACACTATTTAAAAGGACGCTCGCAACGGTCGGCGACGAATGGATCAAAATGCATCGCGATCGATACGCGCCTGGCTCAAGAATTTTACAAAAATGAGCTCGGGATCCCACGGATCAAGGTTCTCTACTATTCCGCTGTGCTGATATCCAAGATTGGTCAGCAGCTGCCGCATCGGCGAGTTGGACGTATTGGTCGACGTGAAGATCTTTTCTGCACAAGCATGCTGCTCCAGACCGTTCACGATTTGCCGCCCCACACCGGAACGCCTGTTCGCACTGGAGACGATCACGAGGGGTATGAACCATTCACCAAAAAAGCTTCGATCCAGACATCCGTAACCGAGGGGTACGCTCGCCTCGCAGACAACCCAGCACTCCTCTGCCCTAACGGCCCTCGCGATGTACTCACGACGGCCGCCATTTTTTTCAGCGACAGGATCAATCTTCAACAGGCTTTCGATATCGCCTGGACTGGCGCGCCTGAATTGGCGACTCATGAATACACTCCTGCAAATTTGCCGAAGTGTAGCGGAGGTGGGCCAAACCGAAATTTGCATAGGCTCTGCAAATCGCAGACAACAAAAAAGGGCCCACCTTTCGGTGAGCCCTTCTAGACCGCCCAGCAGAGCGGATTTTGTTTGGTAGGCGCGATTGGACTCGAACCAACGACCCCCACCATGTCAAGGTGGTGCTCTAACCAACTGAGCTACGTGCCTGCTGTGAGGCGGCATTCTACGGAATTCCGGAGGGGTGTCAACACCTTTTTTTCACCTAACCCTATGAATATGCAAAATATTTAATTTTGACCCGGCGCAAGAAGATTTCTCGGTGGCTGGCGGAGGTTTTTCAACTGGGGTAGGATCGCTGCACTCGTAAAATATATTAAACAGAGGCTGCAGGATGGCGAACACCCCTTACCCAGAGTCTTATTACGCTGCGTCGGCCAACGCCGTACCACCACGCCCTGCCCTGCAGGATGACGTGGAGACGGATGTCTGTGTGATCGGCGCTGGTTATACGGGACTCTCCTCGGCCCTGTTCCTGCTGGAGAACGGTTTTCGCGTGACCGTGCTGGAAGCCGCCAAGGTCGGTTTCGGCGCTTCGGGGCGCAATGGCGGGCAAATCGTCAACAGCTACAGCCGTGACATCGATGTGATCGAACGCAGCGTCGGCCCGAAGCAGGCGCAACTGCTCGGGCAGATGGCGTTCGAAGGCGGCCGGATCATTCGTGAGCGCGTCAGCAAGTACAACATTCAGTGCGACTTGAAGGACGGTGGCGTATTCGCCGCCCTCACCGCCAAGCAAATGGGCCACCTGGAATCGCAGAAGCGCTTGTGGGAACGCTTCGGCCATACCCAACTGGAACTGCTCGATCAACGCCGCATCCGCGAAGTGGTGGCTTGTGACCAATATGTCGGTGGCATGCTCGACATGAGCGGCGGCCACATCCACCCGCTTAACCTGGCGCTGGGCGAAGCCGCCGCTGTGGAATCCCTGGGCGGCACCATCCATGAACAGTCGCCGGCCGTGCGCATCGAACGCGGCGCCAACCCGGTCGTGCATACACCGCAGGGCAAGGTCCGAGCCAAATTCATCATCGTTGCCGGCAACGCCTACCTCGGCAATCTGATGCCGGAACTGGCGGCCAAATCGATGCCGTGCGGCACTCAGGTCATCACCACCGAACCGCTCGGCGATGAACTGGCGAAATCCTTGCTGCCGCAGGACTACTGCGTAGAAGACTGCAATTACCTGCTCGACTACTACCGCCTCACCGGCGACAAACGCCTGATCTTCGGCGGCGGCGTGGTATATGGCGCGCGGGATCCGGCAAACATCGAAGCGATCATCCGCCCGAAAATGCTCAAGGCCTTCCCGCAGCTCAAGGACGTGAAAATCGACTACGCCTGGACCGGCAATTTCCTGCTGACCCTGTCGCGCCTGCCTCAGGTCGGACGTCTGGGCGACAACATCTATTATTCTCAAGGCTGCAGTGGCCACGGCGTGACCTATACACACCTGGCCGGCAAGGTACTGGCCGAGGCTCTGCGCGGACAAGCCGAGCGTTTCGATGCGTTTGCCGACCTGCCGCACTACCCGTTCCCCGGCGGGCAACTGCTGCGCACACCGTTTGCCGCACTGGGCGCGTGGTACTACGGACTGCGCGACAAGCTCGGTTTCTGATGAGCAAAAAAAGGGCCACTGAAAAGTGGCCCTTTTTACATCCAGCATCAATCACAACTGATCCCGTGCAATCCCGCTGCGAATCCGCAGGATATCTGCGAGCACCGCCAAAGCGATTTCCGCCGGCGTCTTGCTGCCAAGGTTAAGACCGATCGGCGCATGAATCCGCGCCAGTTCGCTCTCCCCCAGACCGCCAATCCGACGCAAACGCTCGAAGCGTTTCTGCGATGTCTGCTGCGAGCCCATCACACCGATATAAAAAGCCTCGGTACGCACGGCTTCCATCATCGCCAGATCGTCGATACGCGGATCATGGGTCAACGCCACCACCGCCGTATCACGGTGACAACCGCCATCGGCGATGAACACCGACGGCAGTTGCCGACGGATCTCCACGCCGTTGAGCACCACGCCTTCCAGCACTTCATCACGCGGGTCGCAGAGAATCACTTCAAAGCCGAGACCGACCGCGAACTCCGCACAGGCCTGCGCCACACTGGAATAGCCGGCCAGCAGCAAACGCTGGGCGGCCCCGATACGGATCCGTACCCGGTCGATTTCACGCTCGATCCGCGCACCCTGCTCGCGATCGGCAAACAAGCTACGCGCGCCCGTCGCCAGATCGACCTCGCGAATCAACCGGCGCTGCCCCAGCAACGCCGATTCGAGTTCACGCAGGTGCGCCTGCACATCGCAGCCGGCGTCAAATTTCTCTACCAGCACATCGAGAATGCCGCCGCACGGCAGGCTGACCCGCGAACGCGGATCGTCACCTTCGCCATAACGCACGACATTGATCGCATCGAGAAATGCACCTTCGGCGACGCGCTCGAGAAAGTCTTCCTCGACGCAACCACCGGACAACGACCCGATCCACTGTCCGCCGTCGTTCACCGCCAGCAGTGAACCCGGCGCGCGGGGCGCCGAACCGTAGGTGGTCAGCACGGTACACAGCCAGATGCGCTGCCCCGCCGTCGACCACTCCAGCGCCCGGCGCACAACCTGCAGATCGAGATGCTGCATGATCAGTGCGCCTTGTGCTCGATGGACGGAGCATCAGCCTGAAGCTTCTGCACATCGCCGACCGCCAGCTCGGCCGACTGCCCACCCCAACCCTGACGCAGGTAGTTCAGCAGATCGGTCAGTTGTTCGGCACTGAGCTTGTCGGCAAAACCCGGCATCGGCTGCATGTGTTCGAACCCGGCGAATTTCTGTTCGCCGATACCGTCCTCGATCACTCGCAACAGGTTGCGCGGATCTTCCAGGCGCAGCGTGGTGTTGCCGCGCATGGCTACCGCAATGTGCGGTTTGCCTTCGCCACCGGCCGCATGACAGCCAGCGCAGACATTCAAGTATTCCTGACGGCCGCGTTGAGCGCTGGCACTGAGTTTTTCCACCGGCACTTCGGTCAGCTCTTTCGCCGCCGGAGGCTTGTCGCCCAGCAGGAAAGTCGCCATCGCCGCCAGATCCGGATCATTCAGACCCTGAGTGCTGTTGTGGAACACCGGAAACATCTCGTTGAACATCGTGCCCTGGGCGCTCATGCCGTGCTTGAGGAACGTACTCAGGTCCTGATGGTTCCAGCCGCGCGCCGCCAGATCAGTGGCGAGCAGGCTCGGTGCCAGGTAGCCGTTGAGGATGCCGCCGGTCAGGCGCTTGTCCAACTGCATCGCGCCCGGCAGGCCGCGCGGCGTGTGGCATTCGCCGCAATGGCCAAGCACTTCGACCATGTACTGGCCGCGTTTCCACGCCTCGCTTTTGCCTTCGGCAGATTCGAGCTTCAAGGCTTTGCCATACATCATGTTCCAGCCAATCAAGCCCGGACGCACGTTGAACGGGAAGCTCAGGCTCGTCACCGGCGCTGCACGCTCGATCGGTTCGACGGTTTTCAGATACGCATGAATCGCATCCGAATCCGCACGCGGCATCAAGTGGTAGGAGGTGTACGGCATCGCCGGATAGAGGTTCGCGCCGTCACGACGCTTGCCCTCAGTGAGCGCAGCGAAGAATTCGTCATCATTGTACAAACCGATGCCGTGCTCTTTGCTTGGAGTGATGTTGGTGCCGTAGATCGTGCCGAACGGCGACACGATCGGCAGGCCTCCGGCAAACGGCGCACCGCCTGGCGCCGTGTGGCACGCCATGCAGTCGGCCGCGCGGGCAAGGTATTCGCCGCGCTTGACCTGATCATCCGCATGCGCCGCCAACACAGGCACAGCCAGCCCGACCGCCAGGGTCAGGCGGGTCAGTAATTGCTTCATGCTTAACCCTCCTTGACCAGGCCGAGATCGGTCAGCACGTTGCGGGTAGCGTTGTAGTAACGCACGTACCCGGTGCAACGGCAGACGTGATGACCGAGGCTGTCCTCGATGACTTGCTCCAGTTTGCTTTCGACGATCGGCTGGCGTTGCAGCTTTTCCACCAGCACGGTCGCGGCGTTGACGAAGCCCGGCGCGCAGTAGCTGCACTGGAAGGCGAATTCGTCGACGAAACGCTGCTGGATCGGGTTCAGCTCGGTGACCTGACCTTGCTCGTCACGCTTGGCGTGGCCTTCGATGGTGCGGACTTTCTTACCCTCGAAGTAATGCGCGCCGGTGATGCAGGTACGCACTTCTTCGCTGCTGCCGTCCGGGTTGTCGACGATCACCACGCAGGCGTGGCAGATGCCCTGGCCGCAACCCAGGCGCGAACCGGTGAGGTTCTTGTATTCGTGCAGGTAATCGATCATCGGCAGGTCATCAGGGATGTCCACCGGGCCGACGGATTGACCGTTGAGGGTCAGTTGAAGCGGACGGTTAGCCATTGAGGGCCTCCTTGATGCGCGCAGCAGTGATTGGCAGATCGCGAACACGTTTACCGATGGCGTGGGCCACGGCGTTACCGATGGCGCCGACCACCGGGATCATCACCACTTCGGCGATGCCTTTGGACGGGTCGCTCGGGGACAGCGGCGGCAGGATTTCCGACGTCTGCTTCCATACCGCCACATGGCGCGCCATCGGCAGGCGATAACGGTTGAAGTTCCAGTCACCCTCCCCCGGCCCGCCTTCGTACAGCGGCATCTCTTCCATCAAGGCGTGACCGATGCCCATGGCGATCCCGCCTTCGAGCTGGCCACGAACCAGTTCTTCGACCAGCACCCGACCGCATTCCAGCCACGAGTGATGGTTGAGCACTTCGACTTCTGCCGAACCTTTGTTGACCTTCAACTCGACCAGCGTCGCGACCGGACTGTAATAGGTCACGGCGGCGTTGTTCAGTTGAACCACCGGATAGGCAACATTCTGCCGATCCAACAGGTGGAAACCGGCACTGGTCATCTGTGCCTTTTTCGCTTTCGGGGCGCCGTCGCCGTACTTCACCGCCAGACCGTCGAGCGGCAGACGCTCGCGCACGCCGTCGATGCTGTATTCGGCTTCGGCCCAGCTCCAGCGGTTGAAACCGTGAACCGTGGCACCAGTGACCAGACCGCGCTCGTGAGCACGTTTGGCCAGCTCTTCGAAGGTCAGCGGCTGCATGCCGTTGGCGGTCAGTTTGCCGTCGACCCAGTGCGCATCTTCGCGACGCACCACGTAAGGGTTGGCCTGGCCGCCGTATGGACCCTGACGCCAGATCTCCAGCGCTGCCGGCCACAGACCGTGGTTGAACAGCACGCGCGCCGCTTCGCGGGTGGCGTGGCTGAAGTAGTAGGCGGAGTTGGTCGCGGACGAGGCCGACGCCAGTTTGCCGACCCAGCGCGGATTGCGCAGGAAGTTGTCCTGCTCGGCCTGGCTCATGATGTAAGGGTTGCCGGCGGTCACCAGCTGCATCTCATCCCACTCGGTTTCGCCGGTCTTCACGTCGTGAGCCGCGCTGCCGAGGAAGTCAGCCACCACCAACGCTTGCGAGGTGGACATGCCGGTGCCGATCTCGATTCCGATATGACGCAGGGAAATGCGCCCGTCAGCGGTGAATTCGATGCTGGCCATCGGTGCTTCGGAACCGGTGCCGAAGTCTTTCTGGCAAATGGCAAAGCCTACGCCATACCAGTTATCCGGGTCTGCCGCTTCGCGCTGCTTCTTGATCGCGTCGCGGTTTTTCCACACTTCGTGCAGCGAAGCCTTGTCGAGAATCTCGTGCAGGCGCAACGCACCGGCCGGGATCGCACCCTGGGTGTTTTTCATCCCCGAACGCAGCGCATTCTTGCGGCGCAGATCAATGGCATCGACACCAAGGCGATCGGCGATTTCGTCGACCATCATCTCGGTGGAAGCCATGCTCTGCAGGGTGCCGTAACCGCGCATCGAACCCGCTTCAACGGCGCGGGAATGGTAAGCGGTGACCTGCAGGTCGTTCTGCGGCATGTAGTAGATCGACTGCGCCGCCGTAGCGCCAACGGCGGCCACCGACGGGCTGTAGTTGATCCGACCGCCACCGTCGACGCTCATCTCGGCACGGAAAATCTTGAAGCTGTGATCGGTCTTGTCCACTGCCAACTGGTAGCGGATGTCGAACGGGTGGCGCTTGATGCCGCTCTGGAACTGCTCGTAGCGGTCGTTGGCCAGGCGAATCGGTACACCCGCACCGTACAACGCCGCCAGGGCTGCGTAGTAGACGAAAATGTTGTGGTCCTTGGAACCGTAACCGACGGTGTAGCCCGGGTGCATGTTCAGGTTCGCCAGGCCGAAACGCGACGGTCCGATCATCTTCGCGGTCTCGGTGGCGGTTTCCAGCGGACATTGGGTGGCGACGACGAAATGCAGGGTCTTGGTCGCTGGGTCGTACCAGCCGTTGCCGTTGTCCGGCTCCATCGCGGCCGGCTCGATCGACGGGGTCTTGTAGCGTTCGTCGAACACCAGCCAGTTGTCCGGCGGGGTGTCGATCTCTTTCTTCATGCGGTCGGCGTAGAACAGGCCGCGCTCGGTCAGGTTGCCGTGCAGGTTCGGCTGGGAATTCCACACCGGGCGACGGTTCTTCAGCATCGGGAACAGGATCGAGTCCTTGAGGCTGGCGAACTCATCCTCGTCCGCCGACGTCGGACCACCGACCCGCACGTAGCGGAAACTGCCATAGGGATCGCCTTCGTAGAACGGTACTTGCGCACCGTAACGAATCGCTTTGTCATTGAATTTGAGTTTGTTCTTGGCCTGACGGAAACGCTCGAAATCGTTCCAGATCAGGATCGCGACCGGGTGACCGATGAACATCGGCACCTTGCCTTCCGGCAGCAGAGGATCCGGTGCGTGCTCTTCAGGGAACACGATGCCGTCCTTGTCCAGGTCGGCAGCGGTGACGATGCGGTCAGGCTGCAGATCGGCGCCAAGCCACGACAGGTCATAGCCGTCGTAGATGCGGTCAGCCTTGATGGTTTTCAGCAACATGGCGTGGCCTTGCTGCTGGGGCCAGCCCGGCATGTCCTTGGAACGGATGTCGCGAGCAAACACCTTGCTGCCGCGGACCTTGGACAATGCATCGTTACGCTGGCGCGCCTTGCCGTTGTTGCCGAGCCACTGCTCGGACGGCACGGTCACGCTGTTTTCCATCAAGGCACCGAGCGCCTGACTGCTGAGCGGCGTGAGCGTAACGCTCACACCCGCCACCAGCCCGCCCTGAAGGAACGAGCGCCGGGATATTTCACGGTTGGACATGGATCATCCTCTGGGCGGTTATGGATCCGCCCTTCTGGTTATCTACTGGGAATCTCGAGTCTTGCAGAAGCCCTTTTTGGCTAAACAAAGGGCGTGATGACAGTGCAAAGCTGACCGAAAGGTTAACTTTAAAGGTTTCTGAGCTCGCAGCAAACAACCAGTTACAAAAATTTGACCAAAGAATCAAAAATCAATGCGGCATCGCATCGCAGCGACCCATGGACGCAGGAGAGATTGCCGGGCGGCATCGAACGAGCCACGTCTTGCGTTCGTCGCCGGCTACAAAGGAGGAATGTGGGAAAGGTCAAATTTCAGACACAAAAAACCCCGGTCTTTCGACCAGGGTCTTTGCTATCGATTCCGAATCAACCAGAGGTTGCTTTCGGTGTTTCAAGGCGTTCAGTGGTCCTTGAAACAGATATGGCGCAGCGGACGGGACTCGAACCCGCGACCCCCGGCGTGACAGGCCGGTATTCTAACCGACTGAACTACCGCTGCGTATCGCTTTGAGCTTGCGCTCAAGTAACTCGTTTGACTGAAAGCTTCGGTGCTTTTCAATCGCGAACCAGACAGTGCCTGGCTCGTTAAATATGGCGCAGCGGACGGGACTCGAACCCGCGACCCCCGGCGTGACAGGCCGGTATTCTAACCGACTGAACTACCGCTGCGCGTCGGTGCAGGCACTTTCAGCCTACGTTCTTGCTTACGCAAGTCTCTCGGGAGTGGTGGGTGATGACGGGATCGAACCGCCGACATTCTGCTTGTAAGGCAGACGCTCTCCCAGCTGAGCTAATCACCCGTTTGCATCTCCGAGGCCGCGAAATTTACGCAGGTAGCGAACCTAAGTCAATAGCAGGATTGAAGTTTTTCTAAAAAAGACGAAATTGCTTCATTCCGTATAAATCATCTTCTTGGTCATGCCGCCATCGACCACGAATTCCTGCCCCGTCACAAACCCCGCATTCTTCGACAGCAACCACGCCACCATCGCCGCCACATCCTCGACCGTCCCCACCCTGCCCGCCGGATGCTGGGCATGATCGGTATCGGTCAGCGGTTCCGCGCGCCGCGCGGATGGATCCCGCGCATCGATCCAGCCCGGGCTGACCGCATTGACGCGAATCTCCGGCCCGAGACTGATCGCCAGCGCGTGAGTCAGCGCCAGCAAACCACCCTTGCTCGCCGCATAGGCTTCGGTATCCGGTTCTGACTGCGCCGCACGGGTCGAGGCCAGATTGACGATCGCCCCGTTGTGCGCACGCAGATACGGCGCGCAGTGTTTGGCCAGCAACATCGGCCCACCGAGGTTCACCGCAAGCACCCGATTCCAGTAAGCCAGATCGAGGCTTTCCAGCGTGATGTTGTGCGGATCGGCCACGGCAGCGTTGCACACCAGCGCATCCAGACGACCGAATTGCCCCAGCACCTCAGCGACACCGAGCGCCACCTGACTTTCGTCCGCGACGTCCATGGCAATGAACCAGGCGTTTTCGCCGAGCACCTTCGCCACTTTCGAACCTCGCACACGATCCAGGTCAGTCAGCACCACCTGCCAGCCTTCGCTGATCAGCCATGCCGCGATGCCCAAGCCGATCCCGCGCGCGGCACCCGTGACCAATGCAACGCGGCCATGGGTGCCGATCTTTGGCGTAGACAACTCGATCACAACGCCGCCAGACCGCGCGACAGGTCGGCTTGCAGGTCAGCCACGTCTTCCAGACCGACCGCGATGCGGATCAGGCTGTCACGAATGCCGGCTGCCTCACGCTCCTGCGGCGCCAGACGGCCGTGGGACGTGGTGCTCGGGTGGGTGATGGTGGTTTTGCTGTCACCCAGGTTGGCCGTGATCGAGATCAAACGGGTCGCATCGATAAAGCGCCAGGCGCCCTCTTTGCCGCCCTTGACCTCAAAGCTCACCACCGCGCCGAAGCCCTTCTGCTGACGCAGAGCCAGTTCGTGCTGCGGATGGCTCTTGAGACCGGCGTAATGCACCTTCTCGATGCCATCCTGCTGCTCCAGCCACTCAGCCAGTTGTTGGGCATTGGCGCAGTGCGCCTTCATCCGCAGGTTCAGGGTTTCCAGCCCCTTGAGGAAGATCCAGGCGTTGAACGGGCTGAGGGTCGGCCCGGCGGTACGCAGGAAGCCGACGACTTCTTTCATCTGTTCGCTGCGACCGGCAACCACGCCGCCCATGCAACGGCCCTGGCCATCGATGAACTTGGTGGCCGAATGCACAACGATGTCTGCGCCCAGCTTCAGCGGCTGCTGCAAGGCAGGCGTGCAGAAGCAGTTGTCGACTACCAGCATCGCACCCTTGGCGTGCGCGATTTCCGACAGCGCGGTGATATCCACCAGCTCAGCCAACGGATTGGACGGCGACTCGACGAACAGCAATTTGGTGTTGGACTTGATCGCTGCGTCCCAGGCCGACAGATCGGCCAGCGGCACGTAATCGACTTCCACGCCAAAACGCTTGAAGTACTTCTCGAACAGACTGATGGTCGAACCGAACACGCTGCGCGACACCAGCACATGATCGCCGGCGCTGCACAGACTCATCACCACCGCCATGATCGCGGCCATGCCGGTGGCCGTGGCCACCGCCTGCTCGGCGCTTTCCAGCGCGGCGATGCGCTCTTCGAAGGCGCGAACGGTCGGGTTGGTGTAACGCGAGTAGACGTTGCCCGGCACTTCCCCGGCAAACCGCGCAGCCGCATCGGCGGCGGTGCGAAACACATAGCTGGAAGTGAAGAACATCGGATCACCGTGCTCGCCTTCCGGCGTACGGTGCTGACCGGCACGTACGGCCAGGGTATCGAACGCTACGCCTTCGAGGTCGCTGTCCAGCCGACCGGCATCCCATTCCTGACTCATGCTGTCACTCCTTGCCCTGTTCTCGATAAATAAAAGTCTTTTGCCAGATACAAAACCGGCCCCTAAGGGCCGGTTGAAACTCAGTTGTTGTACAGATCGATGATCGCACTGACCGCCTGGGTCTTGACCTTCGAGGCATCGTTGCGTGCCTGTTCGATCTTGTTCAGGTAAGCCTCGTCGACATCGCCGGTGACGTACTTGCCGTCAAACACTGCGCAATCGAAGTTTTCGATCTTGATCTTGCCGCCACCGACCGCTTCGATCAAGTCAGGCAGGTCCTGATAGATCAGCCAGTCGGCGCCGATCAGGTCGGCGACATCCTGAGTCGAACGGTTGTGAGCGATCAGCTCGTGAGCGCTCGGCATGTCGATGCCGTACACGTTCGGGAAGCGAACAGCCGGAGCCGCCGAGCAGAAGTAGACGTTTTTCGCGCCGGCTTCACGGGCCATCTGGATGATCTGCTTGCAGGTGGTGCCGCGAACGATCGAGTCGTCCACCAGCATCACGTTCTTGCCGCGGAATTCCAGTTCGATGGCGTTGAGCTTCTGGCGTACCGATTTCTTGCGCGCAGCCTGGCCGGGCATGATGAAGGTACGGCCGATGTAACGGTTCTTGACGAAGCCTTCGCGGAATTTCACGCCCAGATGGTTGGCCAGTTCCAGTGCTGCGGTGCGACTGGTGTCCGGAATCGGGATGACCACGTCGATGTCGTGTTCTGGACGCTCGCGCAGGATCTTCTCGGCCAGCTTCTCACCCATGCGCAGACGGGCTTTGTAGACCGACACGCCGTCGATGATCGAATCCGGACGCGCCAGGTAGACGTGTTCGAAGATGCACGGAGTCAGGGACGGGTTGGTCGCGCACTGACGAGTGTGCAGCTTGCCGTCTTCAGTGATGTAGACCGCTTCGCCCGGTGCCAGGTCGCGGATCAGAGTGAAGCCAAGCACGTCCAGCGAAACGCTTTCGGAGGCGATCATGTACTCGACGCCTTCGTCGGTGTGACGCTGACCGAACACGATCGGGCGGATGCCGTGCGGGTCACGGAAGCCGACGATGCCGTAACCGGTCACCATCGCCACAACGGCGTAACCACCGACGCAACGGTTGTGCACGTCGGTCACGGCGGCAAACACGTCTTCTTCGGTCGGTTGCAGCTTGCCGCGCTGGGCCAGCTCGTGGGCGAACACGTTCAGCAACACTTCCGAGTCGGAGCTGGTGTTGACGTGACGCAGATCGGATTCGTAGATCTCTTTGGCCAACTGTTCAACGTTGGTCAGGTTACCGTTGTGCGCCAGGGTGATGCCGTAAGGCGAGTTGACGTAGAACGGCTGAGCCTCGGCCGACGTCGAGCTGCCGGCAGTCGGGTAACGGACGTGGCCGATACCCATGTGGCCGACCAGGCGCTGCATGTGACGCTGTTGAAACACGTCACGCACCAGGCCATTGTCCTTGCGCAAGAACAACCGGCCATCATGGCTGGTCACGATACCGGCAGCGTCCTGGCCGCGGTGCTGGAGCACGGTTAGCGCGTCATACAGCGCCTGATTGACGTTCGACTTACCGACGATACCGACGATGCCACACATGCGACGCAACCCCTACTTAATGGATCTGAACTGAACAACACTCACTGAGGCGTTTTGGCCGACGGCAAGAGTTGCTCCTTGAACGGAATATCAGCGGGTACGCTGATTCCGCTGGCAAGCCACTGACTGCTCCACCCGAGAATCAGGTTCTTGGACCAGTCTGCGACCAATAGAAACTTTGGCACGAGCTGTGATTCTTTCCACCACCCGTCCTGCTGTACCGGCCCCAGGCTCAACAGCCCGACCGCCACGACCACCAGCAACACGCCACGCGCAGCGCCGAAGGCCATGCCGAGGAATCGATCGGTCCCGGACAACCCGGTGACGCGAACCAACTCGCCGATAAGATAATTGATCATTGCGCCCACGATCAGTGTGGCGACAAACATGATGGCACAGCCCGTGATCACACGAGCCGACGGTGTTTGAATGTATCCGGCGAGGTACTCGGACAGTGAGCCACCGAACATCCAGGCAACGGCTCCTGCAATGATCCAGGTCACCAGCGACAATGCTTCTTTGACGAAGCCGCGGCTCAAACTGATCAAAGCGGAGATGGCGATGATTGCAACGATCGCCCAGTCAACCCAGGTAAATGGCACAGTGCAGCCTACAGACGGATAAGGCGGCGCATTTTAGCAGAGCGCATGGCTGTCGGTAAGCTGCGATTTTCAGTGCATTTCTATCGAAGTGATAGATATCAGCCGCGCTCGGGCTGGAAGCGCACCACAAACCCCTTGAGGTTCTGCTGGCGGCTCAACAGATCACGCAGACGATCAGCTTCTGCGCGCTCGATCAGCGGGCCGACGAACACCCGGTTCTTGCCATCGGCCGAACGGATGTAAGCGTTGTAACCCTGGCTGCGCAGGGTTTTCTGCAGGCTTTCGGCGCTGGCGCGGCTCGACAGACTGGCCAGTTGCACCGACCAGCTCACCGACAGGCCATTGGCATCGACGCGGCTCTGGGTGGTATCCGGCTTGGCAGACAATGCAGCGATCGGCTGAGCCGGGGCCGTGGTTGGCTTGACCACGGGAACGGGAACGGGAGCGGGAGCCGGCGCAACCGGTTTGGCCACCGGCGCCGGAGCCGGGGCTGGCGCGGCGGAAGCAATCGGCGCCGTCGGCACAGCCTGCTCGGCGACTTCGTCATCGCTCGGCACTGGCTCTTGCGGCAGAACCTGAGGCTCGGGTACGGCCACGGTTTCCATCTGGATCTGCGCCACGGCGGGCGCTTGCGGCGCAGCCGGCGCCTCGACGGTCACCTGACGCTGTTCATCCTGACGGGAAAACAGCATCGGCAGGAAAATCACCGCCAGCGCCACCAGCACCAAGGCACCGACCATGCGCTGTTTGTACGCTTTATCCAGCAAAGCCATTTGCCGCTTCCTCCGTGGAGCGCCGAGACAGCCATTCGAGGGCCTCGGCGACACAATAAAATGATCCGAACAGCAAGATCTCGTCGTCGCTGGTGGCCACTGCACACTGCTCTTCCAGCGCAGCCGCCACACTGTCATAAGACGTGACCGAGGCGCCAAGGTTCTGCAGTGCAACATTCAATTCAGCCACCGGACGCGCACGCGGCGAATCCAGCGGCGCCACCGCCCAATGCTGGACACTGGCATTCAATTCACCGATGACACCGTCCAGATCCTTGTCCGCCAACAGGCCGAACACCGCCAGACGCTTGCCGACCGGCGGACGCGCCGCCAGACGCCGGGCCAGATACTCCGCCGCATGCGGGTTATGGCCAACGTCCAGCAGCAGGTTCAAGCGCTTGCCGTTCCATTCGAACGAGCGACGATCAAGACGACCGACCACGCGAGTCGCCTGCAACGCCGCAACAATCTGTTTGGCATCCCATGGCAAACCGAGCAGCAGATAAGCCTGCAACGCCAGCGCAGCGTTTTCCATCGGCAGATCAAGCAGCGGCAAATCGCGCAGCTCAACGACCTGACCGTCAGCATCGGTACCGCGCCACTGCCAGAATTGATCCGTGATACCCAGATCGAAATCGCGCCCGCGCAGGAAGAACGGGCAAGCGAGCTCGCGCGCCTTGTCCAGCAGGGGTTGTGGAGGATTCAGATCGCCGCACAGCGCAGGCTTGCCCTGACGGAAAATCCCGGCCTTCTCGAAGGCCACGGATTCGCGGGTATTGCCCAGGTAATCGGCATGATCGACACCAATGCTGGTGACCAGCGCGATGTCGGCATCGACCACGTTGACCGTATCCAGACGCCCGCCCAGCCCGACTTCCAGCACCACCGCGTCGAGCCCGGCCTGTTGAAACAGCCAGAACGCCGCCAGGGTGCCCATTTCGAAGTAAGTCAGGGAAGTGTCGCCGCGCCCCGCTTCGACCGCCGCGAAGGCTTCGCACAGCTGCGCGTCAGTGGCTTCGACGCCATTGAGCTGCACCCGCTCGTTGTAACGCAGCAAGTGCGGAGAATTGTAGACACCGACGTTCAGGCCCTGCGCTCGCAGCAATGAAGCCACGAACGCGCAGGTCGAACCCTTGCCGTTGGTGCCGGTGACCGTAATCACCCGAGGCGCCGGCTGGCCCAGTCCCATGCGGGACGCTACCTGTTGCGAACGCTCCAGCCCCATGTCGATGGCCGATGGATGCAACTGTTCAAGGTAGGCGAGCCACTCGCCAAGGGTGCGCTCGGTCATACGTTGGCAGGCACCGGCGGAACGACGATCGGCTCGATCGGCGCAGCAACGAATTTAGGCGTCGGTTTGCCGGTCAGTTGCGCCAGCAGGTTACCCAGACGCGGACGCAGTTCGCGACGATCGATGATCAGGTCGATGGCGCCGTGCTCCAGCAGGAACTCGCTGCGCTGGAAGCCTTCCGGCAGTTTTTCGCGCACGGTCTGCTCGATCACACGTGGACCGGCGAAGCCGATCAGGGCTTTAGGCTCGCCGACGATCACGTCGCCCAGCATCGCCAGACTGGCGGAAACGCCGCCGTAGACCGGGTCGGTCAGCACCGAGATGAACGGAATGCCTTCTTCACGCAGACGCGCCAGAACAGCCGAAGTCTTGGCCATCTGCATCAGCGAGATCAGGGCTTCCTGCATGCGCGCACCACCGGAGGCGGAAAAGCAGACCATCGGGCAACGGTTTTCCAGCGCGTAGTTGGCGGCGCGCACGAAGCGCTCACCGACGATGGCGCCCATGGAACCGCCCATGAAGCTGAATTCGAACGCCGAAACCACGACCGGCATGCCCAGCAGGGTGCCGCTCATGGAAACCAGTGCGTCTTTCTCGCCGGTCTGTTTCTGGGCAGCGACCAGGCGGTCCTTGTACTTCTTGCCGTCACGGAATTTCAGACGGTCAACCGGCTCAAGGTCGGCGCCCAGTTCGGTACGGCCTTCGGCGTCCAGGAAGATGTCGATGCGCGCACGTGCGCCGATGCGCATGTGGTGGTTGCATTTAGGGCAAACGTCCAGGGTCTTTTCCAGCTCCGGACGATACAGCACAGCCTCGCAGGACGGGCATTTGTGCCACAGACCTTCAGGGACCGAGCTCTTCTTGACCTCGGAACGCATGATCGAAGGGATCAGCTTGTCTACCAACCAGTTGCTCATGCTTTCTTTCTCCAGTACCGGCGGCCCGAACGCTCTGGTTCGCGGCCCCGCGTATGCCCTTCAGCTAAATTCATGTGTGGCGATGATCGTCCGGACTGCCGGGTCAGCGGAACTGACCTGCGCACACCCCGAAAAGACCCTCAGCCTCTTTTCTACAGAGCTGTGGACGGCGGCAGTCTGCCAGCCGTCACATCAGCGTACGGCGTTGATGAATGCACGAATCTTTGCGTGATCCTTGATGCCCTTGCTCGCCTCTACCCCGCCGCTGACATCCACGGCATACGGCCGCACCCGGGCTATCGCATCGGCGACGTTCTCCGGCGTCAGGCCGCCGGCCAGAATCAACGGTTTGCTCAAGCCTTGCGGAATCAATGACCAGTCGAACGCTTCGCCGGTTCCGCCGGGCACGCCTTCGACATAAGTGTCGAGCAGCACGCCGCTGGCGCTCGGGTAGGCATCGCAGGCAGCGGCAATGTTATCGCCCGCCTTGACCCGCAAGGCCTTGATGTACGGCCGGTGCCAGCCCTCACACTCGGCGGCGGTTTCGTCGCCATGGAACTGCAGCAGATCCAGCGGCACGGCATCGAGGATTTCCCCGAGCTCGCAACGGCTGGCATTGACGAACAGCCCGACCGTGGTCACGAACGGTGGCAAGGCGGCGATGATCGACCGCGCCTGCTGCACGGTCACGGCCCGGGGACTTTTAGCGTAGAACACAAAACCAATGGCATCGGCCCCGGCCTCGACGGCTGCCAACGCATCTTCTATGCGGGTAATCCCGCAAATCTTGCTGCGAACGGCTGACATGTCGATAAAAACCCCAAGGCAAATCCGAGAAAGTCCCGGATGGTAACAAATGCGTTCGAGGGCGTCAGCCGTCAAGTTCCGCGAAACCCGTAAGGAAATGTGGCCCGATGAAACGCTCGGGCAACGGGAACTCGTCGTGGTACTCGACCTGCACCAGATACAGGCCGAACGGATGCGCCGTGACCCCGCCGGAACGCCGCTCACGGCTCTCCAGCACTTCTTTCATCCACTCCACCGGCCGCTCGCCGGCACCGATGGTCATCAGCACGCCGGCGATGTTGCGCACCATGTGGTGCAGGAACGCGTTGGCGCGGATGTCCAGAACGATCATTTTGCCGTGACGGGTCACGCGCAGGTGATGCATCTGCTTGATCGGCGACTTGGCCTGGCACTGGCCGGCACGGAAGGCACTGAAATCATGGGTACCGATCAGGTACTGCGCGGCCTCGGCCATGCGCTCGACGTCCAGCGGACGGTGATTCCAGGTGATTTCTTCGTTGAGATGCGCCGGGCGGATCTGATCGTTGTAGATCACATAGCGATAGCGCCGGGCAATCGCCTTGAATCGCGCATGGAAATGCGCCGGCATGATCTTCGCCCAACTGACGCTGATGTCGTGGGGCAGATTGATGTTGGCGCCCATGACCCAGGCTTTCAGCGAGCGGTCGACCTGGGTATCGAAATGCACCACTTGCCCGCACGCATGCACACCGGCGTCGGTGCGCCCCGCGCATTGCAGCGAGATCGGCGAGTCGGCGACCTTCGACAGGGCTTTTTCCAGGGTTTCCTGCACGGTGAGCACACCGGTGGACTGACGCTGCCAGCCGCTGTAGCGCGAGCCCTTGTATTCAACGCCCAGCGCGACGCGGAAAAAGCCTTCGGGTGCCATTTCGGCGGCCGGGTTATCTATGTTTGCCAAGTCGGTACAGCCTGCTGATCTACAAAGGCGGGCATTATAAGGCGGCGGGACGGGGAAACCAGACCCAAACAAAAACGGCAGCCTCATGGGCTGCCGTTCTGTTTAGCGCTGAATGCCGACTCAGGCCAGATGCGAAAGCATTTCGCTCGCTTCGCTCTTCTGCTTGTCGTTCCCCTCGCTGATGACTTCATTGAGGATGTCGCGCGCACCGTCGTTGTCGCCCATGTCGATGTAGGCCTGCGCCAGATCGAGCTTGGTCGCGGCTTCGTCGGTGCCGGACAGGAAGTCGAAGTCATCCTCACCCAGATCATCACCCAACGCAGCATCAGCTTCGGTGAAGCTTGGCTCGTTGATGCTGCTCGACAGACGATCCAGCTCAGCGTTGACGTCATCCAGCTCGGCGGCGAACGCATCCGGCTCGGCTGGCGCAGCGTCCATTTCGTCAGCCAGGGACAGGTCGAAATCGGCTGGCAGCTCCAGATCGTCCTGCGGCACGTCGGTAACGGCCGGGGTTTCGACCAGCGGCAGATCCTTCACGCCTTCGTCCAGATCCAGCAGGAAGTCATCGTCTGCCAACTCGACCGGCGCAGGCGCAGGGTCGGCACCGAGATCCAGATCCAGGTCGAAGTCCGACAGGTCGTCGAGGTTTTCCTTGATGTCGGTCTGCTTTTGCAGCACCGACTCGAAGCTCAGGTCGTCGTCAGTCGGGAATGCGTCCAGCTCGACCGGCGTTTCCGGCTCGACAGCCGCCACAGGTTCAACTGGCGTGATGTTGTCGAGATCATCGAGGCTCAGGTCGAAAGCGCTGTCCAGATCGTCATCTGCCGCAGCAGAAGCAGCCGGCGCTTCAGGCTCGTCGAGCAGCAGCTCCTTGACGTATTCCGCGTCCAGCTCGGCGGCAATGGCCGCTGCCGCAAGACCGCTGGCCGCGACGACCGCCATGGCCGGGAAGCGGCTTTTCAGCTCTTCGACCTTGGCGAAGTTGTCGCCATTGGCAACCAGTTGACGCTCCTGACCGACGAAGGCATCGCGATCACCCTGGCGACCGTAAACCTCCATCAGCTTCAGACGCAGATCGCTGCGCTGCGGCTCCAGGCTCACGCCCTCCTCCAGCAACGCGGCGGCCTGATTCAAACGACCGCCGTCGATGTGCGACTGCGCCTTGTCCAGCACGTCGTCGGAACGCTCGGCGGCCGGCGCCACCAGCGGCGCGGCGATCGGCTCGGCCATCACGACGGGCGCAACTACAGCAGCGGCGGCAGGCGCCGCAGCTGGAGCTGGAGCTGGAGCCGGGGTCAGCTTGACGCTGGCGGCTGGCACCTCCAGACCTTCGAAGCTGCTTTCCGGCAGATCGAGATCCTGGGAGAAGGACTGCTCCTCCAGCGCACGTGCCATACGCAGGTGTTTTTCGGCTTCCTGTTGCGCCTTGCGGCGACGGGCCAGCAGCAACAACAGGAGCAGCAGGACCACTGCACCGCCACCGACCAGACCCAACAGGATTGGATTGGTCAGCAGTTCATTGAAGGTTTTTTCGTCATTGGCGGCCGGCGTCGTTTCAACCACAGGCTCGACAACCGGCTCGACCGGGGCCGGAGCAGCGGCCTCAGGCGCAGGTGCGACTGGCGCAACCTCTGCAGGAGTCGCCGGTGGCGTGGTTGCCAGTTCCGCAGTGATCGCAGGAACAACAGGGGCCGTTGTGGCCGGAGCCGAGCCCGAACCTTCGGCCTGCATTTTCGCCAGTTGATTGTTCTTCAGCTCGATCAGGCGTTGCAGCTTGTCCAGCTGGCTTTGCAGATCGGCCATGCGGCTTTTCAGCTCTTCGTTGTCACGACGGGTGGTGTCGAGACTTTCCTGAGTGACCGCCAGTTTGTTGCTCAGGGCCTTGGCATCGCCGGCCGGACCCTTGCCACGCGCCTTGGCGCTTTCGGCTGACACCAGGCTCAGGTTGTCCTTGGCGTTTTGCGCAGCACCGGTATTGGCGCGACCACGATTGGTCGCATCGAGCTGCTGCTGACCGGTGCCCGGCTTGGCCACATAACGACGACCCTGCCGCCAGGCTTCGTTCTGCGCCGCCACTTCGGCAATCGCTTTGGACTGCGGCAGTGCGGTGCTTTGCACCTGATCCGGCAGACGCAGCACCTGACCGGTTTTCAGGCGGTTGATGTTGCCGCCGATGAACGCGTCCGGGTTCAAGGCCTGGATCGCCAGCATGGTCTGCTGCACCGAACCGCCGGTGCGCGCCTTGGCGGCGATTTCCCACAGGGTGTCGCGCGGCGTGGTGGTGTGGGTCGAATGCGTGGCGCCGGTAGTCGGTGCGGTGATGGTTTGCGCCGGAGCAGGCTGGGCGGCGGCATCAGCGGTCTGCGGCGAGAACTTCGACGGATCCAGCAGCACGCTGTAATCACGCAGCAGACGGCCGTTCGGCCACATCACCTGCACGAGAAATTTCACCATCGGTTCCGACAGCGGTTTGCTCGAGGTGACGCGCAGCACACTTTTGCCGCTGGCGTTGAGCACCGGGGTGAACGTCAGATCATTGAGGAAGGCCTGGCGATCGACGCCAGCCTTGGCGAAATCTTCCGGCGAGGCCAGGCTCGGCACCACTTCGGCAGCGGTCAGATCCTTGACATCGAGCAGCTCGATTTCCGCCACCAGCGGCTGGTTCAGGGTCGACTTCAGGGTCAGCTCCCCGAGCCCGAGGGCATGCGCCATACCGGAGGACAGCGCCGAGGCGGCCGCTATTGCTAACACCAGTTTGCGAACTTGAACCATAGCCTCTTCCTTTGTTTGAACGTTCCTCGGCCAGCGAGAAGATGTTGATAGTCGCTGCCGTAAGGCATTGCGCGCGACGACGACAGCATGCCGCGCGCGATCATTTCTTTGATGCCCCGGAAAGTCCCGGAGGGTGTCGCGTCATCAAGCGATCTGGCCAAGCATAGCGCCCGGCTAGAATCAGTCGACAAATTGTTGCCAAGTATCTTTTACAGCAGGTCTTTTATCAACAACTCGGCGACCTGCACGGCGTTGAGGGCCGCACCTTTGCGTACGTTATCTGACGTCAGCCACAGATTAAGTTCCGACGGCTCGTCGACACCGGCGCGCACCCGCCCGACGTAGACCACGTCCTGCCCGACCGCGTCACCGACGGCGGTCGGATAATCGCCGGCCTCGACCAGCTCGATACCCTCGGCCTCTTCAAGCGCGGCGTTGACCTTTTCCAGGTCGACCGCGCTCGCTGACTGCAAGGTCACGCTAAAGCTATCGCCAAAAAACACCGGGGCTTGAACGCAAGTTGCGGAAATCTTTAATAAAGGCTTGGCCAGCACCTGACGCAGCTCGCGCACCAGACGTTTTTCCAGCAGCGTGTGACCTTGCGCGTCGGGCGTACCGACCTGGGCCAGCAGGTTGAAAGCCATCTGCCGGTCGAAGAATGTCGGCTCCAGCGGACGCATGTTCAGCAGCTCGGCGGTCTGACGTGCCAGCTCGGTCACGGCTTCGCGGCCTTGGGCGGAAACCGCCAGATTGGCGGTGACATGCACATAGTGCAGCTCGATCAGATCGAGCAGCGGCGCCAGCACCACGGCCAATGTGGTGGCCGACGGGCTCGGGCTGCAGACCTGGAACGGTGCTTTCAAACCGGCCAGCACATCGGCATTGGCTTCCGGCACCACTTGCGGCGCCTGATCCGCCGGCAAGGCGCCAGACAAATCGACCAGCGAGCAACCCGCCGCGTGAGCGCGGGCGGCGTAACTCAGGGTGATGGCCGGGCCGGCGGCGAAGAACGCCAGTTTGACCTTGCTGAAATCGAACTCGTCGACTTCGCGCACGCGCACGTTCTTGTTGCGAAACAGCACCGAGCTGCCGGCGGATTCGCTGCTGGCCAACAGGTGCAAGGTGCCGACCGGGAAGTCGCGCTCCTCGAGAATCTGCACGAGGGTTTCGCCGACAGTACCGGTGGCGCCGATCACGGCAATATCAAGGGTCTGGGTCATGTTGCTACCTCTGGCGAAACGGGGGGAGCGGCACTTTACCGGGTGGCCGCCACGCAGGCAAAAAAAAACCCGCGCCTCGTGCAAGGCGCGGGTTCTTTCATTGCATCAAGCGATCAACGCTCAAGCAGGATCCGCAGCATGCGACGCAGCGGTTCGGCCGCGCCCCACAGCAGTTGGTCGCCGACGGTGAAAGCACCGACGAACTGCGACCCCATGTTCAGCTTGCGCAGACGACCGACCGGAACGTTCAGGGTGCCGGTGACTTTCGTCGGGCTCAGCTCCTGCATGCTGATTTCGCGGTTGTTCGGCACCAGTTTGACCCAAGGGTTGTGCTGGCTGATCAGCCCTTCGATGTCGGCGATCGGCACGTCTTTGTTCAGCTTGATGGTCAGTGCCTGGCTGTGGCAACGCATGGCGCCGATGCGCACGCAGATGCCGTCGACCGGGATCGGGCTCTTGAAGCGACCGAGGATCTTGTTGGTCTCGGCCTGGGCCTTCCACTCTTCGCGGCTCTGGCCGTTCGGCAGTTCCTTGTCGATCCAAGGGATCAGGCTGCCGGCCAGCGGTACACCGAAGTTTTCGGTCGGGTAAGCGTCGCTGCGCATGGCTTCGGCCACACGACGGTCGATATCGAGGATCGCGCTGGCAGGATCGGCCAGTTGATCAGCGACAGCGGCGTGGGTCGCGCCCATCTGCTTGATCAGTTCACGCATGTTCTGCGCGCCGGCGCCGGAGGCCGCCTGATAGGTCATGGCGCTCATCCACTCGACCAGACCGGCCTCGAACAGACCGCCCAGGCCCATCAGCATCAGGCTGACGGTGCAGTTGCCGCCGATGTAGTTCTTGGTGCCCGCATCGAGCTGCTGGTCGATGACCTTGCGGTTGACCGGGTCGAGAATGATGACGGCGTCGTCGTTCATCCGCAGGCTCGAGGCCGCGTCGATCCAGTAACCCTGCCAGCCGGCTTCGCGCAGCTTCGGGAACACTTCGCTGGTGTAGTCGCCGCCCTGGCAGGTCAGGATCACGTCGAGGGTCTTCAGCTCTTCAATGCTGTAAGCGTCCTTGAGCGGAGCAATGTCCTTGCCCACGGACGGGCCTTGGCCACCGACATTGGAAGTGGTGAAAAACACCGGCTCGATAAGATCGAAATCCTGCTCTTCCAGCATCCGCTGCATGAGCACGGAACCGACCATGCCGCGCCAACCGATCAGACCTACACGTTTCATCGCAACTACACCTTCTTGAAAAGTGGGCCGCTGCTTTGTATTGAATTTCGCAGCGGGCCCGAGAGATTACAGATTCCGCAGCGCGGCGACTACTGCGTCACCCATTTCCTGCGTACCGACTTTAGTGCAACCGGTCGAAAAGATGTCGCCGGTGCGCAGGCCTTGATCCAGCACTACGCTGACCGCTTTTTCGATGGCATCGGCCGCTTCGTGCAGATTGAAGCTGTAACGCAGCATCATCGACACCGACAGGATGGTCGCCAGCGGGTTGGCGATGCCTTTGCCCGCGATGTCCGGCGCCGAACCGTGGCAAGGCTCGTACATGCCCTTGTTGTTGGCGTCCAGCGAGGCCGAAGGCAGCATGCCGATGGAACCGGTGAGCATCGACGCTTCGTCGGACAGGATGTCACCGAACATGTTGTCGGTGACGATCACGTCGAACTGCTTCGGTGCACGCACCAGTTGCATGGCGGCGTTGTCGACGTACATATGGCTCAGTTCGACGTCCGGGTAATCCTTGGCGACCTGCTCGACCACTTCACGCCACAGCTGGCTGGACGCCAGCACGTTGGCCTTGTCCACCGAGCACAGTTTCTTGCCACGCACGCGGGCCATGTCGAAACCGACACGGGCGATACGGCGGATTTCACTCTCACTGTACGGCAGGGTGTCGTAGGACTGGCGCTCGCCGTTTTCCAGGGTACGGGTGCCGCGCGGCGCGCCGAAGTAGATGCCGCCGGTCAGTTCACGGACGATCAGGATATCCAGGCCGGCAGCGATTTCCGGCTTCAGGCTCGAAGCGTCAGCCAGTTGCGGGTACAGGATCGCCGGACGCAGGTTGCCGAACAGGCCCAGTTGCGCACGGATTTTCAGCAGGCCGCGCTCAGGGCGGATGTCACGCTCGATGGTGTCCCATTTCGGGCCGCCCACGGCGCCCAGCAGCACAGCGTCGGCAGCGCGGGCACGATCGAGGGTTTCGTCGGCCAGCGGCACGCCGTGCTTGTCGATGGCGGCGCCACCGATCACGTCATGGCTCAGCTCGAAGCCCAGGCTGTACTTTTCGTTGGCCAGCTCCAGCACCTTGACCGCTTCGGCCATGATTTCCGGACCAATACCGTCGCCTGGGAGAATCAGAATCTGCTTGCTCATGCTTTCCTCGTGTCTTCAGTCGGTGCGCCATCGAGGGGCGCGCCGGGAAAAATGCTTGTCGTTCGAAACTTACTTTTCGGCCCAGAGCACCAGTACATCTGTACTGAACGAACCATCGGCCTCAATCTCAAAATATTCGCGCACTTCGTTGCCCATCGATTGCTGCAACTGGCGGATCGCGGCGCGCATCACTTCGGGTGTGCGCATGCGCTCGACCCAGCTGTTGTACTCCAGACGCAGGCGCTGACGCGTGGTG
Source organism: Pseudomonas sp. B7 (assembly GCF_016735645.1). Taxonomy (NCBI): domain Bacteria; kingdom Pseudomonadati; phylum Pseudomonadota; class Gammaproteobacteria; order Pseudomonadales; family Pseudomonadaceae; genus Pseudomonas; species Pseudomonas sp. B7. The sequence continues at coordinate 344,258 of NZ_JAERRE010000003.1, forward strand.
CTGCGGGTGTGCAGACCGGCCTCGCTGACCTGGCGCAGCCACTCACCGGCGGAATAATCGCGCACATGGCTGGTGTCGCGCAGCACTTCGACGCTCTGCAAATAGGTGTCGAACAGCGGACTGCCCGGCGACAGCACATCGATGAACGCCGCCACGCCACCCGGTTTCAGCACCCGGCGCACTTCGCGCAAGGCCACGCCGAGATCGCTCCAATGGTGCGCCGAATAGCGGCTGAACACGAAGTCGAATTCGCCATCGGCAAACGGCAGACGCTCGGCGGCGCCGTTGACCGTGGACACGTTGCTCAAGCCGCGATCAACGGCAGCGGCGGCCACCACGTCGAGCATCTGCTGCGACAGGTCATAGGCCACCACTTCTTTCACCAACGAGGCGACGTGAAAACTCACGTGCCCGGCGCCACAACCCAGATCCAGCACCCGCGCCTCGCCCTGCCCCGCCAGCTCAGCCTGCAGCAGCGCAAATTCAGTGCCTTGAGCGTGAACGGCGCTGCTCAGGTAGGCGGCGGCCTGTTCACCGAATTGCTTTTGTACAACCTGACTGTGCTGGGCGGTGCTGGTCATGGGTACGTCCTTTTCTGGGTTTCAACCTTTCAGATTCACGCGTCGCGGAACAACCATGGCTGGCTCGCGCGATGCCTGGCTTCAAACGCGGCAATCGCATCGCCGTCCTGCAGGGTCAGGCCGATGTCGTCCAGACCATTGAGCAGGCAGTGTTTGCGGAAGGCGTCGATCTCGAAGCGATAGACCTTGCCGTTCGGGCTGGTCACGGTCTGCTCGTGCAGATCGATCTGCAACTGATAGCCCGGCGCGGCCTCGACCTGTTTGAACAGCTCGTCGACTTCGGCGTCGCTCAAGATGATCGGAAGCAAGCCGTTCTTGAAGCTGTTGTTGAAGAAAATGTCGGCATAGCTCGGCGCGATGATGCTGCGGAAACCGTATTCTTCCAGCGCCCACGGCGCGTGTTCACGGCTGGAGCCGCAGCCGAAGTTTTCGCGGGCCAGCAACACGCTGGCGCCTTGATAACGCTCGGCGTTGAGTACGAATTCCTTGTTCAGCGGACGCTTGGAGTTGTCCTGATACGGCTGACCCACATCCAGGTAACGCCACTCGTCGAACAGGTTCGGACCGAAACCGGTGCGCTTGATCGACTTCAGAAACTGCTTCGGAATGATCTGGTCGGTGTCGACGTTGGCACGATCCAGAGGCGCGACGAGACCAGTGTGCTGGGTAAAAGCTTTCATGCTGCGCTCCTTTAGATCAATTCACGAACGTCGATGAAACGACCGTTCACCGCCGCCGCAGCGGCCATGGCCGGGCTGACGAGGTGGGTACGGCCACCGGCGCCCTGACGGCCTTCGAAGTTACGGTTGGAGGTCGAGGCGCAATGCTCGCCGGACTCCAGACGGTCCGGGTTCATCGCCAGGCACATCGAGCAACCCGGCTCGCGCCATTCGAAACCGGCTTCGAGGAAAATCTTGTCCAGACCTTCGGCCTCGGCCTGCGCCTTCACCAGACCCGAGCCCGGCACGACGATGGCCTGCTTGATGGTCGACGCAACCTTGCGACCCTTGGCGATCACCGCCGCAGCGCGCAAGTCTTCGATGCGCGAGTTGGTGCAGGAGCCGATGAACACGCGGTCGAGCTGAATGTCAGTGATCGCCTGATTGGCGGTCAAACCCATGTATTTCAAGGCGCGGACGATCGAGTCGCGTTTGACCAGATCCATCTCTTTAGCCGGGTCCGGCACGTTCTGATCAACGGCCAAGACCATTTCCGGCGAAGTGCCCCAGCTGACCTGCGGCTTGATCTGCGTGGCGTCGAGCTCGACCACGGTGTCGAAATGCGCATCGGCGTCGGACACCAGGTCTTTCCAGGACTCGACCGCCAGATCCCACTCGGCACCTTTCGGTGCGAAAGGACGACCCTTGACGTAATCCACAGTCTTCTGGTCCGCCGCCACCAGACCCACGCGGGCGCCGGCTTCGATGGACATGTTGCAGATGGTCATGCGGCCTTCGATGGACAGATCGCGGATCGCGCTGCCGGCGAACTCGATCGCATGGCCGTTACCGCCAGCGGTGCCGATCTTGCCGATCACCGCGAGGACGATGTCCTTGGCGGTCACGCCGAACGGCAACTGACCTTCGACGCGCACCAGCATGTTCTTCATTTTCTTGGCGACCAGGCACTGGGTGGCGAGCACGTGCTCGACCTCGGAAGTGCCGATCCCGTGGGCCAAGGCGCCGAACGCGCCGTGGGTCGAGGTGTGCGAGTCGCCGCAGACCACGGTCATGCCCGGCAAGGTCGCGCCCTGCTCCGGGCTGATCACGTGAACGATGCCTTGGCGCACGTCGTTCATCTTGAACTCGACGATGCCGTATTCATCGCAGTTGTCATCGAGGGTCTGAACCTGCAAACGCGAGACCTGGTCGGCAATGGCTTCGATGCCGCCCTTGCGCTCCGGAGTGGTCGGTACGTTGTGGTCCGGGGTGGCGATGTTGGCATCGATGCGCCACGGCTTGCGTCCGGCCAGACGCAGGCCTTCAAAGGCTTGCGGCGAGGTCACTTCGTGAATGATATGACGATCGATATAGATCAGCGCCGAGCCATCGTCGCGCTGCTTGACCAAATGCGAATCCCAGAGCTTGTCGTAGAGCGTTTTGCCGGCCATCAGACGGTTCCTCATCAGCTTGTTTCTATGCCCTGGGCTTATCAATAACCCTTTGGCTTGTGAGGCCGATCCTATGGGGTTAGATTAAATAACTCAAATTCATATTTTTTATGCTTTGGATAACCAACTGGAATGCGAACATGGACCTGGCCAACCTCAATGCTTTTATCGCGATTGCCGAGACTGGAAGCTTCTCCGGCGCCGGCGAACGGCTGCACCTGACGCAACCGGCGATCAGCAAACGCATCGCTGGCCTGGAGCAGCAACTGAATGTGCGGCTGTTCGACCGGTTGGGCCGTGAAGTGGGTCTGACCGAGGCCGGCCGGGCCTTACTGCCACGGGCTTATCAGATTCTCAACGTACTGGACGACACGCGCCGTGCTCTGACCAACCTGACCGGCGAAGTCACGGGTCGCCTGACTTTGGCCACCAGTCACCACATCGGCCTGCACCGCTTGCCACCGCTGTTGAGGGAATACACTCGCCGCTACCCGCAGGTTGCGCTGGATATTCAGTTCCTCGATTCGGAAGTGGCCTACGAGGAAATTCTCCATGGCCGGGCAGAACTGGCAGTCATCACCCTGGCGCCGGAGCCGCACACGCTGGTCAAAGCCACGCCGGTCTGGGATGACCCGCTGGATTTCGTGGTCGCCCCGGAACATTCATTGATCAGCAATGGCGCCGTCACATTGGCGGACATTGCCGGCCATCCAGCGGTTTTCCCCGGCGGCAACACCTTTACCCACCATATTGTCCAACGGCTGTTCGAGGCTCAGGGCCTGACGCCGAACATCGCCATGAGCACCAACTACCTGGAAACCATCAAGATGATGGTGTCGATCGGCCTGGCCTGGAGTGTTTTGCCGCGCACGATGCTCGATGAGCAGGTGGCGCGCATACCTTTACCGGGCATACAGCTCAGTCGCCAGCTAGGCTATATCCTGCACACTGAAAGGACGCTGTCGAATGCTGCACGGGCGTTTATGGCCCTGCTGGACGCTCAAATCGATCTGCCAGGGACTCTCGGCTAACTTGTGCTACTCCTATAGAGCTGCCGCCCCTGTGCCAAACGCCCAAATCAGCTCAAGGCCCCTTAACAATGCCGAAATCTGTTGACCGTATTCCGCCGATGCCGCGTATTCAGGCCATTGATCCACGGCGATCCGAGCAGAGCTGGGAGAGTGCGCCGCAATTGCTCGCGGCGCTCAACGGTGCCCGGCTTGGCGCCTGGTACTGGGACATCGAGCGCGGGCAGATCAGCTGGTCGCGCGGCACTCAGGCCTTGTTCGGCTTCGACCCGCGGCAACCGCTGCCCGAAGACCTGGAATACCTCGATCTGCTGCCACCGGAAGACCGGGCGAAAACCATCCGCGCCTTCCACGCGGTGATTGCCGGTGCGCCGCTGGAACAGGCGATGCACCACCGCATCCGCTGGCCCGACGGCAGCCTGCACTGGCTGGAGATCAACGGCAGCCTGCTCCCCGACAAACACGGTCGCCCCCGAATGATCGGGGTGATCCGCGAAATCACCCACCAGCGGCAACGGGAACAGGCGCTCAGCAGTTCGGAGAAACGTTTTGCGACACTGTTTCATCTGTGCCCGAACATGGTGCTGCTGACCCGTCAGGAAGACGGCCTGATCAGCGAGGCCAACCAGTATTTCGAAAGCCTGTTCGGCTGGCCGGTGCAGAGCGCCATCGGGCGCACCACCCTGGAACTGGGCCTGTGGGTGCATCCCGAGCAGCGGGCGGAGCTGGTCAAGAAGACCAAGGCCAAGGGCGAACTGGTCAGCATGGAGGTGCAGTTCCGCGCCAGCAATGGCCAGATCCACGACGGCATCCTCAGCGCGCAAAAGGTCGAACTCGAAGGCCAGCCTTACCTGCTCAGCACTTTTCTCGACACTACCGAACGAAAAGCCGCCGAACATGCCCTGAAAGACAGCCAGGAACGCCTCGACCTGGCGCTGGATTCGGCGCAACTCGGCACCTGGGACTGGCACATTCCCAGCGGCATGCTCTACGGCTCGGCCCGCGCTGCGCAATTACACGGCCTGGAGCCGAAACCGTTCCACGAATCGTTCGAAGAGTTTTTCGAGGGCGTACCCGGCGAAGAGCGCGACAGCATGCGCGACGCCTATCGCAGCCTGCGCGAAGGCCCGGCGGGCAATTATCAGCTGACTTACCGCGTGCAATTGCCGGACGGCAGCTCGCGCTATCTGGAAAGCCGCGCCCGCCTCTATCGCGACGACAACGGCGTACCGCTGCGGATGGCCGGCACCCTGCTGGACATCACCGATCAGGTCGAACGCGAACAACGGCTGGTGGCTTCGGAAGAGAAATTCGCCACGCTGTTCCAGGTCAGCCCCGACCCGATCTGCGTCACGCGCCAGGAAACCGGGGAATTCATCGAGATCAACTCCAGTTTCTCCCAGACCTTCGGCTGGAGCGCCAGCGATGTGATCGGCCACACCGCCGAAGAAATCGGCCTGTGGGACGCCTCGGCGAAAAGCCTGCAACGCATCGAACGGGTGATCCGCGAACAGGGCCTGAGCAATGTCGCGATCATCGTCCAGCACAAGGACGGCCAGTCGCTGACCTGCGTGATTTCCAGCCGGCAGATCAGCGTCGGCAACCAGCCGTGCATCGTTACCACGCTGCGCGACATCACCCAGCAACAACGCTCGGAAGCGGCGCTCAAGGCCAGCGAAGAGAAATTCGCCAAGGCGTTCCACTCCAGCCCCGACGCCATCACCATCACCGAGCGCGACACCGGACGTTATCTGGAGGTCAACGACGGTTTCTGCCGCCTCACCGGCTACCGCGCCGACGAAGTGGTGGGCAAAACCGTGTATCAGGTCGGCATCTGGGCCGAAGAAAAACAGCGTTCTGCACTGCTTGCGGAGCTGCAGATCAAGGGCCGCGTACACCATCAGGAAATGCTCGGGCGCAACAAGCGCGGCGAGATCCTGACGGTGGAAGTCTCGGTCGAACCGATCACTCTCAACGAAACCGCCTGCCTGTTGCTCACGGCCCGGGACGTCAGCCTGCTGAAGAACGCCGAGGCGCAGATCCGCCACTTGGCTTATCACGACCCGCTGACCAACCTGCCCAACCGCGCACTGCTGATGGATCGCCTGAGCCAGCAGATCGCCCTGCTCAAGCGCCACAACCTGCGCGGCGCGCTGCTGTTTCTCGATCTGGATCACTTCAAGCACATCAACGACTCGCTGGGGCACCCGGTTGGCGACACGGTGCTGAAAATCATCACCGCACGACTTGAGGCCAGCGTACGCATGGAAGACACGGTGGCGCGGCTCGGTGGCGATGAGTTCGTGGTGTTGCTCAGCGGTCTGGAGGGCACGCGCAATGAAGTCAGTGCCCAGGTGCGCGAGCTGGCCGACACCATTCGCGAGTTGCTGTCGGAGCCGATGTTCCTCGACGGCCAGCGCCTGCAAGTGACGCCGAGCATCGGCGTGGCGCTGATTCCCGATCACGGCTCGACCCCGACCGACCTGCTCAAACGCGCCGACATTGCGCTGTACCGGGCCAAGGATTCGGGGCGCAACACCACGCAGATGTATCACAACACCATGCAGAAAGCGGCCAGCGAACGGCTGCGCATGGAGACCGACCTGCGCCTGGCGCTGTCCCGTGGCGAATTCGACGTGCATTACCAACCGCAAATCGACGCCCGGGACAATCGCATCATCGGCGCCGAAGCCCTGGTGCGCTGGAATCACCCGGAACTCGGCGCGCAATCACCCACCGAATTCATCAAGGTGCTGGAAGACAGCGGGCTGATTCTGGAGGTCGGCACCTGGATCCTCGACGAGGCGTGCGAAGCCTTCAAGCAATTGATCGCCGAAAAGCTGATCGATCCTCTGGCCTTCAGCCTGTGCGTGAACATCAGCCCCCGGCAGTTCCGCCAGAACGACTTCGTCGAGCGCATCGAACACAGCATGAGCAGCCACGGCCTGCCCTGCTCGTTGCTGAAACTGGAGATCACCGAAGGTATCGTCATTCAGAACCTGGAAGACACCATCAGCAAGATGCGTCGCCTGAAAAAACTCGGCGTGAGTTTTGCCATGGACGATTTCGGCACCGGCTATTCATCGCTGACCTATCTGAAACGATTGCCGGTAGACACGCTGAAGATCGATCAGTCGTTCATCCGCGACGCCACCACCGACCCCAACGACGCCGAAATCATCCGCGCCATCGTCGCCATGGCCCGCAGCCTGGAATTGGAGGTGATCGCCGAAGGCGTGGAAACCCCGGAACAGCTGGCCTTCCTGCAGGGGTTGGGCTGCCATTTGTATCAGGGTTATCTGCACAGCCGGCCGTTGCCGCTTGAGGGATTGAAGGGATTGCTGGAATGACCTGACACCTGCGGCCGCTTATCACAAGTATCGACCCAGGCCGGTAATTGCCAGGGTTGGCGGCAACCTGTAGGGTCGCGTTTTTTCGCGCTGTTTCGAGATCGATCATGCAGGATGCAACCCTCCCCCGCCCGGCCCTGCTGGGCATTGACCTTGGCACCACCAACAGTTTGATCGCCGTGTGGCAGGACGGTCAGGCCCGATTGATCCCCAACGCCCTCGGCGAGGTACTGACCCCGTCGGTGGTCAGCCTCGATGAAGACGAGACCATTTTGGTCGGCAAAGCCGCACGCGCACGCCTCACGACCCACCCGGAACGCACAGCCGCCGCGTTCAAGCGATTCATGGGCAGCGACCGGCAGATCGAACTCGGCACCAAAACCTTCAGCCCCGAAGAGTTATCGGCACTGGTGCTGGGCTCACTCAAGCAGGACGCCGAAGCCTTTCTCGGCCACCCGGTGGCTGAAGCGGTGATTTCCGTGCCGGCGTATTTCAGTGACGAGCAACGCAAACGCACACTGTTCGCCGCCGAACTGGTGGGCCTGAAGGTCTCCCGACTGATCAACGAGCCAACCGCCGCTGCAATGGCGTATGGCCTGCACGAGCAGAAATTCGAACGCACGCTGATCTTCGATCTGGGCGGCGGGACGTTCGATGTCACGGTGCTGGAATATGCGTTGCCGCTGATTGAAGTGCATGCGTCCACCGGGGACAACTTTTTGGGTGGTGAGGACTTTACCGCTGCACTGCTGAATGCCTGTCTGAAAAACTGGCGACTGACCCCGTCGATGATTGATCCGCAAGGCATGGCCAGCCTGGGCGATGCCCTGGAACAACTCAAATGCGAACTCGGCGAAGGACCTCAATCGCTGAGCTGGCACCATGCCGACAAACTGTACGAATGGTCGCTGGATGAAGCCGCTGCCGTGAAGATCTGGGAACCGTTGCTGGTACGATTGCGCGCGCCGATCGAACAGGCCCTGCGCGATGCGCGCTTGAAACCACGGGATCTCGACAGTCTGGTGCTGGTCGGTGGGGCAACGCGAATGCCTGCGGTACAACAGTTGGTCGCCACACTGTTCGGACGCCTGCCCTACCGGCATCTTGATCCCGACACCCTCGTTGCATTGGGCGCGGCCACGCAAGCGGCCTGCAAGGCGCGCGATGGCGCGATCGAAGAACTGATTCTGACCGATGTCTGCCCGTATACACTGGGCATCGCAACCATGCGTGGCAAAGGCATCGACGGCGCCTTTTCGCCGATCATCGAACGCAACACCATCATCCCGACGTCACGGGTAGAGCGCTACCACACAACCCATCCCCGGCAGGAGCTGCTGCGCATTGCCGTTTATCAGGGTGAGCGGCCGTGGGTACGTGACAACATCCTCATTGACGCTTTCGATGTCACCTTGACGCCCACCGATAACATTCAGGAGCTGGACGTACGCTTCAGTTACGACATCAACGGTTTACTCGAGGTCGACGTCACGCTGCTCCAGACCGGCGAACGCCACAGCCACAGCATCGACCGCAGTCCCACCGGGCTGAATGAACAAGCACGCAGAGACAGCCATAACCGCCTGTCGACGCTGAAGGTCCATCCACGCGACGCATTGCCCAACCGCACACTGCTGGCCCGTCTGGAGCGGGCATGGATGCAAAGTCTGGGCACGCAGCGCGAACACATTGCCGAGTGGCTGCACAACTTCACCACGGTACTCGGCGGACAGCAGCCGGCCGAGATCGCCAGCCACCGCTCAGAGCTCAACAAGGCGCTGGATCAACTGCGCCTCTAACCGTTAAGTCGCCGCAGAGCAGCCTGCAGACCACCGGACAGCATCTCGCCACCCTCGCCACCGCCGCTGTCCGGTGGCACCCCGTACCGGTTGGGCAACTTGTCACCGGGAAAGCCGAACAGCAGCAGCGGCAGAAACGGCAAGACCGGCGACAAGGCCATGAATATCAGCAATGTGGGCAGGCCTCGTCCCATATCATGCAAACGGCGCAGAGTGGCACCGAATAACAGCAGAACACCCAGTAACAGGATCAGAATGCCAAAGAATGTGGTACCGCTGATCAATCCTGCCACCGGCGTAATCACCACACACCCCAGGACCTGGGCGATAAAAGCCTTGCGCCCCAGCCGCGACCCCAGGCGCCAGATCGCCCCTGCCGGCACCGGCTGAACATCACTTTTGGCCAACATCAAACGCTCCGACCAGGACAGCAAGGCACACAGCGCCAGGCGCAAGCCGATACTGTTCTTCACGTCATCCTTGCCCTGCTGCAATTGGCGCAGCACTCGCGTTTTCGGCACTCCGGCAGCGCCATAGCGCACCATGGCCTTGAGCGAATCGAGGGCCTCGTATGCCAACAGTTTGTCGACCCCAAAATCCGTCAACACCTTGCGCGGCGGCCACACCGGCTCGCCCTTGATCAAGCCGTCACGAAACCCTTCGAACCAGTCATCCTCGCAACTGACTGCCGCGATGGACTGCAGCAAGGCACGATGCTGCTCGGCGCTCAGGCTCGGGTCGTGATAGAGCACGCCCCAGAACATCAACAGCCCCAACAGATCGTCGCCACACGCAGCGCGGTCGCTCTCGATGCAGGTGTAAAGCAGGGTATTGGCAGGCAATCGGGCGCTGTCGAGTGCCTGCTGCACGCTGAACAATTGCTGCACCAGCAAGCCGTGCACCGGATCATTGCCTTGCAGCCAGCCCAGTAAACCGTCGCAATTGCCTTGCTCGCGTTGCAACCGCCGCAACAGTGGCTGCAGTCGACTCAAAGGATGAACCGGACTGAACGGCAGACGCTCCAGGCACTGCCCATCGATCATTGGCAGCCAGCGCTCCGGCTGATCCAGCAACGCCAGCAAAAACACGGTTTGAGCGTGCCACTCCCAGGCAGCCTCGCCCAGCCCGACCGGCGGCAACCCTATCCCGCGACGGCTCAACTGAAGGAGCAGATCGAGCTCGGACAAGTCACAGTCGTCTTTGACGGCGCCCAATTTGAATGCTTCGGCGATGCGCTCCAGGGCGGTGTCACTGTAGGGCCGCAAGCGACGCAACCACAGGCGACAGACCTTTTGCAGCTCGCCTGTTGTCAGTGCCTGCGGCAATTGCTGCGATATTGAATCCGCTTCGCTGAATACACTCATAGCCTGCGCAATCGGCGCATTCTCCAACCAGCGCAGATGTTGTCCGGCCTGAACTTTGAACCCGCTCAACACCAGGCATTCAAGCGCATCGACCGGGAGCGGCTGATCCAGAATCCGCTGCAGCAAGACCGCATCACCGCGATGCAGCGCCCAGGCATGCCGGTACAGTTGCAGCAGCCTGCTGTCGGCATTCTCACCCAGCAGTTGGGCAAGCAACGGGAGCTCATCGCCTGTCATGCGCCAATCGACAAAACTTTTCGCCAGGCTATCGAGCTTCAACCGCCCGACACCCAACCAACGGTTCAGCGTCTCGGGGCGTTGTGACGGACTGCCGTATACCTGCGCGTCATCCCCGAGATCCGCAGGCCACTCGGAGAAATCGCCCAGACAATCGAACGCCTGAATCAGCAGAGGCAGAAAAGTCGGTTGCCGCTTGGCGCACAATTCCAGCAGACGACTTTCGGCCATCGGATGGCGGAACTCGTTCCACAGCCTGATCCAGCACGGCAATGCCTGATCGTCCCGCCCCAGCAGACTGCTCTGACACGCCAACAGGTAAAGCCAGTCCACGTCATCCGGTGCTTCCAGCTGTTTTTCGACACAGCACTGCAAAAATATCGGTGCACCGATGCCCGCCTGGGTGAACTGCACCAGCAAACGTTTCATGAACGCAGCATCATCCGGCAACGGCAGACACGTGTGCTGACTGGCGAAGTCAGCGAACTCATGGAGGGGACGCTGGGTGAAAATAAAGTCGAGGCTGCGGGCGTACCAAAGTGTTTCGGTCTGCGCAGCCAATGACCAGGCGCTCATCAGATCGGTATCGAACGGGTCAGGCGTTTCGATTCGCTGCAAAAAGGCTCCCACCCGATGCGCGTCGTTGAACTCCAGATCCAGTAACTGCTGATGCCACGCCATACGCTTGGCCAACAGATTCGCGCAGCGGTAAGACAGAGGGCCGGCATCGGCCATCCGGTGGTAGAGCCCCCAACTGAGTTCATCGAGCTGTTCCAGCGACAGCTCATCCAGCGCCCGGACAAATGCCTGCCACGCCTCGAAGTTGAAACGTCGCGCGGGATCGTCAAGCAACTCGCAGAAATCCGCGAACGCCTGCGGGATCTCGACAACCTCCTGCCCTGAGTTTTCAGTTATTTCCTCGGGCGCTTCTTCCTCATCTTCACGCGCCAGGCGCAAGGCGTTTTCGTAGGCCATGCGCAGCGCCTGAAATCCTTCAGGATCGGTTTCCGGATGATGCGACGGCAATCGTGCGCGGTAGGCATCGCGAATCAGGGTTTCGTCGGATGTAGGCTCGATGCCCAGGCGAATCCAGCAACTCATGACCAGTCGAACTCCTTGAGCGATGCCGGACGGGGTAACGAATCAATTTCCATGTGCCAGGGCAGGTCGGCCAGAAAGTGCGGAATGTTCTGGGCGAGGCCGCGGGTGATCCGCAGGTTATGAACACTGTCCCCTTGCCGCTCCAGCTCGCAAGCCAACTCGTCGTCGCTTGTGTTCAGGCAACACCAAAACGTACGCCCCACAACAAAGCCATTGAAGTAAGACATCCAGCTACCGTAGTGAAATTGCGCCCTGACGGCCAAACGGCTGTGCAGCCAGTTGCTTTCGGCCAGATCAATCCACTGATTGCGCACTGCGCAACGCAAGAGAAACCCCATCCGCCCGTAATCCCAAGACAAAATTCCTCCGGGACCACAACCGCCAAAAGTGCGACTGGCAAACTCATGCAGAACACGCTCGCGAGGGCTCAGCTCTTCGAGCAGGCGCTGCCATTCATTCGGCAGACAACGTTGCCACGCCGAATAGGCGCCACTCAGGTGCTTTGCATGTCCGTCGTCCGTCATCCATTGAAGCATGTCGAACAATTGTCGCCGGTCATCGATTCCCCAGCTGCCTTTCAGATCGATATAGCGGTCGTCGCAGAAGGCAGGGTCGTCATACCCGGCACCGGTATTAAGCGCGGCCATTGGCGCAGAGAGGGCGCACAGCCAGCGCTGTTGAATATCGTCCATGAAAAAAGGCTCCAGGCCGACCGCTAAGGATGGGGTCGGCTAAACTGCGGCGGATTGTAGAGAAACCGCCGCTGGCGGCAAAGTCGAACAGCCATTTTCCTGCGCCCACAAAAAAGGCCCCGACGTGTCGGGGCCTTCATTCAGCGGCTTATCGCCCGTTCAGACGATTTGTTTCTGCAAGTGACTCAGTGTTGCAGAGCCGGCTGCGCCCCATTGATCGGGATGCGCTTGGCTTTCGCCTCTTCCGGAATCACGCGCAACAGGTCGATGCTCAACAGACCGTTGCTCAGGCCGGCGGCCTTGATCTCGATGTGATCGGCCAGGCGGAAGGACAGCTTGAATGCACGCTGAGCAATGCCCTGGTGCAGGAACGTGACGCCTTCATTGGCATCACGCTTGCCGCCACTGATGGTCAGCACGCCTTTTTCGACTTGCAGTTCCAGGTCTTCTTCCTGGAAACCGGCCGCCGCCACGACGATGCGGTATTGATCGTCACCGTGTTTTTCCACGTTGTAAGGCGGATAGGTGCTGCCCGGCTCGTTGCGCAGGGCGGTTTCGAACAGGTCGTTGAAACGGTCGAAACCTACCGAGGAACGGAACAGTGGAGCGAGGGAAAATGCAGTACTCATGATTCAAATCTCCTGAAAACAATCAGCAAGTTTTTTTGTCTCCGCGACCCGAATTCGGCATCGCGTAACCCTTAGATAGGGACCTGCGTTTTGTTTTCAAGAGATCGTTTGAAGATTTTTTTCAGGCGGCTTCGGCGACCGGCAAACCCAGCAAACGCGAGACCTGATCCGGCTCGGTCTCCCGGCGCAGCACGGTGAAAAGCTCGACGGCTTCGGGATAATTGCGGGTCAGCATGGCCAGCCATTGCTTCAAACGGCCAGGCGATTGGCGCGCGGTCATTTGCGCTTTGGCTTGCAGCCAGAAGTCCTGGATCAGTGGCATCAGCTCGGCCCAGGTCATCTCGACGACTTCTTCGCCGGCACGGGCGGCGGCGATCTGACGGGCCAGGTCCGGGCGCGACACCAGACCGCGACCGAGCATGATGTCTTCGACGCCGCTGATTTCCCGGCAGCGTCGCCAGTCCTCGACGCTCCAGATGTCGCCGTTGGCAAATACCGGCACCTTGACCACATCTTGTACGCGCGGGATCCACTCCCAATGGGCCGGTGGCTTATAGCCGTCGACCTTGGTCCGGGCGTGCACCACGATGTGTTCGGCGCCGCCTTCTGCCAGTGCCGTGGCGCACACCAGCGAGCCGTCCGGGCTGTCGAAACCCAGGCGCATCTTGGCGGTAACCGGAATGTGCGCAGGTACGGCGCGACGCACGTGTTCGACGATCCGGTTGAGCAGTTCCGGCTCCTTGAGCAGTACCGCACCGCCACGGGACTTGTTGACGGTCTTGGCCGGGCAACCGAAGTTCAGGTCGATCACTTCGGAGCCCAGCTCGCAGGCCAGCGCCGCGTTTTCCGCCAGGCACACCGGATCGGAACCCAGCAACTGCACGCGCAGTGGCACGCCGGACGCCGTGCGCGCACCGTTGAGCAGTTCAGGGCCGAACTTGTGGAAATAGGCCGGAGTCAGCAACTGATCGTTGACCCGGATGAACTCGGTCACGCACCAGTCAATACCGCCGACACGGGTCAGGACATCGCGCAGGATGTCGTCGACCAACCCTTCCATCGGCGCCAGAGCAATTTGCATGGGAAACACACACTCAAGGAAAAACGTGCGGCAGTTTACTGGGTTTCGCGGGTTAAACCCATGTCCGCCGTCTGTATGGCCGGGCCATAGCCTTCGATGAATTCGGCGGGCATGCGCTTGGGCCGGCCGGTGGACAGCTCAATGCAGACGAAGGTGGTCTGGGCGCGCAGCAGCGTGGCGTTGTCGCTGGGGCGGATCAGTTGGAAGTGACGGGTCATTTTCAGGCGCTGGTCCCAATCAACGATCCAGGTCGCCAATTGCAGCTCGTCGCCTTCGTAGGCGGCGGCCAGGTAATCGATTTCGTGGCGTACAACGGCCATTGCCCGATCCAGCCGCCGGTACTCGACCAGATCCAGGCCCAGGCGCTGTGAGTGGCGCCAGGCGCAGCGCTCGAGCCAGGTCACATAGACCGCGTTGTTGGCGTGGCCCAGCCCGTCGATGTCCTCGGCGCCCACTTGCAGATCAATGGTAAACGGCGTTGCCCGATCCCAGCCCATGCCCTACTCCCGGTCAAATGATTCAACCGGGGCAGTGTAACGGATGACTAGGCCGATTGCCGCGCCTGAAGGCTGCGCCCGGCCAGCAGTGATAACACGCCATCAATCACCCGAGGGTCGGCCAGTACGCGTTGATGGCCGCCGGCCTCCAGGCGCAGCAAGCGACTGTCGAACCAGGATTCGTGGATCAATTGGGATTCCTTGACCGAAACGAACGTGTCGTCCTCGGCATGCACGATCAGGCCTGGCATATCCAGTTGATAGTGGGCGACATCGAGGGTGGCGGCGCGCATGCCGACGTCCTGTTCAACCTCGCGAATGAACGCGGAACGAGCTCTGGGCGGCATGCCGACGTAGCGGGCAAATCCGCGCAGCACCCCGAGAATTCGCGCGGGAGCGGCGATGCTCACCAGGGTTTCAGTGCGCAAGCCCAATTGCACCGCGAGCATGGCACTGGCACCGCCCATGGAGTGGCCGATGACCGCTTGCAACGGCGGCAATTCGGCCGCGGCCTCAAGCATCGCACGGGCGAACAGCACCACGTTGGCTTCACGCCCCGGCGAGCGACCGTGGGCCGGACCATCCAGCGCGACAACGGTGTAGCCCGCTTCGACCAGCGCAGTGATCAACGCGGCAAACTGGGTGGGGCGCCCTTCCCAGCCATGCATCAGCAAAACAGTCGGGCCTTGCCCCCAGCGCAGGGCCGAAAGACCGAAGCGCAAAGTGATGCGTTCGGATTTCGCCAGCAGCGGCAATTCCCAATCGCGCGGTGTATTCGCGCGCGGCGTCATGAACGCCAACCGCATTTTGCTCGCCACCAGTTTCGGTGCGAACCAGCCCAAGGTGCCATTAACGCCGCGAACCCACTTCAACGTGCTCATCGCTCTCTCCCCGGGCTTGTAGCCTTCAGGTCAACGCACCGCCGACTTGGCAGCGCGCAGCAATCGATCGGATAAATCCCCAGGGCCCAACGCCCTGGCGAGCGCCAGGCCTCCCACCATCAAGGCCACGTCGGCCAACGCTTTGTCGGTGTCTTCCGGCGTTGCGGCCAACTGCGCAATCATCAATTCCAGGTGTTCGTTCAACGCGATCCGGAACGCCTCCGGTAGACGGCCCAGCTCGCCGATGGAGGCCGGAATCGGGCAGGCCGAATCGCTGGAATCACGGTGCTTGCGCGACAGGTAGAAAGCAGCCACCAGGGCGCGGCGCTCCTCACCGGTCAGCTCGCTGTCCATGTCGGCAATCAGGTCGCGACGGCGACCGAGCAATTGCTTGAACGCCTCAAGCATCATTGCGTCCTTGCTTTCGAAGTGGGCGTAGAAGCCACCGACGGTCAGGCCGGCCGCCCCCATCACTTCGCCCACGCTCGGTTCAGCCGGACCGCGCTGGATCAGTGCAGCACTGGCGGCCTTGAGAATGCGTTCGCGGGTTTGAGCTTTCTTGTCGTTCATCGTCGCCTCCGAATATTACGATAGCAATATTATTCTCATAATAATATTCCGCAAGTCACACGCGTGACCGCTGGTCTGAAGCACAGTGTTAAGGAAAAAGAGGATTTGGCCAAACGCCAGACAAACAAAAGGGCCATTCAATAATTGAATGACCCTTATAAAATCCCGCAGAGCGGGTAATCGTGGCGTCCCCTAGGGGACTCGAACCCCTGTTACCGCCGTGAAAGGGCGGTGTCCTAGGCCACTAGACGAAGGGGACACAAACCTTCTATACAAATGATCAGCGCTGAGTACTGATCGATTCAAGGCCGGTGTGGCCAGACCTTGAACTGTAAATTGGTGGAGCTAAGCGGGATCGAACCGCTGACCTCCTGCATGCCATGCAGGCGCTCTCCCAGCTGAGCTATAGCCCCGGATTTTTCGCCTCTCGGCGGAGCGACATCTTGCAACATCACTTCTGTAAAACTGGCGTCCCCTAGGGGACTCGAACCCCTGTTACCGCCGTGAAAGGGCGGTGTCCTAGGCCACTAGACGAAGGGGACGCAAACCCTTCTATACAACTGATCAACGCTGAGTGTTGATCGCTTCGAAGCCGGTGTGGCCAGGCTTCGAAGTGTAAATTGGTGGAGCTAGACGGGATCGAACCGTCGACCTCTTGCATGCCATGCAAGCGCTCTCCCAGCTGAGCTATAGCCCCTCATCGTTGATGTCATCGCTGAGGACGGGGCGAATCTTAAGGGCGTATCGAAAGGCTGTCAAACTTATTTTTGAAAAATTTCAAAATTTTTTGTCGGCATTACAATCACTTACCGCCCTCCCCCCGTAAATTCGGGGGAAAACACCGAAGGACAGGATCAAAAGATCCTGACCTTCGGCGCGTCCTGCAGAGTCAAACGCAATCAGGCGATGGCGCCCAACAGCTTTTCCCACTCTTTGTTTTCTTTCTTCGACACGCCGCCCAGCAGGTCAATCGCCTGGCGCAGACGGAAACGGGTCAGGTCCGGCCCGAGGATTTCCATCGCATCGAGCACCGACACCGAACTCGCCTGCCCGGTAATCGCGGCAAACATCAGCGGCATCGCATCACGCAGCTTGAGCTCGAGGGATTCGACCACCGCCTGAATCGTCGCGGTGATGCTGTCCTTCTCCCACTGACGCAGGCTTTCCAGCTTCCACAGGATCAATTGCATCAACTGACGAACCTGATCGCCCGAAAGCTTTTTCGATTCGAACAGCTTGGCATCCGGGTTCACGCCACCGGCGAAGAAGAACCCGGCCAGCGGTGCAACCTGGCTGAAGGTTTCGACACGGCCCTGAACATGCGGCGCGATCTTCATCATGTACTCGGAGTTGAACGCCCACTTCTGAACGCGAGCGGCGAACTCTTCCACCGGCAGATCACGCAGCCACTGGCCGTTGAGCCACGACAGCTTCTCGATATCGAAAATCGGCCCACCCAGCGACACGCGCTTGAGGTCGAAGTTGTCGACCATTTCCTGCAGCGAGAACTTCTCGCGCTCGTCCGGCATCGACCAGCCCATGCGGCCCAGGTAGTTAAGCATCGCCTCAGGCATGAAACCCATGCGCTCGTAGAACGTCACCGAAGTCGGGTTCTTGCGCTTGGACAGCTTGCTCTTGTCCGGGTTACGCAGCAGCGGCATGTAGCACAGCTCCGGTTGTTCCCAGCCGAAATACTCGTAAAGCAGGATCAGTTTCGGCGCCGACGGCAACCATTCTTCGCCGCGCAGCACGTGAGTGATGCCCATCAGGTGATCGTCGACCACGTTGGCCAGGAAGTACGTCGGCAGGCCGTCGGTCTTCATCAGCACTTGCATGTCCATGCGATCCCACGGGATCTCGACATCGCCACGCAGCATGTCCGGCACCACGCAGACGCCTTCGCTCGGCACCTTCATGCGGATCACGTGCGGCTCGCCGGCAGCCAGGCGCCGGGCGACTTCTTCCTTGGACAGCAACAGTGCACGGCCGTCGTAACGCGGGGTTTCGCCGCGCGCCATTTGCTCGGCGCGCATCTGGTCCAGCTCTTCAGCGGTGCAGAAGCACGGGAAGGCGTGGCCCATGTCGACCAGTTGCTGGCAATACTTCTGATAGATATCGCCGCGCTCGCTCTGACGGTACGGGCCGTGCGGGCCGCCGACGTCCGGGCCTTCGCTCCAGTCGATACCCAGCCAGCGCAGGGCGTCGAAGATCTGCTGTTCGGACTCGCGGGTCGAACGCAATTGATCGGTGTCTTCGATCCGCAGGATGAACTCACCGCCGTGCTGCTTGGCAAAGCAGTAGTTGAACAGTGCGATGTAAGCGGTACCTACGTGGGGATCCCCGGTAGGCGATGGCGCGATGCGAGTGCGGACGGTGGTCATGGCATGTCTCGAAAAGAATGAAAAGCAAAGAACGATCAAGCGGCGAATGGTAACAGGCGACACCCGCCCCGCTCCAGCGGGCAGGGCATTTAAGCCAAGGTTGCGTCTGGAACGCCCGTTGGCCGTGGTGAATGGCCGAATATCAACAGACGGCATTTACCGTTCATCGGCTGTATGCCAGATTCGCCTGCTGATAACTTTCCTTACAATTCCTCGACTACAGTTTGCCCATGCCTGCCCAACTCAAGCGTCGCCTGTTCATTTTCCTGCTGCTGGTCCTGCTGATTGCCGGGGGCTTTTTCGCCCATTGGTTTTTCAAGGGACGCTTTTATGAAAGCACCGACAACGCCTATGTCCAGGGTGAAATCACCCGCGTGTCGAGCCAGTTGAGCGCACGCATCGACGAAGTGCTGGTGCAGGACAACCAACATGTGGAAAAGGGCCAACTGCTGATCCGTCTCGAACCGAATGATTTCCGTCTGGCCGTCGATCGCGCCAACGCCGCCCTCGCCACCCGTGAGGCCGAGCGCCTGCAAGCCCAGAGCAAATTGACCCAGCAAGCCAGCCTGATTGCCGCCAGCGACGCGCAAGTTGCCACCACCCAGGCAACGCTCGGCCGCTCGCAGGTGGATTTGTCGCGGGCAGAAACCCTGCGTAAACCCGGCTACGTCTCCGAGGAGCGGGTCACCACCCTCTCCGCCGACGCCCATATCGCCCGCTCGCAAGTGGCCAAGGCCCAGGCCGATGCCCAGAGCCAGCGCCAGCAAGTCAACGCGCTGACCGCCGAGATCAAACGCCTCGATGCACAGATCGCCAACGCCCGTGCCGACCTCGCCCAGGCCGAACTGAACCTGACCCGCAGCGAAATCCACGCGCCGATCAGCGGCCTGATCGGCCAGCGTGCCGCGCGCAATGGGCAAGTGGTACAGGCCGGCGCCTATCTTTTGTCGATCGTCCCGGACGAAGACATCTGGGTGCAGGCCAATTTCAAGGAAACCCAGATCGGCCACATGCAGCCGGGCCAAAAGGCCGAGCTGCTTTTCGATGCCTATGGCGATACGCCGGTCGAAGCCCGGGTCGACAGTCTGTTCGCCGCCTCTGGCGCGCAGTTCAGCCTGTTGCCGCCGGACAACGCCACCGGCAACTTCACCAAGGTCGTGCAGCGGATTCCGGTCAAGCTGACCTTCAAGGCCGATAACCCGCTGCACGGCAAGATCCGTCCGGGCATGTCCGTCACCGCCACCGTGAACATCAAAGACGCCCCTGACAATGGCCGGTGATTCACTGATCCGCCCGGTCGGCGAACCGACCCGGCGGGACTGGATCGCGGTGATGAGCGTCATGCTTGGCGCCTTCATGGCGGTGCTCGACATCCAGATCACCAACTCGTCGCTCAAGGATATTCAGGGCGCCCTGTCGGCGACCCTGGAAGAAGGCTCGTGGATTTCGACGTCTTATCTGGTGGCGGAAATCATCATGATTCCGCTGACCGCCTGGCTGGTGCAGTTGCTGTCGGCACGGCGGCTGGCGGTGTGGGTGTCGCTGGGGTTTCTGATTTCTTCGCTGTTGTGCTCGATGGCCTGGAGTCTGGAGAGCATGATCGTGTTTCGCGCCATGCAGGGCTTCACCGGCGGCGCGCTGATCCCGCTGGCGTTCACCCTGACACTGATCAAACTCCCCGAACACCACCGCGCCAAAGGCATGGCGATGTTTGCCATGACCGCCACCTTCGCCCCATCCATCGGCCCGACCCTCGGCGGCTGGCTCACGGAAAACTGGGGCTGGGAGTACATCTTCTATATCAACATCCCGCCGGGGCTGATCATGATCGCCGGGCTGATGTACGGGTTGGAGAAGAAAGAAGCGCATTGGGAGCTGCTGAAAAGCACCGATTACACCGGCATTCTCACGCTCGGCATCGGCCTCGGTTGCCTGCAGGTTTTCCTTGAGGAAGGCCATCGCAAGGACTGGCTGGAATCGAGCCTGATCGTGACGCTGGGCAGCATCGCCCTGCTGAGCCTGATCACCTTCGTGATCGTGCAGATTTCCAAGCCCAACCCGCTCATCAACCTCGGCATCCTGCGCAACCGCAATTTCGGGCTGTCGAGTATTTCCAGCCTCGGCATGGGCGTCGGGTTGTACGGTTCGATCTATCTGCTGCCGCTGTACCTGGCGCAAATCCAGAACTACAACGCCCTGCAGATCGGCGAAGTGATCATGTGGATGGGCGTGCCGCAGCTGTTTCTGATTCCGCTAGTGCCGAAACTGATGAAATTCGTCTCGCCGAAATGGCTGTGCACAATCGGTTTCGGGCTGTTCGGGCTGGCGAGTTTTTCATCCGGGGTGCTCAATCCGGATTTCGCCGGGCCGCAGTTCAACCAGATCCAGATCATCCGTGCCTTGGGTCAGCCGCTGATCATGGTGACCATTTCGCTGATCGCCACGGCGTACATCCTGCCGCAAGACGCGGGCTCAGCATCGAGCCTGTTCAACATTTTGCGCAACCTCGGCGGCGCCATCGGCATCGCCCTGCTCGCTACTTTGCTGGATGCGCGCACCAAAACCTATTTCGATTATTTGCGTGAAGCGGTGGTGCCGACCAATCCGCAGGTGGCCGAACGCTTGGCGTCGATGACCGATCGTTTCGGCAGTGACACGGCGGCGTTGGGCAAGTTGAGCGAGATCGTGCATCAGCAGGCGCTGATCATGGCCTACAACGATGCGTTTCATTTTGTCGGGATTGCGCTGGGGATCAGCATGTTGGCGATTTTGCTGACCAAGAAATTGCCCGCCGGACTGAAGGCCGGCGAGGCACATTAATCTTGAGCGGACGCAGAGCGTCCAGGGCTGCATTCCCACGCAGAGCGTGGGAACGATCCGTTAAACGGCCAACAGCCGCTCACGCAGCTTGGCGATTTCGTCGCGCATCTGTGCTGCCGCTTCGAATTCCAGGTCGCGGGCCAGCTGGTACATCTTCTCTTCCAGTTGGCGGATGCGCTTGGTGATCTCGCTCGGCGAGCGCAGTTCGGCTTCGTACTTGGCGTTCTCTTCGGCGGCCTTGGCCATGCCTTTGCGCTTCTTGCTGCGCGAACCGGGCACGGTGGCGCCTTCCATGATGTCGGCGACGTCCTTGAACACGCCCTTCGGCGTGATGCCGTTGGCCAGATTGAAGGCGATCTGTTTGTCACGACGGCGTTCGGTTTCGCCGATGGCGCGCTCCATCGAACCGGTGATGCGATCCGCGTAGAGAATCGCCCGGCCATTGAGGTTACGTGCCGCCCGGCCGATGGTCTGGATCAGCGAACGCTCGGAACGCAGGAAGCCTTCCTTGTCCGCGTCGAGAATCGCCACCAGCGACACTTCCGGCATGTCCAGACCTTCACGCAGCAGGTTGATCCCCACCAGCACATCGAACGTGCCCAAACGCAGGTCGCGGATGATTTCGACCCGCTCGACGGTGTCGATGTCCGAGTGCAGATAACGCACGCGTACGCCGTGATCGGCCAGGTAATCGGTCAGGTCTTCGGCCATGCGCTTGGTCAGCGTGGTAACCAGCACCCGCTCCTCCACCGCCACACGCTTGGTGATTTCCGACAATAGATCGTCAACCTGAGTCAGCGCCGGCCGCACTTCGACCTGCGGGTCGACCAGACCGGTCGGGCGCACAACCTGTTCGATCACCCGCCCGGCATGCTCGGCTTCGTAGTTGCCGGGCGTGGCCGAGACGAAAATCGTCTGTGGGCTCACCCCTTCCCACTCGTCGAAGCGCATCGGCCGGTTGTCCAGCGCCGACGGCAGGCGGAAGCCGTACTCCACGAGAGTTTCTTTGCGCGAGCGGTCGCCCTTATACATCGCGCCGACTTGCGGCACGCTGACGTGGGATTCGTCGATCACCAGCAACGCATCGGCCGGCAGGTAATCGTAGAGCGTCGGCGGCGCCGCACCAGCCGGGCGTCCGGACAGGTAGCGCGAGTAGTTTTCGATGCCGTTGCAGTAGCCGAGTTCGAGGATCATCTCCAGGTCGAACCGGGTGCGCTGCTCAAGACGCTGGGCTTCCACCAGTTTGTTGTTGTTGCGCAGGTATTCCAGGCGCTCCTGCAACTCGACCTTGATCCCCTCGATGGCGTCGAGCAGGGTTTCCCGGGGCGTCACGTAGTGGCTCTTCGGGTAGAAGGTGAAGCGCGGCAGCTTGCGGATGACTTCGCCGGTCAGCGGGTCGAACGCAGAAATGCTCTCCACCTCGTCATCGAACAGCTCGATGCGGATCGCTTCCAGGTCGGATTCCGCCGGGTAGATGTCGATCACATCGCCGCGCACACGGAAGGTCGCACGGGCGAAATCCATGTCGTTGCGGGTGTATTGCAGGTCGGCCAGGCGCCTCACCAGCGCACGTTGATCGAGCTTGTCGCCGCGATCGACGTGCAGGACCATTTTCAAATAGGTTTCCGGGCTGCCCAGACCGTAGATGCACGACACCGTGGTGACGATGATCGCGTCCTTGCGCTCGAGCAGTGCCTTGGTCGCCGACAGCCGCATCTGCTCGATATGGTCGTTGATCGACGCATCCTTCTCGATAAAGGTGTCGGACGACGGCACATAGGCTTCGGGCTGGTAGTAGTCGTAGTAGGAAACGAAGTATTCGACGGCGTTGTTCGGGAAGAACGACTTGAACTCGCCGTACAACTGCGCGGCCAGGGTCTTGTTCGGCGCCAGCACCAGCGTCGGACGCTGCACCTGGGCGATCACATTGGCGATGCTGAAGGTCTTGCCCGACCCGGTCACCCCGAGCAGCGTCTGGTGCGACAGCCCGGCTTCGATGCCTTCGACCATCAGGCGAATGGCTTCGGGTTGATCGCCGGCGGGGTCGAAACGGGTGACGAGCTGGAATTCAGACATAAACACCTCTGGAATCGCGACGCGGCGGGCAACCGCAGCACCACGAGAAAGACCGCAAACGACCGATGTCGCGCAAGGAAAAACGAAGATTGTGCTGAATGTGGAGCCGATTGCCTCGCCTTTCAAGGCAAACGTCCTACATCCGGTAAAGTCTCCGACAAGCTCATTCGACTAACGGTCGAGAAATAATCGGAAAAACTTACCTTAAAAGCCGATTCGCCTGTCGCCATTGATCGATGATGGCCTCTATACTAGCTCCCCGTTTGTGCACCGCTCTAGTGCATTCGGCTGGAGCGCCACACGTCCCTCCACTCTCCATTAGAGCTGCCGTAAAAATGAGCCTGTTCTCCGCTGTCGAAATGGCACCCCGCGATCCAATCCTGGGCCTCAACGAAGCATTCAACGCCGATACCCGGACCAACAAGGTCAACCTCGGGGTGGGTGTGTACTGCAACGAAGAGGGGCGAATTCCACTCCTGCGCGCCGTCATCGAAGCCGAAACCATTCGCGCCGCTCAGCATGCCTCCCGTGGCTACCTGCCGATCGACGGCATCGCGGCCTACGACCAGGCTGTGCAAAAGCTGCTGTTCGGCAATGATTCGCCACTGCTGGCGGCTGGCCGCGTTATCACCACTCAGGCCGTCGGCGGTACCGGCGCACTGAAAATCGGTGCCGACTTCCTCAAGCAACTGCTGCCCAATGCCGTCGTGGCGATCAGCGACCCGAGCTGGGAAAACCACCGCGCGCTGTTCGAAACCGCCGGTTTCCCGGTGCAGAACTACCGCTACTACGACGCCGCCACCCACGACGTGAACCGTGCCGGCCTGCTGGAAGACCTCAATGCCCTGCCGAACGGCTCGATCGTCGTGCTGCACGCCTGCTGCCACAATCCGACCGGCGTCGACCTGAGCCCGGCGGACTGGAACAACGTGCTGGAGGCGGTCAAGGCCAAAGGTCACGTGCCGTTCCTCGACATGGCTTACCAGGGTTTCGGTGACGGCATCGCCGAAGACGCCGCTGCCGTGCGTCTGTTCGCGGAATCCGGTCTGACCTTCTTCGTATCGAGCTCGTTCTCCAAGTCGTTCTCGTTGTACGGCGAGCGCGTCGGTGCACTGTCGATCATCAGCGAATCGAAAGAAGAAAGCGCCCGCGTCCTGTCGCAAGTCAAACGCGTGATCCGCACCAACTACTCCAACCCGCCGACCCACGGCGCAAGCATCGTTGCCGCTGTGCTGAACAGCCCGGAACTGCGCGCTCAGTGGGAAGCCGAACTGGCTGAAATGCGCCTGCGCATTCGCGGCATGCGCGAGCAGATGGTTGCTCTGCTGGCCAAGAAAGCCCCGCAGCGTGACTTCAGCTTCGTCGGTCGCCAGCGCGGCATGTTCTCCTACTCCGGCCTGACCACCGAACAGGTTCACCGCCTGCGCAACGAGTTCGGCATCTACGCCCTGGACACCGGCCGCATCTGCGTCGCCGCGCTGAACCAGAGCAACATCGAAGCCGTGACGGACGCCATCGTTCAGGTCATCTGATCCGGCGTGGCACTGAAAACGGGAAGCCTTCGCGCTTCCCGTTTTTTATTTGTCTGAAGAAAAGCCGCCATACCCTCTAGACTGCACCCAAACGATATTTCAGAGAGACGACATGAAAAACGATGACCTGCGCGCCGACCGCGACGATCTGGATGACTTCATCCCCCGCGCTCCCGCCAAGCGCGGCAACAATCTGGTGCTGCAAGTCGCGGCCGGGGTGTTTCTCGGTGGGCTGGCGCTGTGGCTGGTGCAACTGGGTGCGACGATGCTGTACGCCAAACTGATGCTCGGCACCTTCACCTTCGGCGGTTAAGCCAGTTCCGCTGCACGCTGAGTCGCCGCATCGTCATAAACGACGTAGAGCGATTCGGCGATCTGGCTCTTGATGGCCTTGGTGCTTTCCAGGCCGAGGACAAAACCTTCGGCCTTTCCGCCTGCGCGGTTCAGTTCTTCAGCCGTGGCGGCCTGGGTGATCGCGTCGAAGAGTTTTTCGGCGTGCGGGCCGACGCCTTTGGGCAGGCTGATTTGTGCGGTGCTCATGCGAACACCTCGACAGGACAATGGGTGAGGATGGGACTATTCATGGCGCATACCTTTTCGGCGAATGGCCGGCAGCGCGTGTGACCACTTCCGGGCGGCCATGGTAGACCTCTGCCACGGTTCTGGTAACCGCCAATCGCCGATAAACCGCCGCCCGTCCTGACCTTTCCAACAAATTTACATCTCGCGCTTGACTAGTCTTTTTAAATCAGTAACATACGCACCAATTCCGCAATAGCTCAGTTGGTAGAGCAAGTGACTGTTAATCACTGGGTCCCTGGTTCGAGTCCAGGTTGTGGAGCCAAATACAGAGCCCCTGAATCGAAAGATTCAGGGGCTTTTTTGTGGCATTGAAAAAGTCAGCGCCATAAAAAGGGCCGATCAGTTTCGCAACTGATCGGCCCTTTTCATTCAACTACAACGGTCAGACGTGTTCGCTGCTCTTGGCATGTACCTTCGGCGCGCCATGACCGTGATCCGCATCCGGATCGATCACCGGCACTTCATTGCCGTCGCAGTCATGCAGTTTGCCGTCGCTGAAGTAGTCGCCTTCACGCAGCGCGGCCAGATCGCGATAACGCAGGGTCCGCTCTTCTGCCGCCGCAAACACCGACTGCTGGTCCGAGTTACCCGCCGTGAAGTGGTTGAACGCCAGGTTCAGCAGGATCGCCATGATCGCCGACGAGCTGATTCCCGAATGGAAAATGGTCGCGAACCAGCTCGGGAAGTGATCGTAGAAGTTCGGCGCGGCAATCGGGATCATGCCGAAGCCGATCGAGGTGGCGACGATGATCAGGTTGACGTTGTTGCGGTAATCGACCTTGGACAGCGTGCGGATACCACTTGCCGCCACGGTGCCGAACAGCACGATACCGGCGCCGCCGAGTACCGAGGTCGGCACGGCTGCAATGACCCGGCCCATGAACGGCAGCAGGCCGAGGATCACCAGGAAGATACCGCCGGTCGCCACCACGTAGCGGCTCTTGATCCCGGTCACCGCCACCAGCCCGACGTTCTGGGCGAAGGCGCTTTGGGTGAACGAGCCGAAGATCGGTGCAAACATGCTCGACAGCATGTCCGCCCGCAGGCCGTTGCCCAGACGCTTGGAGTCGACTTTGGTGCCGATGATTTCACCGACCGCCAGGATGTCCGCCGAGGTTTCCACCAGGGTCACCATGACCACGATGCACATCGACAGGATCGCGGCGAAGTGGAAGGTCGGCATGCCGAAATGGAACGGCGTCGGGAAGCCGAACATCGGGCCTTGGGTGACGCTGGAGAAGTCCGCCATGCCGAGGAACACCGCCAGCACCGTGCCGATCACCATGGCCAACAGGATCGACAGACGCGAGATGGTGGAGCTGCCGACCTTGCTCAACAGAAGCACCAGCACCAGCGTCACCGCCGCCAGACCGATGTTCTGCATGCTGCCGAAATCAGGCGCGTGACTGTTGCCGCCCATGGCCCAGCGTGCAGCCACGGGCATCAGCGTCAGGCCGATGGTGGTGATCACAATGCCGGTTACCAGCGGCGGGAAGAATTTGGTGATTCGCGAAAATACCGGGGTGATCAGCAAGCCGATCAGCGACGCCGCAATCACCGCGCCGAGCACCGACTGGAAGCCGCCCTCCCCGCCACTGCTGACAATCGCCACCATGGTGGCAACGCCAGAGAAGGACACGCCCTGCACCAGCGGCAACTGACAGCCGAAAAATGGTAAACCCAGGGTTTGCAGCAGCGTGGCCAGCCCCCCCGCAAACAATGAAGCAGCAATCAACAGACCGATGTCCGCCGGCGAAAGCCCGGCGGCCTGACCGATGATCAGTGGCACCGCGACGATACCGCCATACATGGTCAGAACGTGTTGCAGGCCGTAAGCCATATTCGCGCCGACCCCGAGATTCTCGTCCTCGGGCCGTTGGTGTGAAACATGGGGCGTTTTCATGGTGGGGGAGTTCCCTGGTTTTTGTTATGCACACACTGTATGCAAGAGTCAGGACAAATGTCCATAGACTTGTATACAACTTATCAGTCACATAATGGTTAGCTAGCCACCCAACCTTCTATCCCGCTGCTTTCATCCCCCACAAATCCGGCAACACATCCCCAATAGAGTCCACGCGTTATCCGCCTAGGCTGAAGTGTTCATGGCGACCGACGGCGCGGTCGCGTTCTTTTTATACATATAAAGTATGCATAATGAAGTCATTCAAGATTCAGTTCGACAAAAGCAAGAATGCTGCCAACCCATTCGAGCCCAGCGAGCGATGGCAACTTTGCGCAGAGGTGATCAATGAAAGATGAATACAATTTCAGCGACGGTAAACGCGGCGCCATTGCTCCCACCAAGGGTAAAACGCGCATCACCATCATGCTCGATGACGCGGTGATCGAAGCCGCGCGCGAGGTCGCTGAAAGCGAGGGGTTTGGCTATCAGACGGTAATCAACAACACCCTGCGCCACGCATTGCTTAACAGCCGTGGGGCAGCTGTTGAACTCGAAGATTCAAGCGGGCAATTCAAGCAAGGCATCACCGCCACCGACCTCAAGAGCCTTGAGAAAAAACTGTCGGCGGCCGTGAACGAGATCCGGCGAGTACTGGAACCGGACGTCAAACCGTAGCGTTCAAACTGGCTGAATCAAGCGCGCCAGAGCCTCTCGCGCACCGAGCTGGTGCGGCAGGCGCAAGCCGAATTCCCGTTCCAGCAATTCGATCAGTTCATCGACATCCGTCACTTCACGCCGCTCGCTCTCGGCGCCGATACGGTGGATCGCGAAACTGCCGTTGTTCAAGGTGCGCCGCCAGCCGTCGCCCGTACGCGCCACCATCAGGCGCTGGGCAAATGGCGAGTCCGGGTGGGTCGAGACGTACCAGTTGCCGAGGGTGTAATCGATGTCTTCCTGGCGCTGCAGATCGAACAGGTACATCGGCCGCCATTCGCCAGCGACTCTGGCCCGCAGCATGTAGCCATCGGCCTGCACTTCGATGCGATACGGTTCGTGCGGCGTGTATTGCTCGGCGTCGGTATCGAGCACCAGTGGCGCGGTCGGCACCATGCCGCCGAAGCCGACGTCGGTGATGTAGCGCACGTCGTCAATGGTCACCAGGCTCAGGCGGTGGGTGCGTGCCGTCCAGCTGCCTTCGGGCTGATTCATGACCACGCGCCCGCTGATGCCCCGCGCGTCGAACCCCAGCTCCAGCAGCAAGGCCAGAAACAGGTTGTTCAGCTCGTAGCAGTACCCGCCACGGGCGTTGTTCAGGACCTTGCGCTCAATGGAGGGCAGATCGATCAGGACGGGTTCGCCACTGAGCGTCGACAGGTTTTCGAAAGGAAAGGCGCCGGTATGGCGCAGTTGCAACAATCGCAGGGTTTCAAGGGTCGGTGCCGGGGGCGCGTCGAATCCCAGGCGTTGCAGGTACTGTTTCAGATTCGTCAGGCGTGGCTCGCTCATGGCTGGGTCCTTTTGCATGGGGGCGCGGATCGTTCCGCCGATGGTCGCCATGTATACGGGATCCGGGCCTCGAATCGACAATTGAATTAACCAATCACCCGCTAGCGTCTTTTACGCGAACCGATGCGAATCCATGTCGGCGCGTGGTCGCTGGCGTGCGGTTCGTTGCGCACCCAGGCATCCACACCGGCCTCGTGCAGATAAGGGCTCAGTGTCGGATTGAGCAGCAGATGGTCGATCCGCAGCCCGGAGTTCTTCTGCCAGTGCTGACGGAAATAGTCCCAGAACGTGTACAGCCGATCTTCGGGATACAGATGCCGCAAAGAGTCCGTCCAGCCCTGATCCAGCAGGCGCTGATAGCACTCGCGGCTCTCCGGTTGCAACAACGCATCCTTGAGCCACGAACGGGTGTTGTAGATATCCAGATCGGTGGGCACCACGTTGTAATCGCCGGCCAGCACCACCGGGTGATCGCTGCTTTGCAGATCCCGGGCGTATTTGATCAGACGCTCGAACCAGGCCAGCTTGTAGTCGAACTTCGGCCCAGGTTGCGGATTGCCATTGGGCAGATACAGGCACCCCACCAACACCCCATGCACCGCCGCTTCGAGGTAGCGGCTGTGCTTATCGTCGGGATCGCCGGGCAAACCGCGCCGGCTCTCCAGCGGTTGCGCATCGCGGGCAAGAATCGCCACCCCGTTCCAAGACGCCTGACCGTGCCAGATGGCACCGTAGCCGGCGGCCTCCAGATCAGCAGCGGGAAACGCGCTGTCCAGCATCTTGAGCTCTTGCAGACAGACGATGTCCGGCTGCTCGCGCCTGAGCCATTCCAGCAGATTTGGCAGACGGGCACGCAGGCCGTTGACGTTGAACGTGGCAATGCGCATTTTTTTCATCGTCCGGGCTCCTGCCATTGACCGATTAAAACCTGTGACACCGGTCCCCCCGCGACGGTTGCGTTGGATCCTCCGTTTACACGCGATTGCGCAGCCATTGAAGGAAGCCTTTTTTCGGCACGACCGCCGGCGTATCTTCCGTCAGGGATTGCGCCTTGTGCAGGCGGAAATCGAGCAGCGCCTTCATCGCATCGTTGATGTCGTGACGGGCGTCCAGGCATGGCTTGAGATAAGACTTCTCGATGCGGTACAGCGCGCAGAAGGTCTTGGCGGAGAAGTCGGCCGGCAAAGAGGTATCGGACACAATCCCCGCCTCGCCGATCACTTCGCCCGGCCCCATCCGTCCGGACTCGAACGGCGTGCCGTGGCGCTTGAGCGTCACCGAGACCACGCCGGACTCAATGATGAACAGGTGATCGCTGACCTCCCCGCCCGCCAGAATCATCTCGCCGGCACGGAAGGTTTGCAGAGTCATGTTCTGGCTGAAGGTTTCTTTCTCCTCCTGACGCAGGGTGGAGAAAATCGGCGAGCTGTCGAGCAACGCCCGAGGTCGCGAGAGATTGCTCGGAACACCCGGCTCATCACTCGAGAGCAGATTGACCCCGGACGCTTGCAGATGCCGGTAGGCCAGGTCGAACAGCTGATTGCGCACCACGCGCTTTTCACTCATCGAGGCGACGAACCCGCTGATTTCATATTCGGTGCCTGCACTGCTGGAGCTCTTCAGCGCAACACTCGGCGCGGGGTTCTCCAGCAGTTGGCGACAGCCCTGCATCGCGCGCTCCAGGGCATCGATCACCGAACTCGGCCGCGCATGGGGGCTGACCTGCACGCTGACGGCAACCCCGAACATGTTGCTCGGCCGGCTGAAGTTGATGATCTTGGCCTTGGCCGCCAGCGAGTTGGGAATCACCGCCATGCTGCCCTGACTGGTTTGCAGGCGCGTGGCGCGCCAGTCGATGTCGGTGACCCGGCCTTCGGTGCCGTCGATGGAGATCCAGTCATCCAGTTGATAAGGCTTGGTGGTGTTGAGCACGATCCCGGAAAACACGTCACTCAAGGTGCTCTGCAGCGCCAGACCGACGATGATCGCCAACGCCCCGGACGTTGCCAGCACGCCTTTGACCGGCAGATCCAGCACGTAGGCCAGCGCCGCGATGATCGCAATCAGGAAGATCACCGCACCGAGCAGATCCTGCAACAACCGCCCGGTATGCCCGACACGCTGCATCATCACCGCACCAATCAGCACCGTCAGAGTGCGCGCGCCGAACAGCCACCAGCCGATCTGCAACCCGGTCGCCGCCAGGTGCAACGGCACATTGTCGGCCCAAGGCGCAGGCTCCATCGGGTTGAGCCCTTCGTTGAACAGCAGAATGCTGAACAGGGCAAAAATCAGCACCCGCACCAACAGTTTCCATGCACTGCCGTGGGCGCTGATCAGGCGCCACAGACCGAGATCGACCAGGATCAGGATCAGGGCACAAAACAACGGATGATCGGTGAGCAGAGACAGCATCAAACAACTCCGACAGGGGCCAGTCGCGAGAAGATCGCACAGATTGGGCTCAGTGTAGGAGTAATTGATTTGGCGGGATGAGCGCCACTGCGCGTGCGCAAAAAAAACCGGCAGGCGCACGTGGCGCCTGCCGGTTTTTTTAGCTGTGCATCTGGCCGAAGCGGCCGGACTGGAAGTCGGCGAAAGCCTGATGGATTTCCTGCTCGGTGTTCATCACGAACGGGCCGTGGCCGACAATCGGCTCGTCGATCGGCTCGCCGCTGAGCAGCAGCACCACCGCGTCCGCGCTGGCTTCAAGGGTGATGCGATCGCCATCACGCTCGAACAGCGCCAACTGGCCTTCGCGCATCGACTCCCCACCGTTGATCTGAACCGAACCCTTCAACACCACCAGCGCGGTGTTGCGGCCTTCGTGAAGATCCAGCGTAAGCAGCTTGCCGGCGTTCAGGCGCAGGTCCCACACGTCGATTGGCGTAAACGTGCGGGATGGACCTTTGTGGCCGTCGAACTCACCGGCGATCAGGCGCAGGCTGCCGGCACCGTCATTGAGCGCGATTTGCGGGATATCACTGTCCAGGATGGTCTGGTAACCCGGCGCGGCCATTTTGTCCTTGGCCGGCAGATTCACCCACAGTTGCACCATTTCCAGATTGCCGCCGGTTCGAGCGAAGTTTTCCGAGTGGAATTCTTCATGCAGGATGCCGGAAGCCGCCGTCATCCACTGCACATCGCCCGGACCGATGGTGCCGCCGCTGCCGGTGGAATCACGGTGCTGCACTTCGCCTTCGTAAACGATGGTCACGGTTTCGAAGCCACGGTGCGGATGCTGCCCCACGCCACGGCGCTCAATAGTCGGGGTGAAATGCGCAGGTCCGGCATGATCCAGCAGCAGGAACGGGCTGATGTGCTTGCCCAGGTTGTCGTAGGAAAACAGGGTGCGCACCGGAAACCCATCGCCGACCCAGTGGCCGCGAGGGCTGGTGTAGATACCGATCAGTTTTTTCATGGTGGGCTCCGAAATCAGGTTGATCATGGGCTGATCATAAATTCGCCACGTATTTAGTACTAGTCAGCCAAAACCGTCCTCATCGTTCTATTGATGGAACGATGAGCGATCAATGTGATTCGTGCTTTTCAGTCAACAGTACTTTGCCCCGACAGCGGTTTTTCCCGAGGAATCAGACGCGGATACTCCTGCCCATACCCACTGCAACCCTGGAGTTCCTGCATGTCTGTTCCCGCTTTCGGTCTTGGTACGTTTCGCCTGCAAGGTCAGGTGGTCATCGATTCGGTGAGCACTGCCCTTGAGCTCGGTTACCGGGTCATCGACACCGCCCAGATCTACGAAAACGAAGCCGATGTCGGCGAGGCCATCGCTGCCAGCGGTATTGCCCGCGACAAACTGTTCATCACCAGCAAGATCTGGATCGCCAACTTCGCCAAGGATCGTCTGATCGAAAGCCTCAAGGCGAGCCTGCAAAAACTGCAGACCGACTACCTCGACCTGACGCTGATCCACTGGCCGTCGCCGGAAGATCAGGTGCCCGTCGAAGAGTTCATGGGCGCGCTGCTGGAAGCCAAACGCCTGGGCCTGACCCAGCAGATCGGCGTGTCCAACTTCACCATCGACCTGATGAAACAGGCGATTGCTGCGGTCGGCGCGGAAAATATCGCCACCAACCAGATTGAACTGCACCCGTACCTGCAAAACCGCAAGGTCGTCGAGTTCGCGCAAAGTCAGGGCATCCAGATCACGTCGTACATGACCCTGGCCTATGGCGAAGTGCTGAAGGATCCGCTGATCGTGCAGATCGCCGAGCGTCTGCAAGCCACCCCGGCGCAGGTCACTCTGGCGTGGGCGATGCAATCGGGTTACGCGGTGATTCCGTCGTCGACCAAACGTGCCAACCTGCAAGGCAACCTTGGCGCCATGGCGCTGACCCTGAGCGACGCCGACATGGCGCTGATCGCCACACTGGATCGCGGCCATCGCCTGACCAGCCCCAAAGGCATCGCGCCGCAGTGGGACTGACCGATCAGGCCTGAAGCTGCTGCGCGAGGTCGTGCATGGCCACGCGCAGCGAATCGATGGCGGCCGTCAATGCCGCTGCGGGCTGATCGTCACGGCAAGCCTGCTCGAGCACCCGACACGCCGAGACCACGCGCTCGGCACCAATCATGTGCGCCCCGCCCGTGACGTGATGCGCCAGATCACGCAAGACATCACGATCAAGACCTGATGCTTCCAGACGCTGCAGGTCGATGCGCAGGCTGTTACGCACCTCCTCACGCAATTGTTCGATCAGCGGGTTGTCCGCGCCTGCCAGTTGCAACAGCGCACTCAGATCGAACTCGGACACCGCCGACTCGTCCAGGCTCTCGACCTGCGTCTCTGCTCCGGCGGCCATCAGCGCCTGACTCAGCTCGCGCAGCAGCACCGGCTTGAACAGGCAATCGTTCATTCCGGCCGCCCGGCAGCGCTGCCTTTCTTCGATTTGCGCATTGGCGGTAAATCCGAGAATCAGGCAGGGCGCCCTGCCCGTCGCGGCTTCTTCCTGACGCACCGCGCGCGTCAGTTCATAACCGTTGAGCCCCTGCATGTTGATATCAGTGATCAAAGCATCGAACGATTGCCCGCGCCACAGTGCCAGCGCGCGCTCACCGCCATCGGTGTCAACGGGGCGATGGCCGAGTTCACTCAACTGCCGGCACAACAGCAGGCGATTGACCGGATGGTCGTCCACCACCAGCACGGCCAGTGAATTTGTCATTGCTACCGCAGGTGCCGCTTCTTCCTTCTGCACCCGCGGCGCCAGCACCGGCAGCTCCAGTCGCAGCATGACCTGAGTGCCGCGGTTCAACTCGCTGTTCATCCACAAATCGCCGCCCATCAACCGGCACAGGTTGCGGCTGATCACCAGCCCCAGGCCGGAGCCGCCGTGCGCCACAGACCGATGATCGCCGACCTGTACAAACGGGCTGAACAACCGCTGCTGATCCTCGGCGCTGATCCCACGGCCACTGTCTTCAATGGCCACACCCACTTCAATCAACCCGCCGTGCTCGCCGAACACGCGCAAACACAGGCTCACTTCCCCGGCTTCGGTGAATTTGATTGCATTGCTCAACAGATTCGAGACCACTTGTTTGAAACGCAGGGGATCGAGCATCACCTCGACGTCGCTGCGCTCATCCAGTTCGACATGCCACAACAATTGCTTCTGCCGGGCCAGGCCTTCGAAAATCCGACACACCGACGCCACCACCTCACGTAGATTGGCGCGCTTGGGGGCCAGCGACAGATGCCCGGACTCGATGCGGGCGATGTCGAGAATATCGCCGATCAATGCCAGCAACTGCTGCCCGGCGCTGGACGCCACTTCGATCGCCTGGCGATCGGTCACGCCTTCATCGGCACGCTTGAGGGCGAGTTCGAGCATGCCGATCAGCGCGTTCATCGGTGTGCGGATTTCATGACTCATGGTCGCCAGAAACGTGCTCTTGGCGCGATTGGCTTCGTCGGCTGCGTCCTTGGCTTCCTGCAACTGCTGAAGCCATTGCTGGCGCTGGCGGATCTGCCGACGCTGAAAGGCGATCCAGCCCAATGCCAGCAACAGCAGACCGGCGGCTACGGCAAACCCGCGCAATATTTGCTCTCGATGGCGCTGCCAATAGCTGTCCTGCAGCACCACGTTCCGACTCCATCTCGCGACCAGACCGTCGATTTCCTGAGGTGCAATGCCCAGCAGCGCCTTGTTCAGAATCGACTGCAGCTGCGGGGCATCGGGCGCCGTGGCCATGGCGATCCGGGCCGGTTGATCCCCCAGCGTAGAGGCTATGCGCAAGCGCTCACGGTACTGGTGATCGATCTGATAACGCGCCACCAGCAACGAGCTCAATGTCGCATCGGCCCGACCATCAAACAGCGCCCGCGTACCGTCCGCCGGGCTCGGCAATTCGATCAGGTTGATCTGCGGCACGTGTTCCAGCAGGTAATCACGCAGCGGATTGCCGCGATAGAGCGCCAGACGTTTACCCGCCATCTCTTCGAGACTGCGCGGTGCCTGTGCCTTCGACTCGGTGATCAAGACAAAGGGACTGTTGGCGTACGAGCGAGTGAACAACATTTGCGTTTCGCGCTCGCGGCTCGGTGTCATCACCGGCAACAGGTCCAGCTCACCGTTTCTGAGTTGCTCGACCTGACGATCCAGAGATTGACCGCGCACCACCTCGAATGTCAGGCCACTGCGCTGACTGATCAGGTTGAGCAATTGTGCGACCAGACCACTGAAGCGGCCATCGGTGTCAAAGAATGTCAGCGGTGCAAAATCATCGACAGCGCCGACCCGCACCACCGGGTGCTGATCCAGCCATTGTTGCTCGCTGTCACTCAGGCTCACCCGCGACTGCGCCGCTATGTCGGCTCGACCGGCGCTCCAGCGCAGTTCCATGGCCAGGCGCTGCTCCATGGGAATGGCCAGCAGGGCCTTGTCGACCAGACGTTTCAAGCGGATGTTGCTGCGAGCCAGAGCAAAGCCGAACGGGTTGGCGTCGAGGCCCGAGGGCCCGGCCAGTTGCAGGTCGTTTTGAAAATGGGTGTTGATCAGGTAGCTGGCGCTGATGAAGTCACCGAGGTACAGATCATCCCGGCCGAACGCCACGGCGCCGAGGGCATCGAGGATCGATCGATAGCGCTGCAGGGAAGCTTTCGGGTAAGCCTCTTCGATGGTCGAGGCTGGCAGGTAATCGTCCACCATGGCGATGCGCTTGCCGGCGAGATCATCCGGTAACGCCTCATTGAGCCGGGTCACCCACATCGGCTGATCCTCGGCGTAGGCGCGCGACAGCATCAGTTCGGGATCAGCGATCTCGAAGTTGTTCGACGTGCCCAGCAGGTCTACCTCACCGGCCTTGAGCGCGGCCATGGCGCTTGCGCGGTTGGCATGACACCAGACTTCGACGTCGATGTTCAAAATCTGCGCAATCGCATCAGCGTAATCGGCCGTGAGGCCTTCCAGCTCATGGCGCTTGCGGGTCAGTTCAAAGGGCGGGTAGTCCGGCCAGGAGGCACCGATGCGCAATACCGGGTGCGCACGGAGCCACTGTCGATCCTGCTCATCCAGTTGAATCTGCACACCCTCAAGGCGGGTGCGGGAGACGATTTCCAGCCGTTGTGCCTCGGTCGCGTGCACTGTGCTTGCAAGCATCAGTATCGACAGAAGAACGAACCGCAGAGGCCATATCATGGGCAGCCTATGGAAGCAGACCGTTGCGTTTGACAAACTCTCGCAACACCACCAGTGAGCTTACCCCGAGCTTCAGCATCAGGCGGGTCTTGTAGGTGCTGATGGTTTTGTGGCTAAGGTTCATCGCAAGCGCAATGTGCTTGTTGGACTCGCCTCTGGCCAGCTTCAGCATGATCTCCATTTCGCGAGTGGACAGAAGTGCAATCAACTCTCGTTCATCGCGATGTGCTTCGGATTGCCCGGTATTGACCACAGGCATTTCGGGGAAGTAGGTATAACCCGAACGGACGGCTTTGATTGCATTTTGCAAATGCTGCATCGAGGCGGATTTGGCGACAAAAGCCATCGCCCCTGCACGTCGACAGCGCATCAGATAGTGTTCAGGGTCGGCCGAGGTGAAAATCACCACATTGCAGACCAGCCCGACGGCTCTGATGCGGGCTAACACCTCCAGGCCGCCGAAGCCATCGAGTTTCAGGTCGAGCACTACCAGTTTCGGCGCGTGCTCACGCAGCATCGGCACCACATCGACACCTCTGCCAGTCACATGGATCGGTGTGTAACCCGCAGACTCCAGAACCAGGCGTAGGGCACCCACCACCACTGGATGATCATCAACGATCAATGCTGAACCCATGATCACTCCCGGGGCGAATACATGACACGACGCCACCGATCTGGCTTGAACGGGACTATTGGTAGCTGCGCTACAACTGTTGCACGGTATGCACCCTGAATCACCTGTCAGATCTGACAGTTGTGCGTTCGGCCGATCTGTGATCGAACACGCGAAGAGCGCCCAGACGAACCCTCGACCGAGTTCATCAACTGTTCGATGGCGCGGATGGAAGGCAATGCTTCAGGGCTAGTGATGATCTTTGCCCCAAATCGCCTGGAAACACCTGAAGAGTCCGCCGATTCACCATAGACCAGCGCCCTTCGGACGAGTGGGTGATCAAACAGAAAACCACGCAGATCCGCGATCCCGGTCGCCAGCTCGGCATTAATCACCAGGACATCGAACGGCTGACAGCCGTAATCGACCAGCGTCAGCAGTTCGGCAAGGCTCTGTACCGGTGCAATGCGGTAGTAATCGAGACCATTGAACAGCCGCTCGATCTTCATCCGGTGAAAATGCTGCAGGTCGGCGATCAGGATGCGCAGGGTTTTGTCGGTCAACGTGGAAGTCCGGGTAGTCGCTTCAAGTGGCGGCAAGACTACCCAAGCATCGGGATGCGCTCTGTAGGACTTTTCCGAAAAACACCGTCACTCATCCGGATTGAAAAAGCTATTCCGTGGTGCTCGGACTCCAGAACGCCTGCACCACCAGGCTTGAAGTGGAAATCCGCTTCACCAGTGCGTCCAGTTCATCGCCGTCCACCGACGTGGTTGCGAGCGTGGCTTCGATCTCGATTTCGTCGGCACCGAAGGCGTGCACATCGACATCACTGGCCGGGTAGTTGCTGCGTTCAAGCTCCGCTTCAAGCAGGGCGAACACGGCCGTTTGCTGCGAGCGCCGGGCAATGACATAGACGATGTTGGTGACTTCCGCCGAGACCACATCGAGCGGCTGACGGTTGATGTTGTTGACGATCGGCCGCAGCAAGGTATTGGCGGCGAGCACGAACAAGGTGCCCAGCACCGCTTCGGCCAGCAGGTCGGCACCGGCACAGGCACCGACGGCTGCCGAGGTCCAGAGCGTGGCGGCGGTGTTGAGGCCGCGCACGTTGCCCTCTTCGCGCATGATCACCCCGGCACCGAGAAAGCCGATGCCGGAGACCACATACGCGACCACCCGGACCGCGCCTTCGGCACCGGCGAGACGGTTGGCCATGTCGACGAAAATCGCCGCGCCGACCGCCACCAGCACATTGGTGCGCAAGCCCGCCGTGCGTTGCCGGTACTGGCGCTCGAAGCCGATCAGGCCGCCGAGGATGAACGCCGCGCTGAGGCTGACCAGCGTGTCGAGCAATGAGCTGAGGTTGAGATTGTTGATCGCTTGCATGTCGAACTCCTTGAAACCGCCCCCCTTGCTCCCACAAGGGGGGAATCTTGCCTGTTACTGCCAGCCGAACCGGCGGATGTAGAAGCCTTTAACGGCTTGAGTCAGCGCCATGTACGCCAGCAGGATCACCGGCAGGAACACGAAGTACATCGACGGCAGCGCCTGCAGTTTGAAGTAGTGCGCCAGCGGCCCCATCGGCAGGAAGATGCCCACGGCCATGATGATCCCGGTCATCACCAGCAACGGCATGGCCGCGCGGCTTTGCAGGAACGGAATCTTCGGCGTGCGGATCATGTGCACGATCAGCGTCTGGGTCAGCAGCCCGACCACGAACCAGCCGGACTGGAACAGGGTCTGGTGATCCGGGGTGTTGGCATCGAACACGTACCACATCAAGGCGAACGTTGTGATGTCGAAGATCGAACTGATCGGGCCGAAGAACAGCATGAAGCGCCCGACGTCCCCTGGCTGCCAGCGTTGCGGCTGTTTCAGCATCTCGTCGTCGACGTTGTCGAACGGGATCGCGATCTGCGAAATGTCATACAGCAGGTTCTGCACCAGCAGGTGCATCGGCAGCATCGGCAGGAACGGAATGAACGCGCTGGCCACCAGCACCGAGAACACGTTGCCGAAGTTCGAGCTGGCAGTCATCTTGATGTACTTGAGCATGTTGGCGAAGGTCCGCCGCCCTTCCAGCACGCCCTCCTCCAGCACCATCAGGCTCTTTTCCAGCAGGATGATGTCGGCCGCTTCCTTGGCGATATCCACCGCGCTGTCCACGGAAATCCCGATGTCGGCGGTGCGCAGGGCCGG
This sequence comes from Pseudomonas sp. B7, assembly GCF_016735645.1. Classification (NCBI taxonomy): domain Bacteria; kingdom Pseudomonadati; phylum Pseudomonadota; class Gammaproteobacteria; order Pseudomonadales; family Pseudomonadaceae; genus Pseudomonas; species Pseudomonas sp. B7. Next base: position 383,460 of record NZ_JAERRE010000003.1, read on the forward strand.
GGCGTCGTTGATGCCGTCGCCCATGAACCCGACCACGTGGCCGTTGCCCTTGAGGATGCGCACGATGCGCTCCTTGTGCGACGGCGTCAGCTTGGCGAACACATTGGTGGTTTCCACGGCCACTGCCAGTTCCGCGTCGCTCATGCGTTCGATGTCGTTGCCCATCAGCAGGCCTTGCTGGGCCAGGCCCACTTCGCGGCAGATCTTGGCGGTCACCAGCTCGTTGTCGCCGGTCAGCACTTTCACGGCCACGCCGTGCTCGGCCAGGGCCTTGAGTGCCGGGGCGGTGCTTTCCTTCGGCGGATCGAGAAACGCCACGTAACCGATCAGCGTCAGTTCCTGCTCGTCGCCCAGGCTGTAAGTGTCGCGACCTTCAGGCATCGACCGTGCTGCCACTGCTACCACACGCAAGCCTTCAGCGTTGAATGCTGCGGTGACCTGACGAATTTTCGCCAGCAATTCATCGCTCAAGGCTTCGTCGACTTCACCGTGACGAACCCGGCTGCACACCGACAGAACCTCTTCCACCGCGCCTTTGCAGATCAGTTGATGCGGCTGACCGCGCCCTTCGACCACCACCGACATGCGCCGGCGGTTGAAGTCGAACGGGATCTCGTCGACCTTGCGAAACGCCGTGCCGACCTTCAGCTCGCGGTGGATTTCCACGTGTTCCAGGACCGCCACGTCGAGCAGGTTTTTCAGGCCGGTCTGGTAGTAGCTGTTGAGGTAAGCCATTTCCAGCACGTCATCGGAGTCTTCGCCCCAGACATCGACGTTGCGTGCCAGGAAGATCCTGTCCTGGGTCAGGGTGCCGGTCTTGTCGGTGCACAGCACGTCCATGGCGCCGAAGTTCTGGATCGCATCCAGGCGTTTGACGATGACTTTCTTGCGCGACAGGAACACCGCGCCCTTGGCCAGCGTCGAGGTGACGATCATCGGCAGCATTTCCGGGGTAAGGCCCACGGCGATCGACAGCGCGAACAGCAGCGCTTCGGTCCAGTCGCCCTTGGTGAAACCGTTGATGAACAACACCAGCGGCGCCATGACGAACATGAAACGGATCAACAGCCAGCTGACTTTGTTCACCCCTTGCTGGAACGAAGTTACCGCGCGATCCGTCGCCCCGACCCGCTGCGCCAGCGCACCGAAATAGGTGCTGTTGCCGGTGGTGAGAATCACCGCCACCGCCGTGCCGGACACCACGTTGGTGCCCATGAACAGGATGTTGTCGAGCTCCAGCGGATTGCGCGTGTCACGATCGGCCTGACGCGGGAATTTTTCCACCGGCATCGATTCGCCGGTCATCGCCGCCTGGCTGACGAACAGATCCTTGGCGCTGAGCACCCGGCAATCGGCGGGAATCATGTCGCCGGCCGACAGCACGATCAGATCGCCTGGCACCAGTTGCTTGATCGGCAGTTCAGCGCGCGGCGCATCCCGGCGCAGCACGGTGGCGGTGTTGCTGACCATCGCCTTGAGCGCGTCGGCGGCCTGGTTGGATTTGCTTTCCTGCCAGAAGCGCAGCAACGTCGACAGCACCACCATCGAGAAAATCACGATGGCGGCCTTGAGGTCTTCGGTCAGCCACGAGATTACCGCCAACAGGGTCAGCAGCAGGTTGAACGGGTTCTTGTAGCAGTGCCACAGGTGGGTCCACCACGGCAGCGGTTGCTCGTGCTCGACTTCGTTGAGGCCGTGCTGCGCGCGCAGCACATCGACTTCGAAATCGGTCAGGCCATCGGTGTGGGTGCCGAGGTTCGACAGCAGCACGCCGCTGTCGCAATGGGCGGCGTCCACCAGTGTATTGGCGAGAGTCGGCGGCACTTCACGGCTGACCGTGGTGTCGCTGAGGGTTTCCAGCAAGGCCAGGCGACGGAAATGCCGGGCGATGTGGCGGGTCCGCAGGAAGCCTGCGAAAAATTCCTTGAGCGTAAGTTTCATGGCTGTTGCCCCTATGGTCAGCCGGGAAACCGTCGAGCAGGTACGTCCTCGTCTCGGGCACCGGAAAACCGGCACGGCAAGGCGTGGCGCGCCGGTCAGAAAAGACAGGCGTGTCGATAGGGCTGCAATGACGACGATGAAGTCGACTTCACAGGCTTTTCAGTGTCGATGAGAAGGACGTCGGTACATGACCGGGACCGGTCATGATCGGGATGCCGCTGCTCGCTGTTCGGCGAGACAACGGCACAAAGGAATGCGCGTTATCTTGCCGAGAATCTGCCGGTTACAAGGACCGGCCGACAACTGTCACTCGAACAAGTACCCACTGTGGGTCTCCGCTATTGATGAAAACGCGCGAAGCTTACGCCCCGATGTCTGGAGAGTAAACCCGCAAAAGGAAGTGTGTCGGGGAATGTGGCGGGTGTTCAGGAAGGGTTCAGGATTGGCCTGAGGATCGTTCCCACTGTGTGGGAACGATCAGGCTGAAAGGATGCTTAGCTGGCAGTCGCCAGCAACAGATCCATCACCGAACGGCTGTGCCCGCGGTTCTTGCCATGCTCATACAGCGAGCCGGCGATCTCGTCCGCGCGGATCGGCAGGATCGACAGCAGCGTATCGCTCAGACCATGGCTGGCCTGGCAGAAGCCCTGCATGTACAGACCGGCCTTGCAGCGCTCGTCGGTGATCAGGCGGTAATTGCGGTCGACCTCGAAATCGCCCAGGTACTCCTCCAGCGGCGCCAGCAGTTTGCGGTGCATCTGACGCTCGTAACCGGTGGCCAGCACGACCGCATCGTAGGCACGTACGGTGACTTCGCCGGTGGCATTGTTGCGCACGGTCAGTTCAATGCCATGTTCGGTGGCAGTGGCTTTCTCGACCGTGGTCAGGGTGCGGAACGCGTGACGCGCCACGCCCGAGACTTTCTGGCGATAGAAGATGCCGTAGATACGCTCGATCAGGTCGATGTCGACCACCGAGTAGTTGGTGTTGTGATACTCGTTGACCAGACGCTCACGCTCGCTGCTGTTCTGCTGGAAGATCAGGTCGGTGAACTCCGGCGAGAACACTTCGTTGACGAACGGGCTGTCGTCCGCCGGCTTCAGCGCCGAGCCGCGCAGGATCATGTCGACCTGCACCGACGGGAACGAATCGTTCAGATCGATAAAGGCTTCCGCCGCGCTCTGGCCGCCACCGATGATTGCGATGCTCATCGGCTGGTTGTTCACGCACGGCTGTTTGGCCATTTCCGCCAGGTACTGCGAGTGATGGAACACTCGGCCATCCCCCTTCAGCGCCTTGAACGCCTCGGGAATGCGCGGCGTACCGCCGGCGCTGACCACCACCGAACGCGCGGTGCGTACGAACTGCTGGCCGTCGGTGCCTCGCGAGATCACCCGCAGCGCTTCAACCTGATGGTTGTGCAGCACCGGCTCGATGGTCAGCACTTCTTCGCCGTAGCGGCTCTGCTCGGTGAACTGCCCAGCCACCCAGCGCAGGTAGTCGTTGTACTCCATGCGGCACGGGTAGAAGGTGCCGAGGTTGATGAAGTCCACCAGACGGCCGTGGTGCTTGAGGTAGTTGACGAACGAGTACGGGCTGGTCGGATTGCGCAGGGTCACCAGATCCTTGAGGAAGGAAATCTGCAACTCGCTCTGGGTCGAAAGCGTATTGCCGTGCCAGCTGTAGGTCGGTTGTTTGTCGAGAAACAGCACATCCAGTTCGCCCTGGGTCGGGCCGCGCTCTTGCAGAGCGATGGCCAGCGCCAGGTTCGAAGGGCCGAAACCGACGCCGATCAGGTCGTGAACGATGGGCGATGCAATTGCCTGTGTCATTTCCAGTGTCCTCTGGACGAAAAGCCTGAGTGACCTGACCGGCCTTGAGCAGGACAGCAGATCGTCTGTTGAGTAGGAACGAGGACAGTGAAATAAAATTTAACGACGACGGCTCAATGGGCGTCCCATTGCTTGATGCGCAGGCGGCAATGCTTCATGGCGTTGACGATGTGTTTTTCCACCAGGGCCTTGGAAATGCCGAGGTGCTGGGCGATTTCGGGGTGCGACAGGCCTTCGATCTTGCGTAGCAGAAAACTTTCGCGGCACAGCGGCGAAAGTTCAGCGAGGGCGCGCTGGAGCATCTCCAGTCGCTGGCCGTGATCGAAGGTGTTGTGGGGGGATGGAGTGAAATAGCGCTCTTCGCTGTCGAGCACTTCCAGCGATTCGACCTGACGCAGGGCATTGCGTCGATGGTCGTCGATCACCAGATTGAGTGCGGTGCGATAGAGAAATGCCCGAGGCTGCTCGATCGGCGTTTCGCTGGACCGCTCCAGCACCCGCAGATAAGCGTCATGCACCACGTCTTCGGCCACCTGACGGTTGCCGAGCCTGGCGTTCAGGAAACACACCAACTCGCGATAGTAGTTTTCCAACATGATTCCCCGCCGCAGCGTGCGGTTTCGATCCTTGAGCCAGATCCGCGACTGTCGAAAAAGGCAGTGGCACGGTAGTGGCAATTTCAGGTGCGTAATTTATAGTAATTCTCATATAGATTTAAAGTGCTGTTTCCATTTGCCCGACAAATTGTTGCCAGCTATACCTGTTACCGCGTTTTTCAGCGCTTAAATTCCCCACCCCGTCTCTCGTTTAAAGGACAGCCCCCGTATCTGTCGCGTCCTGCGACAGCGTTCGACCGTGGCCCGCTCGCGGTGCCTGCTGAACGACGGGCCTATTTCCACTGGCCGGAACCCTGCATGAAACGTCCCCGCCCCGCCCGACGCGCCCTGCTCATCGCCCTTTGCCTTATCCCCGTCATTGCTATTGCCGCCTGGCAGGTGTTGCCGCCCGGTCGGGACAAATTCACCACCGTGCAGGTCTCTCGCGGCGATATAGAAAGCAGCGTGACCGCACTCGGCACCCTCCAGCCTCGCCGGTATGTAGATGTCGGCGCCCAGGCGTCGGGGCAGATTCGCAAGATCCACGTGGAAGTCGGCGACGTGGTCAAGGAGGGTCAGTTGCTGGTAGAGATCGACCCGGCCACGCAAAAGGCCAAACTCGACGCCAGCCAGTTTTCCATCGAGAACCTGAAGGCGCAGTTGCAGGAACAACAGGCCCAACATGAACTGGCGCGTCAGAAGTATCAGCGCCAGCAGAACCTGGCTGCCGGCGGCGCCACCCGTGAAGAAGACGTGCAAACCGCCCGCGCCGAACTGAAAGCCACGCAGGCGCGCATCGACATGTTCCAGGCGCAGATCCGTCAGGCACAGGCGAGCCTGCGCAGCGATCAGGCCGAGCTCGGTTACACCCGGATCTACGCACCGATGGCCGGTACCGTGGTCGCACTGGACGCTCGCGAAGGCCAGACACTCAACGCCCAGCAACAGACACCGCTGATCCTGCGGATCGCCAAGCTGTCGCCAATGACGGTCTGGGCTGAAGTCTCCGAAGCCGACATCGGCCACGTCAAACCGGGCATGAGCGCTTATTTCACCACCCTCAGTGGCGGCAACCGGCGCTGGAGCAGCACCGTGCGGCAGATCCTGCCGGTGCCGCCCAAACCGCTGGACCAGACCAGCCAGGGCGGTGGCAGCCCGACCAGCACCAGCAAAAGCGGTGCCGGTCGTGTGGTGCTGTACACCGTATTGCTGGATGTCGATAACGCCGACAACGCGCTGATGGCGGAAATGACCACACAAGTGTTCTTCGTCTCCAACGAGGCAAAAAACGTCCTCACCGCACCGGTTGCCGCCCTGCACGGCAGCGCCAAACCCGACAGTCAGGTTGCCCGGGTCGTGGCGCAGAACGGCGACATTGAGCAACGCACCGTGCGTACCGGCATCAGCGACCGTTTGAAGGTGCAGATTCTCGACGGTCTCAGCGAAGGCGATCATCTGTTGATCGGCCCGGCCGACGGCAGCGGAGGCTGAATGCAAACGCCCCTGATCGACCTGCAGGACATCCGCAAATCCTACGGCGGCGGCGACACGCCCGAAGTTCACGTGTTGCGTGGCATCGATCTGTCGATCCATGCCGGCGAGTTCGTGGCGATCGTCGGTGCATCCGGCTCCGGCAAATCGACGCTGATGAACATCCTCGGTTGCCTCGACCGGCCCACATCCGGCGAATACCGTTTTGCCGGTGAGAACGTCGCCGGCCTGGACACCGATGAACTGGCCTGGCTGCGTCGCGAGGCTTTCGGTTTCGTGTTTCAGGGTTACCACCTGATTCCGTCGGGCTCCGCCCAGGAAAACGTCGAGATGCCGGCCATCTATGCCGGCATTCCGGCTGCCGAGCGCCATGCACGGGCCGCCGCCCTGCTTGAGCGCCTCGGTCTGGCCTCGCGCACCGGCAACCGCCCCCATCAACTCTCCGGCGGCCAGCAACAACGGGTGTCGATTGCCCGCGCCTTGATGAACGGCGGCCATATCATTCTGGCGGACGAACCGACCGGCGCCCTCGACAGCCACAGCGGCAAGGAAGTCATGGCACTGCTCGACGAGCTGGCGAGCCAGGGTCATGTGGTCATCCTCATCACCCATGACCGTGAAGTGGCGGCGCGCGCCAAGCGCATCATTGAAATCAGCGACGGCCTGATCATCCGCGACAGCGCCAAGGAAGATCCCACCGTGCAGGCCAGCACCAACCCCGGCGCCTTGCAGGCCGTGGATCTGCGCAAACGCCTGAGCGAGGGCAGCGAAGCGAGCGGTGCCTGGAAAGGCGAACTGGTCGATGCGGTGCAGGCGGCGTGGCGCGTCATGTGGATCAACCGCTTCCGTACCGCGCTGACGCTGCTGGGGATCATCATCGGCGTCGCATCGGTGGTGGTCATGCTCGCCGTCGGTGAAGGCAGCAAACGCCAGGTCATGGCGCAGATGGGCGCCTTCGGCTCCAACATCATTTACCTCAGCGGCGCCGCGCCGAACCCGCGCACGCCACCAGGCATCGTTACCCTCGATGAAGTCGCCGCACTGGCCAGCCTGCCGCAGATCACTCGCATCATGCCGGTCAACGGCGCCGAAGCCGGGGTGCGCTTCGGCAACCTCGACCATATGAGCTACATCGGCGGCAACGACACCAATTTCCCCGAGATCTTCAACTGGCCGGTGGTCGAGGGCAGCTACTTCACCGAGGCCGACGAGCGCAACGGTGCAGCCGTGGCGGTAATCGGCAAGAAGGTCCGCGACAAGTTGCTCAAGGACGTGAGCAATCCCATCGGTCAATACATCCTGATCGAGAACGTACCGTTCCAGGTGGTCGGCGTACTGGCCGGCAAAGGCGCCAGCTCCGGCGACCAGGACAGCGACAATCGCATCGCCATCCCCTACTCCGCTGCCAGCGTTCGACTGTTCGGCACGCACAACCCCGAGTACGTAGTGATCGCTGCCGCCGATGCGCGCAAGGTCCATGAAACCGAAATGGCCATCGAGCAATTGATGTTGCAGTTGCACAACGGCAAGAAGGATTTCGAGCTGACCAACAATGCCGCGATGATTCAGGCCGAAGCTCGCACGCAAAACACCCTGTCACTGATGCTCGGTTCGATTGCCGCGATTTCGCTGCTGGTCGGCGGCATCGGCGTGATGAACATCATGCTCATGACCGTGCGCGAACGCACTCGCGAAATCGGTATCCGCATGGCCACCGGCGCCCGTCAGCGCGACATCCTGCGTCAGTTCCTGACCGAGGCGGTGATGCTCTCGGTGGTCGGCGGCATTGCCGGCATCGGCCTGGCGCTGCTCGTGGGCGGTGTGTTGATACTCAGCGAAGTCGCTGTCGCATTTTCCCTGGTGGCCATCGCCGGCGCCTTCGCCTGCGCACTGATCACCGGGGTCGTTTTCGGCTTCATGCCCGCTCGCAAAGCTGCCCGGCTCGACCCGGTCACGGCCCTCACCAGTGAATGATCGATCTATGAAACCGCAACTGAGCCTGTTGACCCTTTGCCTGATGCTGAGCGCCTGCGGCAGCCCCGCGCCACGCCCGGAAAGCGGCGTGACCGCCCCCGCCGCGTGGCAGTCGCCGACCGGGCAATCGGTGGCGCAGACCAACCAGCAATGGTGGACGCATTTCGCCAGCCCGCATCTGAACCTGCTGATCGGGCAGGCGCAAAGCGGCAGCCACGACCTGGCCGCCGCCATTGCCCGCGTACGTCAGGCACGCGCCAGCACAGTGATCGCGGGCGGTTCGCAATTACCGGAACTAACCGCAGGCCTGAACGCCAACCGCCAGAAACTGCTGCGCGGCAACGGCTACAGCCAACTGGATGCCGACAGCAGCAACAAGGCCGTGGACTACTTCGACGCCAACCTCAGCGCGAGTTATGAAATCGACTTCTGGGGCGGTCAGGCCGCCACCCGCGAGAGCGCCCGCCAGGGCCTGCGCGCGAGTGAGTTCGATCAGGCCACCGTGGAATTGACCCTGCTCAGCGACGTCGCCAACCGCTACACCCAGGCGTTGTCATTGCAGGAACAAAGCCGCATTGCCGCGCTGAACCTGGCCAACGCGCAGAGTGTTCTGCAACTGGTGCAGACCCGTTTCAACGCCGGCTCGGCCACCGCGCTGGAACTGGCCCAGCAGAAAAGTCTGGTGGCCGCGCAACAGCGGCAACTGCCGACGGTGCAGCAACAGGCCGAGGACGCGCGAATCGGTCTGGCGGCACTGCTCGGGCGACCGGTGCAAGAGCTGCCACCGAGCATCGAGTCGTTCGACCAACTGCAGTGGCCACAAATCGCTGCCGGGCTGCCCAGCGACCTGCTGACCCGACGCCCGGACATCGCCCGCGCCGAAGCGCAACTGGCAGCCGCCCGGGCAGACGTCAAAGTCGCCCGCGCCGCCATGCTGCCCAAGGTCACCCTGAGCGCGCAGCTGGGCTCCGGCGCCAACCGCTTCGACGATGTGATGCGTAGCCCGTTCTACAACCTCACCGCCGGGCTGATCGCACCGATCTTCAATAACGGTCGCCTGTCCGCAGAACGCGACAAGGCAACCGCCCGCCAGGAAGAACTGTTGGAAACCTATCGCGGCGCGATCATCAATGGCTTCGCCGACGTGGAAAAAGCCCTGAACAGCATCCAGGGCCTGGATCAACAGCGACAATGGCAGACCGAAGAGTTGAATCAGGCACAGACTGCGTTCAACCTTTCGCAAAGCCGCTATCAGGCCGGCGCCGAAGACCTGCTGACCGTGCTGGAGACCCAGCGCACGCTGTACGCCGCGCAAGACCTCAACGTGCAACTGCGACTGGCGCGGATGCAAGCGAGCATTGCGTTGTACAAAGCGTTGGGTGGGGGCTGGGAGACGCGCTGAAAAACAAAAGATCGCACGCAGCGATCTTTTGCTTCAAACCTTGGCTTTCAAATGACGCGCATACCACGGCCGTTGCGGCACGCGGCGGAACAGTGCGGCGAGTTTTTTCTCGTCGCCGATGAAGGTGATACGCAACGCCAGCTTCATGGTCTCGGGGTCCATTTCCACGGACTTGCCCACCTGCAACCCCGGCGTGGTGCTGCAACCGTGGGTGGTCGGCCCCAGCCACGGATCCGCGACCTCGTTCCAGCGTCCCGGCGCAAACCACTGCACACCGTTGACCACTTGCCGCGTTACTTCGCCCGGATGGAAACGCTCGTGAGCGCGGAACCAGTCCTCGATGCGGTCATCGATCCAGCCGTGGAAATGCCAGAACACCGGGTTGACGTGGGATGAAAACGGATCGCCGAGGAAGTCGTTTTCCGCCGCAAACCAGCGCGCGGCGAAATCCGCCGGATCACGGGCAAACGGCACCGGCTGGCCGTTGGACGGATCACGCGGCACCGAGGCCCAGCGCATATGCAGCCAGTCATGCAGCCCCAACTCCACTTCAGAACCGAACTGACCCAGCGTGAGTTTGGCCAGATAAGCCGGATCGCGGTATTGCGATTCCCATACCTGAAAGTTGCTTTCGTAGGTCTCGGCGGTTTTCAGGTCGCTGACCCACTGGCTGTATTCGTTGTCGCCATCGGCCAGCCACGTCGGCGGCAGTGCCGTGCCGTCGTGGTTGTCGAAGTAACGGGCGAAACCGACCCGGTCGCGGATCAGCTCGGGCTGCGGCAGCGGGAAGTATTCCCACGACGGCAGATCCTGCATCGAACGCGCCGTGCCCAGCATATGCCGGTGCATGAAGAAAAAGTCGACGCCCGAGCCGTTACGATCCTTGCGATCGCCACGGGCATCGCGCTCCTTGCCGCGCGGGCCGGGTTGCCAGCCGAGACCGCGCAACGCATTGCGTTTGTCTTCGGCCAGGGTGTGCCACTTGTCCCGCGTGGCGTGCCAGACCTGGTGAAACAACCGGTGTTCGGGGGAGATCAGCCACGCCAGCAGCGTCGGGTTCAGCGGCGTACGCTGCCGCGCTTCGGGGAATAACTGTTTCACGGCAATGAAGCGGTTGTCCTGCATCGGCAAAGCCAGCGGCCGATCCAGACGTGACACCCGACCGCTGAGGCTGCCGCTGCCGGCGTTGCCGAAGTCGGCCCAGACTTCGTCAAGGATCATTTGCAGTTCGTAGTCGATATGGCCGTTGGCACTGATCAGCCGCCAGCTCAACTTCGCCGCGTCGCCCTCGGCCAGATCACCGATTATTCGGTAACGCGGTGTTTCGCCAGAGCGCAGACGCTCGGGCGTATCCAGAAAGCCGCAGACACCGCGCCCCTTCTGGCCGATGTCGAGAAACACTTGCAGACCGCTCGCCGGCAGCCCTTCGACACCCGCGTCGCGGCCCTCGAAACGGATATCCCAAACCCCGCGCAATTTGTTCGCCAAACGCTGACCGGCCATGTCGGCCACGTCGAACGACGCCTCGCCGGGGGTGATCGTGGGGTCCGGTCTGGTCCATTCACGATGACCAAAATAAGCCGCAGGCACCGCAGCGCCGGTCAGCGCCAGGCCTGCCATGAACCATCGTCGAGAAATCTTCATTGCCCTACCTGTGTCAGCCATGAAGCAGGCTTTATCCAAGCTAGAACGTACGCTGCCCCGACAAATTTAAGGGCGCCCGCGCCACAGGGCGATGCGACTAAATTTCGTTGCCAATCACTCGTTCTTTCCAGATAGCAATGGCCCCTGCGCCAGCACCTTGACGGCGAACCTGACTGAGATGGCAATGACAAAACCACGTTCGAAAAAGGCTCTTTTCATTGGCCTGCCACTGGCCCTGGCGATCAGTGCCGCAGCAGGCTTCGCAGCCTGGGATTACTGGCTCAACGACAATCCCGGCTATCCGGTCAAGGTGATGGACCAGGCCCGCGAGATGCACCAGCACCTGCTGTCCTTCGACAGCCACATCACCGTCCTTCAGGACTTCGGCACCCACGGCAATGAAGCCGACAAGGACGGCCCCGGTCAGTTCGACCTGATAAAAGCCAATCGCGGGCAACTGTCCGGTGCAGCACTGACGATTTTCGGCTGGCCGGAACTGTGGAACGGCGCCAATGCGCCGCACAAGCCTACGGCGGGTTTCGTTGAAGAGGCACGCAACCAGCAGGAGATCCGCTACAAGATCATCTCCGGGATGGTCCGCGACTTCCCCAATCAGGTCGGGATTGCCTACACGCCCGAAGATTTTCGGCGCCTGCACGGTGAAGGCAAGTTCGCGATCTTCATCAGCATGCTCAACGCCTACCCGCTGGGCCACGACCTGAACCTGCTGGACCTGTGGACGGCGCGTGGCATGCGCATGTTCGGTTTCAGCTACATCGGCAACAACGATTGGGCCGACTCATCCCGGCCGCTGCCGTTCTTCAATGATTCGCCGGATGCACTCGACGGCCTCTCCGACCTCGGCAAACAAGCGGTCAAGCGTCTCAACGATTTGGGCGTGATCATCGATGTGTCACAGATGTCGACCAAAGCCCTGGAGCAAGTCGCGCAACTGAGCCGCACGCCGATGGTGGCCTCGCACTCGGCGCCACGGGCGATGGTCGACATCCCCCGCAACCTCAGCGACAAAGAACTGCAACTGATCAAGAACAGCGGCGGCGTGGTGCAGGTGGTGGGCTTCTCGCAGTACCTGCGCCCGCTGACCCAGACCACCCAGGACAAGCTCAACGAACTGCGCAAAAGCTTTGACCTGCCGCCACTGCCCAACCTCGCCGTGGCACTGATGCCGGGCGACCCGATCATCGCCGCATGGCCCGAGGCCAAGTTCGGCCAGTACGCCAGCCGCCTCTACGCGATCCTCGACGAAGAACCCAAAGCCACGCTCAAGGACTACGGCGACGCCATCGATTACACCGTGCGCAAGATCGGTATCGACCACGTCGGCATCAGCTCCGACTTCAACGAAGGCGGCGGCGTCAAAGGCTGGGAGAACGTCGGCGACATCCCCAACGTCACCGCCGAACTGATTTCGCGCGGCTACTCCGAAGCAGACATCGCCAAGCTCTGGGGCGGCAACTTCCTGCGGGTCTGGGATCAGGTGCAGAAAGCCGCCCGACCTGCGCTGATTTCACAGCAGGACAAGATCAAGCCATGAGTGATCGTCGTACGTTTCTCAAGCAGGCGGGGATTCTCGCCGCCGGCCTGCCGCTGGCCTCGGGCATCGCCCACGGCGCCAGCACCGACAACACCACGAATGTTGCGCCAGCGGCGCCGGCACAGGACAAGTGGACGCAATTACGCACACTGTTCGAGCAGGATCCCGACTGCCTGCACTTCTCCAACTTCCTGATTACCTCGCACCCCAGACCGGTGCGTGACGCCATCGCCCTGCACCGCGCCGCCCTCGACAAGAACCCGGGGCTGGCGATGGACTGGGACCTGGGCGTGATCGAGCAGCGCGAGGAAGAGGTACGGGTCTGGGCCGGGCGTTATCTGCAAGCCGACGCCAGACAGATCGCCCTGACCGGCAGCACCACCGAGGGCCTGGCGATGATTTACGGCGGCGCCCATGTGCGTGCCGATCAGGAAATCCTCACCACTCAACACGAACACTACGCCACCCACACCATCCTCGCGCTGCGCACACAGCGTGAAGGCACCAAGGTGCGCAAGATCCGTCTGTTCAAGGATCCGCACACGGCGACCAAGGCCGAAATCCTGGCGGCGATCGACAGCAACATCCGCCCGGAAACCCGTGTATTGGGCATGTGCTGGGTGCATTCGGGCAGCGGCGTGAAACTGCCGATCGGCGAAATCGGCGCGCTGGTCGACAAGCACAACAAGGGCCGTTCGGACGACAACCGGATCATTTATCTGGTGGACGGCGTGCACGGTTTCGGCGTCGATGACCTGAGTTTCCCGGCCATGAACTGCGACTTCTTTATCGCCGGCACCCACAAATGGATGTTCGGCCCACGCGGCACCGGCATCGTCTGCAGCCGTTTCGACCAGGTCAGGTACATCACGCCGATCATTCCGACCTTCTCCGAAGCCACCGCGTTTTCCACCACCATGACCCCCGGCGGCTATCACGCCTTCGAGCACCGCTGGGCCTTGAACGAAGCGTTCAAATTGCACCTGCAACTGGGCAAGGCCGACGTCCAGGCGCGTATTCACGGCTTGAACAGCTATCTGAAAAAGCGCCTGCAGGAACATCCGCAGATCGAACTGGTGACGCCGCTGAGCCCCGAACTCTCCGCCGGTTTCACCTTCTTCCGGGTCAAGGGCAAGGACTGCGACAAGATCGCCGCCTACCTGATGCAGAACAAGGTGATCGCCGATGCCGTCGACCGCGACGTCGGCCCGGTCATTCGCAGCGCGCCGGGCCTGTTGAACACCGAACAAGAAATCGACCGTTTCATGACCGTGCTCGTCAGCCAGATCTGAGCACCGTGAACGCCTTTAAACCTGTTATCGAGAGAAATGATGAACAGTGAGCTACGTAGTTTTTCCATCAAGTCGCTCCCCGCGCTGACCCTGGCCGCCCTGCTCGCCAGCCTGTTGCCGGGACTGGCGCAGGCGGCTGAACCGCTGCAGCCGGGCAAGGTGTTCAAAGACTGCAAGGACTGCCCGGAAATGGTCGTGCTGCCCACCGGCACGTTCACCATGGGCACCCCGGAAGACGAAGTCGGCCGCGAACCGGACGAAGGCCCGATGCACCCGGTGACGTTCGCCAAACCGCTGGCCATCAGCCGCTTCCAGGTCCTTCGGGGCCAATGGGACGCCTATCTCAAGGACACCGGTTATCAGATGCCCGACGGCGATGATCGCGAGGGCCGCGCGTGCAAGGCCGGGATTCCGGATTATGCGGGCAGCGATCCGCGCAAGCAGTACACCGACAAGCATCCGGCCGTGTGCATGGACTTCGCCGAAGTCAACGCGTACGTGGCGTGGCTCTCGAAAAAGACCGGCAAGCAATACCGTCTGGTCAGTGAGTCCCTGCGCGAATACGCCGCGCGTGCCGGCAGCGCCGGGCCCTTCCCGTTCCCGTTCGATGAGGGCAAGGAATACAGCATCGCCAAACACGCCAACACCTACGGCGCCGCCGATGGCTACAACTTTACCGCGCCGGCCGGCAGCTTTCCGGCCAACGCCTTCGGCGTCTATGACATGCACGGCAACGTCTACGAATGGACCGCTGACTGCTACAACGAAAACTACGCCGGTGCCCCGAGTGACGGCAGCGCGTGGCTGACCGGCGACTGCAGCATCCGGCGCATCCGCGGCAATGACTGGGGCGAGGCGCCGGTGTTCTCGCGCTCCGGCAACCGCAACGCGGTCTACCCCAAAGTGCGGGGCGACTGGCTGGGCTTTCGTGTAGCCCGCGACCTCTGATCCACCCCGGCGGCGACCAGCGGGGCGACGCCGTCCCGGTTTTTATCGAATCAACGCCCCCCCCGGCCTTCAAAAGCGGAATCCACCATGACCACAAAATCCCGTGGCGCCATCAGCGAAGTTCTCAGCCTGCTCAAGCCCTATTGGCTGGTGGTCCTGATTTCGATCATGCTCGGCATGGTCGGCGGCCTCAGCGTCACGGCGTTGCTGGCGACCATCAATGACGCCCTGAACGCCAACGGGAGCCCGTCACTGGGTGTGCTCGCCAGTTTCGCCGGGCTCTGTGCACTGGCGCTGCTGAGTTCGATCCTGTCCGACATCGGCACCAACCATGTCGGCCAGCACATCATTGCCGGACTGCGAAAATCGCTCGGTGAAAAAGTCCTGCTGGCGCCGATCGAGCAGATCGAACGCTTCCGCAGCCATCGCCTGATCCCGGTGCTGACCCATGACGTCGACACCGTCAGCGACTTCGCGTTTTCCTTCGCGCCACTGGCCATCGCCTTCACCGTCACCCTCGGTTGCCTGGGTTACCTGGCCTACCTCTCGGTGCCGATGTTCGCGCTGTTGCTGGTGGCGATCATCATCGGCACCGTCGTGCAGTACATCGCCCGAGCCAAAGGCATCAAAGGCTTTGAAGCCGCCCGTGAAGCCGAAGACGAACTGCAAAAGCACTACAGCGCCATCGCGGCCGGCGCCAAGGAACTGCGCATCCATCGCCCGCGCCGTCAGCGCATGTTCAGCCAGCGCATCGAAGGCACCGCCGATTACATCTGCAACACCCACATCCGTTCGATCAACACCTTCGTGGTCGCCAAGACGTTTGGCTCGATGCTGTTCTTCGTGGTGATCGGCCTGGCACTCGCCCTGCAATCCTTCTGGCTGGGCACCGACAAAGCGGTGCTCAGCGGTTTCGTGCTGGTGCTGCTGTACATGAAGGGCCCGCTGGAATACCTGGTGACCACCCTGCCGGTGGTCAGTCGCGCCAACATCGCCTTCAAACGCATTGCCGATCTGGCGGAACAGTTTTCCTCCCCGGAACCGCACCTGCTGCTGAGCGACACCGCCAGCGTCAAACCGGTGGTCGAGCATCTGGAACTGCGTGATGTTCACTATGCATTTGCAGCCGTGGGCGACAACAAACCGTTCACCCTCGGCCCGGTCAATCTGTCGATCCGTCAGGGCGAAATCGTGTTCATCGTCGGCGAAAACGGCGGCGGCAAAACCACCCTGATCAAATTGCTGTTGGGGCTGTACGCGCCAAAGGGCGGGGAAATCCTGCTCAACGGTGCGCCCGTGGTGGCCGAGAACCGTGACGATTACCGTCAGTTGTTCACCACGATTTTTGCCGACTACTACCTGTTCGACGAACTGGTGCAGGGCGATCAGCAAGTGCCCGAGGACGCCAACCGCTACCTCGAACGCCTGGAGATTTCGCACAAGGTCAGCATACGAGATGGCGCGTTCAGCACCACCGACCTGTCCACTGGCCAGCGCAAGCGTCTGGCCCTGCTCAACGCGTGGCTGGAGGAACGTCCGGTGCTGGTGTTCGACGAGTGGGCGGCCGATCAGGACCCGGTGTTCCGGCGGATTTTCTACACCGAGCTGCTGCCGGAACTCAAATACCTGGGCAAGACCATCATCGTGATCTCCCACGACGACCGTTATTTCGACGTCGCCGACCAACTGGTGCGCATGCAAGGCGGCCAGGTCATCAGCGAAAAAGCCCCGGCAGCCGTCTGCTGAACCGGCCCGCCCCTGTCGAGTGTTAAGAGAAAGCCATGAACGAACTTCTTGATGATGACCTGCTGGCGCTGCTGTTGGCCGATGCCGACGCCGTCGAGCCAGACCCGGTCGCCACCCGCCGCGCGCGCCTCGATCGGGCGCCGCTGTCGTACGCCCAGCAGCGTCTGTGGCTGGTGCAGCAGCAGGCACCGGCGAATGCCGCCTACAACTTGCCGCGCGCCCTGCGCCTGGACGGTGACCTCGATCCTCAGGCGCTGGAAACCGCGCTCAACGCAGTGATCGATCGCCACGACATCCTGCGTAGTGCGTTTCGCGAAATCGACGGCGTGCCGACCCAGGTGGTCGAGCGCCAGATACGCCTGAACCTCAAGCGCCAGGACCTTTCCTCGCTGGATGAGGACACCCGTCGCCTGCACCTCGAACAACGCCTCCAGACCCAGGCCCTGCAACCGTTCGACCTGAGCCGCGCGCCGCTGATCCGCACCACCCTGGTCAAGACCGCCGAGCGTGAACATGTGCTGCTGCTGAACATGCACCACATCGTGTCTGACGCCTGGTCCAACGCGATCCTCATGCAGGATCTGGCGCGCGCCTATGCGCAGGCCAGCGCCGGCCTCGCTCCGGTGCTGAGCGAGTTGCCGATCCAGTACAGCGACTACGCGCAGTGGCAACGCAGCGAATACCTCGACGGCGTCGCCTGCAAGCGCGCCGACCATTACTGGCGTCAGTATCTGGGTCGCGAACTGCCGGTGCTTGAACTGCCCGTCGATCATGCCCGCGCCGAAGGCCAGCAACACTTGGCCGGGCGTCATTCTCTGAGCCTTGAGCCCACAGCGCTGCAAGCCCTCAACCGCTTCTGCCAGAACGAAGGCCTGACCCCGTTCGTGCTGGCGATGGGCGCGTGGCAATTGCTGCTGGGCCGTTACAGTCAGCAACGCGAATTCACCGTCGGCGTGCCCAACGCCAGCCGCAACCGCAGCGACAGCCAGGAACTGGTGGGCTTTTTTGTCAGCAGTCAGGTGTACAAGGCGACGCTCGACGGCCAGCAACCGGTGCGGGACTTCCTGCACGCCTTGCGCGCGCATTCACTGGCGACCCTGGAACACGCCGATTACCCTCTTGAGCTGTTGTTCGATCAACTGCAACGCGGCAGTGCCACCTCGCTCAATCCGCTGTTCCAGGTGCTGTTCAACTGGCGCACGGGCGGCGGCGAGCCAGCGGCCGTGGAATGGGCCGGGCTGAACCTGCAATTTCTCGATGCCGGCGAAAGCCAGGCCAAGTTCGACCTGTCGCTGGACGTCGACTTCAATCCGCAGAACCTGCAAGCCACCTTCGAATACAGCCGCGACCTGTACACCCCCGATACCATCGAGCGCATGGCCCGGCACTGGCAACAACTGCTGCTGCAACTGATCGCCAGCCCCGATTTACGCCTGGACGAGTTGCAGTTGCTTGAAGCCGAAGAGCATCGGCAGACCCTCGCCGAATGGAACCCGCAGCAGACCCGAATCGCCCCGTCGCTATGCCTGCATCAGTTGATCGAAGCGCAGGTCGCGCGCGATGGTGCCGCCATCGCCCTGACCTTCGGCGCACAACAGGTCAGCTACGCCGAGCTCAACCGCCAGGCCAACCGTCTGGCCCACCGCTTGATCGCCAACGGTGTCGGCCCGGATGTGCTGGTGGGCATCGCCGCCGAGCGCTCGCCGCAAATGCTGATCGGCCTGCTGGCGATTCTCAAGGCCGGCGGCGCCTATGTGCCACTGGACCCGGCCTACCCGGCAGATCGCCTGGCCTACATGATCGAGGACAGCCGCATCGACTGGGTGCTGACCCAGTCCCACCTGCGTGAGCAATTGCCATTGCCGGCCCACGTGCGCTGCGTGCTGCTCGACGACGCCACGAGCCTGATCGACGCCGCCGAGCACAACCCCGACGTCGCCGTTCAGCCGGACAATCTGGCGTACGTGATCTACACCTCCGGCTCGACCGGCAAACCCAAGGGCGCCCTGCTGGCGCATCACAACGTGGTACGCCTGTTCGAAGCCACCAGCGGTTGGTTCGGCTTCGATCAGAACGATGTCTGGAGCCTGTTCCATTCCTATGCCTTCGACTTCTCGGTCTGGGAGATCTTTGGTGCGTTGCTGTACGGTGGACGCCTGGTGATCGTGCCGCACGCCGTCAGTCGTTCTCCGCAAGACGTCTACACGCTGCTCTGCGAAGAAAAGGTCAGCGTGCTGAACCAGACGCCGTCGGCGTTCAAGCAACTGATGAAAGTCGCCTGTGAAGCCGACCAGCCGTTGACCCAGCACCTGCGCTACGTGATTTTCGGCGGTGAGGCGATCGAGGTGAAAAGCCTGCGCCCCTGGTTCGAACGCTTCGGCGATCAGACCCCGCAACTGATCAACATGTACGGCATCACCGAAACCACCGTCCACGTCACCTACCGGCCGCTGTCACTGGCTGACCTGAACGCCGAGTCCGCCAGCCCTATCGGCGTGCCGATTGCCGACCTGTCCTGGTATCTGCTGGATGAAGGCCTCAACCCGGTCGCCAAAGGCTGCACCGGTGAGCTGTACATCGGTCGCGCCGGGCTGGCCCGGGGTTACCTGAACCGCACCGACCTGACCGCCACGCGCTTCATCCCCGACCCCTTCGACAGTGTTGCGGGTGGGCGTCTGTACCGTACCGGCGACCTGGCGAAATACTGCAACGACGGCAGCATCGAATACGTCGGACGGATCGACCATCAAGTAAAAATCCGCGGCTTCCGCATCGAACTGGGCGAGATCGAAGCGCGACTGCTTGATCAGCCGCAGGTGCAGGATTGCGCGGTGCTGACCCACGACGGCCCGAGCGGTCTGCAATTGGTGGCCTACGTCATCGCAGCGGATTCGACGGAACTGCGCGACACTCTGATCACCGCACTGCGTGGGCAATTGCCCGATTACATGGTGCCTGCACACTTGCTGTTCCTTGAGCGCTTCCCCTTGAACGCCAACGGCAAACTCGACCGCAAAGCCCTGCCGGAACCGGATGCCAGCCTCTGGCAACGAACCTACGTGGCGCCGGGCAATCCGCTGGAAGAAGCGCTGGCCGGTCTTTGGCAGCAATCGTTGAACATTGAGCGCGTCGGGATCACCGACAACTTCTTCGAGTTGGGCGGCCATTCGATTCTCGCGATCCAGTTGATCGCCCAGCTCAAGGCACAGCTCGATATCGAAGTACGTCTGCAAGAGTTGCTGGCTCACCCGACCATCGCCGAACTGTCCGCTTTCGTCGCTCGCCAGCATTTCGCAACCGCGCAGTGTGTGGTCGAACTCAACAACGCACCGGCCGACGCACCGGCACTGTTCTGCCTGCACCCCAGCGGTGGCATCGTGTTCTGCTATCAGCCGCTGGCCAAACGCCTGAACAACCGGGCGAAAGTCTACGGCGTGATGCATCGCGGCTTCGCGCAGCAACACAACGACGCGCAAACCTGGTCGGAGATGATCGCCGACTACAGCCGTGAAATCGTCAACACCCAGCCGCAGGGGCCTTATCACCTGATGGGCTGGTCGTTGGGTGGCCCGCTGGCCATGGACGTGGCCGCGACGCTGGAGTCTCAGGGTCACGAAGTGGCGTTTCTGGGGCTGGTCGACGGCACCGTGCCGGCGTCGGCCTTCCCTGCCGACCTGCCACGCTTCCAGCGAACGGACGACGAAGCGCTCGGCGTCACCTCCGAAGAAGTGCTCGACGCCGTGCACTACTTCAATCTGTTGTTCCCGACCCTGGCACCGCGCACCGCTGCCTACCTGCAAACGTCGCCGCACGGCAGCGTCAAGGACTTCTATGACTGGGCGGCCGGTCAGGTCGAACCGGGCCAAGGCGACTTGCTGGCCGTTGTGCAGAACATCAAGAGTGAAGTCATGAACGCCCAGGCGTTCTCGGTCCACGAGCGTCTGGTGGAAGCCTTCGAGGCCTTCACCTACAAGTCTCTGCGGGTCAAACCGAGTTGCTGGTGGGCCGTCCCGGAAAAAACTGCAGAGGAACTGGCCTTCAGCCAGGCGCTGATCCAGCGTTACAGCCAGTCGGGCGAACTGAACTGCTCGCTGCTGTCACCGCTGGAACACCGCAGCATGATCTTCCAGGATGAACTGCTTGAACCCCTGATCGATACGTTCCTGAGCAACAGTCGAGTGCGCTGAGCCTCTGTGCAGGACCTGAAAAACCCCGTCAATCATTGATTGACGGGGTTTTTCTTTGGCCGCTTTTTCGTTCATCCGTCGCTGGAGCCTTTCTTCCGGGCAATAAAAAACCCGGCCTGCAATGGCAGACCGGGTTCGGGTATTACCGGTGGATCAGAACTGCGGTTTGTACGTCACGCTGAACATCACGTTACGCGGGTCGCCGTAGTAGCTGTTGCTGTTGATCTGGGCGAAGGCCGGAATGATGTAGCGCTTGTCGAACATGTTGTTCAGGTTGACGGCCAGGTTGACCTCGTCGGTAGCCTGGTAGGCAACGCGCGAACCCCAGATGGCAAAGCCTGGCAGATCGAAGCTGCGGTCGAAGCTGACCGTGCTGCTCTGGGCATTCACGCCGGCACCGACGCTGACCTTGTGGAAATCACCCGGCAGGGTGTAGTCGCCCCACAGGCGGAACATGTGCATCGGCGTACCGGTGGCGAAGCGCTTGCCCTTGAGGTCGGAGTCTTCGAGGAACTTGGTGGTGTTGTAGGTATAGCCGCTGGAAATCTGCATGCCATCGAACAGTTCGCCGGCGATTTCCGCTTCCAGACCCTGGCTGCGAACCTTACCCGACGCTGTCGAGCAGTACCAGCCGTTGCAGGCCTCAGGCCCTTCGATGTCGGTGGTCAGGTCAGACACGGCGCGGTTTTTCTGGATGTAGCGGAACAACGCCAGGGAGGTGTTGAAGCGGCCATCCATCAACTCGCCCTTGATCCCCAGCTCGTAGTTGGTGCCTTCGATCGGCTTGAGCGCAGTCTTCTCTTTGGTCAACTGGGTTTGCGGAATGAACACTTCGGCAACGCTGCCGTAGGCCGACCACTGTTCGTTGAGCGCATACACCATGCCGACGTAAGGCGTCACACGGCCGGTGCTCTTGATCGAGTTCTTCTCGCCGCCTTCCTGCAATTCGCGGGCGAAGTAGTTGTCCTGGTCGAAGGAGAAGTCATACCAGCTGGTACGCGCCCCGAGGATCAGGGTCAGCGGATCGGTCAGGTTGATCTTGTAACTGCCGTAGAGGCCCTTCTGGCGAACATCGTAGGTGCTCACGGCCAGGTTGGCGGCGTCGGCGATCATGTCGAACGACTTCTGCGGACGATTGTGATCGATGTCGAAGATGTCTACGCCGGGGGTGAACTGGCGAGCGTATTTGTCATCGCTGGTGAACTTGGAATAGTTGGCGCCCACGGTCAGGCCTTGCTTGAAGCCGAAGCCTTCAAACTGGCCGTCGAGGTAGATATCGAACGCACGGTTCTTGTTGGCAAAATCGGTCGCGTAGTCGGAGAAACGCGGACCGGTACTGCCACCCACCGGCACCACGCCGGCGATGAACTGGTAGGTCGCCTCGTTCGACTCGTTCATGGCGATGGCCGAGGCCTTGATTTTCCAGCTGTCGTTGAAGTGGTGTTCAAGGTCGGCGTACACCGCAGTCTGGTCGTTCATCGAACGGTTCCAGGTTGCACCGGTGTAGGTCGAGCGCGGCAGATTGATGTTGCTCGCGTCGGCGTAACGCGGCAGGCCCAGCAGGTATGGACGGCCGTGGCTCTTCTTGTTGCTGAAACCGATACCGAGCACGGTGTCTTCATCCAGGTCGAAGTCCAGGGCGCCGTACACGGTCTGTTCCCAATTCCAGGCGTAATCGGTGAACGAATGGTCTTTTTCATAGTTGACCACTGCGCGACCACGGATGGTGCCGGCATCGTTCAGCGGGCCACCTACGTCAGCCTGGGAGCCATAACGGTCCCAGCTGCCCGCCTTGGCAGAAAGGGTCACGGTCGGTTCGGCCTGGCCGCGCTTGCGCACCATGTTGATCGCGCCGCCCGGACTGTTCGCGCCTTGCAGCAGGCCGGCCGCGCCACGGATCACTTCCATGCGGTCGTAAATCGCCATGTTTTCAGTGATGTAGCTGCCCAGCGCATACACGTTGCGCGGGATCGGCACGCCGTCGTACTGGATCGCTTCGATGTCGAAACCACGGGAGTAAATGAAAATGCCCGGGCCCGGCGACTTCAGCGCGGTCAGGCCGGTGGTGGCTTCGACTGCCTGGGTCAGATTGCTGATGTTCTGGTCATCCATGCGCTTGCGGGTCAGGACGCTGACCGACTGCGGGATGTCCTTGAGTTTCTGCTGGCCCTTGCCGATGGTCACGGCACCGGTGGTGTAGGAATGGGTGCCTTCGGTGGTGGTGCCCAGCGCGCTGGCGTTGATCGTGGTTGCACCCAGCTCCAGCCCCTTGGCGCTGCCACTGCGCACCAGCATCAGGGTGTTGCCTTCCACGGTGAAGCGCACGTCGGTGCCGCGCAGGAGCTGGCCGATGGCCGACTCCGGTGTCATGTTGCCTTTGACTGCAAAACTCTTGAGGCCCGCCAGATCATCGGCGCTGTAGATGACCTGCATGTTGCTTTGCTCGCCAAACGCCTGCAGCGCCTGCGGCAGGGACTGTGCCGCGATATTGAAGGCTTTGTCCTCGGCCAGAACCTGAGCGCTGAGCGGCAGCAGGGACGCCATGCCCATTCCCGCCAGCACAGAGCGCGAGCGCAACGTTCGGGACATCACCAGGGCCTTGAACAGGGGTTTCAATTCGTGAATTGCGGACATTGTGCTCTCTATTATTGGTCGAAGTGGAAAAGCCTGCGGGGCGCCGAGCGCCCCTCGAAATGCACACCTGCGCTGCGGGATCGTTCAATCATGTGAATCGATCGACTGGCCCCTCCCCGGGCAGCAGTCGCCCGCGCAGAGACGCGGGCCGGTCATCGGTTGCGTAAGAAATCCGTTTGTTGCCGCGGGAAAATCTGACTGAAAAGGCCCTTTTTCGAGTCGATTCACGCGCTTACGTTAGTAAGACGGAGCAGACCGGAAAAACCGGAATGCGTTTGTTTATCATTTGTGAAATAAATTAAAAAAAACCGTCGCACTGAGGCGACGGTTTTTCCTGGCCGGACGGTTAAACGTCCTGGGCCACCTTGGCGGCTTGCAGCTGCCGGGCCTTTTCGGTCAGCAGGGCTTTTTCCTCGGGGCTCATGGACTCGAGACGCACCCGCGCCTGAGCCAGTTTGTCCAGCTGCCCCGGACTTGCTTCCTGACCGCGCAACGCTTGCGCAAGCCCGGCCACGGTCGGATGGTCGAAGACCACGCCCGGGTGGATTTCGCACTGCAGCAGCTTGCGAATCCCCGCGACCAGTTTGATCACCAGCAACGAGTGGCCACCGGCAGCGAAAAAGTCGCGATCGATACTCAGGCGATCCTGCCCGAGCAACTGCGCCATGCGTCCGGCCAGCAACGTTTCGAGGGCGTCACGCGGCGCGACGTAATCGTCGTCGACGCCTTGATCGGCCAATTGCTGCAAAGCCTTGCGGTCGATCTTGCCGTTGGCCAGCCTCGGCAGGCGTTCGATGAAGCGAATCTGCTGCGGCACCATCACCGCCGGCAGTTGCTGCGCCAGTTGCTCGCGCAGACTGTCCGCGGCCAGCGATTCACGGGCCACGACAAACGCCTGCAAGCCTTGCTCAGGACTGTCCCCGGCAACCACCGCCGCTTCCTGCACGGACGGCTGGCGCAGCAATTGCGCCTCGACTTCCGTCAGCTCGATACGGAAACCGCGCACCTTGATCTGATGATCGCGCCGCCCGTGCAAGACAATCGCCCCCTCAGGCAGGTAGCGCGCAAGATCGCCGGTGCGATACAGGCGTTCGCCGCTGATGAACGGGCTGTCGATCAACAGTCCCGCCTCGGCGTCGACATTGACGTACCCGCGAAACAGCTGCGCACCGCCAACATACAACTCGCCAACGACACCGACCGGCGCCAATTGCTGCTGCGCGTCGAGCACGTACACCTGATTGTTGTCGAGCACCTGGCTCAGCCATCCGGCGCCCTGCCCCGGCGCAACCTTGTGCACCATCACGCCGACCGTGGTTTCGGTCGGGCCGTAATGGTTGAACACCTGGCAATCGCTGCGCACCTGCGCGATTCGCTGAATCAGCGGTGCGGCAATCGCCTCCCCGCCCAGCACCAGGGTTCGCGGCAAATGCGGGGTTTCACTGTCGAGCAGTGCGGCCAGATGCGACGGCACGATTTTCAGGCAGTCGATGGCATGCGCCTGCACATAGCCGGCGAAGGCCTGCGCGTCCTGCATCTGTGCATCGCTGGCAACATGCAGCGCTGCACCGTTGAACAGCGCGCCGAACAACGTCGTGTTGCCCAGATCCGCCGCCACCGTGGAGGTCAGACCGAAGTGCCGGTGACCGTCCAGCCCCAGTGCCGAGCTGACACTCGCGGTGTAGTTGAGCAAATGGCGGTGCTCGATCGACACGCCTTTCGGCGTGCCGGTAGAACCCGAAGTGAACAGCACGTACGCAAGATCGCTGCCCTGCGTTTCATGGGCCGGAGCCGGCGCAGCGTCCGTTGCCAACAATTGATCGATGGAATGCACCGGCAGCGCACTGTCCTGCCATTCAGCGACCTGCGTGGCGTCGGTCAGCAACAGACCGGCACGCGCTTGTTCGAGCATCAGTTGCTGACGGGCCACCGGCCATTGGCGATCCAGCGGCAGATACGCCGCGCCGACTCGCCAGATCGCGAGCATCGCCACCACCAGCGCTGCCGAACGCGGCAAGGCCAGCGCGACGATCGAATCACGGCCCACACCCTCGGCATGCAACCCCGCCGCCAGCCGCTCGACTTGGGCCTGCAACTGCGCGTAGTTCAGGCGGCCGGTCTCATCGGTCAGTGCCAGCGCTTCTGGCGTGGACTGTGCCCACTCGGCAATGCGTTGCGGCAGCATAGGTGTTTCAACCCAAGCGCGGGCAGACGGATTGATCGACAGCAAGCGCTGACGCTCGGCGTCGGTCAGCAGGCTGATCGCTCTCAACGGCACGTTTGCGTCGGCCGCGAGCTGGTCCAGCAGCGTGACATATTGATCCAGCAGCACCTGCATGGACGCCGCGCTGTAGCGCTGCGCGGCATATTCAAGCGCAACCGCGCTGGCCACGTTCTCGGCATTCAATTGCACTTGCAGCAGCAACTCGAACACCCTACCGCGCCCGGTCTCCACCGACTGCGCTGTGTAACGGGTCGCGCCGATCACTACCGGCTGCGCCTGACGATGCAACGCAAAACCATAGTCCGGACGTGCAGCCGCCGGTTGCAGCTCAGGGGTCCAGTATTCCTGCCAGAGACGATGTTCTTCCAGGCGCGCGGCGACTGTCGGCAGCCATTGTGCGAATGACTGATCGGCCTCCACGGGCAGATTCAGCGGCAGGGTTTTCTCGAACACGCCGATCGCACCGGAGAAATACTCATAGTCTTCACGACCATCGTGGCGCCAGCCCATCAGCACTTCGTCGCGACCGCTCAAACGCGCCAGCAACAGCCACCAGGCACTTTGCATCAACACCGTCACCGGTTGTGCAACGGTCTGCGCCAGGTGCTCAAGCCCCGCGATCAATGCCGCGTCGAGTGGCTTTTGAAGGGTCGCCGAATCCGCGCCCGATACCGTGGACACGCGCGCCGCCAGCCAAGGCGTCGACAGGCTCGCATCGAGGCCATTGAGCTGTGCCTGCCAATACGCCCGGGCGGTCGCGGCATCCTCGTCGAGGATCACTTCGCTGCGCCATTCCAGGTACTGACCGAACTCACCCGACTCTTCGTCTTCAGGCCATTCACGCTGTTCATACGCGCGCAGCAAGTGCTGATAGAGCAGCGTCAGCGCGTTGCCATCCAGGCTGTGACGAGCCGCGCCCAGCAGGAGCGCCCAACGTTGTTCCGGCAATGCGTACAACACCGCTTGCGCACCGGCAGATTCGCCGGGAACAAAGGCGCGCTGCGCCCACTCGGTCAATTGCGCCTGAATGTCGGCTTCGCTGGCCGGTGCGTTTTGCACGGTCAGCGGGAAGCACCCGGCGGCGACGCTGAACTGGCGCAGGCCATGAAAACCCGGAGCCTTGGCCAACCGGGCCAACAGCATCGGTTGCTGCGCCAGCACCTGGTCGAAGGCCGCTTGCAGGCGCGCCACGTCGAGCTCGCCGGCAATATCGATGCGCAAGAAACGTGCAGCGTCGGCCCAGCATGCAGCGCCCGGCAGTTGCTCGCAGAGCATCTGTTGCTCGGGGGTCAACGCCTGCCCCACGTCCTGTTGTTCCATCACCACCTCGTTCATGCCTCTGTTCCTTCGGTTGCGCGGACCGGCTCGCCACGGGCGCCTTGCAGGTCGCTGTGGTCGAACATGTCGCCCATGGCCACGACAATCTTGCGCGGCCCTTCGAACGGATCGCGGGCATGCGCCACCAGCATGTTGTCGAGCAGAATGGCGTCGCCCTTCTGCCAGTCGAACCGTACGGCGCATGCCTCGTAGAGTTCGCCGATGCGCTGCATCACCTCGTCCTCGATCGGCGTGCCATCCCCGTAGTAAACGTGGCGCGGCATCCGCTCCAGACCGAACATCGACAGCAGGTCTTCACGCACATCCGGCTCCAGCCAGTAGATGTGGTGCAGTTGCACCTGGTTGAAGAACGATTTCGCACCGGTCACCGGGTGACGAATGATCGCCGGGCCGGGGGTACGGGTTTGCAGTTCGTCGTTGTCCAGCCAACGCCATTCGATACCGCCGGCCCGGCAACGGGCCTCGACTTCGGCACGGTCTTCGGTCTTGAAGAAGTGCTGCCACGACACGTCCAGTTTGTCGGTGAAGGTGCGCACATACAGCAGACCCTTTTCCTCGAACTTGTCGCGCAGATCCGCCGGCAGTTTTTCGTACATCAAGCGGCAATCCACCACCGGCGTCGCGCCGCCAATCGGTGCCGCCACTTCGCAATAGAACATCTGCTTGCGCGGCCAGCGGTCCTGATGGGAGCTCTCGTTGTGGAACAGAATCATTTTGCGTTCCGGGTACGGCGTGGAGCGGTAGGTGTTCTTGCCGCCTTCTTTCTTCGGCAGGTCGCCGTACTGGCCGTAGAGACCGGGCTGGATCGCTTCGGCGAAGGCTTCAAAGCCCTGAATGCCGTCGAGTTCAAAACCGCGGAACAGGATGCCGGCGTGGGTGGCCAGCTTCGTCTCGATCAGCGGCCGGTTGTTCTTGATCCACTCGATCAGGTCCAGTTGCGGGTCGTTCGGTTCCACCAGCAGCGGGAACGGTTGTGGCGCTGCCATCAACGATTCACGCACCGGCGCCGGGCGTGCCTTGGCCACCGGGGCAGCGCCGCGCTTGAGGAATTTGCCCAGTTTGTCGGCCTTGGGTCCGGGGGCAGACGGCCGGGTGGCCGCTGCTGAATTGTCGACTGGCATGCTGATAGCTCCCAATTGAATGTCCTGATCAGCGACGATCTGTTCCAACAGGGCTATCCAGGCCTTGACCAGGTACTGAATGCGCTCATGTCCGAACAAGCTTGTGGCGAATTGCCAATTACCCAGCAATTGCCCTTCTTCTTCGTCAACGAACAATGCCATGTCGAATTTAGAATGGGTCTCCAGCGACGGCAGCGCTTCGACGTCCAAACCGCCCATGGCCTGGGTGCGGCCCGGCAGGTTGTTCATCACGAACAGCACCTGCACCAGCGGATTCATGCCCTTGTGACGCGGCACGCCCGACGCATCGACGATCATGTCGAACGGCAGGTCCTGGTGCTCCAGCGCTTGCAGCAGCGTGTCCTGGGTCTGCGCCAGGAAGCCGCTGAACGAGGCCTGACTCACAAACCGCGAACGCAGCGGCAGCACGTTGACGAAGAAACCGATCAAGCGCTCCAGCTCCGCCCGCTCACGCCCGGCCACGTCGGCACCGACCAACACGTCCGCGCCTTCGCTGACGCGGTGCAGCAATACCTGGAACGACGCCAGCAACGTGCTGTACAGCGTCACACCGGCCCGTGAGGCCAGCGCCCGGACGTCACGACTCAGCCGAGCGCCGAGGGCGAATTGCACCGCGTCGCCAGCGTAGGACGGCGTTGCACCGCGCGGGTTGTCCAGCGGCAGGCTGAGCTGGCCGTTGTAGCCCGCCAGTTGTTCTTTCCAGAACCTCGCCTGCTGCCCGAGCACGCCTTGTTGTTCCAGCGCCTGTTGCCACAGGGCAAAGTCCGAATACTGCACGGCGAGTGCCGGCAAGGCATGCGGTTGGCCGGCGCTGACGCGGTCGTAGATTTCCACCAGCTCGTTGATCAACACCCCCATCGACCAACCGTCGGAAATGATGTGGTGCATCGAATACAGCAACACATGTTCGTTCGGGCTCAGGTGCAGGATGCGTCCGCGCAACAGCGGCGCCTGCTCCATGTCGATCGGCGTGTTGGCGTTGTCGAGGACGGCTTGCGCCACCTGTTCTTCCTGATCGCTGCGCGACAGGCCGGACAGATCGATCAGCGGGAAATCCAGCTCGACCTCATCGACGATCACGGCAATCGGATCGCCTTCGTCGTCCTGCACATAGGCCGTGCGCAACACCTCATGGCGACGCACCACCTCGGCAAAACTCGCCAGCAGGCGCTGCACCGACAAGTCACCGCGCAAACGCAACGCCATCGGCATGCCATAGGCGGACGTGCCACCGGACAATTGCTCGGCGATCCACAAGCGGCGCTGCACCAGCGACAACGGCGCGCTGCTCTTGGCGCCGTGCGCCTTGAGCTCGACCTGACGTGAATCGAACGCCCCCAGCTCCACCCCGACGTTGGCCTGCATGACCGCTGCCAGATCCTTGAGCACCGGCGCACCGAACAGATCGCGCAGGCTCAGCGTCAGACCGGTGACCTTGCGCAAGCGCGAGACGGCCTGGGTCGCCAGCAACGAATGACCGCCGGCCTCGAAGAAATGCGCGTTGCGCCCGATCTGCTCGCGCTCCAGCACGTCCTGCCAGACCTGAGCGATCTGTTGCTCCAGTTGGCCCTGTGGTGCGACGAAATCTTCGCTCGACACCTGGCTGTCCGGCAGTGGCAAGGCCTTGCGATCCAGCTTGCCGCTCGGGCCGATTGGTAATTGCGCCAGCAGCAGGACATGGCTTGGCTGCATGTAGTCCGGCAGGCTGTTTTTCAGTCCGTCGCGCAGTGTTTGAAGCAGCGCTGCATCAGCGTTGCTGGCCAGTGATTCGTCGTGTGGCACGACGTAAGCCACCAGCTGCTGTCCACCCGCCCCCGGCTGCGCCAGCACCAATGCTTGACGCACACCGTCCTGACGCAACAGGCAAGTCTCGATCTCGCCCAGTTCGATGCGGAAACCGCGCACCTTGACCTGATGATCGAGACGCCCGACGTATTCGATCAAACCGTCAGCGTTGACCCGCGCCAGATCGCCAGTGCGATACAGCCGCCCGCCCAGCGTGCTGAACGGATCAGGCAGGAAGCGATCGGCCGTCAGGTCAGGACGCTGGAAATAACCCCGCGCCAACAGTTCGCCACCGACCAGCAACTCGCCCACCACACCTTGCGGCACCGGCTGCCCGGCGCTGTCGAGGATATGAATCGTGCGCCCGGCCAGACCATGACCGATCGGCAACGCTGCCGGCAACGGCTGGCTGTCCTGCACGTAGTCAACGCAGTCGAGCACGGTGCTGGTGACTGTCGCCTCGGTCGGGCCATAGGCGTTGATCAGTTGCACCTGCTCAAGCCCTGCACGCCGATACGCCGCGATGGCTTGCGGCGGCATGGCTTCACCGCCCACCACCATCTGGCGCAGACGACCGTAGTCGCGCGGGCCATGATCGGCGAAGTCCTGCACCACCACGTTCCAGTACGCCGTTGTCAGGTCGGCGATGCTGATGTCCCGGGCAAGAATTTGCTGATACAGGGTTTCGCTGTCCCACACCTCGTTGCCGCGCAGCACCACCGCCGCGCCACAGATCAGCGCCGGGTAGACCTGCTCGACAAAACTGTCGAAGTTGAACGTCGCAAACTGCAACACCCGATCACGGGCCGACAGGCCCTTGTAGGCCTCGGACACACGGGTGTGCCGCGCCAGCGCCTGGTGGCTGATGCCCACGCCTTTCGGGCGCCCGGTCGAGCCGGACGTGAACATCACGTAAGCCAGGCTCTGCCCGTGCACGACGGCTGACGGGTTGCTGTCGAGCGACGGCCATGCATCGCCGTCCACGGTCAGCGTGCGCACACCGGCCACCACAGGCAGTCGCTCCAGCAGGTGCTGCTGGCTGAGCATCAGGCGCAGGCCGCTGTCTTCGATCATCGCCAGCAGCCGGTCGGCCGGGTAGCCGGGGTCCAGCGGCACGTAAGCACCGCCTGCCTTGAGCACGGCCAACAGGCTGATGATCATGTCCATCGAACGATCAACCGCAATCCCCACCAGCACATCGCTGCCGACGTTGTGTTGCAACAAGCCGTGGGCCACGCGGTTGGCGGCCGCATTGAGTTCGGTGTAAGTCAGTTGTCGGTCTTCGAATATCAGGGCGATGGCATCCGGGGTTTGTGCCACTTGCTGTTCGAACCACTGATGCACGCAATGCTCGCTGGCCGGTGCGTCGATGGCGGCGAGCATCGGCCCGGTCGCCAGGGCCAGTTCGCCCAGACAGGTCGACGCCGGTGCCTGCACCATCTGCTGCAACAGGTGATCGAGCTGGCTCGCCAGTTGCTCGACCGAACGCCCGTCGAATTGCTCACGGTCGAAACTCAGGTGCAGCGACAGCTGTGCGTCGAGGCTGACCGCGAGGGTCAGCGGGTAGTTGGTCTGTTCGTGATTGGCTACTTCGCCAAAGCGCAGATCCTGCGGCGCACCTTGTTGCAGCGCTTCGGACACCGGGTAGTTTTCGAACACCAGGATGTTGTCGAACAGCGCTTCACCGCCCTGCCCGGCCCAGCGCTGAATCTCGAACAGCGGCGTGTGTTCCTGCTCGCGCAGTGCCAGGTTCTGCGCCTGCACCTGTTGCAGCCAGGCACTCAGCGTTTGTTCGGCACGCGGACTGGCGATCACCGGCAAGGTGTTGATGAACAGGCCGATCTGCTGCTCGACGCCGGCCAGTTGCGCCGGACGCCCGGACACGGTCGCACCGAAGCTGACGGTGTCGAGCCCGGTGAAGCGTTGCAACAGCAGCAACCAGGCGCTTTGCACCAGCGTGTTGAGGGTGACTTTGTGGCCACGGGCAAACTCGTTGAGCTGGCGCGTGCGCACCTCGTCCAGCACATGGAAACGCTCGCCATGGCCCTTGACCGGCTGCACCGCGGCAAACGCGCGCGCCAGTCGGGTCGGCTCTTGCAGGTCGGCCAGTTGCGCGTTCCAGAACGCCTCGCTGACCTGCGCGTCCTGTCGGGCCAGCCACTGAATGTAATCGCGATATCGGCCTGCACCGCCGGCCGGTGGCTGACCGCTGTAGCGTTGCAGCACTTCGCCGAGCAACTGCGAATTGCTCCAGCCATCCATCAAAATGTGATGGCTGGTGTAGATCAGCCGGCAGCTATCGGCCGCGGTACGCACCACCACCAGACGCAACAACGGCGCGGTACCCAGCTCGAAACCTTGCTGCTGTTCGGCCAGCGCCAGGGCGGCGATGGCTTGCGGCAGGTCTGCGCGGTCACGCCAGTCGAGCACGCTGAACGGCACGGTCAGGTGCTTGTGGATGACTTGCACCGGACGCTGGAATTCACCGTCCCAGACAAAACTGCTGCGCAGCACATCGTGGGCATCCAGCGCGTCCTGCCACGCCGTACGGAAGCGTTCGATGTCCAGGCCTTGAACGTCGACGCACATCTGATTGATGTAATCGCCGGCCTGTTGCTCGTACAGGGTGTGGAACAACATGCCCTGCTGCATCGGCGACAGTGGATAAATGTCTTCGATCTGTTGCGGCGCCAGCGCCAGCGAATCGAGCTGCACCTGAGTCAGGTGCGCCAGCGGGAAGTCCGACGGTGTAACGCCGTGGCTGTCGCGCTGGCAGCAATGCTCCAGCAATGCATTCAGTTCCAGCGCGTAGGCATCGGCCAGCGCCTGAATGGTCGCGGTGTCGAACATCTGCGAACTGAACGTCCAGCCGACACTCAACTGACCGCCATACACCTGACCGTTGAGGGTCAGCCAGTTACCCAGCGCCGCCAACGGGCTCTGCTCGGCACCGGCCGGTTCGTTGGCCGGGCTGAACAATGCACCGCCATCGTCAGCGAAACCGGCGTCGAACTGCCCCAGATAGTTGAAGGTGATGCGCGGCATCGGCAGCGCTTGCAGGGTCTGACGCGCCGCGTCGTCGCCCAGATAACGCAGCGCACCGAAACCGATGCCTTTGGCCGGAATCGCGCGCAGTTGCTCCTTGACTGCCTTGATCGACCCGGCGAGGTCGGCAGTCGGGGTCAACCGGACCGGGAACAGGCTGGTGAACCAGCCCACGGTGCGGCTCAGATCCAGTTCATCGAACAGGTCTTCACGGCCGTGGCCTTCGAGCTGAATCAGGGTCGATTCGCTGGCGGTCCAGCGGGAAATGACCCGTGCCAGCGCAGTCAGCAACAGGTCGTTGACCTGGGTGCGATAGGCCGCCGGCGCCTGTTGCAGCAGTTGGCGGGTCTGCTCCTTGTCGAGACGGGTTTCGACGCTCGCGGCGTAGCGGGTTTGCAGTGCACCGTCAGCGTGATCCAGCGGCAGTTCAACCTTCGCGCCTTGCAGCTGCGCCTGCCAGAACCCCAGCTCCGCTTGCAGTGCAGGGCTGGCGGCGTAGGTTTGCAGACGTTGCGCCCAGGCTTTCGCAGCGCTGGTCTTGGCCGGCAACTTGAGTGCCTGACCGGCCTGCAACTGCTGATACGCCTGTTGCAGATCTTCCAGCAGGATGCGCCACGACACCCCGTCGACCGCCAGGTGATGGATCACCAGCAGCAAGCGCTGGCTGCCGTCGGCCAGGGTCGCCAACACTGCCCGCAGCAATGGGCCGTTTTCCAGGTCGAGGCTGCGTTGCGCCTGTTCGCCCAGCTGTTCCAGCGCGGCATCATCCGCCACCGCGTGTTGCCAGAGCAGTGGTTCGCTGCCCGGAGCACGGTGAGTTGCAGACCACTGGCCGTCACGCTGGCTGAACACCAATCGCAAGGCATCGTGCTGCACCAGCAGCGCCTGCAACGCATGTTCGACGTGGGCGGCATCCAGCGTTTCGCGCGGCTTGAGCAACACCGACTGGTTCCAGTGATGCGGCTCGGCCATGGCGCTGTCGAAGAACAATTGCTGGAACGGCAGCAACGGACTGTCGCCCGTTACCGGGCCCTGATCGATGCTCGGACCGGCCACACCGACCTTGGCCACCGCTGCCAGACTCTGCACGTTCTGGTGCAGGAACAGATCCTTGGGACTGAAATGAATGCCGGCTTGCCGGGCGCGGCTGACCACCTGAATCGAGATGATCGAATCCCCGCCCAGCTCGAAGAAGTTGTCGTGAATGCCCACCTGCTCCAGGCCCAGCACGTTCTGCCAGATCGCCACCAACGCTTGCTCGATCTCACTGGTCGGTGCACTGTAGGCTTTCTGGCTGACGCTCGGATCGGCCTTTGGCAGGGCTTTGCGCTCGAGTTTGCCGTTCGGGCTGACTGGCATCTTCGCCAGCAACAGCCAGTGTTGCGGAATCATGTATTCCGGCAGGCTCTGGCTCAGGTGCTCCTTGAGACGGCGCTGGAAGGCCTGACGGCGATCATCGTCCGCCTCCAGCAGCAATTCGTCGTTCGGCACCACATAGCCCACCAGCAACGAACCGTCCTGAGCGATGACCACGGTCTCGCGTACGTCATCGTGTTCGGCCAGGCGCGCTTCGATTTCGCCCAGTTCGATACGCAGACCACGGATCTTTACCTGATGGTCCATGCGCCCGGCGTACTCGATCACGCCGTCGGCGCGATAGCGCGCCAGGTCGCCGGTGCGGTACAGGCGCTGGCCGTCACCGAACGGGCTGGTAACAAAGCGTTCGGCGGTCAGCGCCGGACGACGGTGGTAACCACGGGCCAGGCCTTCGCCGGCCAGATATAGCTCGCCGATCACACCGACCGGCAACGGCGCCAGGCTGTTGTCGAGGATGTAAGTGCTGAGGTTGGCAATCGGCTGACCGATCGGCACGCTGTCACGGCCTTCGTCGCGGCAGGTCCAGTGGGTCACGTCGATGGCCGCTTCGGTCGGGCCGTACAGGTTGAACAGCCCGGCGTTCGGCAACTTGGCGAACACCTGCTGCTGCGCATCGACCTGCAAGGCTTCGCCGCTGCACACGATTCGGGTCAGGCTGGTGCATTCGGCCACCGCCGGATCCTGGAGGAACGCCTGCAACATCGACGGCACAAAGTGCAGCGTGGTAATGCGCTGTTCGGTGATGACCTGAATCAGTTGCGCCGGATCACGGTGCGCGCCCGGCGCCGCGACCACCAAGGAAGAACCGGTCATCAGCGGCCAGAAGAACTCCCACACCGACACGTCGAAGCTGAACGGGGTCTTCTGCAGCACGCTGTCGTCAGCCGTCAGCTGATAGGCCTGCTGCATCCAGCACAAACGGTTGACCAGCGCCGAGTGGCGGTTGCCCGCGCCTTTCGGTTTGCCGGTCGAGCCCGAGGTGTAGATCACGTAGGCGAGGTTTTCCGGATCGATGTTCAGCGCCGGGTTGGCTTCGCTGCGACCTTCGAGCCAATCACCTTCCTGATCCAGCACCAGACTGCGCAGCCCGGCCGGAACCGGCAGTTGCGCCAGCAGATGACTTTGGGTCAGCAGCAAGGCAATGCCGCTGTCCTCGAACATGTAGGCCAGACGATCCTGCGGGTACTCAGGATCCAGCGGCAGATAGGCACCGCCCGCCTTGAGAATCGCCAGCAGCCCGACAACCATTTCCAGCGAGCGCTCGACCGAAATGCCGACCAGCACTTCCGGGCCGACACCGTGTTCGATCAACACCGCTGCCAGCCGATTGGCCCGGGCGTTGAGCTGGGCATAGGTCAAACGTTGTTCGCCGAACACCAGCGCCAGAGCGTCCGGGGTGGCACGTACCTGATCCTCGATCAGCGAGTGCACGCTGCGTGACAGTGGGTATTCAGTGGCGGTGGCGTTCCAGCCTTCGACAATCAGTTCGCGTTCTGCACCGTCAAGCAGCACCAGCTCAGCCAACGGACGTGTCGCGTCAGTCACGACGGCGTTGAGCAGGTTCAGCCAATGCCCGGCGAGGCGCCGGATGCTGCTCGCCTCGAACAGATCGGTAGCGTATGTAAAGGACGCATCCAGGCCTTCCGGGCTGTCGCCGGTGTCCAGCGCCAGGTCGAACTGCGCGGTCCGGTGTTCCCAGCTCAGGCTTTGCAGGTTCAGCCCCGGCAATTGCGCGACCAGATCGGACTCGGCTTCGGTGCGGTGGTTGAACATCGCCTGAAACAACGGGCTGTGGCTCAGATTGCGTTCAGGCTGCAAGGCATCGACCAGTTGCTCGAACGGCAGGTCCTGATGCATTTGCGCGGCAATCGCGGTGTGCTTGACCTGCTGCAGCAACCGGGCGAAATCCAGCGCCGGGTCGAACTCGGCCCGCAGCACCTGGGTGTTGACGAAGAAGCCGATCAACCGCTCGATTTCCAGACGATTGCGGTTGGCGATCGGCACCCCGACGCGGATATCCGACTGACCGCTGTAGCGGTGCAACAGGGTCTGGAACGAGGCCAGCAGCAACATGAACACGGTCACGCCTTCACGCCGCGCCAGCGCCTTGAGTGCGTCACCCAGCGCCGGTTCGATGGTCACGTTCAGGCGCGCACCGCGGAAGCTCTGCACGGCGGGACGCGGATGGTCGGCCGGCATTTCCAGCAGCGGTTGCTGGCTGCCCAGTTGAGTTTTCCAGTACGTCAGCTGCCGTTCGCGCTCGCCGTTGTCCATCCACTCGCGCTGCCACACCGCGTAATCGGCGTACTGCACCGCCAGCGCCGGCAACTCGGCCGTGCGGCCTTGGCTGAACGCTGCGTAACAGGCGATCAGGTCTTCGATCATCACCTGCATCGACCAGCCATCGGAGACGATGTGGTGCAGGGTCAGGACCAACACATGGTCGGTGTCGCTGATGCGCAGCAAGGCCACTCGCAGCAACTCGCCCGCCAACAGGTCGAACGCCTGCCGGGTCTGCTGTTCGACGAAGACTTTGATCTGCTCATCCGTGGCGTTGGCCAGCGTCTGCTCGTAAAACGCCACCTGCCCGCTCGGCCGGATCACTTGCTGCACGCGCCCGTCGGTATCGACAAACGCCGTGCGCAGGCTTTCGTGGCGCTGGATCAGCGCCTGGAAGCTTTGCTCCAGAGCCGCACGATCGAGTTCGCCATGCAGGCGCAGCGCGGTGGGAATGTTGTAGGCGGCGCTTTGCGGGTCCATCTGCCACAGGAACCATTGACGTTCCTGGGCGTAGGACAGCGCCAGCGGTTGCTCGCGGCTGACCTGTGGAATCGGGGTTTGCGTGGTCTGCTGATCGGCATCGAGGACGCGGACAAAGGCTTCCAGGCTGCTGTGTTCGAACAGCGTGCGCAGCGGCACCTGAATATCCAGCGTGCGACGGATGCGCGACACCACCTGGGTCACCAGCAGCGAATGCCCGCCCAGCTCGAAGAAGTTGTCGGTCAGGCCGACGCGTTCGAGCTTGAGCACGTCCTGCCAGATCGTCGCGACGTGTTTTTGCAGGTCGGTCTGCGGCGCGACAAAGGTGTTTTGCAGGGTGCTGGCATCAAACTTCGGCAACGCCTTGCGTTCGAGTTTACCGTTGGGGCTGACCGGCATTTTTTCCAGCCAGACCCAGTGCTGCGGCACCATGAACTCCGGCAGGCTCTGCCCCAGATGCGCCTTGAGTTCGAGGTTTTTCGCGCTGTGTGTGGCGTCGTCGGCACTCAACAACGCTTCGTCGTCGGGCACCACGTAGGCCACCAGCAACGAACCATCCTGAGCGATGACCACGGTCTCGCGTACGTCATCGTGTTCGGCCAGGCGGGCTTCGATTTCGCCCAGTTCGATGCGCAGGCCACGGATCTTTACCTGATGGTCCATGCGCCCGGCGTACTCGATCACGCCGTCGGCGCGATAACGCGCCAGGTCGCCGGTGCGGTACAGGCGCTGGCCGTCACCGAACGGGCTGGTAACAAAGCGTTCGGCGGTCAGCGCCGGACGACGGTGGTAACCCCGGGCCAGGCCTTCGCCGCCCAGGTACAACTCGCCGATCACACCCACCGGCAACGGCGCCAGGCTGTTGTCGAGGATGTAGGTGCTGAGGTTGGCAATCGGCTGACCGATCGGCACGCTGTCGCGACCTTCGTCGCGGCACGTCCAGTGGGTGACGTCGATCGCCGCTTCGGT
The DNA here is from genome assembly GCF_016735645.1 of Pseudomonas sp. B7. Classification (NCBI taxonomy): domain Bacteria; kingdom Pseudomonadati; phylum Pseudomonadota; class Gammaproteobacteria; order Pseudomonadales; family Pseudomonadaceae; genus Pseudomonas; species Pseudomonas sp. B7. The sequence continues at coordinate 421,342 of NZ_JAERRE010000003.1, forward strand.
CGGACCGTAGAGGTTGAACAGTCCGGCGTTCGGCAACTTGGCGAACACCTGCTGCTGCGCATCGACCTGCAACGCTTCACCGCTGCACACGATCCGGGTCAGGCTGGTGCATTCGGCCACCGCCGGATCCTGCAGGAACGCCTGCAACATCGACGGCACAAAGTGCAGCGTGGTGATGCGTTGTTCGGTGATCACCTGAATCAGTTGCGCCGGATCCCGGTGCGCACCCGGAGCAGCCACCACCAACGAAGAACCGGTCATCAGCGGCCAGAAGAATTCCCACACCGACACGTCGAAGCTGAACGGGGTCTTTTGCAGCACGCTGTCGTCAGCCGTCAGTTGATAGGCCTGCTGCATCCAGCACAGGCGGTTGACCAGCGCCGAATGACGGTTGCCCGCGCCTTTCGGTTTGCCGGTCGAGCCGGAGGTGTAGATCACGTACGCGAGGTTTTCCGGATCGAGGTTCAGCTCCGGATTGGCTTCGCTGCGACCTTCCAGCCAGTCACCGTCCTGATCGAGCACCAGACTGCGCAACCCGGCCGGAACCGGCAGTTGTGCCAGCAGATGACTTTGGGTCAGCAGCAAGGCAATGCCGCTGTCCTCGAACATGTAGGCCAGACGATCCTGCGGATACTCCGGATCCAGCGGCAGATACGCACCGCCCGCCTTGAGAATTGCCAACAGGCCGACAACCATTTCCAGCGAACGCTCGACCGAGATGCCGACCAGCACTTCCGGGCCAACACCGTGTTCGATCAATACATCTGCCAACTGATTAGCGCGGGCGTTGAGCTGGGCGTAGGTCAGACGTTGCTCGCCGAACACCAGCGCCAGCGAGTCCGGCGTGGCGCGCACCTGATCTTCGATCAGCGAATGCACGCTGCGCGACAGCGGGTATTCGGTGGCGGTGGCGTTCCAGCCTTCGACAATCAGCTCGCGTTCTGCGCTGTCGAGCAACACCAGTTCGGCCAGCGAGCAACTCGCGTCGGCCACAACCGCTGCCAACAGGTTTTGCCAATGCGCGGCCATCCGTTCGATGGTCGCGGCGCTGAACAGATCGGTGGCAAAGGTCAGTTGAGCGCCAAGGCCTTGCGGGGTCTCGAAGGTGTCCAGGCTCAGGTCGAACTGGGCAGTCTGGCTGGCCATGCTCAGCGGATCGATTTGCAGCCCCGGCAAACGCGCGCCTTGCCGGGACTCGCCGGTCGCGAGGTTCTGGTGGTTGAACATCACCTGGAACAGCGGGCTGTGGCTCAGGCTGCGTTCCGGTTGCAGGGCTTCCACCAATTGTTCGAACGGCAGCTCCTGATGCGCCTGGGCGCCCATCGCCGATTGCTTGACCTGTTGCAGCAGGCTGCGAAAACTCGCTTGCGGGTCAATGCGTGCCTTGAGCACCTGAGTGTTGACGAAGAAGCCGATCAGGCGCTCGGTCTCGACCCGGTTGCGGTTGGCGTTGGGCACGCCGACGCTGATTTCGTTCTGGCCGCTGTAGCGGTGCAACAAGGCCTGGAACGAGGCCAGCAAGACCATGAACACGGTCATGCCTTCGCGCTGGGCAAGGGTTTTCAAACCGGCAGCCAATTGGCTGTCGAGGCTCACATCGAGCCGCTGGCCACGGAAGCTCTGCACCGACGGTCGAGGAAAATCGGTCGGCAGTTGCAGCACCGAATGGTCGGTGCCCAGTTGTTCCTGCCAGTAAGCCAGTTGCCGCGCCCGCTCGCCCGCCTCCATCCAGTGCCGCTGCCAGATGGCGTAGTCGGCGTACTGGATCGGCAATTCGGCGAGGCTGACGTCGCGCCCCTGTGCATAACCGGAATACAGCTGCACCAGTTCTTCGACCATGACCCGCATCGACCAGCCATCGGCCGCAATGTGGTGCACGGTGACCGCCAATACATGATCGTCATCCGCCAGACGCAGCAGGCTGGCGCGCATCAGCGGGCCGGTCTGCAGATCGAACGGAAGGTGCAACTGCTCGTTGATGTAGGCCTGAATCTGCTGCTCGCGCTGCGTCGGGTCCGCCGCGCTATCCAGCGCATCCACCGCGATGGTCAGCGGCAGTTGTGCGTGAATCACCTGCACCGCGCCTTCGTCGTCCTGACCGAAGGTGGTGCGCAGGCTGTCGTGACGGGCGATCACGGCGTTGAACGCACGCTCCAGCGCCGGCACGTCGAGGGTGCCGCGCAACTGCAGCGCGGTCGGAATGTTGTAGGCCGCACTGTGCGGGTCCATCTGCCAGACAAACCATTGCCGGTCCTGAGCGAAGGACAACGGGATCGCGGTGAATTCCTCGCGGGTCTGCGGGATCGGCAGGTTCGCGGGGGAAACCCCTTCCTGGAGCATCTTTTCAAGATAGAGCGTGCGCTTTTCCAGGGGCAGACAAATGAACCGCCTGGCAATCTTCAGTGCGACATTCCTATCCATCAAGCCTCCTCCATTTCATCAAGCAGGGATTCCAGCTTGCTCAGTTTCAACATATCGACTTGCTCATCGGCGGCGTCCAGCTGGCTGACGAAATCGCCAAGCGCGGGGTGCTGGAAAATCAATTGCGGTGTCAGCTTCAGGCCCAGTTCCAGTTGCAGGCGCGAAACCACGGTGACGGCCAACAAGGAGTGGCCGCCCAGTTCGAAGAAGTTGTCGTTGAGGCCGATGCGCTCCAGTTGCAGCACGTCCTGCCAGATCGCCGCCACTTGTTGTTGCAGTTCAGTGGACGGCGCGACAAAGGCCTGCTGCGCCTGGCTGGCATCGAACTTGGGCAGTGCCTTGCGTTCGAGTTTGCCGTTCGGGCTGACCGGCATTTTCGCCAGCAGCACCCAGTGCAGCGGAACCATATAGTCAGGAACGTTCCGGGCGAGGTGTTCTTTAAGACGCTGGACCAGTTCGCTGCGACTGGCCTCGTCGGCATCCACCAGACGGGCGTCGTTCGGCACCACATAACCCACCAGCAACGAGCCGTCCTGGGCGATGACCACGGTCTCGCGCACGTCATCGTGCTCGGCCAGACGCGCTTCGATTTCGCCCAGTTCGATACGCAGGCCACGGATCTTCACCTGATGGTCCATACGCCCGGCGTACTCGATCACGCCGTCGGCGCGATAGCGCGCCAGGTCGCCGGTGCGGTACAGGCGCTGGCCGTCACCGAACGGGCTGGTAACAAAGCGTTCGGCGGTCAGGGCCGGACGACGGTGGTAACCCCGGGCCAGGCCTTCGCCGCCCAGATATAGCTCGCCGATCACACCGACCGGCAACGGCGCCAGGCTGTTGTCGAGGATGTAAGTGCTGAGGTTGGCAATCGGCTGACCGATCGGCACGCTGTCACGGCCTTCGTCGCGGCAGGTCCAGTGGGTCACGTCGATGGCCGCTTCGGTCGGGCCGTACAGGTTGAACAGCCCGGCGTTCGGCAACTTGGCGAACACCTGCTGCTGCGCATCGACCTGCAAGGCTTCGCCGCTGCACACGATTCGGGTCAGGCTGGTGCATTCGGCCACCGCCGGATCCTGGAGGAACGCCTGCAACATCGACGGCACAAAGTGCAGCGTGGTAATGCGCTGTTCGGTGATGACCTGAATCAGTTGCGCCGGATCACGGTGCGCGCCCGGCGCCGCGACCACCAAGGAAGAACCGGTCATCAGCGGCCAGAAGAACTCCCACACCGACACGTCGAAGCTGAACGGGGTCTTCTGCAGCACGCTGTCGTCAGCCGTCAGCTGATAGGCCTGCTGCATCCAGCACAAACGGTTGACCAGCGCCGAGTGGCGGTTGCCCGCGCCTTTCGGTTTGCCGGTCGAGCCCGAGGTGTAGATCACGTAGGCGAGGTTTTCCGGATCGATGTTCAGCGCCGGGTTGGCTTCGCTGCGACCTTCGAGCCAATCACCGTCCTGATCCAGCACCAGACTGTGCAGCCCGGCCGGAACCGGCAGTTGCGCCAGCAGATGACTTTGGGTCAGCAACAGCGCAACCCCGCTGTCCTCGAACATGTAGGCCAGACGATCCTGCGGGTACTCAGGATCCAGCGGCAGATAGGCACCGCCGGCCTTGAGAATCGCCAGCAAACCGACAACCATTTCCAGCGAGCGCTCGACCGAAATCCCGACCAGCACTTCCGGGCCGACACCGTGTTCGATCAACACATCTGCCAGCCGATTGGCCCGGGCGTTGAGCTGGGCATAGGTCAAACGTTGTTCGCCGAACACCAGCGCCAGAGCGTCCGGGGTAGCACGTACCTGATCCTCGATCAGCGAATGCACGCTGCGCGACAGCGGGTATTCGGTGGTCGTGGCGTTCCATTGTTCGACCTGCTGCTGTTGCTCCTCGCTGGAGAGCAACTCCAGTTGGCCCAACGCCAAAGCGCCGCCCTGCATCATCTGCGTCAGCAGGTTGTGCAAGTGTTCGCCCAGTCGCGCAATGTCGACTTCGGCAAAATGCGCACGGCCGTAGCTGAAGTGCAGCGACAGGGTGTCGCCCATGCTCACGGCGAGAGTCAACGGGTAGTTGGTCTGCTCGTGGTTGGTGACGTCGGTGAAGCGCAATCCGGCCGGCGCACCCTGTTGCATGGCCTCCGATACCGGGTAGTTCTCGAACACCAGAATGCTGTCGAACAGGGCGTCACCGCCCTTGCCGGCCCAGCGCTGGATCTCGAACAGCGGCGTGTGTTCGTGCTCGCGCAGGCTCAGGTTTTGCGTCTGCACGGTGTGCAACCACTGGCCGACACTCTGCTCGGCTCGCGGGGTGCCGATCACCGGCAAGGTGTTGATGAACAGCCCGATCTGCTGCTCGATGCCTTTGAGATCCGCCGGACGCCCGGCCACCGTTGCACCGAAGGCGACCGTGTCCTGACCGCTGTAGCGTTGCAGCAACAGCAGCCACGCCGCTTGCACCAGGGTGTTGAGGGTGACTTTCTGCTCACGGGCGAACTCGGCCAGTTGCCGGGTGGCAGCGGCATTCATGACGCGCTGATGATCGGCATACCCCGCGACGTCCATCAGGTCATCACGACGGGCGATGGCCTGAGTCAGACGGGTCGGCTCTTGCAGGTCGGCCAACTGGGTTTTCCAGAAAGACTCGCTGACGCTGCCGTCCTGACGTTGCAGCCAGGCGATGTAGTCGCGATAACGTCCCACCGATTGCGCCAGCGGCTGACCGCTGTAGCGGTGCAGCACTTCGCCCATCAACTGCGAGTTGCCCCAGCCATCCATCAGGATGTGATGGTTGGTGTAGATCAGGTGACAGGTGTCATCATCGATGCGCACCAGACACAGGCGCAGCAACGGCGCAGCGGTCAGTTCGAAGCCCCGTTTGCGCTCCTGCGCGGCCAGTGCGTCGAGGTCGGCCTGATAGTCACGGCGACCACGCCAGTCCTGCACGCTGAACGGCAGTTCGACCTGTTTATGCACCACCTGCACCGGACGCTCGCCCTGCCACAGGAATCCGCTGCGCAGTACGTCATGCGCCTGCAACGCTGCCTGCCAGGCAGCACGGAAGCGCTCGACATCCAGCCCCTGCACATCGGCGCGGGTCTGGTTGATGTAATCGCCGGCCTCTTCCTCGTACAGCGTGTGGAACAGCATGCCTTGCTGCATCGGCGACAGCGGATAGATGTCTTCGATCAGCGACGACGGCAGCGGCAACCCATCGAGTTGTGCCTGGCTCAGCGGCGCCAGCGGGAAGTCCGACGGCGTCACACCGTGCATGCCGTCGCGGCAGCAATGTTCGATCAGCGCCGCCAGTTCCTGGGCGTAATCATCGGCCAGAGCCTGAACGGTGCCGCGCTCGAACATGCGTTCACTGAAGGTCCAGCCAAGGCTGAATTCGCCGCCATAAATGCCGCCGTTAAGGGTCAACGGACTGCTGAGCAAGGCGTCCAGGCTCTGCTCGGCACCGCGCGCTTCACTGGCTGGCGTGAACAGGGCGGCCTGCCCCGCGTCGAAGCTGCTGTCGAACTGCCCCAGGTAATTGAACGTGATCGCCGGTTGCGGCAAGGCACGCAGGGTTTCGCGTACCGCATCGCTGCCCAGATAACGCAACACACCGAAGCCGATGCCTTTGTTCGGGATGGCGCGCAGTTGCTCCTTGACCGCTTTGAGCGAAGCGCCGAGTTCGACGCCGGCAGTCAGCCTGACCGGGAACAGACTGGTGAACCAGCCGACGCTGCGGCTCAGGTCGATGTCGGCGAACAGGTCTTCGCGGCCATGGCCTTCGAGCTGAATCAGCGTCGAATCCTCGCCGGTCCAACGGCTGATCACCCGTGCCAGTGCGGTCAGCAACAGGTCGTTGACCTGGGTGCGGTAGGCCGCTGGCGCGTCTTGCAGCAGTTGGCGGGTCAGCTCGGCGCCGAGTCGGGTCTGCACCGTGTGTTCATGACGGCTCTGCAAGCTGCCATCGGCATGATCCACCGGCAACTGGCTGGACACGTTTTGCAGCTGTTCGAGCCAGTACGGTTGCTCGGCCAGCAGCGCTTCACTGCTTGCATAAGCGTGCAGGCGCTCGGCCCAGGTTTTGAACGCGCTGGTCCGGGCCGGCAGTTTCACCGGCTGAGCGTTGCTGATTTGCTGGTAAAGCCCTTGCAGGTCTTCCAGCAGAACACGCCACGAAACGCCGTCGACCACCAGGTGATGGATCACCAGCAACAGCCGCTGAGTACCGTCCGCCAGCGTCGCCAGCACCGCGCGCAACAACGGCCCGCCGAGGGCGAGGCTGCGTTGCGCTTCCAGGCCCAGCGCTTCGAGCTCGGCGGCGTCTGTGACCTGGGTTTGCCACAGCAGATCCTCCGGCAGCTCGTCGACCGCCAGGTGTTGCGCGGTCCATAGGCCGTTAACCGACACAAACGACAAGCGCAGTGCGTCGTGATGCTCGATCAACGCGTCGAGGGCAGCTTTCAGATGCGCAGCGTCCAGAGTCTGCGAGGTGTTGAGCAGCACCGACTGGTTCCAGTGATGCGGCTCGGCCACGCCTTCTTCGAAGAACTGCAACTGCGCCGGCAGCAACAGCGATGCACCGGTGACCGGCGACTGGTCGATGACAAAACCGCCCTCGCCGACCCGCGCGACGCTGGCCAGACCTTGAATGGTCTGGTGCTGGAACAGGTCTTTCGGACTGAAATGAATACCCGCCTGACGGGCGCGGCTGACCACTTGAATCGAGACGATCGAGTCACCGCCCAGTTCGAAGAAGTTGTCGGTCACACCGACTTGCGCCAGGCCCAGCACCGCTTGCCAGATGTCCACCAGCGTTTGCTCGGCGGCATTGGTGGCGGCCAGGTAATCCTGCTGCGCCTGCGCCGCGTCGGGTTTCGGCAACGCGTGACGATCGAGTTTGCCGTTGGGCGACAGCGGCATTTTTGCCAGGAACAACAGGTGTGTCGGCACCATGTAATCCGGCAGGGTTTGCTGAAGCTGCTCGCGCAATGCACGGCGCAGCTCGCTTTGCAGCTCGCTGTCAGACATGACCGGTTCGGGGTCGGTCGGCACCACGTAGGCCACCAGTTGCTGACCGCTTGGCCCGGCCACCGCCATCACCAGCGTTTCGCGGACGGTGGGGGCATCCAGCAGACGCGCTTCGATTTCACCCAGTTCGATACGGAAACCGCGAATCTTCACCTGATGGTCGACACGGCCGATGTACTCGATCACCCCGTCGGCCCGGAACCGCGCCAGGTCACCGGTGCGATACAGACGTGCCCCCGGCTGCACCGAGAACGGGTCGGGCATGAAGCGCTCGGCGCTCAGGTCCGGACGGTTGAAATAACCGCGAGCGAGCAATTCGCCGCCGATCATCAGCTCGCCCACCGCGCCGACCGGCACCGGTTGGCCGGCAATGTCCAGCAGGTAGATGGAACGGCCCGGCAACGCCGAACCGATCGGCAAGGTCGATGGCGTCGGCTCGGCACCGGTCACGTAGTCGCCACAATCCAGCGACGTGGCAGTCACGGTGGCTTCGGTCGGGCCGTAGGTGTTGAGCAAACGAACGTGGGCCAGACCGGCCTTGTTCCAGGCCGCCATGCCTTCGGGCGGCATCGCTTCACCGCCGGCATGCACCTGACGCAACACGCCGTAGTCACGTGGGCCGACTTCGGCGAAGTCCTTGGCCAGCATGCCCCAGTAGGCGGTGGTCAGGTCGATCACGCTGATGCGCTTGTCGAGCATCTCGCTGTACAGGGTTTCGCTGTCCCAGATCTCGGTGCCGCGCAGCACCACCGAAGCACCGGTGATCAGCGCCGGGTAAAGCTGTTCGACGAAACCGTCGAAGTTGAACGTCGAGAATTGCAGCACGCAGTCCTGCGCGGTCAACGCCATCAGGTCCACGGTCACGCAGGCGTGCTTGGTCAGCGACGCCTGATTGATCCCCACGCCTTTCGGACGCCCGGTGGAGCCCGAGGTAAACATCACGTAAGCGAGATTATCGGCCAGGGTCAGGTTCGGCAGATCAGCGCTTTGGAGCTGCTCTGGTTGACGATCAACACACAGCACCTCGACGCCTGCGACCTGCGGCAGACGCTCCAGCAAATGGCTCTGGCTCAGCAAAAGGAGCAGGCCGCTGTCTTCGATCATGCAGGTCAGGCGATCACCCGGGTATTGCGGGTCCAGCGGCACATAGGCGCCGCCGGCCTTGAGCACCGCCAGCAGGCTGACAATCATCTCCAGCGAACGCTCGACCGCGATCCCCACCAGCACGTCAGGACCGACGCCGCGCTGACGCAAGGTGTGCGCCAGACGGTTGGCCTGCTGGTTGAGTGCGGCGTACGTCAGATGTTGATCGGCAAAGTACAGCGCGACCTGATCCGGCGCCCGTTGCACTTGCTGTTCGAACAATTGATGCACATGCAGCGCAGTCGGGTAGTGCCCGGCGCAATAGCCCCAATCGTTGAGTGCCAGCTCACGTGCAGCCGCATCGAGCAGTTGCAGGTCGCCCAGGCAACGTTGATCGGAACCGGCGGCCATCTGCATCAGCACGTGGTTCAACTGCGCGCCCAACTGCTCGACGGTGGCGTCGGCAAAGTGCTCGCGGTCAAAGCTGTAATGCACTTCCAGCGTGCCTTCCAGGCTTACGCCCAGGGTCAGCGGGTAGTTGGTCTGTTCGTGGTTGGCCACCGGGCCGAAGCGCAGACCTTGCGGTGCGCCCTGCTCCAGCGCCTGGGCAATCGGGTAGTTTTCGAACACCAGAATGTTGTCGAACAGCGCTTCACCGCCCTGCCCGGCCCAGCGCTGGATATCGAACAGCGCGGTGTGTTCGAACTCGCGCAGCGCGAGGTTTTGCGCCTGCACCGCTTGCAGCCAGCTGCCGAGCGATTGCTCGGGCCGTGGGCTGGCGATCACCGGCAAGGTGTTGATGAACAGACCAATCTGTTGCTCGATTCCCGGCAAGTCCGCCGGACGCCCCGCCACGGTGGCGCCGAACGCGACGCTGGCCTTGCCGGTGTAGCGTTGCAGCACCAGCAGCCATGCGGCCTGAACGAGGGTGTTGACGGTGACTTTGGAAGCCCGGGCGAACTCACCCAGACGAGCAGTCTGCTCGCTGTCCAGCACGCGATAATGGTCGCCGTAGCCTTGCACCGCCGGCGCATCTTTCGGCCGGGCGATGGCGTGAGCCAGGCGCGTCGGCTCGTCCAGCGTGCGCAACGCCGGCAGCCAGAACGCCTCGCTCGCCGCCGCGTCCTGACGCTGCAACCAGCCGATGTAGTCGCCGTAGCGACCTGCGTGCGCGGCACTGAACTTGCCGCTGTAGCGTTGCAGCACTTCGCCGAGCAACTGCGAGTTGCTCCAGCCATCCATCAGGATGTGGTGGTTGGTGTAGATCAAGTGATGACGCTGATCATCAATACGTACGATCACCAGACGCAGCAGGGTCGATGCATTCAGGTCCAGGCTCTGACGCTCGGCGTCAGCCAGGGTCTGCAACGCGTCTTCCCGCTGCGGCTGTGCACGCCAATCGTGCAGGCTGTAAGGCATTTGCGCGTGCTTGCTGACCACTTGCACCGGCGCATCCAGCTCGCCCTGCCAGACGAACCGCGTACGCAGAATGTCGTGCGCATCGACGGCGGCCTGCCAGGCCTGATGGAAACGCTCGGGGTCGAGGCCTTCGACGTCCAGGCGCATCTGGTTGATGTAGTTGCCGGTGGACTCTTCATACACCGCGTGAAACAGCATGCCCTGCTGCATCGGCGACAGCGGATAAACGTCTTCGATCGACTGCGGCGCCAGCGGCAAGCCGTCCAGTTGAGCCTGGCTCAAGCGCGCCAGCGGGAAGTCCGACGGCGTGACCCCGTGATGACCGGCCTGGCAGCAATGCGCGATCAGCGCTTGCAGTTCCTGGGCGTAATCATCGGCCAGACGCTGAATCGTTGCCTCATCGAACATCTCATGGCTGAACGTCCAGCCCAGGTTCAGTTCGCCGCCATACACCTGGCCGTTGAGCGCCAACTGGTTGGCCAGCGGCGCATTGGCATCCAGCTCATCGCCCGCCGCTTCGCTGGACGGCACGAACAGCGCGCCATCGGCGGCGTCGAAGCTGCCGTCGAACTGGCCCAGGTAGTTGAAGGTCAGGCGCGGAACCGGCAGCTGCGCGAGGGCGGCACGATCCGCCTCCTCGCCCAGATACGCCAGCGCACCGAAACCGATGCCTTTGTTGGGGATCGCGCGCAGTTGCTCCTTGATCTGTTTCAGCGACGCGCCCAGCCCTGCCACCGGCGTCAGTCTGGCCGGGTACACGGTGGTGAACCAGCCCACGGTGCGGGTCAGGTCGATGCTATCGAACAGCTCTTCACGGCCATGGCCTTCGAGTTGAATCAGCGCACTGTCGGCGCCTGTCCAGCGCACCATCACGCGGGCCAGTGCGGTCAACAGCAGGTCATTGACCTGGGTGCGATAGGCCGCCGGAGCGTCCTGCAACAACTGACGGGTCAGGGCCTTGTCCAGACGGGTACGCACGGTCAGCGCGTGACGGTTTTGCAGACCACCGTCGGCGTTGTCCAGCGGCAGCGCGACATCGGCGCCTTGAAGCTGCTCCTGCCAATACGCCAGTTCGGCGCGCAGCTCGCTGCTGCGGGCGTAGGTCTGCAGGTGCTCGGCCCAGGCCTTGGCGGCGCTGGTTTTAGCCGGCAATTGCAGGGACTCACCCGCTGCAATCTGCCGGTAAGCGCTTTGCAGATCATCGAACAGAATCCGCCACGACACGCCGTCCACCACCAGGTGATGGATCGCCAGCAACAACCGCTGGCTGCCGTCGTCGAGGTTCGCCAGCACTGCACGCAGCAGCGGCCCGGCTTGCAGATCGAGGCTGCGTTGCGCCTCGTTGGCCACCGCTTCCAGCGCGGCGCCATCGGCCACATCGACAGTCCACAGCAGAGCGTCGTCACGGCTGTCGACGTCGCGGTACTCGGCGTGCCAGCCATCGGCCTGCTCGACGAAACTCAGGCGCAAAGCATCGTGGTGCGCGACCAGCGCGTTCAGCGCCTGCTCCAGCGCCGCCGCCTGCACCAGCTGAGTCGGCTTGAGCATCACCGCCTGGTTCCAGTGCTGACGCTCGGGGATGTCCTGTTCGAAGAAGGCCTGCTGCACCGCCAGCAACGGCAGCGCGCCAGTCACCGGGCCCTGATCGATCGCTTGCGCCTGCTCGCCCACTTTGGCCACCGCCGCCAGTGCAGCAATGGTCTGGTGCTGGAACAGGTCTTTCGGCGTGAAGCGGATCCCGGCCTGCCGCGCACGACTGACCACCTGGATCGAGATGATCGAATCGCCACCCAGCTCGAAGAAGTTGTCGCTGACACCCACCTGCTGAAGCTTCAGCACGTCCTGCCAGATCGTCGCCAGTTGCTGCTCCAGCACGGTTTGCGGCGCGACGTAGGCTTGTTGCAGTTGGCTGACATCCGGTTTCGGCAGGTTCTTGCGGTCGAGTTTGCCGTTCGGCGTCAGCGGCATGCGTTCCAGACGCAGCACGTAGGCCGGCACCATGTGCGCCGGTAGCGTGGCTTTGAGTTGCTCGCGCAGGTCTTCGGCGAAATCCTCGCGGGCCGAATCACCGACCACGTAGGCCACCAGACGCTTGCCGCTGCCGGCGCTGCCTTCCTGGGCCACGACCACCGCTTCGCGCACGCCGTCGAGGGCTTGCAGGCAGGCTTCGATTTCCCCCAGTTCGATCCGGAAACCACGGATCTTCACCTGATTGTCGATGCGATCCAGGTAGTCGAAAGTGCCGTCGGCGCGCTGGCGCACCAGGTCGCCGGTGCGGTACAGCAAACCGCCGGTGTGGCTGAACGGATCCGCGACGAAACGCTCCGCCGTCAGCCCCGGACGGTTGAGGTAACCGCGCGCCAGGCCCGTGCCGCCAAGGTACAACTCACCGGCCATGCCTTGCGGCAACAGGTTCAGATCGGCGTCGAGCACATAGGCGCTGCGGTCGCCGATACGGCTGCCTATCGGCGCGTAGGCTGCACCGCACGGCACTTCGCGGCCGGCCTTCCAGATCAGCGGCGTGACCACGGTTTCGGTCGGCCCGTAACCGTTGATGATGTAGTCCGGATCAAGGGCGCGTTTGACCCGTTCGAAACTGGCGCTCGGCACCGCGTCACCGCCGAAGCAGTAAATGCGCACCTTGGGTGGATGCCCCTCGCGCTCGGCGTGTTCGGCCAGTTGTTGCAAGTACACCGGCGGGAACGCGACCACGGTCACGCCGTGTTCGCGCATTGCGTTGTAAGTCTGCTCCGGGGTCCACAGCGTGTCGTCGCGGATCAGCAGCGAGGCACCGTGGGTCAGGCTGGTCAGCCAGCGCTCGTGGGCACCGTCGAAGGCGAACGACATGAAGTGGAATTCGCAGTCGCTGTCACGCATTTCATAACGCTGACCGATGGCCTGGCAGTGCATCGCCAGCGGGCCGTGGGCAACACTGACACCCTTCGGATTGCCGGTAGAACCGGAGGTGTAAATCACGTAGGCGAGGTTGTCCGGATCGAGCTGCACCTGCGGTGCCTTGATCGGCCACTCGCGCAAGTCGAGGCGGTCCAGTTCCAGCACCGGTACCGATTCGGCGACCGGCAGTTGCGCCGACACCGACGAATCGCTGATCAGCAGCGCCAGCCCCGAATCCTCGATCAGGTACGCCAGACGCTCGCGCGGATAGCTGGTGTCCAGCGGCACATAGGCACCGCCCGCCTTGAGCACGGCCAGCAAGGCAACGATCACTGATTCGCTGCGCGGCAAGGCTACGCCGACCCGGGTTTCGGCACCGACACCGCGTGCAATCAGCGCGTGGGCCAGTTGATTGGCGCGCTGATCGATCTCGCCATAGCTGAAGTGCTGGCCGTTGAAAATCACCGCCGTGCGCTGCGGACGCTCAGCGGCCAGGGCGCTGATCCGCTGGTGCACAGCGATGTCCACCGGGTACGGCTGCGGGTGGTTATCGGCTTGTTGGCGGGCGTGTTCGCCGGCATCGGCCAGGGCAATTTCACCGAGGCTGCGCTCGGCCGACACAGCAAACTGCTCCAGCAATTGCAGCAGGTGCGCGCTGATGCCTTCGATGGCAGCGGGGGCGAAATGACCACGGTCGAAGCTGTAGTGCAGCGCCAGTTGTTCACCGAGCGTGACGGCGACGCTCAACGCATAGTGAGTCTGTTCCAGGTTGGCGACTTCGCCGAACACCACGCCCTGATCGGCGCCTTGCTTCAGGGCCTGGGTAATCGGGTAGTTTTCGAACACCAGAATGTTGTCGAACAGCGCTTCACCGCCCTGCCCGGCCCAACGCTGAATGTCCGCCAGCGGCGTGTGCTCGAAATCGCGCAGGCCGAGGTTCTGCGCCTGCACGGTTTGCAGCCAGTGGCCCACGCTTTGATCGGGACGCGGCGCACCGATCACTGGCAAGGTGTTGATGAACAGTCCGACTTGCTGCTCGATACCCGGCAAGTCCGCCGGACGCCCGGCGACCGTGGCCCCGAACGCCACCGCTTCGTGACCGGTGTAGCGTTGCAGCAACAGCAGCCACGCGGCCTGGATCAAGGTGTTGACGGTGACTTTCTGCTGGCGGGCGAAGGTTTCCAGCACACGGGTTTGCGCCACGTCGAGGGTCTGGAAGTGATCGCCGTGACCGCTCTGGCCGTCGCTGGTCGAGGCCACACGGGCCAGACGGGTCGGCTCTTGCAGGGCGGCCAGTTGCTCGCCCCAGAAGTTTTCGCTGAGTCGAGCGTCCTGACGTTGCAACCAGGCAATGTAGTCGCGATAGCGGCCGCCGGCATTCGCCGGAATCTGCCCGCTGTAGCGCTGCAACACCTCACCGAGCAACTGCGAGTTGCTCCAGCCGTCCATCAGGATGTGGTGATGGGTGTAGATCAGATGCCACTGCTCGGCGCCGGTCTGCACCAGCACCAGACGCAGCAACGGCGCGCAGGTCAGGTCGAAACCTTGTTGGCGCTCGGCATCGGCCAGCGCCGCGAGGGCTTGTGGCTGATCATCACGGGTGCGCCAGTCCAGCGACGTGAACGGCAACTGCACCTGTTTGTGGACGATTTGCACCGGCTCGGCCAACTCGCCCTGCCAGACAAACCCGCTGCGCAGGATGTCCTGAGCATCTACAGTGGCTTGCCACGCATCGCGGAAACGTTGTGGATTGATGCCTTGAACGTCGACGCGCATCTGGTTGATGTACTCGCCCGCCGCTTGCTCGTACAGGGTATGGAACAGCAGACCCTGCTGCATCGGCGACAGCGGATAGAGATCGTCCAGCTCACCGGCCGGCACCGGCAGCGCATCGAGTTGCGCCTGGGTCACCCGTGCCAGCGGGAAGTCCGACGGCGTCGCTTGCGGCGCTTCGAGCGCACAGCAATGGTCGATCAGGGCATTGAGTTCATGGGCGTATTGATCTGCCAGTTGCTGCACGGTCGCCGTGTCGAACATCTCACGGCTGAAGCCCCAGTTCAGCGCCAGCTCGCCGCCGTACACCTGGCCTTCGACCGTCAGCCAGTTGGCCAGCGGCGCCGAAGGATCCTGTGCTTCACCACCACCTTCACCGGACGGCACAAACAGTGCC
This sequence comes from Pseudomonas sp. B7, assembly GCF_016735645.1. Taxonomy (NCBI): domain Bacteria; kingdom Pseudomonadati; phylum Pseudomonadota; class Gammaproteobacteria; order Pseudomonadales; family Pseudomonadaceae; genus Pseudomonas; species Pseudomonas sp. B7. The sequence goes on from NZ_JAERRE010000003.1 coordinate 436,348, forward strand.
GCTTCATCGAACTGACGGTCGAACTGGCCGAGGTAATTGAAGGTGATGCGCGGTTTGACGTCGCTGTTCAGCGACGCCGCCGTTTGCGCGTCCGCCAGATAACGCAGTGCGCCGTAGCTCAGGCCTTTGTCCGGCACGGCACGCAGTTGTTCCTTGATGGCTTTGATCGAAGCGCCCAGGTTGTCCGCCGGGCAAAGATTGACCGGGAACAGGCTGGTGAACCAGCCAAGGGTGCGGGTCAGGTCGATGTCATCGAACAGGTCTTCGCGACCGTGACCTTCCAGTTGAATCAGGGTGCTGGCCTGGCCGCTCCAGCGGCAGACCACGCGGGCCAGCGCGGTCAGCAGCAGGTCGTTGACCTGGGTGCGATAGGCCGCCGGCGCCTGTTGCAGCAACTTGCGGGTCTGCTCGGCGCTGAGCTTGAGCTCAACCTTGTCTTCGAAACGGTTTTCCAGTGCGCCGTCAGGACGCTCGCAAGGCAGTTCGGCACGCGGTGCGTCACGCAGCTGCGCCTGCCAGTAATCGAGGCTTTCGGCGAAAGTCGGCAGGTGTCCTTGCAGGCGTGCGACCCACTGCTGATACGAACTGGTCTTGCCCGGCAAGGCGCTGGCCGCGCCGCTCAGGGCCTGGGTGTAAGCAGCTTGCAGGTCTTCCAGCAACACGCGCCACGACACGCCGTCGATCACCAGGTGATGCGCAACCAGCAGCAGACGCTGGCCGCCATAGGCCATATTCACCAGCATCGCGCGCAACAATGGCCCATTGCTCAGGTCCAGACTGCGCTGGGCTTCATCGCACAAGGCCTTGAGATCTTCCTGCGATTGCGCGCTGCGCTGCCACAACACCGACTCGCCGGTTGGCGCAGCGTACGCCTGCTGCCAGCCCTCGGCAGTCGATTCGTAGCGCAGGCGCAGCGCGTCGTGATGGTTGAGCAACTGACTCAGCGCGCGCTCCAGCGCGGCAGCGTCCACAGGCTGTTGCGCCGCCAGCAACAGCGACTGGTTCCAGTGCTGACGCTGAGGAATGTCCTGTTCGAAGAACCACTGCTGAACCGGTGCCAGCGCCACGGCGCCCACGGCCGGGCCTTGGTCGATCAGCGTCTGTTGGCCCTGACGGGCGACTTGCACCAGGCTACGGATAGTCTGGTGCTGGAACAGTTCTTTGGGGCTCAGCACGATCCCGGCCTGACGGGCACGGCTGACCACTTGCATCGACACAATGGAGTCGCCGCCCAGTTCGAAGAAGTTGTCTTCGAGGCCGACGTTTTCAATCGACAACACGTCCTGCCAGATCGCCGCCAGGGCTTTTTCCAGGGCGCTGCGGGGCGCCACGTGTTCGCGTTGTTGCTGGCTGCCATCGACGGCCGGCAACGCCTTGCGATCGAGTTTGCCGTTGGGCGTCAGCGGCAATTGCTCGAGGAACAGCAGGTACGCCGGCACCATGTAGTCCGGCAAATGTTGGCGCAGCGCCGCTTTCAGGGTTTCGCGCAGGCTTGCCTGGGCATCGGCATCCGCCGCCAGCACGGCCGCGTCGGTCGGCACGATGTAGGCCACCAATTGCTGGCCGCTGGCGCCTTCCTGAGCCAGCACCGCCAGCTCGCGCACCGCGCCCTGCTGCAACAGCCGCGCTTCGATTTCGCCGAGTTCGATGCGGAAGCCGCGTACCTTCACCTGATGGTCGATCCGGCCAACGTATTGCAGCGCGCCATCGGCCTGATAACGGGTCAGGTCGCCGGTGCGGTACAGCCGCTCGCCATTGCTGGCGAATGGATTGGGCACGTACTTCTCGGCGGTCATCGCCGCGCGGCCCAGATAGCCACGGGTGATGCCAGCCCCCGCCAGATACAGTTCGGCTGCCGCGCCTTGCGGCACCGGTTGCAGATCGGCGTCCAGCAGATAGCTGGCGGTGCCGGTCAGTGGTCGACCGATGCTCGGCGTACCGCCCGCCGCACGACGGGTCCAGGTGGAATACGTGGTGTCTTCCGACGGGCCGTACAGGTCATAGACGTGCTCGACGCTGGCCTGCTGATACAGCGCTTCCACCAGGCTTTGCTTCAGCGGCTCGCCGGCGAGGTTGATGATGCGCACGCTCGACGGGATCGCACCGTCGCGCTGCAAGGCATTGATCGCCGAAGGCACGGTGTTGATCAACCGCACCTGATCGCGCGCCGACAGTTGCGGCAACTCGAGGGCATTGCGCGCGATGATCAGCGAGCCGCCATTGGCGAGGGTGACAAACAGCTCCCACACGGACAGGTCGAAACACACCGACGTCGACGCCAGCACACCTTGAATGTCATCGCGGCTGTAGACCGTGCGCGACCAGTCGATCAAGGCCTGCACGTTGCGGTGCGCGATGGCCACGCCTTTCGGTTTGCCGGTGGAGCCGGAGGTGTAGATCACGTAGGCGAGGTTGTCCGGTGTCACCGCCGTGACGGGCGCACGGGACGGATACGCCGCCAGTTCTGCGCCGATCCGGTCCAGCAACAGCACCTGGGTTTCGGCGCTGACGGAGAGGGTCTCGGCCACGGCGTGCTCGGTCAGCAGCACCAGCGCGCGGCTGTCTTCAAGCATGTAGGCAACACGATCCGCCGGATAATCCGGGTCCAGCGGTACATAGGCGCCGCCGGCCTTGAGCACCGCCAGCAATGCCACCAGCAGGCTGTCGGAACGCTGCATGGCAACGCCAACCCGGACTTCCGGACTGACGCCGCACTCGATCAGTTTGTGCGCCAGCGCATTGGCCCGCGCATCGATCTCGGCATAGGTGAAGGTTTGCTCGCCAAAGGTCACGGCCAGCGCGCCCGGCTGGGCGGCAACCTGTTGCTCGATCAAGCGATGGATGCTCGACGCCTCGGCAGTGCCGGCGTCCACGCTGTTCCAGTCGAACACCATGCGTTGGTATTCAGCCGCTTCCAGCAGCGGCAGATCGCTGATGCGCTGGTTGCTGTTCTGCACCATGCCACGCAGCAGATTGAGCCAGTGCTGCGCCATGCGCGCGATGGTCTGCGGGTCGAACAGATCGTTGGCGTAAGTCAGCGCGGCGTGCAGCCTGCCGCCCTTCTCGTAGGTGTCCAGGGTCAGATCGAACTGGGTGGTGCGCCCCTGCCATTCGATGACGCCCAGCTCCAGCCCGGAAGCCGTGCTCACGGTGCTGATGTCGGCGACTTGCGGCTGATGGTTGTACATCACCTGGAACAGCGGCGTGTGGCTGAGGCTGCGTTCCAGTTTCAGCGCTTCGACCAGACGCTCGAACGGCAAGTCCTGATGAGCCTGGGCACCGAGTGCGGTCTCTTTGACGGCACGCAACAGATCAGCGACGCGCGTCTGTCCGTCCAGTTCGGTACGCAATACCTGGGTGTTGACGAAGAAGCCGATCAGGCCTTCGATTTCCCCCCGGTTACGGTTGGCGATCGGCACGCCGACGCGAATGTCCGACTGCCCGGTGTAGCGATGCAGCAACACGTTGAAGGCGCCGAGCAGCAACATGAACAAGGTGATGTTGTGCTGCTGGGCGCTGCTGCGCAGTTGTTCCGCCAGCGCGCCGTCGATGGCGAATTCGTAGCGCGTGCCGCGATAGCTCGGCATTGCCGGGCGCGGGTGATCGGTTGGCAACTCCAGCACCGGGTGCTCATTGCCCAGTTGCGCCTGCCAGTATTCCAGCTGCCGGGCCTGCTCGCCCGCCTCCAGCCAGCGGCGCTGCCACAGTGCGTAGTCGCTGTACTGGATCGGCAACGGCGCCAGTTGCGGCGACTGGCCGGCTTCATGGGCGTCATAGCAACGGATGAATTCGTCGATCAGCACGTTCATCGACCAGCCATCGGAAACGATGTGGTGCAGGGTCAACAGCAGCACGTGCTCCTGTTCGTCGAGCTTGAGCAACTTGACCCGCAGCAGCGGGCCGACGGCCAGATCGAACGGTTGCAAGGATTGTTGCTGAGCGGCGTCGGCCACCGCGACTTCGCGCTCGGGCTCTGCAAGACCGCGGAAATCCACGTGTTCGATCACCAGCGGCGCTTCGGCCGGCACGTGCAGCAGGCTGTCGTCGGCCTGCCGCTGGAACACCGTGCGCAGGGTTTCGTGGCGCGCCACCAGGCTGGCAAACGCCGCGTCGAGGGCGGCCAGGCTCAGGCGCCCCGTCAGGCGCACCGCACCGGGCAAGTTGTAGGCGCCGCTGTGCGGGTCCAACTGCCAGAGAAACCACATACGCTGCTGCGCGTAGGACAGCGCCTGCCGATCATCGGCCTCGACCCCTTGAGGAATCGGAAAACGGGCGAAATCCACGCCCTCCTTGTGCAGGGCCGCGAGGAACATCTGGCGCTTTTCCAGGGGCAACCCGATAAACCGGCGAGCAAGTTTCAAGGAGTCTTCAGCATTCATTTCTTGGTATCCGAATCAGTAGGCTGGCAGCACAAAGGCACGTCGTCCCTATAAAACGAATGCAAAGCGGAAAAATTAGCGATTGAGAAGAACTATCAGAAGGGAGGTGCAGCGCGGATTTGCGGGCGATAAAAAACCCTGCGGGAGCAAGCCTGCTCGCTCATCACAGGGTTCTGGACAGTACTGAGTCCGGATTAGACGGCGGCCATCAAGCCATGTCGACGATGATGCACGTCGAGCTGATCCTTGATCACCCGCAGCACCTTGGCTTCGTGCTCATGAATGAAGAAGTGTCCACCGGCCAGCATGTCCACCGAGAAACTGCCACGGGTTTCCTTGCTCCAGCCGATCAACTGCTCGGTGGTGGCCTTGTCGGCCTTGCCGCCGAGTACGTGCACCGGGCAGTTGAGCAGCGGCCGCTGCAACGGCTGGAATTTGCCGCACAGCAGGAAATCGGCGCGCAGGATCGGCAGCGTCAGGCTCATCAACTCTTCATTGGCCAGCACTTCCTCACTGGTGCCATTGAGTGTGCGCAGCTGATCGATCAGCTCGGCGTCTGTCTTGGGCTCGGCAAAGCCGCGGTCGTAATCGGCGCGCAACGTCGGCGCTGCGGTGCCCGAGGCGAACAGTGCCACCGGCTCCGGGCAGCCCAGCGCGCGCAAGGCATGAGCCATTTCGCAGGCCAGCAAGGCGCCCAGGCTATGGCCGAACAGTGCGTAAGGGGCCTTGAGTGTCGGCCGCAGTTCCCTGGCCAGTTGCATGGCCAGTGCCCGCATGTCGGTGTGCAGCGGTTCGCCGAACCGGGCACCGCGCCCCGGCAACTCTACCGGTTGCAATTGCAGCCACTGCGGCAGCTTCGGCCGCCAGCGGCTGTAGACCATGGCACTGGCGCCGGAGTACGGCAGGCACAGCAGGGTCAACTTGGTCACCACGCTTCCCTCGGAAAAAATGTCTCTGTTGAGGGTACGGATGGCTGCCCGGGCAAATTAGTCGGCAGTTCGTAAATTTCCGTTACAAACGCTCGTTAACCGTTCAGACCAAAACAACGACGAGGATTCACCGTGGACCTGCAGACCATTCTGGGCAAACTGTTCGCCAATGCCGGCGCGGTCGGTATCGAAGGCGTTTTCCAATTCGTATTGGGTTCACAGGCATTCTGGTCCGAGGTCAGCGCGAGCAGCCGCACCGAGGCCGGTCGCCATGCCAGCCCCGACGTGACCATTGAAGTCGCTGAGCAGGACTTTCTCGGGATCATGGCCGGCATCGCCAACGTCGAGGAACTGTTTGCCAGCGGTCGCCTGAAGATCAGCGGCAACATGGGCCTGGCGACGATGCTGCCGCAGATCATCGACCACGCTCGCCGGGGGGTGGCGCCCGTGGAAAAGGTCGACATGAACAAGCGCTATCCGACGCCGCCCCGTTTCAGCGAAAAACTCACCGCCAGCCTGCCAGCGCAAACCGTCGTCGAGCGCAGACCGCGCAGCGAGTTGTCGCTGATCGAATTCGAGAGCCGCTACCTGCCCAACGGTATTCCGGTGGTGATCAGCAATGCCTTGCACGACTGGCCGCTGTTCAGGCTCAGCCGCGAAGAATCGCTGGTGCATTTCGCCGAACTGCAAGGCATCACCCGCCACGGCGATTACGTGAAAAAGACGTTCTCGACCGAGCGGGACTTCCGCTCCACGTCGATGGCCGATTTCATCGCCTCGCTGGACAGCCCGGCGGTCAAAGGTGCGGACGGAGAGCCACCGGCCTACATGGGCAACAACATTCTGCCGGCAGCGCTGATGGAGCAGATTCAGTACCCGCCCTACTTCGACGCTTCGCTGTTCATCCCACCGCGCATCTGGATCGGCCCCAAAGGCACATTGACCCCGCTGCACCGCGATGACACCGACAACCTGTTCGCCCAGGTCTGGGGCCAAAAGAAGTTCACCCTCGCCGCACCGCATCATCGTGAAGCGCTGGGCACCTGGTCCACCGCGCCGGAAGGCGGGCTGGACGGCTGCGATTTCAACCCGGATGCGCCGGACTATGAGCGCTTCCCCAAGGCCCGCGACGTGACCTTCATGCGGGTGACGCTGGAAGCCGGGGATCTGCTGTTCCTGCCCGAAGGCTGGTTCCATCAGGTGGAATCGGTGTCGACGTCGCTGTCGGTCAATTTCTGGGTGAACTCGGGCCGGGGCTGGTAACCGGCATTATTTGAGGTGACGAAAGCTCTGCACCGCCGAGCCCAGCACCACTGCCCCGGCGGCAATCGCCAGCCAGAAGCCGCTGCGGGCACCGAACGCATCCACCAGTGCGCCGGAACCGGCGGCACCGATGGCGACGCCAATGCTCAAACCGGTCACCAGCCAGGTCAGGCCTTCGGTGAGTTTGGCCGGCGGTACGATGCGCTCGATCAACGCCATCGCCACGATCAGGGTCGGCGAGAAGAACAGCCCGGCAATGAACACCGCGACGGCCAACCCGAAAATGTTGCTCGCCAGCAACAACGGCAGCGTTGTCACCGCTGTCGCCAGACCGCCGTAGAGAAACAGGCGCGGCAACGGCAGCTTCGAGCGCATCGCGCCGAAGGCAATCCCGGCCAGACAGGAGCCGATGGCATACACCGACAGCACGATGCTCGCCGCCGCCGGCTGCTCCTGCTGCTGGGCGAACGCGACGCTGACCACATCCACCACGCCGACAATCACGCCCATGGCGAGCATCAACGCCAGCAGCCATTGCACGTCGGTGGAACGAATGATCGAACCTTGATGCTGCGATTCGTGCGGATGCACCGGCGGCTCGGTGCTGCGCTGGGCGACGAACGCTGTGACGCCAATCGCCAGCATCAACAGCGCCGCCAGTGGCCCGGCCTCGGGAAACACGCCGACGCACAAGCCCACCGACAACGGCGGGCCGACGATGAAACAGACTTCGTCGAGCACCGACTCCAATGCATAAGCGGTCTGCAATTGCGGCTGGCCGCGATAGATTTCGGTCCAGCGTGCCCGCGCCATCGCCGACATGCTCGGCATGCAACCGGCCAATGCTGCGCACACAAACAGGGTCCAGGTCGGCGCCTGCAAACGGGTGCACAGCAGCAACATCAGCAGCGCGCCCCCGCCGATCAGCGCCGCCACCGGCAGCACCCGACCCTGGCCGAAACGGTCCACCAGCCGTGACACCTGCGGCGCGCAAAACGCCGTGGCCAACGCAAACGTCGCCGCCACCCCACCCGCCAGCGCGTAACCGCCGGTCAATTGCGAGAGCATGGTGATGACACCGATGCCGGTCATGGAAATCGGCATGCGCGCGATCATCGCGGCCATCACAAAAGCCCGGGCGCCGGGGGCGTTGAACAACTCGCGGTAAGGGTTTGCCATCGGATGCAGCCTCATCAGGGGCGGCCAAGTTGCCACAAAGCCTGACGGGCGGGGAAGCGAGGAATTGTTGGTGGAATGTGAAGGGAATGCACCCGCGAAAGATTCAGGGTTTTGGCTTCGCAAATTGCCTGCCTGACGCTTAGTGGAGGTCGTTGACTGCTCGTCCATTGAGCCGCGCACCTGTCAAACATGACAGGTGCGCAAATTCCGCCAAAGGTTTTACATGGACCTGTCATCCCTGCACAGGAACCGCGTCGGTGAGCATCTCAATCGGCCCCGAGAAAAGGATCACCCCATGAATCAATCCAGCAGTGCCCGGACGCCACGCAGCGCCACTGCCCCCTTTATCGTCCGTGCCGTACGCTGCCCGCCGCCTACGCGCATTGATGAGGCGTTGGGCCAGGAAGTCAACGAACGCCTGATGGAGTGGATATCGAACATAGGGATCTTTGCCGGCAAGGAAGAAAAAATCCGCGCCAGCGACTTCGGTCGCTATGCAATGCTGTGCCATGCCGACACGAATAATCCGGATCGACTGTTACTCGTGGCGCAATGCTTTGCGGCGTTGTTTGCGGTGGACGATCACTATTGCGACGATCAATCCCTCGGCGGTCGCCCCGAGACAGTGGCCGAAAGCTTGTCGTTCGCCCTCACCGCGATCGATCCGGTCTATTTGCCTTCGCCGTTCGACAAAGAACTCCTGAAGCAGCAAATGTGCGACCCGGTAATCAGGGGATTGCTGGCCTACATGAAACGGGTCGCCCAATTCTGCACGCCCTCGCAAGTCGCCCGGGTGCGCCAGATCACCATCGCCATGTTCGTCACCATGGCGGCGGAAGGTCCCTGGCGCCTCTATGGCACTCAACCCACCGTCGCCGAATACCTGGCCAGTCGGCAGGTCAACAGCTTCTGGCCATGCCTGGTACTGATCGACCTGATCGGCGGCTACGAAGTCCCGGCCAATACGTATTCCCGTCCAGACATTCACCACGTCACCGCACTGGCCTCGCTGGCGACCACTCTGGTCAACGATCTGTATTCCGCTTACAAAGAGCACCTGAACGAAACCGGCGACTTCAAGCTGCCTTATCTACTGGCAGCCAGGCACAACTGTTCGCTTCAAGAGGCAATCGACCTGGCAGCCGATATCCATGACGCAGTGATGGAAGAATACGAACGCCTGCACGCAACGCTGATGAAAGGCACGCGCTCGCCGGTATTGCGGCGCTATCTCACCGGATTGAGTACATGGATCGGCGGCAATCTGGAGTGGCATAAACACAGTGCCCGGTACCATATCTGAACCCGTACAGCCCTGCGGGACTCGACTTGATTACGTGCCCCTTCGCATTCACGCTGAACTCTGACTCAAGGATGCCGGTCAGCAGATCAGATCCCCGCATAAGGCGCGACCGTTCATGCAGATTTCCCTCGCCCGCCAAGTGGCTCTTGTCACCGGCGCCAGTTCCGGCATCGGCCACGGCGCCGCCAAAGCCCTGGCCGCTGCCGGTGCCGCTGTCGTCATCAACTACAACCGCCAGGCCGAGCCCGCCGAAGCGCTGGCCCGGCAGATCGTCGCCGACGGTGGTCAGGCCATCGCGATTGGCGCAGATGTTTCGAAAGAAGAAGACGTGGAGCGGCTGTTCCAGCAAACCCTCGACGCCTTCGGCACACTGGACATTCTGGTGGCCAATTCCGGCCTGCAAAAAGACGCGGCGGCTGTGGATATGTCGCTGGCCGACTGGAACGCGGTGATCGACGTCAACCTCACCGGCCAGTTCCTCTGCGCCCGCGCCGCGCTGCGGATCTTCAATCGCCAGGGCGTGCGCGAAGGCGTGTCCCGGGCCGCCGGCAAGATCATCCACATGAGCTCGGTGCACCAGCGCATTCCGTGGGCTGGGCACGTCAATTACGCAGCGTCCAAGGGCGGCGTCGATCAGCTGATGCAGACCCTGGCCCAGGAAGTCAGCCACCAGCGCATCCGCATCAACGGCATCGCGCCGGGGGCGATCCGCACGGCCATCAACAAAGACGCCACCGAAGGCGACGCCGCGCAGGCCCTGCTCAAACTCATCCCTTACGGGCGCATCGGCGATGTCGAGGACGTGGCCAACGCGGTGGTGTTTCTCGCCTCCGATGCCTCCGACTACATCGTCGGCACCACCTTGTTCATCGACGGCGGCATGAGCCTCTATCCGGAGTTCCGTGGCAATGGCTGAGCATCATCCCGAACGACAAAGCCCCATCGACGCCCACGGCATCATTGGCGACCTGCGCAGTGCCGCGCTGGTCAATGACAAGGGCAGCGTGGATTTTTTCTGCTGGCCGGAGTTCGACAGTCCGTCGATCTTCTGTTCGCTGCTGGACACGCCCGACGCGGGAATTTTTCAGCTCGCGCCGGACCTACCCGATGCCCGGCGCGAACAGATTTACCTGCCAGACACCAACGTCCTGCAGACCCGCTGGCTCAGCGACCACGCCGTGGTGGAAATCACCGATCTGCTGCCCATCGGCGACAACGACGATGCCTTGCCGCTGTTGATGCGCCGGGTGCGAGTGGTCAGCGGACAGGCAACGTTTCACCTGCGCTGCGCGGTTCGGCATGACTACGCCCGCGCTGAAACGCGCGCCGTCATCGATAAAAAGGATGTGCTGTTCAGCGCTTTAGATCAGCCGACACTGCGGCTGGCTTCGGATCAAACCCTGAGCGTCGATAACGCTGCGGCAGTCACACAGTTCACCCTCAAGCAAGATCAGACGGCGGCATTCATGCTCGGCGCCAGCGACGATCCGCGCTTCGCCGAAGGCGCCGCGCAACTGTGCATCGAGCGCACGCTGAAGTTCTGGCGTGACTGGATCGGCCAGTCCAACTATCGCGGTCGCTGGCGGGAAATGGTCAACCGCTCGGCCCTCGCCCTCAAGCTGCTGACCTCGCGCCAGCACGGCGCAATCCTCGCCGCCGCCACCTTCGGCCTGCCGGAAACTCCCGGCGGCGAACGCAACTGGGACTATCGCTACACCTGGATCCGCGACGCCTCCTTCACCGTCTACGCCTTTATGCGCCTGGGCTTTGTCGACGAAGCCAACGCCTATATGCGCTGGCTGCGCGGGCGGATCAGCGATTGCAGCGGCCAGTCGTCGATGAAGCTGAACATCCTCTACGCCATCGACGGCCGTCAGGAACTGCCGGAAACCGAACTTACGCATCTATCCGGACACGGCGGCGCGAAACCGGTACGGATCGGCAATGGCGCGTACAACCAGATTCAACTGGATATCTTCGGCGAACTGATGGACGCCGTTTATCTGGTCAACAAATACGGCGACGCGATTTCCCAAGAAGGCTGGAAACATGTGATGGAAGTGGTCGATCAGGTCTGTGAGACCTGGCAGACCAAGGACGTAGGCATCTGGGAAATGCGCGGTGAGCAACATCACTTCCTGCACTCACGGCTGATGTGCTGGGTGGCACTGGACCGGGCAATCCGCCTGGCCTCGAAACGCTCGCTGCCGGCGCCCTTTGCCCGCTGGGACCAGACCCGTCAGGCGATTCATGCCGACATCTGGGACAACTTCTGGAACGAAGAGCGTGGGCATTTCGTGCAATACCGAGGCGGTACCGCGCTGGATGGCTCGATGCTGCTGATGCCGTTGGTGCGCTTCGTCAGCGCCAAGGATCCGAAGTGGCTGGCGACGCTGGAAGCGATCGAGAAGCATCTGGTGCGTGACGGCATGGTTTACCGCTACCGCAACGACGATGCCGGCATCGATGGTTTGTCGGGCACTGAAGGCGCTTTTGCTGCGTGCTCGTTCTGGTACGTCGAGTGTCTGGCTCGGGCCGGGCAAGTGGAAAAGGCCCATCTGGAATTCGAGCAACTGCTGCGTTACGCCAATCCGCTGGGTCTGTACGCGGAGGAATTCGACAACCGTGGACGGCATCTGGGCAACACACCCCAGGCGTTGACCCATCTGGCGCTGATCAGCGCGGCGAGTTTTCTCGATCGCAAGTTGAGTGGGGAGAAGAATTACTGGCAGCCGTAGTCATCCTTCTTCGCCAGAGACTGTAAGAAAGATCCCAACTCCAATCGCCGTTTGTAGGATGGCTACCTACGAACGGCAAACACCTCCGAGCCTTGCGGTTGAAGGGCTGGCCCACACAATCGATTCCTTTCGATACAACTTGTTGATGGCACGGCCTACAGAAAGCTGCCAACCCCGTGTAACGCTTGGCCCGCAACTCGCACTCACACCCCGAAATACCTTGTTGCCAGCTGTTACATCCCCCCCTACCATCCACCGCAACGGGCACAGCGGAGCTGTCCAATAAAAACCCGATTCAAGGAACCAGAATGAGCCAACGCATCCACCGCCAGATCGACACCCCATTGCGCACCGGCCTCAAGCGCGACGAACTGTGGGAAGCCGCCGACAAAGGCCTGATCAAATGCTGGGAAATCGGCCGCCAGCGCGCCGCCCGCTTCCCCGACCTCGCCCAACGCTGCAGCGCCGATGAACTGCCGGTGCTGGGCTGGAAAGGCGGAGTCAGTCGCAGCCTGAAGAAGAATGAAAAGTACGGATCGCTGAAATACCTGGCTCAGTGGCAGGGTTTGCGTGGGGAAGATCTGGATATCGATTTGAGTGCCGAACGGGTGCTGACCTGCTCGCGGACGAAAATGGTGGTGACATTTACGCCGGATCGCAGCAAGTATTTCAATCAGGTGGCGGAAGCCGAAACTTGAGGAATCCCGTATGACCCGAGCCGTGATGCAGTTTTGCAAGACTGAAAGTCTGACCATCGCCTATGAGCATCACGGCCCGGAAAACGGCATGCCGGTCATTCTGCTTCACGGCTTCCCCTACTCTCCCCGCGCCTATGACGAAATCGCCCCAACCCTCGCCGCCCAAGGTTATCGGGTGATCGTGCCGTACCTGCGCGGTTACGGCCCGACCCGTTTCAATAGCCCGGACACACTGCGCTCCGGCCAGCAAGCGGCGCTGGCGCAGGATCTGCTGGATCTGATGGATGCCCTGGGTATCGAGCAAGCGACATTGTGCGGTTACGACTGGGGTGGTCGGGCAGCGTGCATTGTGGCGGCGCTGTTTCCTGAGCGGGTGCGCGGGTTGGTGACAGGTGATGGCTACAACCTGCAGGACATTCCGAATTCGATCCAGCCGCTGGATCCGCAGAGCGAGCATCGCTACTGGTATCAGTATTACTTCCACACGCCCCGTGGCGTTGTAGGGCTGACGCAGAATCGTCGGGCGCTGTGCGAGTTGCTGTGGCAATTGTGGTCACCGACCTGGGCGCGGAACGCCGAGCGTTTTCCGCTGAGCGCGCCGGCGTTCGACAACCCGGATTTCGTCGAGGTGGTGATTCACTCTTATCGCCATCGCTTCATGTATGCGCCGGGCGATCCGGCGCTGGAGGGGATGGAGCAGGCGCTGGAGAAACAACCGGCGATCGGCGTTCCGACGATTTCGCTGTGCGGTGCCGATGATGGCGTTGGCCCGGCGCCGGCGGACGATGACGATGCGCACCACTTCAACGGACTTTACGAGCGGCGGGTGTTGGCGGGTGTCGGGCATAACATTCCCGAGGAAGCACCGGGCGAAACGCTCAAGGCATTACTGGATCTGCTGCGGCACTGACCGAAAACCGCTCCCGATACGCCTGCGGCGTCACACCTATGGCTCGCAGGAAACTGCGTCTTAACGTCTCTTCACTGCCAAATCCACAATTGGCCGCCACCCGTTTAATCGGCAATCCGGTATCGCTCAGCAACCGGCGGGCGGTTTCGACGCGGATCAATTCGATGGCGCGGGCCGGGGTCTGGCCGGTGTCGGCGCGGTAGTGGCGCACGAAGCTGCGCTCGCTCATGCCGGCCTGTTCGGCGAGGGTCGGGATGCCCAGGTCGCAGGTCAGGTGTTCGGCGATCCACGCGTGCAGATCATCAAAGCGGTTGCCCTGTTTTTGCAGTGACAGTGTCACGCTGAATTGCGACTGCCCGCCCGGGCGCTTGAGGAACACCACCAGTTGCCGGGCAACGTCCAGAGCCATGTCGCGGCCGAGGTCGTCTTCGACCATGGCCAGCGCCAGGTCGATGCCGGCGGTGACGCCCGCCGAGGTCCAGACCGGTCCGTCGTTGATGAAGATCGGATTCGGTTCGACCTTTAATTGCGGGTGTTGCTGCGCCAGTTGTTCGCAACGGGTCCAGTGAGTGACGACCCGGCGACCGTCGAGCCAGCCGCTGGCCGCCAGCAGAAATGCGCCGGTGCAGACCGAGGCCACGCGCCGACAGCCATTCGCATGTTCACGCACCCAATTCACCAACCCGGCGTCTTCGGCAGCGGCATAAACGCCCCAGCCTCCGGCGATGATCAGCGTATCGCTGGGCTGTTTCGGCAGCGGTTCGGCCAGCATCGCCAACCCGGCGGACGAGTTCACCGCCCCGCCACCGCTGGCGATGACCGTTGGCGCATACGGCGCAGGCAATCCCTGCTGGCGGGCGATATCGTTGGCCGAGGCGAAGACCTGTAACGGCCCGGTGACATCGAGCAATTGCACATTGGCGAACGCGAGGACGTGGATGGTTTTCGGCATTTGGCGTAATTCGTGGGCTGATTGGCGTATGCGCCAAAACCTACGCGCCTACAGTGAAGCCGTCTACCCCCTTTTCACGGAGAAGAACCATGGCGTTGCAGATCGGTTTTCTGTTGTTTCCCCAGGTGCAGCAACTCGACCTGACCGGCCCGTATGACGTGCTGGCCTCTCTGCCGGACGTGCAGGTGCATCTGGTCTGGAAGGATTTGGTGCCGGTAACTTCCAGCACCGGGCTGCAGCTGAAACCGACCACTACGTTCGAGGACTGCCCGGTTTTGGACGTGATCTGCGTACCCGGCGGCGCCGGGGTCGGGCCGTTGATGGAGGATGAGCAGACGCTGGACTTCATCAGGTCGCAAGCGGCACAGGCTCGGTACGTTACGTCGGTTTGCACCGGTTCGCTTGTGCTTGGCGCGGCGGGTCTGTTGCAAGGTAAACGGGCGACTACGCACTGGGCATATCACGATTTGCTGCCGACACTGGGCGCGATTCCGGTGAAGGATCGGGTGGTGCGTGACGGCAATCTGTTTACCGGGGGCGGCATCACCGCCGGGATCGATTTTGCCCTGACACTGGCGCAGGAACTGGTCGGTGTCGATACGGCGCAACTGGTGCAGTTGCAGCTGGAATACGCGCCGGCGCCGCCATTTGATTCGGGCAGCCCGGACACGGCGCCGAGTGCTGTTGTCGATGAGGCGCGCAAGCGTGCGGCGCCTTCATTGAAGTTGCGCACTGAAATCAC
The DNA here is from genome assembly GCF_016735645.1 of Pseudomonas sp. B7. Taxonomy (NCBI): domain Bacteria; kingdom Pseudomonadati; phylum Pseudomonadota; class Gammaproteobacteria; order Pseudomonadales; family Pseudomonadaceae; genus Pseudomonas; species Pseudomonas sp. B7. Next base: position 451,441 of record NZ_JAERRE010000003.1, read on the forward strand.
CGAGCGTGCTGCGGCGAAGCTCAATCTGCGCTGATTCGTGCGCAACATAGGCCCTGCGGGGACCAACCCGCAGGGCCTGCGAACCGGTTTAGCCCTACACCTTCACTTGTCCCCCCGCCCCCAGCCGTGTAGAAAGCCTGTCCACAAATCGTGCACAAGGACTTTCCATGACAGCTCTGCCATGGCTCTATCTCGGGCTTCTCAGCCTTGGTTACGGATTGGCGCTGAGTTTCGGCCAGCTCGGCTGGCTGGCGCTGATCTCCATTGCACTGCTGGTTTTCGCCGGTTATGCCGTGCGCCAGCAAACCGTGCCGGTCGGGCGTTATCTCGGGCATGGCCTGTTTATCGTGTTGGCTCTGGCGCTGGCCCTGCACTGGCTGCCGGGCTTCTACAACGGTCGGGCCATCGAGCCGCAGCGCTTCACCGACAATGCCGTGCCGTTCTCGATGTACCTGAATCTCGACAAACCGCTGATTGGCTTCTGGCTGCTGCTGGTCTGCCCATGGATCGTCGCGCGTCGTTCGTTGCGCCTGACCGTCTACGCCACTGCGCTGGCACTGACGTTGAGCGTGATTCTGGCGCTGGGCGGCGCGGTATTGCTGGGTATGATCACCTGGGCGCCGAAATGGCCGGATCAGGCGTGGCTGTGGGTGCTGAACAATCTGCTGCTGGTGACGCTGGTCGAAGAAGCGCTGTTTCGCGGCTATATCCAGGGTGGCCTGAGTCGGCGTTTCCAACACCTGCCCTACGGCGAAAACCTCGCGTTGCTGCTGGCTTCCCTGCTGTTCGGCCTGGTGCATGTGGGCGCCGGCTGGCAATGGGTGTTGCTGGCGAGCCTGGCGGGTGTCGGCTATGGTCTGGCCTACCGTTTTGGCGGGCTCGGCGCGGCGATCGCAACGCATTTTGGCCTGAACCTGCTGCATTTCGGCCTGTTCACCTATCCGATGCTCGCGGGTTGAAGCAAGGGCCGTTTTGCGACGCCGTACTTATAAATGAAAAAAAATTTCAATAAATGGCCGACCCCGCCGACAACCTTTCAAAGCCTTGCGGATTGAAAAACCATGCGTAACAACCAGCCCATTACACAACGCGAACGGACTTTCCCGGCTCAGCAACGGTTGATTTCCACAACCGACGCCAAGGGCGTGATCACCTACTGCAACGACGCTTTCGTCGAAATCAGCGGGTTTTCGCGTGAAGAACTGATCCGTGCGCCGCACAACCTGGTTCGTCACCCTGACGTGCCGGCGGCGGTGTTTTCGCACATGTGGGGCACACTGAAACAAGGCTTGCCATGGATGGGCATTGTCAAGAATCGCTGCAAGACCGGTGACCATTACTGGGTGAACGCCTATGTAACGCCGGTGTTCGAGGGCAATCAGGTGGTCGGTTACGAGTCGGTGCGGGTCAAACCCACCGCCGAACAGATCCGCCGTGCCGAAGCGCTCTACCAACGCATCAACCAGGGCAAGTCGGCGATTCCTTCGAGCGACAAGTGGCTGCCGATTGTGCAGGACTGGCTGCCGTTCATTCTGGTCAGCCAGCTGAGCTTCATGATCGGCGCCACGCTGAACTCGCAGTGGGGCTTCGCCCTCGCCGCCGGTCTGTCGGTGCCGCTGGGCCTGCTGGGCCTGCAATGGCAACAACGCGGGCTCAAGCGCCTGCTGCGTCTGGCCGAGCAGACCACCTCCGACCCGTTGATCGCGCAGATGTACACCGACAGCCGTGGCGCCCAGGCGCGTCTGGAAATGTCGATCCTCAGCCAAGAAGCGCGCCTGAAAACCTGCCTGACCCGTCTGCAGGACACCGCCGAGCACCTGACCGATCAGGCCAAACAGTCCGACGCCCTGGCGCATAACAGCTCCAGCGGGCTGGAACGTCAGCGCGTGGAAACCGAACAGGTCGCCACCGCCGTCAACCAGATGGCCGCCACCACCCAGGAAGTGGCGAGCCACGTCCAACGCACCGCCGACGCCACCCAGGAAGCCAATCGCCTGACCGGTCGCGGCCGCGACATCGCCGGGGAAACCCGCGAAGCCATCCAGCGCCTGTCGGTCGTGGTCGGTGAAACCGGCCTGACCGTCACCCAACTGGCCAAGGACAGCGACGAAATCGGCGGCGTGGTCGACGTGATCAAAGGCATCGCCGACCAAACCAACCTGCTCGCGCTCAACGCCGCGATTGAAGCCGCGCGTGCCGGCGAGATGGGCCGTGGTTTTGCCGTGGTCGCCGACGAAGTCCGCCAACTGGCACAACGCACCAGCGAATCCACCGGCCAGATCCACGCCCTGATCGCCAAACTGCAACAGACTGCATCCAGCGCCGTACAAACCATGGAAGCCGGGCATCGCCAGGCGGAAGAAGGTGTAGCGCGGGTTCTGGAAGCGGATCAGGCCCTGGTCGGCATCAGCGAAGCGGTGGCCAACATCACCGACATGACCACCCAGATCGCCGCCGCGACCGAAGAGCAAAGTGCCGTGGCTGAAGAAATCAGCCGCAACATCAGCAACATCTCGGAACTGGCGGACCAGACCTCGGAACAGGCGCATAACTCGGCGCTGTTGAGTGAAGAGCTGACCAAGACTGCCAACACGCAATACTCGTTGGTGGAGCGGTTTAACCGCTGATTGTTCTGGCAATAAAGAAACCCCGGACAGCGAAAGCTTCCGGGGTTTTTATTGCCTGTCTGAAATGGACGTAGCCAGCACCGCCCTCTTCGTGGGCAAGCCCACTCCCACAGGGTTTCGCATTGGCCACAAAATCTCGCGACACCACAACCCATTGTGGGAGCGGGCTTGCCCGCGAAGAGGCCAGGCCTGCTGGCGAAAATCTCATTCAAAAAGCGCGGACAGTGCCTACAACTGAATCAGACCCAACTGACTGGCACGCGATGAAGCCCGGCTCTACTTTGTCGTACAAACCTACTCACACGGGCTAGCCAACATGAATACATCACGTACGCAGCATCCGATGATCAGGACTGACAAACCTGTGAGAAAGGAAGTCCGAGGAGAACTGACATTCCTTGAAGTGCGGCGAGCGGCACGTGATGGGCAGAAAGCATTCGATAAATTTGTGATCACTGGCAGGCTGTGACCTTTTGATATCGATGAAAAAACCGGAAGCCAAACACTTCCGGTTTTTTGTGTCGTTTACTCCTTCGGCACGAGGTTATCGAGCGCCTGATTCACCGCCAACTCACCCAACATCACCACCTGCGCAATGCCCAACAGGGTCTTGCGGTTCGGCCCTTCCAGCAGGCCGGCGAAGTCACCGAGCATGACCGTGGCTGACGCGAGGGATTCGCAGGCGTTGGCCAGCAAGGACTCGGTGTCGGTTTGCGGGTTGACCATGAACATGTCGTTTGGGGTGTAAGGCGTGGCCATGATTTGGGCTGCGGGGGTCAGGTAATAGTCGAGGGCGCGTTCGGCGGCGTCGTGGAGCTTTCTTGAATCGGGAAATTCGTACGGGGACACCGGATCTTCTAACGGTGGAATGACGGTCTTGGACATTAGCTGGAACTCCGGAAAGAGTCGCTTGAGGATTTTTATAGACGGCTGCCTGACAGTGAGGGGACAAGCCCCTCACCGGGGCGGCAACTACCGCGAAACGTGATGGTTATCCAGCACACGATTGACCAGCAGCTCACTCAGCATGATGACCTGCTGCAGTATCTGCATCGCCTTGCGCTGCGATGGATCGACGGTGTCGCCAATAACCCGGGCCATGTCACTGGCCGACGACAGCGTTTCGCACGCTTCGACCAGCAGCGTCTCGTCATCCACCGTTGGATTGACCAGATAAATCCTGCCGGGCTTGCGCGATGGCTTGGATGTCTTCTGCGCCCCAGGATCGAGGTAATGATTGATCGCCCGTTCGGTTGCCGTTTTTATGTTTTCGGCTTCGAGTGCGGCGTCGTAGGGGATTGAATCGGTTTCTGGTGGGTTGGGTGTGACTTTGAACATAGATGTAACTCCTATCGCAGACTTCAAGGAGCCATCACCCACGCTACCAAACGATGGGTGGCGGCCATACGCGGGTTGGTAGACCGGCTGCAATAGGAACCCGGCGCCCACGAATGAGCCCCACGCATGACCACCATAAAACCGAGCCCCAAGAAAGGGACTGCATACGGTGTTGCCACACAGCTATTACAGACGGGCTACCAAACCCGATCACTGTTTTTCAGTGACAGGGAAACGATATAGCCCGCCCCATAGCCGCGTAAGCCGGCGGATTCTGGCGTACGCGTAGGCAACGACGCAAGGTGTTGTAGCCCTTATGGCGTAACGGTTCGTGTACTTTAAACGTGGTTACGCGATCGTGTTTATGCGCTGGAAATGCTGGGCTGGGGGAGCTTTCGGTTTTGGTGACGTGTCAGTGAAGCCTTCCCCCTCACCCTAGCCCTCTTCCCGTGGGAGAGAGGACTTGCTGAGCTAGAGCCCTCTGGAATCTCAGGGAGAATCGAATTAGCTAGATAAACGAACTAACCTTTCAGGGCACTAGGCAGGCGGCAACTCAGCGGGCAGCTCCCCGGCTCGCTCGCGGTCAGCCATGCTCACTACACAGCGCTCGATGAACTGAAGCTCATGGGTGAGCTCAAGGGCGCGCTTTTCCAACGCCTTCAACCCTGCCTGATGTTCTTTCTGCACCTCTTCAGGTGCTCTGGCGAGTCCTGCTAATTTCCTGCGGCCCTTCTCGACTTTCTCATTCACCTCTGCAAGGTACCTTTCTCCGGACTCCTTCTTTTTGTCCATGAAAAGCTGACATTCCAGAAAACGGATCGCGTCGTAGATTCTCGAAACCTCACCACTGGTCTTGGAGTGCACAAAGTTCAGGCTTTCTTCATCAAATGCATGATGTTCTTGATTTTGGCCACCCCAGTTCACCAGATCATTCTTGATAAAATTGAAATACGATAGGTCGTAGTCAATGAAGGGCTCCACTAGCTTGAAGGTGTGCTCCAGGCTCACCTGCAGGTACATACTCTTCTTGAGCTGAGATTTGTTGAAGTTCGCGGTGACCTGGACGCCGTTTTCAATGCAGAACTCCAGCACCATGGACTCGAACCAGATCCGGCAATACAGCAACGCTTGCCGAACGTCGAAGACCGACAACGCCATGTGCACCTTTTTCTGGAAACCGCCTGCGTGATCAATCACCACGATGCCTTTGTTCGTGTAGCTGAGCACATGGTTTGCGTGCTGGTCGCATTGAGGATGACGGTCAGCGATGATGCAGAAGCGCTCCCAGAAGAGGCGATCATGGGTGGTTACCACCATCTGGATCCGACGCAGGTAAGTGTCATTGAAAAACAGATCAATGATGTTGGATCGGTGATCCGTGTCGATCGCATTGACGACGTCATCAAAGACGATTAGCGGAAAATTGTTTTTCTCAGCCATCGCCAGAAGAATCGATAAGCCCAATGCCCTCAGATGCCCCTCGCTGAGCACAGCAAATGCATCCAGAAGAGATCCGTCCACGTTGTTGATCTTGATCCGGTAGCTCTCCGAGAGCTTTTCAAAGTTCAGCGTCTCTATCTGCTCATGGTCATCGTCATGGTTATTGATCGCTCGGTAGTACTCGGCAGCCTTGGCTTCGATCCCTGTAATGCGCGCTTTTTCGAGCTCTAGCTTGTAATCCAGCAGGTCGCCATACAGCGTTCGGTATTCAACCTCAAGATCCTTGAGCAATTGGTTGAAGTGACTGTTATCCACAGAATCGTTGAGCAAAACCGTTCTCTGCCCCATCAAGGCAAGCATTCTGTTATTGGCGTTTTTGAACTCGGTTTCTGCACGGGTTTTGATGTCGAACTGTCGCTTCAGCGACTCATCTACCTTCTTGAGGTGTTCGATGAGCTCATTGAGACGGGCCGCTTGAACTTCTGCCTGGTCAACCTCTCGCCGCTTACGCTCGCAGGCGAGCAGATAGGCCTCGATCTGGGCTGTACTGTCAGCACAGAGCGCGATGAAAGCATTGAGGACAGACGCTGCCACTGTCGAGCGATCAGTGGCCGTATGGAATTCTGCGAGCACCGCTTCCAACGCGTCCATCGCCAGTGAGCAGGGTACATCAGCGTAGGTATTACCCTTCACGGAACTGATACCAGTAGCGATCCTGGAAGCCCACAAGACAACTTGAGCATCATTTCTCAGCTTGGATTGCTTCAGAGCCTCCAAGGCTCCGAGCGCTTTGATCTGATCGCGAGCCCTTTCAAAGGGGTTCACCGTGACCTGATCAAGTGGCGTCAAACATGCAGGACAGGTCTGCTCAGACTGTTGTTCCATGGCTTCCAAGGCTTCAAAAACAGCGCGATAGTTAACTTCACTGGCCCTTTGCAGAAAAAGTGTTTCGATCTGAGTTCTGCGGTTGAGCAACCGCTTGGCGATGGCAGAAGTACGTGCAACACGTTTCACAGGAATGACCACTGGTGCCTTGGCTGCTCGCAGTCGCTCGGCCCCACGGATATGCATGTCTATCTTTTTGCGGAGCCGCTGTACCTTTGGACGAATTTCGAAATCCTGATCAGACCGCAGTCCCAATAGCTGACAGGTTTCCGAAATCGCAACTTGAAGATCTGCCCTGTGCTTGCGCCGCTGTTGACCTAGTTCTGTTCGAGCGCGTTCAAGGTTCAGCAGCGCCTCCGCCTGGTCGGCACGCATAAATGTTTTGAGCGTAAAGCTTTCAGGGCGGACGAAACGAGAAATGACTTCTTGGAGCTCTTCCAATCCGAACAAGGTGGCCAAGACATCACTTTCGCCACTGCCTGTGTCCTTGGAGCCCAGGAGCGAAAACTCCTGAAGGCGATTGCGATCAATGAAACAGCTCGACCAACTGATGCTGGGCGTAATTTTGAGCTTATTCGTTCCCAAGAGAGCGAGCTGAGGCTTGGTTTCTCCACGTGCAATGTACTGCTTGACCTTGGTCTTGCGCCTAGCGGCTTCCTTGATGTCCCCAGTGGTGCAAATTTCGATGGCTTCGCAGAGCGATGATTTACCGCCACCATTGGGCGCGTAGAAAATGTTTTTCAGCTTACTGAATCGAATGAACGTGCCTTTATCGTCGGCGCCAAACTCCCCAAAGCCACGGAAATTCTTGACGCGAAGGTAATCCAACGCCCCCAAGCCCGAAGGTGGTATTCGATCTAGTTCAGGCCTTTTATCGAGCACTTTCTTGAAGCGAGCAGCGACACGTTGGTAGTTGCGACCCAGCAGCTGATCCGACGCCGTGGTGATGTGTGATTTGATGTGGTCTGAGTAGCGGCCCTTGCTTTGGTTAGCCTGGTACATACACCAGAGAAGCACCAGGTAAGCATCAGTGCGCCCCTCAAGATTCTGCCTTGCAAAACTTAAAAGGTACTGACTCATCACGCATCCTCCCCGGTGCACATCAGCGTAGCCGGACTAGCATCAAGATGCCATTACCAGGCGCTTTGGAAAGGCCGGAGCTCGGATAACCTTGGGCAGTCTCGTGCGAGACAGGTATACGCCCAACCTGACTCTCAGCCCCAGATACAGAGATATTGATCCCGTAGTCTGATCCCAAGCCCTGTTTAGAGGGCTGTATACTCCTAAAAAAAATTGCACCGAGAAACGCCTCTTTACGCCATCAGCGCCCTTTTTGATTATTCCGAGGAAGCACCATGCCAGTTGACGGGCCTTTACCTGGGACGGGTGATCAGCACGACATCAATGCCGATGCAACACGTTGCCTGATGGCTCGTCATCCCAAGGATTGGCGATTGCAAAGCCTGGAAGGGACTGACGACTATGGCTATGACTTCCAAGTGCAGACCACGCCGAATCAACGCGCGACGGATATTTTCCGTATCCAACTTAAAGGCACCCGCTCTCCGAGCCTGACGGCGGATGGCGAATACATTTCGGTCGCTCTGAAAGCCACCACTGTCCGCTATTACGCCCGAGCCGTAGAACCGGTGCTCTTGGTGATCTGCGACCTTTCAGTAAACGAAGACCCTGTTGACTGCCCCCTTTACTACGTCTGGCTCAGGGATGAGCTGATCCGCATCACCGTCGATGATCTGTCTGCCGAACAGAAATACGTCACCCTTCGCGCGCCAACAAAGAACATTCTGAAAAGGACTACAGATCTCTCTGAGGACATTAGCCACCAGAACGAACTGTCTCGCGTGGGGCACGTCCTTAGCCAACGCGCGGAGCAAACCCACCCCGGGATGCGAGCAGATGACCGCTTAACCTTGGTTCAGGGGGTGGTAAAAGGCGTGGCTGCGAGAGGGTCTGCACTGATGAACGCTTTGGCAGGCTCAACTGAAGACTACTGGGTCAACCCAGCTCGGGACACGCTTGCCTGGAATCTGACTCAGGCCAAAGCAGATCTACGGGTAACTGCGCTGGATCGAGCAAAGATACAGCTCGACGAGGCAGAGCCAAAGCTAGAAGAATCGACCACCCTTGAGCGCGCGGAATATTGGCGTCTACGTGGCAACTGGCAGGTTCAAACGGGGGATAACCAAGCGGCAGTCACTTCATACCAGAACGCGTATGAGGCAACGCCTTTGCCCAAGTACCGAGCCGCTAGGGTGGAAGCAGAGATCCGCATCAGATTCGAAAACGATAGCGACTCGCTTGCTGAGCTGCATGATCTACTGGAGGGTGAAGACCCAATAGTCATCGCCGTTCGTTCCCGGCTACATGCGGTGCAAGGGCATTACCAGTTGGCCGTGGAGCTGGCTGATTTGCTTCCAGAACCTCAACGGTCTTTCGCCAGAGCGTTTGCACATTGGTTGTCTGAGGAGCCTGCAAATGCCCTGGCGGACTGCGAAGCGGGCCTTGCATCCTGCGAGGCATCCGATGACATACGTGAACTGTTGCTTTTGCTTAGAGCCCGAGCCAAATTTGCCCTCGCGGTGGCCACCGCCACTACGCAGAGACGTGAATCTATCCCACCAGCAGGTCTTCCGGGTGTAGACCTTCAAAAGCTTGAAGAGGCTTGGGCTGCGATTAACGACGCTGTCTTGTCCATAAAGGCATCAGGCTGGAACTCCAACATAGAGCAGCTCGTCGACATATGGGGGGCTACAGCTTCGGCACTCGGCAGAGCAGAGTCGATACTTGCAGACCTGAAGGATGCTGCGCAGAAACGTCCGGACTTGCCCCATATCCATGAGGTCTTACGGGGCATTGCGGGTCAGCTGTCGGACTTCACCCTCGCGTTGTCGGCAAATGATCAGTTGCCCGACTCACCTGACAAGCATATCTGGAACACGCTTTTGCTCTATGAGACCCGTAAATTCCGGGCATGCTACCAAAGCTTCAGCGCATACATCGACAACGTGGATCGCAGCCATTCCCTGTTTGGGTCGGCTGTCACTGCGGCCTCTATTTCTGCTCACAAATCAGTTCAGCCTGGCCTCGTAAAACAGTGGATGGGCCTGCTCGAATCAGATCCTGATCTAGCCCCCCAAGCCGCCCTCGCACATTTTTATCTTCAGTTGGAAATCAGCAGGTTGGCCAAAGATGAGGCTTTGAGGTCGCTGCAGTCCAGGTATGAGGAACTGGATCGGCCCGTGAGCATTGCACTCACACTCATCCACGAGCTTGATCCTACTGATCCGGAAAGTGCGATGGAGTGTGTTCGACTCTCCGAAAAAATAACTGAGCACTATGTACTCTCGCCTGCGATGGCTGCGCGCCTCGGGATGGCGTTGGTGACCTTGAAAGACTGGCGGGGCCTCGTTGAACTGTGTCAAAGCAATAGAGTCCGCGTTGAACCTGGTGATCGAATGGGTGCCTTCGAGGCATTGGCACTTGATCATCTAGGCGAAACGGAAAAGGCCCGCGATCGGCTGTTGAAAATTGTAGCTACAGGATCCGACGACCCACTAGCTCTAAACACCTATGTCACGATCGCCACTCGTTGCGGCTACGTCGATGACGCAGTAGAGGCGGCGGAAAGGGCTCTCGAAACAGCGAAGTCCAAAGGGGAACAGTTGGAGTTCGTGAAATTACTGTTTTTTCTCATTCAGTTTTCCGACCCAACGAGCGACAGGCTATTGGAGTTGGCCTTGCGAGCAGGCGAACTGGTGGATCAGAGCGTAGAGAGCCAGGAAGGCACCTACTTGATGATGCATCTGAGTGGCACTCTGGGTGGACGCAGCGACATCGACCTTGCAAAGGATAGAGAGCAATTCCGAACACGCGCCGATGCATTCTTCAGAAACTTCCCAAATTCCCGGATGCTATGGAAAGGCGAGGTTCGAGAGGGCGCCTCTGGCAAAGAGTTAGTTGAAAGTCTGAAAGCACTTATTGGACTGACGCCCGGCAGAGAAGCGCTCCAGAAACGGCTGGAGCGGTCCTTACAGCAGGGATTAAACACCATCCCTTTCTCATGGCGCCCGCGACTGGTCCTGTCCTGCATTTCCGATATCGTGCATCTGTGGGAAGTTGCCAAGGTGTCCAGCCGGGATGATCGCCAGTATCACCTAGTGATGGTTAACGATATTGGTTGGCAACCGACCGGTGCCGAGGCCCTGCGCAAGCGAGTGCCTTTGCTGGATTGGACAGCGCTGTTAGTCCTCAACGACTTGGGGTTGATCGACGCCGCCATCACTTTCTTCGGTCAAATCGCAGTGGCCAGAGCCACGATGGAGGAGCTTGCCGAGTTCACGAATCCTATATTCGGAAGTCCAATGCGAAGCAAATGTTTGGACCTACAAAACGCCTTGAAACCCCACCTCGCTTCGATCCTCCAACCCTCCGCTTCAGAGGAAGCAAGCGAAACACCGCCCTCTATAGTCATTGGGCGAAGCAACAGCGAAATGGCGGAGATATGCGCAAAAGAGCCAGAACGGTACAGACTCTATTCTGATGACGAAGCGCTGCGCTTATTTTGTGCCGCAGGTTCCGAGGTCGATGGCTTCTGCACGCTTGACGTCTTGGCCGCACTGACAGAGGTGGGGCGGCTCTCACCACTTGAAAAAGCGGGCAAAATTGCGCAGCTATGCGAATGGCGAGTCGGAGTAATCGTACAGCTACCCGATATTGTGCAGTTACTCCCTCCGGCTGCCTTTAATGCACGAACCGTACGTCAAGGCGTAGAAATCCTTGACGCAGAACCTAGGTTCATTTCGGTTATCTCGGCGGTCTGGGATTACCGCGCGCCCTTTGATAAAGCTCTGGAGCATGCTGCATCGGTGCTACGTGAACTGATGGAGCAGGCTCTACTTCCTGAAATTGGGCTAGCTGCGTTGATGCGACACTGGCATGTCAAAGCAGCCATGAAAAATGATGCCCCTGACCAGGCCCTTGAGACCATAGTCATTTTGATCATAACCGCCGCACTTATAGGGCATTTGCAGGAGGCTTGCGCCAAACGACTCTGGGCGGTTTACAGATTGTTGGTCGAGTCTCACCATGGTGACCATATGGATGAGCGTCTTGAGAAGGTTGCTATCCGGTTGCTCGGTTCGAAATGTGCTCAGTTGGAATCCGTAGCGGCTGGCGAAGGGTTGCGAATCTTCACCGAGCTCAATGAGAGCCTAACGCAGGGCACTATTGACCAGTCCGAGTTCGCCAACGCTTACACCACTGCACGAATAGCGGTGCAAAGCCCCAAATTTGGACGATGAGGGCGAGCAACAAGCGCTGGGCGCTGCGCTATCCGGCCTAAGGTGGTGTTCGCGACCTCATGGCCAAATCGTTCGTCATCGACGAGGAAAAATTTGGCAGCCCGAAGGTTCAAAACCCCCGGTACCGTTACGCCACCTCTGATTGGCAAAAACCAATGTAAATGGCGCTGCGTAGCCCGCCCCAGGGCATTGCTGTGCACAGGACGGGCCGTTCTGCTGAAGGGGGGCCGGTTATATCGTTAAGGGGGATTCTGGGCCTGTCCCGTAACTATGACCGCCAAGAAGCTGGCTATTTAGCCCTCTCCTCCAAGGGGGCGAGGGAGAAAGGGAGCCGATCTTCATGAGTTTCAAAATTTCGGTTCGGCTCAATCAACACTAAAGGAACTCGGCTACCTTCTGCGCGGCGCTAGCCAAATGCTGCTCATGCGTAAACCCGGAAACCTTGAGCGGCTTCAAATCATGATCCCCCGCCGCCAGCCAAAACACTTCAATACTCGGCGATAAGGAATACCCTTCGACAGCGTCCCGATTCCCCAGAGCATCCCGCTCCCCCTGAACAATCAACGTCCGAGTCCGCAAAGCAGCCAAATGCTCAACCCGAGGTTTCTCCGGTTTCCCCACCGCATAAAACGGATACCCCAGACAAACCAACGCATCAGCGCCAAGTTCATCAGCCAGCAAACTAGCCATCCGCCCCCCCATGGACTTCCCGCCAATCGCGAGCAGACCAGCGACATGAAGTCGCACCAAGCCATAAACCTCACGCCAGCACTCCTGCAATTTCCCCGCAGGATTCGGCGGTCGCTTGACCCCATCAATCCGCCGCTGCGCCATATAAGGAAACTCAAACCGCAACACGTTCACGCCCAATGCAGCAAGGCGCCCAGCCACATCCGTCATCCACTCACTGTCCATCGGCGCCCCCGCCCCATGCGCGAGAATGAGCGTCGCCGAAGCCTCGCCAACAGCGGCATCCCAAAGCCACCCATGATCCCGCAGGCACTGCGCCCATTGATCCCCGTCAATACTGGCCTTGTGCTGTTTGTCCATGCTTGCCTCGCTTTTAGTCTGCCTATAACTCCAGGCGAAGGACGCGCTGTTGGCGCTCACTTCGGCTGAACCGTGGATGGGGAACCATGAACACTTCTATCAGTACCGCCTACAACTACAAGGTGGTCCGCCAATTCGCCATTATGACGGTGGTGTGGGGCATCGTCGGCATGGGGCTCGGGGTTTTTCTCGCGGCTCAATTGGTCTGGCCCGAACTCAACTTCAACCTGCCGTGGACCAGCTTCGGACGCCTGCGCCCGCTGCACACCAACGCGGTGATCTTCGCGTTCGGCGGCTGTGCCTTGTTCGCCAGTTCGTTCTACTCGGTGCAGCGCACCTGCCAGACCCAGCTGTTTGCGCCGAAAATCGCCGCCTTCTGCTTCTGGGGCTGGCAACTGGTGATCCTGCTGGCGGCCATCAGCCTGCCACTGGGTTACACCAGCTCCAAGGAATACGCCGAACTGGAATGGCCGATCGACATTCTGATCACCATCGTCTGGGTCGCCTACGCCATCGTGTTCTTCGGCACGATCATGCAGCGCAAGACCAAACACATTTATGTGGGCAACTGGTTCTTCGGCGCGTTCATCATCACCGTGGCGATCCTGCACATCGTCAACAACCTTGAGTTGCCGGTGAGTTTCACCAAGTCCTACTCGGTGTATGCCGGTGCAACCGACGCGATGGTGCAATGGTGGTACGGCCACAACGCCGTAGGCTTTTTCCTCACCGCCGGTTTCCTCGGGATGATGTACTACTTCGTGCCGAAACAGGCCGAACGTCCGGTGTATTCGTATCGTCTGTCGATCGTGCACTTCTGGGCGCTGATCACCCTGTACATCTGGGCCGGCCCGCACCATTTGCACTACACCGCGCTGCCGGACTGGGCGCAGTCGCTGGGCATGGTGATGTCGCTGGTACTGCTGGCACCGAGCTGGGGCGGCATGATCAACGGCATGATGACCCTCTCGGGCGCCTGGCATAAGTTGCGCAGCGACCCGATCCTGCGCTTCCTGGTGGTGTCGCTGGCGTTCTACGGCATGTCGACCTTCGAAGGTCCGATGATGGCGATCAAGACTGTCAACGCCCTCTCCCACTACACCGACTGGACCATCGGCCACGTACACGCCGGCGCGCTCGGCTGGGTGGCGATGATTTCCATCGGCGCGCTGTATCACATGATCCCGAAAGTCTTCGGCAAAGAGCAGATGCACAGCATCGGCCTGATCAATGCGCACTTCTGGCTCGCGACCATCGGCACCGTGCTCTACATCGCCTCGATGTGGGTCAACGGCATCGCCCAGGGCCTGATGTGGCGTGCGGTGAACGAGGACGGCACGCTGACCTACTCCTTCGTCGAAACCCTGGTGGCCAGCCACCCTGGCTTCGTCGTGCGGCTGATCGGCGGTGCGATCTTCCTCAGCGGCATGTTCCTGATGGCTTACAACACCTGGCGCACCGTGCGGGCCTCGCAGCCTGCTGACGTCGTTGCTGCCGCGCAGATGGCCTGAGGAGTCCGCCATGAAACACGAAACGATTGAAAAGAACGTCGGCCTGCTGATGCTGCTGATGGTGTTCGCCGTGAGCATCGGCGGCCTGACCCAGATCGTCCCGCTGTTCTTCCAGGACGTGACCAACAAACCGGTGGAAGGCATGAAACCCTACACCGCGCTGCAACTGGAAGGCCGCGACATCTACATCCGCGAAGGCTGCGTCGGCTGCCACTCGCAGATGATCCGTCCGTTCCGCGCCGAAACCGAACGCTACGGCCACTACTCGGTAGCCGGTGAAAGCGTGTGGGATCACCCGTTCCTGTGGGGTTCCAAGCGTACCGGTCCGGACCTGGCCCGGGTTGGCGCGCGCTACTCGGATGACTGGCACCGCGCGCACTTGTACAACCCGCGCAACGTTGTACCGGAATCGAAAATGCCGGCCTACCCATGGCTGGTTACGCAAGCGGTCGACAGCAGCCACACCGAAACCAAGCTCAAGACCATGCGCACCCTCGGCGTGCCGTACACCGATGACGACATCAGCGGCGCGGTGGCCAGCCTCAAGGGCAAGACCGAAATGGACGCCCTCGTCTCCTACCTGCAAGTGCTCGGCACTGCGATCAAAAGCAAGAGGTGATCGAGATGGCCTTTGAAATGAGCGCGGGGCTGATTCGCGGCCTCGGCACGGTCGTGGTGTTCGTGGCCTTCGTCGGCCTGACCCTGTGGGTGTTCAACCGCAAGCGCACGCCGGAATTCGCCGAAGCGCGCCTGCTGCCGTTTGCCGACGAGCCGCAACCCGACACTACCCAAGTTAATGAAACAAGGAGTACCCGGCCATGACCACCTTCTGGAGTACGTGGATCTGCGTACTGACCATCGGCAGCCTGATCGGCCTGACCTGGCTGCTGGTCGGCACCCGTCGGGGCGAAACCAAGGGCAGCGTCGACCAGACCATGGGCCACAGCTTCGACGGCATCGAGGAGTACGACAACCCGCTGCCGCAGTGGTGGTTCATGCTGTTCGCCGGCACGCTGGTGTTTTCCGTGGGTTATCTGATCCTTTATCCGGGCCTGGGCAACTGGAAAGGCATCCTGCCCGGCTACGAGGACGGCTGGACCGGCGTCCACGAATGGGAAAAGGAAATGAGCAAGGCTGACGCCAAATTCGGGCCGATCTTCGCCAAATTCGCCGCCATGCCGGTGGAAGAAGTGGCGAAGGATCCGCAGGCGCTGAAAATGGGTGGCCGTCTGTTCGCCTCCAATTGCTCGGTGTGCCACGGCTCGGACGCCAAGGGCGCGTTCGGCTTCCCTAATCTCGCCGACAAGGACTGGCGTTGGGGCGGCAGTGCGGAAACCATCAAGACCACCATCATGGGTGGCCGGATGGCGGCGATGCCGGCGTGGGGCGAGTCGCTCGGTGAGGCAGGTGTGAAAAACGTCGCGGCATACGTGCGCCACGAACTCGCCGGGCTGCCACTGCCGGCAGACAACAAGGCCGATCTGCAAGCGGGGCAGCAAACGTTCAGCACCATGTGCGTCGCCTGTCACGGGGCAAACGGCCAAGGCACCGAAGCCATGGGCGCACCGAACCTGACGCACCCGGCCGGTTTCATCTACGGCACCAGCCTGACCCAGCTCGAGCAGACCATTCGCCATGGTCGTCAAGGCCACATGCCAGCTCAGAACGAGCTGCTGGGCAACGATAAAGTGCAATTGCTGGCCGCTTACGTGTACAGCTTGAGTCACGGATTGAATACAGAAAAACTGATTACTGAAGACAACAAACAATAATCATTGAGTACAACACTGCCGCACGTTTCCAGTGCGGCAGTTTCCAGCCTCTTTGCGACGCATTGTCGCACCCTGTTACCCCCTCTCCTTTCGATTACCCGGATTCGGGTCTACGCTTGCTCGATGCGGACTGGCCCGTGCCGGTTCCAGGTCGACCCTGAGCGAGGCGTTGAACGAATCGGCTGACTGACATGGCCGCAAAGGCCGGTAGATACCGGCTGTCGTGCCGATTACCGTCCGTCACCCTAACCGAGCGTTCGAACACACCCCGTTACATCCGACCGGGACCCCTCACTTTTTTTGTTCGCTGCGACATTTTGCCCGAGGGCAATTTTGTCCTTACGCGGCGCATGGAAAGGCCGCAGAATCAGCGTTGGAAAGCATTGACCCAGGTCATGGCGCGTTGCATTGACCCCCTGCTTTCTACATACTTGCGGCCGATTTTAATCCTAATAAAACACCCAAACCGTGGAACCTTAGAATGAGCACAGCAATCAGTCCGACTGCTTATAACTATAAGGTAGTCCGCCAGTTCGCCATCATGACGGTGGTCTGGGGGATCCTTGGCATGGGGCTCGGTGTCTTCATCGCCTCGCAACTGGTCTGGCCGGAGTTGAATTTCGGTCTGCCGTGGACGAGCTTTGGACGCCTGCGCCCGTTGCACACAAACCTGGTGATTTTCGCCTTCGGTGGTTGTGCACTGTTTGCCACTTCTTACTATGTCGTGCAGCGAACCTGCCAGACGCGACTGATTTCCGACAGCCTCGCGGCCTTCACCTTCTGGGGATGGCAAGCGGTAATCGTCGGCGCGATCATTACCTTGCCGCTGGGTTACACCACCACCAAGGAATACGCGGAACTGGAATGGCCCCTCGCCATTCTGCTGGCCATTGTCTGGGTCACCTACGGTCTGGTGTTCTTCGGCACCATCACCAAGCGCAAGACCAAGCACATCTATGTCGGTAACTGGTTCTACGGTGCGTTCATCGTGGTGACCGCGATGCTGCACATCGTCAACCACATGTCGCTGCCGGTCAGCCTGTTCAAGTCCTACTCGGCCTACTCGGGCGCCACCGATGCGATGATCCAGTGGTGGTACGGCCACAACGCCGTGGGCTTCTTCCTGACCACCGGCTTCCTGGGGATGATGTACTACTTCGTGCCGAAACAGGCCGAACGTCCGATCTACTCCTATCGTCTGTCGATCGTGCATTTCTGGGCGCTGATCACCCTGTACATCTGGGCCGGCCCGCACCACCTGCACTACACCGCGCTGCCGGACTGGGCCCAATCGCTGGGCATGGCGATGTCGATCATCCTGCTGGCGCCAAGCTGGGGCGGCATGATCAACGGCATGATGACCCTGTCGGGCGCCTGGCATAAGCTGCGCACCGACCCGATCCTGCGCTTCCTCGTGGTATCGCTGGCGTTCTACGGCATGTCGACCTTCGAAGGTCCGATGATGGCGATCAAGACCGTCAACTCGCTCTCGCACTACACCGACTGGACCATCGGCCACGTACACGCCGGCGCGCTCGGCTGGGTGGCGATGATCTCGATCGGCGCGATCTACCACATGATCCCGAAACTGTTCGGCCGTGCGCAGATGCACAGCACCGGCCTGATCAACGCGCACTTCTGGCTCGCGACCATCGGTACCGTGCTGTACATCGCTTCGATGTGGGTCAACGGCATCACCCAGGGCCTGATGTGGCGTGCAATCAACGATGACGGCACCCTCACCTACTCGTTCGTCGAAGCCCTGCAGGCCAGCCACCCTGGCTACATCGTTCGCGCCCTGGGCGGTGCGTTCTTCGCCAGCGGCATGTTCCTGATGGCCTACAACGTGTGGCGCACCGTTCGCGCCTCGGACCCGGCTGAAGCTGAAGCCGCCGCCAAGATCGCCGTAGTTGGAGCTCACTGATGAAGCATGAAGCTGTCGAGAAGAACATTGGCCTGCTGGCCTTCTTCATGGTCATCGCCGTCAGCGTCGGTGGCCTGACCCAAATCGTTCCGCTGTTTTTCCAGGACGTCACCAACAAGCCGGTCGAAGGCATGAAGCCGCGCACCGCCCTTGAACTGGAAGGCCGCGACGTTTACATCGCCAACGGCTGTGTCGGCTGCCACTCGCAGATGATCCGTCCGTTCCGTGCCGAAACCGAACGCTATGGCCACTACTCGGTCGCCGGTGAAAGCGTTTGGGATCACCCGTTCCTGTGGGGTTCCAAACGTACCGGCCCGGACCTGGCCCGCGTCGGCGGCCGTTACTCCGATGACTGGCAGCGTGCGCACTTGTACAACCCGCGCAACGTCGTCCCCGAGTCGAAAATGCCGGCCTACCCGTTCCTCGTAGAAAACAAGCTCGATGGCAAAGACACGGCCAAGAAAATGGAAGTGTTGCGCACGCTCGGCGTCCCTTACACCGACGAAGACATCGCCGGTGCAAGAGATGCCGTGAAGGGCAAAACCGAAATGGACGCGCTGGTGGCCTATCTGCAAGGCCTGGGCACCATCATCAAAAGCAAACGGTGATTCTGATGGATATCGGGATGATTCGAGGCCTGGGCACCGTTGTCGTGATGGTTGCCTTCATCGGCCTGGCGTTGTGGGTGTTCAGCCCCAAGCGCAAGTCGGAGTTTGAAGACGCGACCTTGCTGCCCTTCGCGGATGATCCCGAAGCCATCAAGCACGTCGAGCAAGCTTCTAGGAGTAACAAAGAATGACTACATTCTGGAGTCTGTACGTCACAGTCCTCAGTCTCGGTACGATCTTTTCCCTGACCTGGCTGTTGCTGTCGACCCGCAAGGGCCAGCGCAGCGAACAGACGGACGAGACAGTGGGCCACTCCTTCGACGGAATCGAGGAGTACGACAACCCGCTGCCGAAATGGTGGTTCATGCTGTTCGTGGGTACCATCGTGTTTGCGCTGGGTTATCTGGTGCTGTACCCGGGCCTGGGCAACTGGAAAGGCCTGCTGCCGGGCTACAACTACCTCGATACCGAGAAGCAGACCGCGTTCGCCAACGGCCAGACCGGCTGGACCGGCGTTCACGAATGGGAAAAGGAAATGGCGCGTTCGGACGCCAAGTTCGGTCCGATCTTCGCCAAGTTCGCCGCCATGCCGATCGAAGAAGTCGCCAAGGATCCGCAAGCCCTGAAGATGGGTGGCCGCCTGTTCGCCTCCAACTGCTCGGTCTGCCACGGTTCCGATGCCAAGGGCGCTTATGGTTTCCCTAACCTGACCGACGCCGACTGGCGCTGGGGCGGCGAGCCGGAAACCATCAAGACCACCATCATGGGCGGTCGTCACGCGGTGATGCCGGCCTGGGCAGAAGTGATCGGCGAGCAAGGCGTGGCCGACGTGGCCGCGTTCGTGCTGACCAATCTGGATGGCCGCAAGCTGCCGGAAGGCACCAAGGCAGACCCGGCCAACGGCCAGAAACTGTTCGCCGCCAACTGCGTGGCCTGCCACGGTCCGGAAGGCAAAGGCACCCCGGCAATGGGCGCCCCGAACCTGACCCACCCGGCCGCGTTCATCTACGGTTCGAGCTTCGCCCAGCTGCAGCAGACCATCCGTTACGGCCGTCAGGGCCAGATGCCTGCCCAGGAACAACTGCAAGGCAACGACAAGGTTCACCTGCTGGCGGCTTACGTTTACAGCCTGTCCCACGGTGAAAAACCAGCGGAAGCCGAGGCTCAGTAAGACCAACGCTTGAAGCAAAAAACGGCCCCGCCAATGAGTATTGGCGGGGCCATTTTGTTTCCCTCTCTACTGATTCAAAGAATATTGCCTCCACCGAGACTGTCCAGGCCCGAAGGTCTGCGCTGCCTGCCGGCATCGCCCGGCTGGTTGCCTTTCTGACTGGCCAGATCCTTCGTCCCCTGCGCAGCTTCGACCGGCTCAAGCGCTCGCAGAGCCGTTTGCAGGTACACGACGGCCAAGGGAGCTACCGCGCTGGCGCTATTCAGAATGACGGTCCAATGCATCCATTTCTTTCTGAGTAATGCCGAGTGCTTTGAAAGTGCCTTTATTCATACATTTTCATCCTTGAAAGAGTCAGATCTTCCGGACAAAGCCTGTGAAAGCGATGTCCGAGACATTTTTTATGGACGATTGGCCCAGATGGACTTCACCGGAACCGTGTGCACGAATCGCGGCTTTTGCCATTCATTGTTCTCGACCAGATTGACGTGCAGCTGCCTGCGATCATCCGAAAAACTGGCCGTCAGGTACGTTTGCTGGGACGTTGCGCCGCTGAGAAACATCGGCACCTTACCCATCCAGCGCTTGGCTCCACCTCGCGCATGGTAATGACCCGCAAAAATGGCCGTGACTTCATACTTCTCGATCATGTCCAGAAAGCGCTGCTCCTGTTGCCAGTCTCCCTGCCAGTCATCCCACTTGTGCATGTTGAGGATGATGGCGTAACCCTGGGCCCTCGCCACCCTCAAATCGTTCTCCAGCCAGTCCAGGGCACTGGTGATATTGAAGGTTGTCGGATTCAACGCATGAGCAATCTTTGTGGCGTAGGTGGGTTCATTGTTGAGCTGCACCAGATGAACTTCTCCGACATTTTTCGAGTAAGCGAGACTGCCCGAATAAAGGATATTCAGAAAAGCGCCAGTGACCTTGAGATCAAAGTTATCCACCTTGCTCTTATGATGCTCGTTGAACTCGACAATACTGCCCGCCGCACAACTATTACTGAAACAGTCATCAACATTATTTTCGTAGTCATGATTACCCAAGCCATACAGGTAATCACCCTTGAAGTATTTCTCAAGGGCCGATTTCATATACGAGCGCTGCCAACCATGACCAAAAGCAGTAATGTCGCCATTGATCATCAACGGGATTGCCGTCTGCCCACCGTGGGCATTTCGAAACTCGGCGATACTGCCCAACTGGCTGTCCACCAGCCACTTGGCACGTTTCTCAAAGTCCGCATCGGATTCCGGCGCTCCACTATCGGTCTTGTCAGTCCAGGGATACTGCGTATCGGAAGCGAACACCATATGCCGTGGCGTGCCCTCGACGGCATGAGCCAAAGTGACAGAAGATAATAAACAGATGCTCAGCAGAAACTTTACAACTCCATTTAAAGCCATAACAGTGAAACTCCATTTAACTTGAATAATGACTGGCAACTAAATTTCGCCAGACGCAAACATATTCGATCAAACGGAATCTTTCAAAGCCGACAACATGAGCAATTAAATAAACTTGTTTCAAATACAAGAACAACAGAAAGCAGAGCTCCGCACTTCAACAAGACCGCTCTAGGTTTAATTACGGAAACCGGACGACGAAGGGCCGGTTTTCGGCCATGCGGATCACCCGGCAGCGCAACGGCGACGAATCGCCTAGACTGATTTATCGGCCGGGCAAAAAAGGGTGATCCCTCACAAGTCAATTGATTCAAGTCATTACACCATCAATTGATTTTGCCCAACGCGACCAAAGGTCGCACCCGTTCGTCGACATGACAGGCGTATCATTGGGCCACTGCAACACCCCTTTTTGACCCCGGCCGGCACGTATCGACCGAGGCATTTTTCCACTGCCGTGGGATGCAATGATGAGCAACCAGATTCCGGTACACGACGTCACGCCACCCAGCAAAAACGCGAACAACAGCGTCGACCTTTACGCCTCTCGAGAAAAAATCTACACCCGTGCTTTCACCGGCCTGTTCCGTAATCTGCGGATGATAGGCGGCGCCGCGCTGTTCCTCTTGTATTTCGGAACGGTCTGGCTGAACTGGGGCGGCCATCAGGCCGTGTGGTGGAACCTGCCGGAGCGCAAATTCTTCATCTTCGGCGCCACGTTCTGGCCGCAGGATTTCATTCTGCTTTCCGGGCTGCTGATCATTGCGGCGTTCGGCCTGTTCTTCATCACCGTGTATGCCGGCCGGGTCTGGTGCGGCTATACCTGTCCGCAAAGCGTGTGGACATGGATTTTCATGTGGTGCGAGAAGGTCACCGAAGGCGACCGCAACCAGCGCATCAAGCTCGACAAGGCGCCGATGAGCGCCAACAAGTTCCTGCGTAAATTCGCCAAGCACGCGCTGTGGCTGCTGATCGGTTTCGTCACCGGCATGACCTTCGTCGGCTACTTCTCGCCGATCCGCGAACTGGTCTTCGAATTCTTCACCGGCCAGGCCGATGGCTGGTCGTATTTCTGGGTCGGCTTCTTCACCCTCGCCACCTACGGCAATGCCGGCTGGCTGCGTGAGCAGGTGTGCATCTACATGTGTCCGTATGCGCGCTTCCAGAGCGTGATGTTCGACAAGGACACGCTGATCGTTTCCTACGACCCGCGTCGCGGCGAAAGCCGTGGCCCGCGCAAGAAAGGCGTCGACTACAAGGCTCAAGGGCTGGGCGATTGCATCGACTGCACCATGTGCGTTCAGGTCTGCCCGACCGGCATCGACATCCGCGACGGCCTGCAGATCGAGTGCATCGGCTGCGCCGCCTGCATCGACGCCTGCGACAGCATCATGGACAAGATGGATTACCCGCGCGGGCTGATCAGCTACACCACCGAACATAACTTGTCCGGGCAGAAAACCCATAAACTGCGACCACGCCTGATCGGCTACGCCGTGGTGCTGCTGGCGATGATCAGCCTGTTGGTGACGGCCTTTTTCATGCGTTCGCTGGTGGGTTTCGACGTCAGCAAGGACCGCGTGCTGTACCGTGAAAACGCCGAAGGCCGGATCGAAAACGTCTACAGCCTGAAGATCATGAACAAGGATCAGCGCGACCACACCTATGTGCTGGAAGCCGCCGGTTTGCCGGATCTGCGCCTGCAAGGCAAGCGCGAGATCAAGGTCCCGGCCGGAGAAATCTTCAGCATGCCGGTCGAGCTGTCGAGCGCTCCCGAACAACTGCCGTCGAGCACCAACGAGGTGAAATTCATCCTCAAGGATGCCGATGACGACAGCGTCCACGTAGAAGCCAAGAGCCGGTTCATCGGCCCACAAAATCGTTGAGAGAACTGAACATGCCCGCAGCAAACGCCGCAAGTCCCTGGTACAAGCACCTTTGGCCATGGATCATCATCGGGATTCTGGCCTGTTCGGTGACCCTGACGCTGTCCATGGTGACCATCGCGGTGAACAACCCGGACAACCTGGTCAACGACAACTACTACGAGGCCGGCAAAGGCATCAACCGTTCGCTGGATCGCGAGCTGCTGGCGCAGACCCTGAAGATGCGCGCGGCCGTGCATCTGGATGACGTCACTGGCGAGGTCGACCTGCGTCTGAGCGGCGACAGCCAGCCTAAGACCCTGGAACTGAACCTGATCTCGCCGACCCAGCCGGAGAAGGATCGCAAGATCGTCCTGGCCCGCAGCGAGACTGAAACCGGCCGCTACATCGGCCAGTTGAGCGACAAGATCGAAGGCCGGCGTTTTGTGGAGTTGCTGGGCACTCAGGATGATCACGTGTGGCGGATGTTCGAGGAAGAACTGGTCAGCCATGAGAAGGATTTGTTGCTGGGTGATGAACCGCTGCAGGGCGCCGAGGATTTGAAGAAGTAAGCAGCCTGCAAGTGCCCCCTCACCCTGGCCCTCTCCCCCTGGAGAGGGAACTGATCTCGGACGCTTGCACGCGCCATGTATGCCAGTGACGATGTCGCTGACTGAACCCACTTTTCCGGCTCACATCAATCGGCCCCCTCTCCCTCTGGGAGAGGGCTGGGGTGAGGGCAAGCGGACCACTCGATTCCAAGGGTTTATCCCCTCGACAATGCCATGACCACCCCGATCCCCTGCTACCACTGCGCCCTGCCCGTCCCGTCCGGCAGCCGCTTCACCGCCGTCGTGCTCGGGGAGTCCCGCGAGTTCTGCTGCCCCGGCTGTCAGGCCGTGGCCGAAGCCATCGTCGCCGGTGGTCTGGAAAGCTATTACCAGCATCGCAGCGAAGCCTCGGCCAACCCCGAAGCGCTGCCGGTGCAACTGGTCGATGAGCTTGAGCTGTACGACCGCGCCGATGTGCAGCAACCGTTTGTGCGCCACGAAGGTGAACTGGCCGAAACCACGTTGCTGATGGAAGGCATCAGTTGCGCCGCCTGCGGCTGGCTGATCGAGAAACACCTGCGCACCCTGCCCGCCGTGGCCGAGGCGCGGCTGAACCTGTCCAATCATCGCCTGCATGTGCGCTGGGCTGACGCTCAGCTGCCACTGAGCCAGATCCTCGGCGAACTGCGCCACATCGGCTACGCCGCGCACCCGTATCAGGCCGACCGCGCGAGCGAACAACTGGCCAGCGAAAACCGTCTCGCCCTGCGCCAACTCGGGGTCGCCGGGCTGCTGTGGTTTCAGGCGATGATGGCGACCATGGCGACCTGGCCGGAATTCAACATCGACCTCAGCCCGGAGTTGCACACCATCCTGCGCTGGGTCGCGCTGTTCCTCACCACGCCGATCGTGTTCTACAGCTGCGCGCCGTTTTTCAAAGGGGCCATGCGCGACTTGCGCACCCGTCATCTGACCATGGATGTCTCGGTGTCGCTGGCGATCGGCGCAGCGTATGTCGCCGGAATCTGGACCTCTATTACCGGGGTTGGCGAGCTGTATTTCGATGCGGTGGGCATGTTCGCGCTGTTCCTGCTCGCCGGCCGCTACCTCGAACGCCGCGCCCGCGAGCGCACCGCTGCCGCCACCGCGCAACTGGTCAATCTGCTGCCCGCCTCGTGCCTGCGCCTCGACGACGCCGGCCAGAGCGAGCGGATCCTGCTCAGCGAACTGCGCCTCGGTGACCGGGTACTGGTGCAGCCCGGTTCGGTGCTGCCGGCGGACGGCAAGATCCTTGATGGCCAGTCGAGCATCGACGAATCGGTGCTGACCGGCGAATACCTGCCGCAACCGCGTGCCAAGGGCGATGCCGTCACCGCTGGCACGCTGAACGTGGAAGGTGCGCTGACCGTCGAGGTGCAGGCGCTGGGTCAGGACACGCGACTCTCGGCGATCGTCCGCCTGCTGGATCGCGCCCAGGCGGAAAAACCACGGCTGGCGGAAATCGCCGACCGCGCCGCGCAATGGTTCCTGTTGCTGTCGTTGATCGCGGCGGCCGCCATCGGCTTACTGTGGTGGGAACTGGATTCGTCACGGGCCTTCTGGATCGTCCTCGCCATGCTGGTGGCGACCTGCCCGTGCGCGCTGTCGCTGGCGACACCGACCGCCCTCACCGCCGCCACCGGCACCCTGCACAAACTCGGCCTGCTGCTGACCCGCGGCCATGTGCTGGAAGGCCTGAACCAGATCGACACGGTGATTTTCGACAAGACCGGCACCCTCACCGAGGGGCGTCTGGTATTGCGCTCGATCCGCCCGCTCGGCGCCCTCGACAACGATCATTGCCTGAGCCTCGCCGCCGCCCTGGAAAACCGTTCCGAACACCCGATTGCCCGCGCCTTCGGCCGCGCGCCGCTGGCTGCCGAAGATGTCCACAGCACGCCGGGCCTGGGGCTTGAAGGGTTGGTTGGCGAACAACGCTTGCGCATCGGCCAGGCGGATTTTGTCTGTGATCTCAGCGGCGCGCCGGTGCCATCGATGCCGAACGAGCCGGGTCAATGGCTGCTGCTCGGTAACCGTCAGGGGCCGCTGGCCTGGTTCGCCCTCGACGACCGTCTGCGCGACGACGCCCCGGCCCTGCTCGCGGCGTGCAAGGCGCGCGGCTGGCGCACGCTGCTGCTGTCGGGCGACAGTTCGCCAATGGTCGCCAGTGTCGCCGCCGAACTGGGCATCGACGAGGCCCGTGGCGGCTTGCGTCCGGACGACAAGTTGCAAGTGCTGCAACAACTGCACAGGAACGGCCGCAAGGTGTTGATGCTCGGCGACGGGGTCAACGACGTGCCGGTACTGGCCGCTGCGGACATCAGCGTGGCCATGGGTTCGGCCACCGATCTGGCAAAAACCAGTGCCGACGCGGTGTTGCTGTCCAACCGTCTCGACGCCTTGGTACAAGCCTTCACGCTGGCCCGCCGCACTCGCCGGGTGATCATCGAGAACCTGTTGTGGGCCGCGCTGTACAATGGCCTCATGTTGCCGTTCGCCGCCCTCGGCTGGATCACTCCGGTGTGGGCCGCCGTCGGCATGTCGATCAGTTCGCTGACCGTGGTGCTCAACGCCCTGCGCCTGACTCGCCTGCCGAGCGCGCCGGCCGTCAGCGCCACGTCAGAAACCCGCCCGCTGCCGGCCTGAACCGCGCGGGCATGGAGTACAGATGCCAGCTCTCTACGTGATGATTCCGGCCGCGCTGCTGATCGTGGCCATCGCCGTCTACATCTTCTTCTGGGCGGTGGACAGCGGCCAGTACGACGACCTCGACGGCCCGGCCCACAGCATCCTGTTCGACGACCAGGACCCGAACCACACCGCCGCTGTGGACGAAGCCAACCCGGCCAAACCGGACGACAAGGCGCCACCCCATGCTTGAACTGGCGCCACTGCTGGTGTCTGCGTTGATTCTCGGCCTGCTCGGCGGCGGGCATTGCCTGGGCATGTGCGGCGGTCTGATGGGCGCGCTGACTCTGGCGATTCCCAAGGAACAACGCAGCCGACGCTTTCGATTGCTGCTGGCTTATAACCTCGGGCGAATTCTCAGCTATGCCACGGCCGGTCTGCTGATCGGTCTTGCTGGATGGGCCGTAGCCAACAGCCCTGCCGCATTGTTCATGCGGGTTCTGGCCGGGTTGCTGCTGATCGCCATGGGCCTGTATCTGGCGGGCTGGTGGAGCGGCCTGACCCGCATCGAAAGCCTCGGTCGCGGACTGTGGCGTTACATTCAACCTGTCGCCAATCGTCTGCTGCCGGTGTCGAGCCTGCCCCGCGCCCTGCTGCTTGGCGCGCTGTGGGGCTGGCTGCCGTGCGGGCTGGTTTACAGCACGTTGTTGTGGTCGGCCAGCCAGGGCAATGCACTCGACAGCGCCTTACTGATGCTGGCCTTCGGCCTCGGCACCTGGCCGGTATTACTGGCGACCGGCCTCGCGGCCGAGCGTGTAACGACACTGTTGCGCAAACGCAGCGTGCGCATGGCCGGCGGCTTGCTGGTGATCCTGTTCGGCATCTGGACCCTGCCGGGGCCGCACCAGCACTGGCTGATGGGCCACTGATCCCGTTGATGCAAATCAAGATGCCTTTTCGCGCCCTCCCCTAGACTCGGCACACTGCCAGCCTATCCGGGGGAATGCCCGCATGCTCGACGCCATTCGTTGGGACACCGATTTGATCCGCCGCTACGACCTGGCGGGGCCGCGCTACACCTCGTACCCGACGGCCGTGCAATTTCACAGTCAGGTCGGCACCTTCGACCTGTTTCACGCCCTGCGCGACAGCCGCAAGGCCCTGCGCCCGCTGTCGCTGTACGTGCACGTGCCGTTCTGCGCGAACATTTGCTACTACTGCGCCTGCAACAAGGTCATCACCAAGGATCGCGGCCGCGCGTTGCCTTATCTGCAACGGCTCGAGCAGGAAATCCAATTGATCGCCTGCCACCTCGACCCGGCGCAGAAAGTCGAGCAACTGCACTTCGGCGGCGGCACGCCGACCTTTCTCAGCCACGATGAATTGCGGCAGTTGATGGCGCACCTGCGCAAGCACTTCAATCTGCTGGACGATGATTCTGGCGACTACGGCATCGAAATCGACCCGCGCGAAGCCGACTGGTCGACCATGGGCCTGCTGCGGGAACTGGGCTTCAACCGGGTCAGCATCGGCCTGCAGGATCTCGACCCGGCGGTGCAGCGGGCGGTCAATCGCCTGCAAAGCCTGGAAGAAACCCGCGCGGTGATCGACGCGGCGCGGACCCTGCAATTTCGCTCGATCAACATCGACCTGATTTACGGCCTGCCCAAACAGACCCCGGACAAGTTCGCCCGCACCGTCGAGGAAGTCATCAGCCTGCAACCGGACCGGCTCTCGGTGTTCAACTACGCGCACCTGCCGGAACGCTTCATGCCGCAGCGGCGGATCAACGGCAACGAACTGCCGAGCCCGGCGCAGAAACTGGAAATGCTGCAACGCACCATCGAACAACTGACCGCCGCCGGCTACCGCTACATCGGCATGGACCACTTCGCCCTGCCCGACGATGAACTGGCGATTGCTCAGGAAGAGTCGACCCTGCAACGCAATTTCCAGGGCTACACCACCCACGGCCATTGCGACTTGATCGGCCTGGGCGTGTCGGCCATCAGCCAGATCGGCGACCTGTACTGCCAGAACAGCAGCGACCTCAATCACTACCAGAACACCCTCGCCGGCGCGCAACTGGCCACCAGCCGGGGCCTGGTGTGCAACGCCGACGATCGCCTGCGCCGCGCGGTAATTCAGCAACTGATCTGCAACTTCAGCCTGGATTTCGCCGAGATCGAGCGCAGTTTCAACATCGATTTTCAGGGCTACTTCGGCGCGCTCTGGCCGCAATTGCAGGGCATGGCGCAGGACGGGTTGATCGAACTGGATCGCGAGCGCATCACCGTGCTACCGGCCGGGCGCCTGCTGGTACGTTCGGTGTGCATGGTGTTCGACGCGTATCTGGAGCAGCAGAACCGCCAGCGTTTTTCGCGGGTGATCTAGCTCTTCATCAGCAGCGAGTTGGTTTTCAGGTTCTGGTCAGCGGTCAGGCTCGACTGGTCGATGACCTTGGCCAGGGACAGATTGGCAGTAATCAGGCCGTTGTTGAGGGAGGAGATGGCGCCTTTGAGGGCAGCGATCTTGGCGAACCGCTCTTCGTTGGAAAGGGTCTTGTTGGCCATCAGCGCGTTGATCTGGGCGTTCTTTTCGGCGATCTGCTGGCGAAACTTGCGAATCATCTTCAGCAATTGCTGGACGTTCTCCGGCAGGCCACTTTCTTCGATATCGCGGTTTTTCCCGCCGGCACCGGCGGATTTTGCAATGGCGGCACCGGACAGCGACACTTTGACGCCCTCGACCAAGGTCGGGCTTCCCAAAGACGACGCGTCTGTGCCGGACTCATCGGCAACGGAGGTTTCAGCACTTTCCAGCAACGACGCAACGCCACTGTTACCGGGGGTCAGCGTACCAATAGCAGTCATCGAAGCGGTTCCTTGCATGCCGTCAGATACCTGTTTATCGGCCGTCATCCCTGCGGCTTTATGCCGAGGGGGCAATCTCGCCCCAAGCTGGCCTGAATGTCCTCCGCTGGGTTACCCTTACGCCTTATGTGTGTTTTCCCACAAGGATCCAAGAAATGTCCGAGCCAGTTAAACTGCGCGCTCACAACCAGGCTAATTGCAAGGATTGCAGCCTGGCCCCTCTCTGCCTGCCACTTTCGCTGAATCTGGAAGACATGGATGCGCTGGACGAAATCGTTAAACGTGGCCGCCCGTTGAAAAAGGGTGAGTTCCTGTTCCGTCAGGGCGATACCTTCGATTCCGTTTATGCAGTACGCTCCGGCGCCCTCAAGACCTTCAGCCTGAGCGACACCGGCGAAGAGCAACTGACCGGCTTCCACCTGCCGAGCGAACTGGTCGGGCTGTCCGGCATGGACACCGAGAAACACCCGGTCTCCGCCCAGGCGCTGGAAACCACTTCGGTCTGCGAGATTCCGTTCGAACGCCTCGACGAACTGGCCCTGCAATTGCCGCAGCTGCGCCGTCAGTTGATGCGTGTGATGAGCCGCGAAATTCGCGACGACCAGCAAATGATGTTGCTGCTGTCGAAGAAAACCGCCGACGAGCGCATCGCCACCTTCCTGGTCAACCTGTCGGCGCGTTTCCGCGCTCGCGGCTTCTCGGCCAACCAGTTCCGCCTGAGCATGTCGCGCAATGAAATCGGCAACTACCTGGGGCTGGCGGTGGAAACCGTGTCCCGGGTCTTCACCCGCTTCCAACAGAACGAACTGATCGCCGCCGAGGGCAAGGAAATCCATATTCTCGACCCGATCCAGCTCTGTGCCCTGGCCGGCGGCTCGCTCGAAGTCTGATCTCGACCCGCGGCCGAGCGTATCGTTTCAGCCGCGGGTATACTGCGCCGTTTGCAGCCCTGCCAGGACACCTCGACGATGGTCTTCGACTCCTTCGACATCAAATCCCTGATCCGCCCCGTGATCGACTTCCCGAAACCGGGCGTGATCTTTCGCGACATCACCCCGCTGTTCCAGTCGCCCAAGGCCCTGCGCCTGGTGATGGACAGCTTCGCCCACCGCTATGTTGAAGCCGACTTCACCCACATCGGCGCGATGGATGCGCGTGGTTTCCTGATCGGTTCGGTGCTGGCTTATCAACTGAACAAGCCGCTGGTGCTGTTCCGCAAGCAAGGCAAACTGCCGGCGGACGTGCTGGCCGAAGGTTACGCGACCGAGTACGGCGAAGCGTTCCTCGAAGTGCACGCCGACAGCCTGTGCGAAGGCGATTCGGTGGTGATGTTCGATGACCTGATCGCCACCGGCGGCACGCTGATCGCGGCGGCCAACCTGATCCGCCGCATGGGCGCCCGCGTTCATGAAGCGGCGGCGATCATTGATCTGCCGGAGCTGGGTGGTTCGCAGCGTCTTGAGGACATGGGGATTCCGACGTTCTGCCTGACGCAGTTTGCGTTGACTGATAAATAATCAGCCCCGCGCCTCGATCGTTCCCACGCTCCGCGTGGGAACGATCAAACACCGAAGATTACAGTCCCATCTGCTTGCTGATGATCTCGTTCATCACTTCCCGCGTCCCGCCGCCAATCGACAAAATGCGGTTATCCCGATAAAGCCGCTCCACCAGGCTTTCGCGCACGTAACCCAGCCCACCGAGAATCTGCACCGCTTCATTGGTGATGCGATCCGAAGTGTCCGTGGCAAAGTTCTTGGCCATGGAAATCTCCTTGATCACGCTCTGCCCCGCCGCCATCTTCGCCGCCTGCCGGTAGGTGAACTCCCGCGAGACTTCCAGCGTCGTGGCCATTTCCGCGAGGCGATGCTTGATCACCTGGAACTTGCCGATGGGTTTGCCGAACGCTTCACGCTCCTTCGCCCACTTCACGCTCTCTTCCAGCGCCAGTTGTGCGGTCATGTTGGCCATCAGCGCCAGCGCCAGACGCTCGCTCTGAAAGTTGCCCATGATGCAGGCAAAGCCCATGTTCTCCGCGCCAATCAGATTTCCTACAGGCACCCGGCAATCGTCGAAGAACAATTCAGCGGTGTCTGACGCCCACCAGCCCATTTTCTTCAGTTGCCGGCCGACAGTGAAACCTGGCGTACTCTTCTCGATCAGCAGCAGGCTGATGCCGCCAAAACCAGGCGCACCGGTACGTACCGCGACCGTGTAGTAGTCGGCGCGTACCCCACTGGTGATGAAGGTTTTGCTGCCACTGACCCGGTAATAATCGCCATCGCGTACGGCGCGGGTCTGCAGGTTGGCGACGTCGGAACCGCCGCCCGGCTCGGTGACGGCCAAGGCGCTGATCTTCTCGCCGCGGAGCACTTGGGGGACGACGCAATCGCGGACTTCGGGCCGGGCCCATTTGACGATCGGCGGCAAACCGATATCCAGCGAACCGAGCCCTGCCACCAGCCCGCCGGAGCCGCAACGCATCAGTTCTTCGCTGGCGGCGATCTTGGCGAACAGATCACCTTCGTGACTGCCGCCCAGCGCTTCGGGGTAACCGATGCCGAGGATGCCGGCCGCGCCGGCCTTGAGGTACAGCTCACGGGGAAAGTTTTCGGCTTCTTCCCACGCATCGATATCCGGCAGGATCTCGCGTTCGACGAAACGACTGACGCTGTCGCGGACCATTTGGTGGCTGGGATCGAAGTATTCCTGGAAGGCGGGCATCGGCGAACTCCATGGAAGGGTTCGCCGAACTTAACCGAGCGCTTGCTTGGTTTTCAACAGAATTGTGTGGCTCAGAGGGAAATCGGCTTGCGCCCGGCAAACGAGTGAGCCAGCGTGCCGCCGTCCACCAGCTCCAGTTCGCCGCCCAACGGCACGCCGTGGGCGATGCGCGAGGCGATCAGGCCTTTGTTCTGCAGCAACTGGGCGATGTAGTGGGCGGTTGCTTCACCCTCCACGGTCGGGTTGGTGGCGAGGATGACTTCGGTGAAGGTGCCCGCCTCTTCGATCCGCGCCATCAATTGCGGAATGCCGATGGCTTCCGGGCCCAGGCCGTCCAGCGGCGATAGGTGCCCCTTGAGCACGAAGTAGCGACCACGGAAGCCGGTCTGCTCGACCGCGTAGACGTCCATCGGCCCTTCCACCACGCACAGTAGCGTGTCGTCGCGACGGGTGTCGGCGCATTGCGGGCACAGATCGTCTTCGGTCAACGTGCGGCACTGGCGGCAGTGTCCGACCCCTTCCATGGCTTGGCTCAAGGCCTGGGCCAGGCGCGTACCGCCGCTGCGGTCACGTTCGAGCAACTGCAACGCCATACGCTGGGCAGTTTTCTGACCCACGCCCGGCAAAGTTCGCAGGGCGTCGATCAGTTGGCGAATCAAAGGGCTGAAGCTCATGGGGAAAAAGTCCGACAAAACAACGAGACGCGGTTTATACCCGCGCCTCCGGCCAGCGTCAAATCCTCAGTCCTGGGCGACCTTCACCACCAGTTTGCCGAAGTTGCGCCCCTCCAGCAGCCCGATAAACGCTTGCGGCGCCTGCTCCAGGCCCTCGACCACGTCCTCGCGGAATTTCACCTTGCCGTCGCGCACCCACGGCACCATGGCGCTGATGAATTCCGGCTGACGGTCGCCGTAGTCGTCAAACACGATAAAGCCCTGAATCCGTACGCGCTTGGTCAGCAAGGTCCGTTGCAAGGCGGGCAAACGATCAGGGCCTTTCGGCGCTTCCGAGGCGTTGTAGCCGGCGATCAGGCCGCACAGCGGGATCCGCGCCTTGGAATTGAGCAGCGGCACGACGGCATCAAAGACGTGACCACCGACGTTTTCGTAATAGATGTCGATGCCATCGGGACAGGCTTTGGCCAGTTGCTCGGCGAAGTCCGGTGCCTTGTGATCGATACAGGCGTCGAAGCCCAGTTCCTCGACCACGTATTTGCATTTCTCGGCACCACCGGCCACGCCGACGGCGCGCAGGCCTTTTATCTTCGCCACCTGGCCGACCACCGAGCCCACTGCGCCGGAGGCGGCGGCGACCACAAGGGTCTCCCCTTCTTTTGGCTGGCCGATGTCCATCAAACCCATGTAAGCGGTCATGCCGGGCATGCCCAGAACGCCGAGCGCCATCGACGGGCTCGCCAGGCCCGACGGAATCGGGATGATGTTGCGGCCATCGCTGATGCTGTGGCTTTGCCAACCAGTGGCACCGACCACCAGATCGCCGGGATGGAATTTCGGATGACGCGACTGTTCGACCCGGCTGACAGCCCCGCCGGTCATCACCTCGCCGATTTGTACCGGCGCCGCGTAGGACGGCGCGTCACTCATGCGCCCGCGCATGTAGGGATCGAGCGACAGGTACAGGGTCTTGAGCAACACCTGGCCGTCTTCAAGGTCCGGCAGCGCCTCGCGCTCCAGACGGAAGTTCTCGGGCGTCGGCGCACCCACCGGCCGCGAGGCCAGCACGAAGCGTTGATTGAGGGTCAGTGGGTCAGACATGTCAGCATCTCCTTTGAAGGGTGAATTCGGTGGTATAGGGAGCAGACCGTTGCAGCTATTGCGCGTTCGATGTTTCGTCAGCCGGAAACAAAAATGCCAGGCGCGATGCCTGGCATTTTTTGTAGCTCATCCAACCCGCAAAGGCGAATCAGAACGGCAGTTTCATACCGGCCGGCAGGTTCATGCCGGCGGTCATGCTGCCCATTTTCGCCTGGCTGTTGGCTTCGATCTGACGCACGGCGGCGTTGACGGCAGCGGCCACCAGATCCTCGACCACTTCGCGGTCATCTTCGTCCAGGCCCGGCAGTACGCTCGGGTCGATGCTGACTTTTTTCACGTCATGACGACCGGTCATCACCACGGTGACCAGATCGCCACCGGCTTTGCCAGTGACTTCGGCGTTGGCCAGTTCTTCCTGCATCTTGGCCATTTTTTCCTGCATCTGCTGCGCCTGCTTCATCAGGCCGGCCATGCCACCTTTCATCATGGGAATCACCTCAAAAGTACTTGGATCAAAACAGCGCCCGGCCAGACAGGCCGGACGCCCTCAGTTATTAGCCCTGACTGACCAGGGCGTCGACAGGTTCAATAGTATCGTGTCGCACGACCGCACCGAACTGTTGGACCATCTGCTGGATGAACGGATCGCCGTGGATCGATTCCTCCGCCTCGCGCTGACGGTTGGCACGGCGCCGGGACGCCGCCTGGGCAGGAGTTTCCTGCTCGGGCTTGATCAGCTCGATGGTCAGGGTCAGCGTGCGCCCGTGGAACTGGTTCAGCGCATCGTTCAGACGACGCTGCTGGGTGGCGTTGAACAAGGCGCTGTGGGCCGGGTCCAGGTGCATCAGCCAGTTGTCGCCATCGACTGCGATCAGCGTGCAGTTGGCGGCGATGCTGCCGGTCATCCCGGAGATCGGCAGTTGCGGGAACAGCTCCAGCCATTGCAGGGCCAGACCGGTGGCCGGCGCGGCGGCGGGTTCCGGCTCGGGCTCGGGAGCCGGTTCTGCGGCGTGTTCGCTGGCCAGATCGTCGAGGTAACTGTAGGCCGAATCCATGTCCGGCTCGATGTAATCCTCGTCGAGCGGCGGCTCGTCGTCCATGTCCATGCCCGGTGTGGCGGCATCGACGTCGGCCACTGATGGCTCGGGGATCGGCGCGGCGGCCCACTCCGGCGCGTCCGGTACGACGCTGTCCGGAGTCGGCAGCGGCATGGGCGGCAGGTCAGGCTGTTCGGCGGTGGTTTCCAGCACCGGTTCTACCGCTGGCTGCTGCACAGGCGCCGGCTCTACCGGGTCATTCCACGGCAGATCGACGACTTCTTCGACGGCGACCGGCTCGGGCTCGGCCTCGGGCTCAGGAACGGGTTCAGGCGCAATCACCGGGGCAACCGGTGCAGGCTCGGGAGCCGGCGCAGGTGCAACCACCGGCGCTGGCGCCGGCGCAACAGCCACAGCAACTACCGGCGCAGGTTTCGGCGCGGCAGCCACTGAGTTTGCGGAATCAACTGTGGCCTGGCTGATCCCCACTGGCTTTAGCGGTTGCCTCGGGGCGTCCGCCGTGTCTGCTGGCCGGAAGGCCAGCATCCGCAGCAGCACCATCTCGAAACCGCCTCGCGGGTCCGGCGCCAGCGGCAAGTCGCGGCGACCGATCAGGCCCATCTGGTAATAGAACTGCACGTCTTCGGCCGGCAAGGCCTGGGCCAGTGCCAGCACCCGGTCACGGTCGCCGTGGCCGTTGTCGACACCTTCCGGCAAGGCCTGGGCGATGGCGACGCGGTGCAGCACGTTGAGAATTTCCGAGAGCACGCCGTTCCAGTCCGGCCCCTGTTCAGCGAGATGACG
This sequence comes from Pseudomonas sp. B7, assembly GCF_016735645.1. Lineage (NCBI taxonomy): Bacteria > Pseudomonadati > Pseudomonadota > Gammaproteobacteria > Pseudomonadales > Pseudomonadaceae > Pseudomonas > Pseudomonas sp. B7. The sequence goes on from NZ_JAERRE010000003.1 coordinate 486,790, forward strand.
CACCGCTTCGAGCAACGCCTTGGCGTCGCCTTCGATCAGCGCGTGCAGCACGTCGTAGACCTGGCCGTGATCCAGCGTACCGAGCATCGCCCGCACGTCGGCGGCCAACACCTTGCCTTCACCGAAGGCGATGGCCTGGTCGGTCAGGCTCATGGCGTCACGCATCGAACCGTCGGCCGCGCGGCCGAGCAGCCACAGGGCGTCGTCTTCGAACGGGACATTTTCGGCGCCCAGAACGTGGGTCAGATGCTCGACGACCCGCTCAGGCGTCATGTTCTTCAGGGAGAACTGCAGGCAACGCGACAAAATCGTTGCCGGAAGTTTCTGCGGGTCGGTGGTCGCCAGGATGAACTTGACGTAGGGCGGCGGCTCTTCGAGGGTTTTGAGCAGCGCATTGAAGGAATGGCTGGAGAGCATGTGCACTTCGTCGATCAGGTAGACCTTGAAGCGCCCACGGCTCGGGGCGTACTGCACGTTGTCGAGCAGCTCGCGGGTGTCCTCGACCTTGGTCCGGCTCGCGGCGTCGATCTCGATCAGGTCGACGAAACGGCCTTCATCGATCTCGCGGCACACCGAACACTCGCCGCACGGGCTTGAAGTGATACCTGTTTCACAGTTCAGGCATTTGGCGATGATCCGCGCAATCGTGGTCTTGCCGACGCCCCGCGTACCCGTGAAGAGGTAGGCGTGGTGCAGGCGCTGGCTGTCCAAGGCATTGATCAGAGCCTTGAGCACATGGGTCTGGCCGACCATTTCGCGGAACGAGCGCGGACGCCATTTACGTGCAAGAACCTGATAACTCATCGAAAACCGTCGCGGCAAAGGAAGCAGAAGCGGCTAATGCTAGCGGAGCAAGGGCAAAATTGCATCCGGTGTGCTCGTCTATTCTGGCTAAGCTGCATGATCGAGGGCTTTTATCGGTTCGGGATCGGGAATTACCGGAGCGTTTATGCGGTGGGCCGTGGGGGCAATACTGGGAATCAGCCTGAGCGCGATGGCGTCGCAACCGCCGCTGCGCTTCGTGATTGCCGACAGCTGGGCGATGCCGATGGTGCAGATCGAACGCGGCCGTCCGACCCAGGGCATCCTCTACGACATGATGCTCAGCCTGGCGACCCAGGTCGGCATACCGGCGCAATTTCACGTCCTGCCCCGCGCCCGCGTGCAGAACGCCATGGAACATGGCGAAGTCGACGTGCGCTGCTATGCCGCGCAATCGTGGCTGCCGAACCAGTCCGGTGATTACATCTGGAGCATTCCGCTGCTGTTCCAGCGTGACCTGCTGATCAGCCGCCAGGACCAACCGCCCAGCGCTGATCCGGCCCACCTGCCCCGCCAGTCGATCGGCACCGTGCTTGGCTACAGCTACCCCACGCTGCAACCGATATTCGACGCCGATCGACTCTGGCGCGAAGACGCGCGCAACCAGGAGCAGGTGCTCGACAAACTGCTGGCCGGCCGCTATCGCTACGCCGTAAGCAATCAATGGACGCTGGACTGGTTCAATCAGCGCCTGCAGCCGGGGCAGCAGCTGCAAGCGGTGGCGGTGCTGCAGGAGCAGAAGGTCGGCTGCTATGTGCGCAATGATCCGAATGTGCCGGTGCAGCGGATATTGAGGACGTTGCTGCGGATGAAAATGTCGGGGGAGATTGATGACATTATCCGGTTGTATACCGGTAAGTCTGGCGGCGAGCCGTGAGCCAGACCCTCAATGCCCAGCCGTATCACGAAACTGCTGGTACTCGTGATACTCGACCCACTCAACCACATCGTACGGCACGTAAAGCTTCAGCCTGGCGCGAGAGATGGCGATGTACACGGCGCAGATCCGCTGATCGAACGCGTAGGCGTCCTTGAATTTCTCGTTGGTCAGCAACCCCGGCGTCAGCAAGACCTTGTCGAACTCCATGCCCCCCGCCTCTTCCGCGAGCATCAGCAGGCAGCCGTTGCCGGCGTTGTCGATCATTCGGTTCAAGCGTGTCAGGTCGGCGATCATGAAGCCGTTTTCCAGCTTGGCCTTGACCCGCAGAAATGATTCGTCGAACTGATTGGCGTCACAAACGGCCTGCCAGTCAGGCAGGTCGCTGAAGTACGGATGCACGCCGTTTTCGCTGAATTCGGAACGGTAGAAATCAGGTTTGAACAGTTCGATGGCGGTGGCCATGAAATGCTTGAGTTCATCCTGAGTGCGCTTGTCCGGAAATCTGAACTTGCAGTTGGAGTCGTGCAGGTGGATGGCCCAGATCATGCTGTCCCAGGGCGATGCCGTCAGCACCACGCAACCCTCGGACGGTACGAAACCTTCCGGGTACTCCTTGATAACAACATCGGCGTCACTGGCGCCTTCGAACGGAATCTTGCCCTTCTGCGAATGCCGGGCGATCAGCGGATTGACCAGCCGTTCGACGTTGCGACCCGAGCGCACGGAATAGCTGATATCGCTTTGGCGAACCTCACGGTGCCGTTTGACCGGCACGCCACTGGCCTGCTGGTACTCGTCGCCGAGGGTGATCAACACCTGGCGGCCGCGTTCGATAATCTGCAACAGCGATCCGGGAATGTCCTGGCTCTCATCGATCAACACGTGGGTGTAGCGCGCTGGCACCACGCAACCGGCGATGCAGGCGCGCTTGATCATCAGTAGCGCTTCGAACCCGGTCTGGCTGCCCCACACCGGGTTGAGTTCTAGATAGCCCCACACCCGGCTCGAATACTCCAGCAACACTTGAGCGTCGACGCTGGAGAGCGGCTGGTTGAAATGCGGCAGATGCTTCGCCGAAAAGGTGTGATCGCGGAAGCGGCAATAGCGCTCGATCACTTTGAGGCAGAGTTCAAGGGTCGCCTGTCCATCGTGGTGGTGGAAACCGTAGATATTCAGTTCCTGCGCCAGCGCCTGTCGACTCAGAATCCGAGTCGCCCCTTCAGCCTGAGGCCTGCGCCCGAGCATCAGTGACTGCGCAAACGCCAGGAAGGTCTTGCCGGCCTTCTTCTCGCTCGGCCCTGTCATGCGCTGGCGAAGGACCTCCAGCTTGGCCGGGGTGCGCGCCAACAATAAAGTCTTTTCCGGGCGCAAGTGCTCCAGCAAAGCGACCAACAGATGGCTTTTGCCGATCCCCGCGTAACCCTGAACGTGCAGGTCTTCGTCCAGATTGGCGCGGAAGGTTCTGACCAGTTTGTCCTGCGCCGGGCTTAACCAGCGCTCGCGGTAACGGGGCGTCACGATCGGCTGGCTGAACGGGTCATGGCTGCGATGGCGCCGGACCTTGTATTCAAAATCCCACTGGCCGTCGGGCAATAGGTAATCGCGTGCCGATATTTCTTCGACCAACAGAAAACGCAGATTCAGAGGATTCAGGACCTTCAGGCCGAAATACAGTTTGCGCGGGTCGAACAGTCGCTGCGCTTCGGACAGCAGGCTCGCATTCGTAGACTGAGGAGTGTCGACAGCCCACGCCAACAGCTTGGCCAGAATCTTCTCTGCCGCCACGGCGCCGAGATCCTGCTCTTTCGTCTGCACCAGATTCTGGATGACCAGCACCGCCGCCAATTCCGGATCGGTCAGGCTTTCGAGCGCTTTTGCGCCACCCGCCTGCAACAGGTTCGCGCAGGTTTCATCCGTGACGGGCAAGAACACAGGGCTGGATAGATCGGAATGTTCCGGGAGCATAAAACCTCGCGGCCAGGGCGCAGACCTTGCAAGGTCGATCCTGGCCAGACTCTTCATTTATTTCGGTGGCTGCGAGTATGCGCGATTGAAGAGCAAATGATTACCCCGTGTCGGCGCACTCGAGAGCGGGAGGTTTGGGTACGAACCGACAAATCGCAGGCATAAAAAAACCGCACTGGGCGAAACCCATGCAGTTCAGTCGGTTCGTTCGATGTTCGTTAAGGTGGTAACCCTACCAGCCACACCCCGGCACACAATGTTCCCGCTGTGGCTGCTGCCTTCCGGCTCTGACCAGGTTCACGGGTAATCGTTGCGGGGGGACCGATAGGGTCACCATAACGACACTCGCCTGTCGGCGAGCCGCGCCATTGTACCTATCTGAGACGAAGTTACAACCGCTCGTTGCAGATTAAAAATATGAAGGGCTTCAAGCACTTGCTATTGCGCCTGCAGCACCTCGTCCGCGCGGCCGCCCTCTTGCTGGATCACCAGATGAATGAAGTGCAGCTTGGCGATCGCCGCCGGCGGCAGGACGAAGGGATAGAAATCCGGCTGGCCCATGCTGCGCGACAGCTCGTTGAGCATGCCGGCCAGTTCGATCCACGCGTTGACGAACGACAGGAACGCCGCGCCGCCGGGATGCTCGGGGTCGTACAGCGTGCTCGGCGGAAATGGCTGGTAATCCAGGTCCATCTCCCGGGCACTCATGCCGAAACCCAGCGCCGTATCCACCGCGTCCATCATGTGCAGGTAATGCGCCCAGGTTTCCGCCCAGTCTTCCCACGGGTGCATGGTGGCGTAGGCGCTGACGTAGTGCTGCGACCAGTCCGCCGGCGCGCCTTGTTGATAATGTCGCTCCAGCGCCTCGGCATAACTGGCGCGTTCGTCGCCGAACAGGTTGCGGAATGAACCGAGCCACGGGCCGTTGTCGATCAGGCGATCCCAGTAGTAGTGCCCGACCTCATGGCGAAAATGCCCGAGCAGCGTGCGATAGGGTTCGTGCATCTGCGCCCTGACCCGCTCGCGGTGGGCGTCGTCGGCTTCTTCGATGTCGAGAGTGATCAGGCCGTTGGCGTGGCCGGTCATCGGTGCGTTGCCTTGCAGATCGACGCCGATGAAATCGAAGGCCAGGCCGGTGGCTTCGTCGACGGTTTTCGGAACGACCGGCAGACCGAGGCTGATCAGTTGCGCCACCAGTCGCCGCTTGGCGATTTCCACCTTGCGCCAGCGTTCGGGGTTTTCCGGGACGGACAGATCGGGAATGGTGCGATTCAGATCGCAGGCCGCGCACAGGGTGTAGTGATCGTTGGCGGGCAGCAGCCAGTTGCAGGCCGCCGGGGTATCAAGGTTGGCACAACGTCGGAACAGCCCGGCTTCGGGGTCGGCGTCCAGCGTCCAGGTGCCCTCTTGCGGCCCCGGTTGCAGCGAGGTCAGGCGACTGTGTTCCGGTTGATAACCCAGCGCCGCATTGCAGGCCAGGCACTGGCTGTTGCGAAAGAACAGCGACTGGCCGCAGCGGCACGGCCAGATTTTGCTGTTGCGCGAGGATTCGCCCATGAACGGCGCGACGATGCGGGAACTGAGCTGCTCGAAAAAGCGGTACATGGCGATCTCTCCCTTGGGCTTGCCAAGACTAGATCATTCCCGCGAGTCGATCGTTCCCGCGCGTTGCGTCAGGCGGAAATACCGTGTCCTTTCAGGAACGCGATAAACGCCTCTTCATCCATCACTTTCACGCCCAGTTCGTTGGCCTTGGTCAGTTTCGACCCGGCGCCCGGCCCGGCGACCACGCAATGAGTCTTGGCCGACACGGAGCCGGCGACCTTGGCGCCGAGGCTTTCCAGGTGTTCCTTGGCCACGTCGCGGCTCATCAGCTCGACCTTGCCGGTCAGTACCCAGGTCTCCCCGGCCAATGGCAGGCCTTCGACGACTTTCTTTTCGCTCTGCCAGTGCATACCGAAATCGCGCAGTTGCTTCTCGGCGTCTTCAGCCAGTTGACGATGTTCTGGCAAGGCGAAGAACTCGCGAACCGAGTTGGCCTGCTTCTCCGGCAATGCCTGGCGCATGTCCAGCCAGTCCGCATTCATCACCCCTTCCAGCGATTCGAACTTGTCCGCCAGCTTCTGCGCCCCGCCCGGGCCCACCGAGGGAATGTGCAGCTTGTCGAGGAAGCCACCCAGCGTGGTGCTGGCGGCAAACTCGGCGCCCAGCTCGCCCTGATCCTGAATCTGCAAACCGTGGCCCAGCAGCTCGGTGATCACCTGCCGGTTGTGCGCATCTTCGAAGAAGCTGTGAATCTCGTGCGCCACTTCCAGACCGATGTCCGGCAGGTAAGTCAGCACTTGCGGCAAGGCTTGCTGAACACGCTCCAGCGACCCCAGCGAACGCGCCAGCACCTTGGCCGTCTCTTCGCCGACATCTGGAATGCCCAGCGCATAGATGAAGCGCGCCAGACCCGGTTTCTTGCTGTCTTCAATCGCAGCCAGCAACTTGTTGCTCGACACCTCGGCAAAGCCCTCGAGGTCGACGATGTCCTCGAACTTCAGCGCATAAAGATCAGCCGGCGAACTGACCAGCCCCTCATCGACCAACTGCTCGACACTCTTGTCGCCCAGGCCTTCGATGTCCATCGCACGACGGGAGACGAAGTGAATGATCGCCTGCTTCAGTTGCGCACCGCAGGCCAGTCGGCCGACGCAGCGATACACCGCGCCCTCGCTGATGGTTTCCTTGCCCTTGCTGCGCTTGACCAGTTGCGTGCGTTCGACGTGGGAGCCGCAGACCGGGCAGCTCTCAGGAATCTGCACCGGCCGCGCATCTTCCGGGCGGCGCTCCATGACCACTTGCACCACTTGCGGGATCACATCGCCAGCGCGACGAATGATCACCGTGTCGCCGATCATCAGGCCCAGCCGGGCGACTTCATCCATGTTGTGCAATGTGGCGTTGGCCACCGTGACGCCAGCGACCTTGACCGGTTTCAAGCGCGCCACAGGGGTGACGGCGCCGGTACGGCCGACCTGGAACTCCACGTCGAGCAGCTCGGTGAGCTCTTCCATGGCCGGGAATTTGTGGGCGATGGCCCAGCGCGGTTCACGGGCGCGGAAGCCCAGTTCGCGCTGGTCGGCAATGCTGTTTACCTTGAACACCACGCCGTCGATTTCATAGGCCAGCGAATTACGGCGCTCACCGATATCGCGGTAATAATCCAGGCATTCGCCGATGCCGTTGGCCAGTTTCAATTCGTGGCTGATCGGCATGCCCCAGGCTTTCAGTTGCTGGAGGTTGCCGATGTGGGTGTCGGAAATATCGTGGGACACCTGGCCGATGCCGTAGCAGCAGAATTCCAGCGGCCGGTTGGCGGTGATCTTCGAATCCAGCTGACGCAGGCTGCCGGCGGCGGCGTTGCGCGGGTTGGCGAAAGTCTTGCCGCCGACTTCCAGTTGCGAAGCGTTGAGGCGTTCGAAACCGGCCTTGGACATGAACACTTCGCCACGCACTTCCAGCGTCGCCGGCCAGCCCGTGCCGTGCAGCTTCAGCGGAATGTTGCGCACGGTGCGCACGTTGACGCTGATGTCTTCGCCGGTGGTACCGTCTCCGCGCGTGGCACCGCGCACCAGCACGCCGTCCTGATACAGCAGGCTGACCGCCAGACCATCGAGTTTCGGCTCGCAGCTGTATTCCACCGCCGCGCCACCACCGAACAGATCGCCGGCCGGCAGATCCAGACCTTCGGTCACCCGGCGGTCGAACTCGCGCATGTCGGTTTCTTCGAAGGCGTTGCCGAGGCTGAGCATCGGCACTTCGTGACGCACCTGGGTGAATGCGGTCAGCGCCACGCTGCCGACGCGCTGGGTCGGCGAGTCGCTGGTGATCAGTTCCGGGTTGGCCGCTTCCAGCGCCTTGAGCTCGTGGAACAACCGGTCGTACTCGGCATCCGGAATGCTCGGCTCATCGAGGACGTGGTAACGGTAGTTGTGCTGATCGAGTTCAGCGCGCAGCTCTAGAATGCGGTCTTTGGCGGCAGTCATGGGTGTTCTCTCATAAAGCAAAAGAGCAGCCGAGGCTGCTCAATCTATTTTGCCGATTGCCCCTTTATTGCGAGGCAATCTTTTCAATCAACGCTTCTGGGTCAGGGCGCGACGTTCGAATTCGACGATGCGCTGACGGTAGTGCTCGATGGTCTGCGCGGTCAGGACGCTGCGCTGGTCATCTTTCAATTCGCCGTTCAGCTCCTGGGACAGCTTGCGGGCTGCCGCGACCATCACGTCGAAGGCCTGCTTCGGATGACGCGGGCCTGGCAGGCCGAGGAAGAAGCTCACCGCCGGGGTGCTGAAATGGTCGATGTCGTCCAGATCGAAGATGCCCGGCTTGACCGCGTTGGCCATGGAGAACAGCACTTCACCGTTGCCGGCCATGCTTTCGTGACGGTGGAAGATATCCATCTCGCCGAAACGCAGACCGCTTTCCAGAATGTTCTGCAGCAGTGCCGGGCCCTTGAAGCCGGCCGGGTCGCGGCAGATCACGCTGATCACCAGCACTTCTTCGGCTTGCGGCTGATCCTTGTCGGCCACTGCCGGCGACGACTTGGCGGCAGGCTCGACGAAATCATCGTCGCGGCTGCTGAAGCTCGGACCGCCGTCCAGATCCAGATCGAGGTTCAGGTCGCCCTGGGCCGGACCGTTGCCGCCACGCTTGCCGCGCTTGGAACCGGATTCGCGAGGCTCGCGTGCTTCGCGGGCCGGCATACTCACCGATGGCAAATCGTGTTCGTCCAGTTGCGGCTCTTTGTGGGTATCCAGCACGCGGGCCGGGCCCAACAGCTCGGCGCTGGTGTCCTCGTCCGGCAGGTTGGACAGACTTCGGTCAAGACGGAATTTCAGTTTTCCCTTGCCGCCGCGCATACGGCGCCAGCCATCGAAAAGAATACCGGCTATCACAATGATGCCGATGACGATCAGCCACTCGCGCAGACCGATTTCCATGTAATCCCGTGCCTCTATAAAAAATGCTGAAAAATAAGGGGTTTACACTGTGCAAACCGCTTTAAAACGTGGCGCCAACTCTATGTTCTGACAGGCGTTTTGCCCACGTATACGAAAAATTGACATTAAACTAGCACGACCAAAGACAACTTTACACCGTCTGTCTCATTGGCTTGCGCGATTATGTCGATTGGCCAGCAAGTCGAAGCCGGTAAATATGTCCTACAGACTACAAATACCTTTTCCGACAGCGCCGGCTCAGGCATCCACCATCGCCATCGCCTCCTCGACATCCACGGCTACCAGTCGCGAACAACCCGGCTCGTGCATCGTCACGCCCATCAACTGGTCAGCCATTTCCATGGCGATCTTGTTGTGGGTGATATAGATGAACTGCACGGTCTGCGACATCTCTTTGACCAATCGTGCGTAGCGTCCAACGTTAGCGTCATCCAGTGGTGCGTCAACCTCATCGAGCATGCAGAACGGCGCCGGATTCAATTTGAAGATCGCAAAAACCAGTGCCAGTGCCGTCAGGGCTTTCTCGCCGCCGGAGAGCAAATGGATGGTGCTGTTCTTCTTCCCGGGCGGTTGCGCCATGATCGTCACCCCTGTATCGAGTAGATCTTCGCCCGTCAGTTCCAAATACGCCCGCCCGCCACCGAAAACTTTCGGGAAAAGTGCCTGTAAACCGCCATTGATCTGATCAAAGGTATCTTTGAAACGGTTACGGGTTTCCTTGTCGATCTTGCGTATGACGTTTTCCAGGGTCTCCAGTGCTTCGACCAGATCGGCGTCCTGGGCGTCCAGATAACGTTTACGCTCGGATTGTTGCTGGTATTCGTCGATCGCCGCGAGGTTGATCGCGCCCAGGCGCTGAATCCGCGCGGCGATGCGTTCAAGTTCTTCTTCGGCAGCCTTCTCGCTGGCCTCGGCAGTCAAGGTGCTGAGCACGCCGTGCAGATCGTAGCCGTCTTCCAGCAATTGATCCTGCAAGGCCTTGCGGCGCACGGTCAGGGCTTGCCATTCCATGCGTTGCTGTTCGAGCTGGCCACGGATCAATTGCGATTGCTGCTCGGCCTGGGTCCGGCGTTTTTCCGCGTCGCGCAGTTCGCGGTCGGCGTCTTCCAGGGCGATCTGCGCGGTCTTGAGTTCATCGTCGACGCTCATGCGCTTGTCGAGCAACTCTTCGAGTTTGAGGCGCAGTTCTTCCAGCGGCGCCTCGCCCTCCTCCAGATTCAGGCTGAGCTGTTCACGTTTTTCGGTGAGACGCTCGGCCTGCATTTCCAGACGCTCAAGGGCCTGGCGAGTCGAATCATGCTGGGCCCGTAGCGAGCCGAGGCGCACGGCCAATTGATGGGCGTGGTCCTTGTGCTGACGGGCTTCCTGACGCACCCGATCCAGCCGCTCGCGCAGGCTGTCACGTTGAGCCAGCAGCAATTCGCGCTGCTCGGTGTCGAGGGCCATGGCGTCGAGGGCGTCCTGCAACTGGATCCGCGCTTCGCCGATGTTTTCGTGTTCCAGTTCGCGCTGCTCGGCGAGTTCGACCAGCTCTTCGTCGAGGCGGGTGCGACGCAGGTTCAACTGCTCGGCCTTGGCTTTGCCGGCGGACAACTGGGCTTTCAGTTCGCCTTGCTGACGGGCTTCGTCCTGCAACAGGCGACGCAAATGTTCGCGGCCGTTTTCCTGCTGACGCTGTTGCGCGCGCAGGGTCTGCAAACGGGCTTCCATAGCCTCGACCGTGGCTTCGCGCTCTTCGCGTTCCGCATGCAGCGATTCGATTTCCTGACCGCGTGCGAGCATGCCGCTTTCGGCTTCACTGGCGCGGCGTACCCGCAGGAAGTGCCGGCCGACCCAGTAACCGTCGCGGCTGATCAGACTCTGCCCGGCAGCCAGTTGGCCGCGCGAGGCGAGTGCCTGCTCAAGGCTGTCGACCGGTTTGACCTGAGCGAGCCAAGGCGACAAATCCACCTGCGCCTCGACCTTGTCCAGCAGGCTGCCGGCGGCGCGCACGCCGTCGTTGCCGGGGCTGAGCAAACGCAGATCGCCCTGCTCGAAACCAGACAGATCGAAACCGTCGAAATCATCCACCAGCACCGCTTGCAGGTCGGCGCCGAGCACGGTTTCCACCGCCAGCTCCCAACCGGCCTCGACCTTCAGGCCTTCAGCCAGACGCGGACGTTCGGCGAGGTTGTGTTCCTTCAGCCATTCGGCAGTGCCGGTGCCCGGATCGAGCGCGGCCTGCTGCAAGGCTTCCAACGATGCGAGGCGACCATTGAGGCGCTGCAAATCGCCCTGCGCCTGTTGCTGCGCGGCCAGCGCCTGCTGCAATTCCTGGCGCAGTTGCTCAAGTTTTTCGACTTGGGCTGCTTCGCTGGTCTGCAAATCTTCAAGGGTGGCTTCGGACTCGGCGAGCTGTTCGCTGAGCTCAATGATCGCCGCGTCTTCCGGATCGGCCGAAAGCAGCGCGCGCTCTTCGCCCAGACGTTTTTGCCGATCGGCCAGACGCTCCATGCTGGTTTCCAGCTGCTGGATCCGCGACTGCTGCACTTCGGCCTGACGGCGCGGTTCAGCGGCGGTCAGGTTGAAGGCGTCCCACTGCTCCTGCCAGCCGTGCATGACGGTTTCGGAATCTTCCAGCGCCGCGGCGGCTTCTTCGGCGGCGGCGTTGGTGATTTCCTGCTCAGGGGTCAGTTGATCGAGTTCTTCGCCGAGGGTCAGCAGCAAGGTGCGGTCGTGGCCCAGGTGCGATTCGGTTTCGAGGCGTGCGCGCTCGGCTTCTTTCAGATCGTCCTGCAATTGGCGCAAGCGCTGCTGACCGTGCTGGATGCTCTGCTCGACCCGGGCGATGTCGCCGCCGACCGAATAGAAGCGCCCCTGCACCAGATTGAAGCGCTCGGACAGGTCATGGTGACCGTCGCGCAGCCGTTCAATGGCGGCGTCGGCGTTACGTTGCTCGGCAACCAGCGCTTCGAAGCTGATTTCCTGGTTGCCGATGATCGATTCACGCTGGCTGACCTGATCGTTCAGATCCTGCCAGCGCAGGGCCGACAGTTGCGCCTTGAGCTGGCGTTCTTCGGCCTTGTATTCCTGATACTTCTTGGCGGCCTCGGCCTGACGGTGCAAGCGTTCGAGCTGGCGCTCGAGCTCTTCGCGCAGGTCGGTCAGACGGGCCAGGTTTTCGTGGGTGCGGCGGATGCGGTTTTCGGTCTCCCGCCGGCGCTCCTTGTACTTGGAGATGCCGGCGGCTTCTTCGATGAAATTACGCAGGTCTTCGGGTTTGGACTCGATCAGCTTGGAGATCATCCCCTGCTCGATGATCGAGTAGCTGCGCGGACCGAGGCCGGTGCCGAGGAAGATGTCGGTGATGTCGCGACGACGGCATTTGGCGCCATTGAGGTAATAAGTCGTCTGGCTGTCGCGGGTCACTTTGCGGCGGATCGAAATTTCCGCATAAGCGGCCCACTCGCCCAGCAGCGTGCCGTCGGAGTTGTCGAACACCAGTTCGATGCTCGCCTGGCTCACCGGTTTGCGGCTGGTCGAGCCGTTGAAGATGACGTCGGTCATCGACTCGCCGCGCAGGTTCTTGGCCGAGCTTTCGCCCATTACCCAGCGCACGGCGTCGATGATGTTCGACTTGCCGCAACCGTTCGGCCCGACGACCGCCGCCATGTTGCTGGGGAAGTTCACCGTGGTCGGATCGACGAAGGATTTGAACCCCGCCAGCTTGATGCACTTGAGCCGCAAGGTCAGGCAACCGTCAGGGCGGACACCACCAGATCGCAGCTGCGCTGGGCGTAAGCCGTCAGCACGATGCGGATCTGCGGCAGGTCACGGGCAAGGACGGCGGCGAGCAGGCGTTCGAACAGTTCGAGGAACTCGCTCATCTCGGCCTTGCGCTGTTCCAGCGCGAGGAAATACGCACGGCTCATGGCCGGTTGCAGGTTCTCGACGGTTTCCTGCAGGTACGGGTTGTTGGCGAACGGGTACGCGGCGCGCATCACGTTGAAGCTGTCGTCGACGAAGGTGCGGATGTCCTGACGCTCGTAGCTGGCGGTCAGGCGCTGCTGGATCTGCACGAACGGCGCCATGTCGGCCTGGGTCTGCCAGCCATTGGCCACGGCGTTGCCGAGCAGGATGTACAACTCGCTCATCAACGTGCACAGGCTCTGCACCTTGTGCGCCGTCAGTTCGGTGACGTGGGCGCCTCGGCGCGGCAGGATCGCGATCAGGTGACGGCGCTCGAGGATCAGCAAGGCTTCGCGGACAGAGCCGCGGCTGACGTTCAGCGCCAGCGTGACCTTTTGTTCCTGGATGCGCTCTCCCGGCTTCATTTCGCCGCGAATGATCCGTTCGGCGAGGTGGTGAGCGATTTGCTCGGCGAGGCTGTCCGGCGCCTTGAACGTCATGGTTGTCCTTCAAACTCTTCGATCTGCACAAGCGGCGCAGTGTAGCGCAATGCGCGGTCATGGCGGAGTGCCCGCACAGCGGTTTTTGGCACGAATCCCGCAAAAAAGCGCTTGATCCAATGAGGGTCAATACTGAAGAGACACGTGGTTGAGCGACAAAACGGTTTTTCCTGACCTTTAAGTCAGAAAACCATTGACCGAAAAGTCAGACCTGCTAAATTCGGCTCAAGTCGCTCAACAACAATAATGAGTCTGCGAGGCCTTCCGTGATCCAGTTTTTACTTAACCAGGAACTCCGTAGCGAGCACGCCCTGGACCCGAACCTGACTGTGCTCAACTACCTGCGCGAACACGTGGGTAAATCCGGCACCAAAGAAGGCTGCGCCAGCGGTGACTGCGGCGCGTGTACGGTGGTGGTCGGCGAGTTGCAGACGGATGACGATGGCCGCGAGCACATTCGCTATCGCAGCCTCAACTCGTGTCTGACGTTCGTTTCGTCGCTGCACGGCAAGCAATTGATCAGCGTCGAAGACCTCAAGCACAAGGGCGAACTGCACAGCGTGCAGAAAGCCATGGTCGAGTGCCACGGTTCGCAGTGCGGTTTCTGCACCCCCGGTTTCGTGATGTCGCTGTTCGCCCTGCAAAAGAACAGCGATGCACCGGATCAGGCCAAGGCCCACGAAGCGCTGGCCGGCAACCTCTGCCGCTGTACCGGCTACCGGCCGATTCTGGCCGCTGCCGAGCAATCCTGCTGCGGCAAGCAACCGGACCAGTTCGACGCCCGCGAAGCCGAAACCATCGCCCGCCTCAAAGCCATTGCCCCGACGTCGATCGGCGAACTCAACAGCGGCGACAAACGTTGCCTGGTGCCGCTGACCGTGGCCGATCTGGCCGATCTCTACGACGCTTATCCACAGGCCCGCCTGCTGGCGGGCGGCACCGATCTGGCGCTGGAAGTCACGCAGTTCCACCGCACCCTGCCGGTGATGATCTACGTCGGCAACGTCGCCGAAATGAAGCGCATCGAGCACTTCGATGACCGCATCGAAATCGGCGCCGCCACCGCCCTCTCCGACTGCTACGAAGCGCTGAACGCCGAGTATCCGGACTTCGGCGAACTGCTGCACCGCTTCGCCTCCCTGCAGATCCGCAACCAGGGCACCCTGGGTGGCAATATCGGCAACGCCTCGCCGATCGGTGACTCGCCGCCCCTGCTGATCGCCCTCGGTGCGCAGATCGTGCTGTGCAAGGGCGAGACCCGCCGCACGCTGGCCCTCGAGGATTACTTCATCGATTACCGGGTCACTGCGCGTCAGGAAAGCGAGTTCATCGAGAAAATCATCGTCCCTCGCGCCACGGCCGAGCAGCGCTTCCGCGCCTACAAAGTCTCCAAGCGTCTGGACGACGACATCTCTGCCGTCTGCGCCGCGTTCAACCTGCGGGTTGAGAACGACGTGATCACCGACGCCCGCGTCGCCTTCGGCGGCATGGCAGCGATCCCGAAACGCGCCGCTCACTGTGAAGCCGTACTGCTCGGTCAGCCGTTCAACAACGCTGTAATCGAACGTGCCTGCACCGCGCTGGGCGAGGATTTCACCCCGCTCTCGGACTTCCGCGCCAGCAAGGAATACCGCCTGCTCAGCGCGCAGAACCTGCTGCGCAAATACTTCATCGAACTGCAAACACCGCACATCGAGACTCGGGTGACCGCTTATGTCTAACCATCACGGCGTAGAGAAAACGCAAGCTGAACTGGCTGAACTGTTCGCCAAAGACCTGACCACCGGCGTCGGCCGCAGCGTCAAGCACGACAGCGCCGCCAAGCATGTGTCCGGTGAAGCGCAGTACATCGATGACCGCCTGGAATTCCCCAACCAGTTGCACGTTTACGCGCGGCTGTCGGATCGCGCCCACGCGAAAATCATCAGCATCGACACCCAGCCTTGCTACGCCTTCGAAGGCGTACGCATCGCCATCACCCACGAAGACGTGCCGGGCCTGAAAGACATCGGCCCGTTGCTGCCGGGCGATCCGATGCTGGCCATCGATGACGTGCAGTTTGTCGGTCAACCGGTGCTGGCCGTGGCCGCCAAGGATCTGGAAACCGCACGCAAGGCCGCCATGGCCGCGATCATCGAATACGAAGATCTGGAACCGGTGCTGGACGTGGTCGAAGCCCTGCGCAAACGCCACTTCGTACTCGACAGCCACACTCATCAGCGTGGTGATTCCGCCAACGCCTTGGCCACGGCCGAGCATCGCATTCAAGGCACGCTGCACATCGGCGGCCAGGAACACTTTTATCTGGAGACCCAGATTTCCTCGGTGATGCCGACCGAAGACGGCGGCATGATCGTCTACTGCTCGACCCAGAACCCCACCGAAGTGCAGAAACTGGTGGCCGAAGTCCTCGACGTTTCGATGAACAAGATCGTGGTCGACATGCGCCGCATGGGCGGTGGTTTCGGCGGCAAGGAAACCCAGGCCGCGAGCCCGGCGTGCCTGTGCGCAGTGATCGCGCACCTCACCGGCCAGCCGACCAAGATGCGCCTGCCGCGTGTCGAGGACATGCTGATGACCGGCAAGCGTCACCCTTTCTACGTCGAGTACGACGTCGGTTTCGACAGCACCGGCCGCCTGCACGGCATCGCGATGGATCTGGCCGGTAACTGCGGCTGCTCGCCTGACCTGTCGGCCTCGATCGTTGACCGGGCGATGTTCCACTCGGACAACTCGTACTACCTCGGCGATGCGACCATCAACGGTCACCGCTGCAAGACCAACACCGCGTCGAACACTGCGTACCGTGGTTTCGGCGGCCCGCAAGGGATGGTCGCGATCGAAGAAGTGATGGACGCCATCGCCCGTCACCTGAACCTCGATCCGCTGGCCGTGCGCAAGGCCAACTACTACGGCAAGACCGAGCGCAACGTCACCCATTACTACCAGACCGTCGAGCACAACATGCTCGAGGAAATGACCGCCGAGCTGGAAGAAAGCAGCCAGTACGCCGAGCGCCGCGAAGCGATCCGTCGCTACAACGCCAACAGCCCGATCCTGAAAAAAGGCCTGGCGCTGACCCCGGTGAAATTCGGCATTTCCTTCACCGCCAGCTTCCTCAACCAGGCAGGTGCCTTGGTGCACGTCTACACCGACGGCAGCATTCACCTGAACCACGGCGGCACGGAAATGGGCCAGGGCCTGAACACCAAGGTTGCGCAGGTCGTGGCCGAAGTGTTCCAGGTGGAAATGGACCGCGTGCAGATCACCGCGACCAACACCGACAAGGTGCCAAACACCTCGCCAACCGCGGCCTCCAGCGGTGCAGACCTGAACGGCAAAGCGGCGCAGAACGCAGCAGAAATCATCAAGCAACGCCTGGTCGAATTCGCCGCGCGGCACTACAAGGTCAGCGAAGAGGACGTGGAATTCCACAACGGCCACGTCCGTGTGCGCGACCACATCCTGACTTTCGAAGCGCTGATCCAGCTGGCGTATTTCAACCAGGTTTCGCTGTCGAGCACCGGGTTCTACAAGACCCCGAAAATCTACTACGACCGCAGCCAGGCCCGTGGCCGGCCGTTCTACTACTTCGCCTTCGGCGCGGCGTGCTGCGAAGTGATCGTCGACACCCTGACCGGCGAGTACAAGATGCTGCGTACCGACATCCTCCACGACGTCGGCGCCTCGCTGAACCCGGCCATCGATATCGGCCAGGTCGAGGGTGGTTTCGTTCAGGGCATGGGCTGGCTGACCATGGAAGAACTGGTGTGGAACAACAAGGGCAAGCTGATGACCAACGGCCCGGCCAGCTACAAGATCCCGGCCGTGGCGGACATGCCGCTGGACCTGCGGGTGAAGCTGGTGGAAAACCGCAAGAACCCGGAAGACACGGTGTTCCACTCCAAGGCTGTGGGTGAGCCGCCGTTCATGCTCGGCATCGCCGCGTGGTGTGCGATCAAGGATGCGGTGGCCAGCCTCGGCGACTACAAGCATCAACCGAAGATCGACGCGCCGGCGACCCCGGAGCGGGTGTTGTGGGGCTGCGAGCAGATGCGCCAGCTCAAGGCGGTGAAAGCCGTAGAAGCTGAAACCGAGGTTGTTTGATGATCGTTCCCACGCTCTGCGTGGGAATGCAGCCCGCGACGCTCTGCGTCGCATCCTGAACAGCGGACGCGGAGCGTCCAGTGATGCATTCCCACGCAGAGCGTGGGAACGATCTGAGAGGTGAGATATGTACAACTGGATCGACGCCCTCGCCGACCTGCAGAACCAGGGCGAACCCTGCGTTCTGGTGACGATCATCGAAGAACTCGGCTCGACGCCGCGCAATGCCGGCTCGAAGATGGTCGTCAGCGCCCGCCAGACGTTCGACACCATCGGTGGCGGGCACCTGGAATATAAAGCCATGCAGATCGCCCGCGACATGCTCGCCAGCGGCAGGCAGGACACCCATCTGGAGCGCTTCAGCCTCGGCGCGAGCCTGGGCCAGTGCTGCGGCGGCGCCACGGTGCTGCTGTTCGAACCGATGGGCCAGGTGCAGGCGCAAATCGCGGTGTTCGGCGCCGGTCATGTCGGCCGGGCGCTGGTGCCCTTGCTCGCCAGCCTGCCCTGCCGGGTGCGCTGGATCGATTCCCGGGAAGAGGAATTCCCCGAACAGATTCCCCACGGCGTGCGCAAGATCGTCGCCGAGGAACCGGTGGATGAAATCGACGACCTGCCCGTCGGCAGCTACTGCATCGTCATGACCCACAACCATCAACTGGATCTGGAACTCACCGCCGCGATCCTCAAGCGCAACGACTTCACCTGGTTTGGCCTGATCGGCTCGAAGACCAAACGCGCCAAGTTCGAACACCGCCTGCGTGACCGTGGCTTCGACGCCAGCGTCGTGCAACGCATGCGCTGCCCGATGGGCATCGGCGAAGTCAAAGGCAAGTTGCCTGTGGAAATCGCCATCTCCATCGCCGGCGAAATCATCGCCACCTATAACGCCAATTTCGGCCAGCACACCGCCAGTGCCGAACCGATTGCCAAACTGCTGCCGGTTTCGCGCCGCAGTCAGGCCGCCACACTCAAAGCCTCAAACTGATTAGAGAACCCTCATGCCTCTGACTCGCAAAGCCTACCGAGCCGCCATCCTGCACAGCATTGCCGACCCTGCCGAGGTCGGCATCGAAGCCTCCTACGAGTATTTCGAGGACGGCCTGCTGGTGGTCGATGACGGCAAGATCAGTGCCCTCGGCCACGCCAGCGAACTGCTGCCGACCCTGCCGGCGGACATCGAGATCACCCATCACAAGGATGCGCTGATCACTCCGGGCTTCATCGACACCCACATCCACCTTCCGCAGACCGGCATGGTCGGCGCCTATGGTGAGCAACTGCTGGACTGGCTGAACACCTACACCTTCCCGTGCGAAAGCCAGTTCGCCGACAAGGCCCACGCCGATGAAGTGGCGGATATTTTCATCAAGGAACTGCTGCGCAACGGCACCACCACCGCGCTGGTGTTCGGCAGCGTGCACCCGCAGTCGGTGAACTCGTTCTTCGAAGCGGCCGAAAAGCTGGATCTGCGAATGATCGCCGGCAAGGTGATGATGGACCGCAACGCGCCGGACTACCTGACCGACACCCCGGAATCGAGCTACGTCGACAGCAAGGCGCTGATCGAGCGCTGGCACGGCAAGGGTCGTCTGCACTATGCGGTCACCCCGCGTTTCGCCCCGACCAGCACCCCGGAACAGCTGACGCTCGCCGGCCAGCTGCTCAGCGAATACCCGGATCTGTACATGCAGACCCACATCAGCGAAAACCTCAAGGAAGTCGAGTGGGTCAAGGCGCTGTTCCCGGAGCGCAAGGGCTATCTGGACGTCTACGATCACTACCAATTGCTCGGCGAGCGCTCGGTGTTCGCCCACGGCGTGCACCTGTGCGACGACGAGTGCGCGCGCCTGGCGCAGACCGGTTCGGCGGTCGCGTTTTGCCCGACCTCGAACTTCTTCCTCGGCAGCGGCCTGTTCAACCTGCCGATGGCCGAGAAGCACAAACTGAACGTCGGCCTCGGCACTGACGTCGGTGGCGGCACCAGTTTCTCGCTGCTGCAAACCCTGAACGAAGCCTACAAGGTGATGCAGCTGCAAGGTGCGCGCCTGAGCCCGTTCAAATCGCTGTACCTCGCTACCCTCGGCGGCGCGCGGGCGCTGCGTCTGGAAGACAGGATCGGCAACCTGCAACCGGGCTCCGACGCCGACTTCCTGGTGCTGGACTACAACGCCACGCCGCTGCTGAGCTACCGCTTGAAGCAGGCCAACAATATTGCCGAAACGTTGTTTGTGCTGATGACCCTGGGCGATGACCGCACTGTGGCCCAGACCTATGCGGCGGGTGGGCTGGTACACCAGCGCTAACTGATTGCTCGATCGTTCCCACGCTCTGCGTGGGAATGCCTCTGGGGACGCTCCGCGTCCAGTGACGCAGAGCGTCACGGGCTGCATTCCCACGCGGAGCGTGGGAACGATCATCACGATCAGACGGACAAAAAAATCCCCCGGTACTTTGCAGTCCGGGGGATTTTTGTTGCCTGTCGATTCGCCTCAGAGCTTGGCCGCAGGCCGCCCCGGCTTCTTGGTCTGCAACAGGTGCGAGAACACTGCATGCAGATCGTCGGACGCGCTTTCCTCGTCGAGGTTGAGCTTGCTGTCGATGTGGTCCATGTGATGCATCATCAGGTCCACTGCCAGCTCGCCGTTGCGCGCTTCGATGGCGTCGATCAACTGAGTGTGCTCGTCGTAGGAACAGTGCGAACGGTTGCCGCTTTCATATTGGGCGATGATCAGCGAGGTCTGCGAAACCAGGCTGCGCTGGAAACTGATCAACGGCGCGTTCTTCGCCGCTTCGGCCAGTTTCAGGTGGAATTCGCCGGAGAGACGGATGCCGGCGCCGCGATCGCCACGGGAGAAGCTGTCGCGTTCGTCGTTGACCATCTGGCGCAGTTCGGCGATCTGCTCGGCGGTGGCGTGTTGCACCGCCAGTTCAGTGATCGCGCGTTCCACCAGACGCCGGGCGAGGAACACCTGACGCGCTTCTTCGACGCTCGGGCTGGCGACGACCGCGCCACGGTTCGGCCGCAACAGCACCACGCCTTCATGGGCCAGACGCGACAGCGCACGGCGAATGATGGTCCGGCTGACCCCGAAAATTTCCCCCAGCGCTTCTTCGCTCAACTTGGTGCCGGGCGCCAGGCGTTGTTCGAGGATGGCCTCGAAGATATGCGCATAGACAATATCGTCCTGGGTTCCGCTGCGGCCGGCTTTGCCTGCTCGCGGTTGTTTCTTGAGGGGTTGCAACTGTTCGTTCATGGGCACTCGAGTCGGGAAGAACGGCGGCGAATTGACCGTGACTGTAATACGGCACAGTAGGTCGCTGGCAAGTATCGCGTAAAAAACAGCGCGATTGTACACAATGGAAGGTGGCAACACGACTGTACGGCTGTTTGCGGCTTCGGCTGTATTGCAACGCTCCGTTACGTTTGAGTTTAGGCTTAAACCCGAAATCCGTGGCTTGAACAAGGAACACCGCTGTCATGAACGAAATCACCCACACCCGACTGCGCCCGCTGGCGGACACATCGCCCTCCGCCATCGTCGCCGGGTTCATTGCGATGATGACCGGCTACACCAGTTCGCTGGTGCTGATGTTCCAGGCCGGACAGGCGGCGGGCCTGACCAGCGGGCAGATCTCGTCGTGGATCTGGGCGATTTCCATCGGCATGGCGGTCTGTTCAATCGGCCTGTCGTTGCGTTATCGCACGCCGATCACGATTGCCTGGTCAACGCCCGGCGCAGCGCTGTTGATCACCAGCCTTAGCGGCGTTACCTACGGCGAAGCCATCGGCGCCTACATCACCTGCGCGGTGCTGGTGACCATTTGCGGCCTGACCGGCAGCTTCGAACGGCTGGTGAAAAAGATCCCGGCCTCCCTCGCCGCCGCGCTGCTGGCGGGGATTCTGTTCAAGATCGGCAGCGAAATCTTCGTCGCCGCGCAACACCGCACCGGCCTGGTGCTGGGGATGTTCTTCACTTATCTCATCGTCAAACGCCTGTCGCCGCGTTATGCGGTGCTCGCCGCGCTGCTGATCGGCACCGCGCTGTCGGGTTTCATGGGGCTGCTGGACTTCAGCGGTTTTCATCTGGAAGTGGCGACACCGGTCTGGACCACGCCGCACTTTTCCCTGGCTGCGACCATCAGCATCGGCATCCCGCTGTTTGTCGTAGCGATGACCTCGCAAAACATGCCCGGCATCGCCGTGCTGCGGGCCGACGGCTACAACGTCCCGGCCTCGCCGCTGATCACCGCCACCGGCATCGCGTCCCTGCTGCTGGCGCCGTTCGGTTCCCACGGCATCAACCTCGCGGCCATCAGCGCGGCGATCTGCACCGGGCCGCATGCCCATGAGGATCGCAACAAACGCTACACCGCGGCGGTGTGGTGCGGGATTTTCTACGGGATTGCCGGGGTATTCGGCGCCACGCTGGCGGCGCTGTTTGCCGCGCTGCCCAAGGAGCTGGTGCTTTCGATTGCCGCGCTGGCGCTGTTCGGCTCGATCATCAACGGTTTGAGCATCGCCATGACCGAGGTGAAGGAACGGGAAGCGGCGCTGATCACCTTCATGGTCACGGCGTCGGGGCTGACGCTGTTTTCCATCGGTTCGGCGTTCTGGGGGATTGTCGCGGGGGTGCTGACCTTGCTGATCCTCAACTGGCGCAAGGCCTGATTAAAAAGCAGGCATAAAAAAACGGCGACCCTCGGGTCGCCGTTTTTTTAGTATCACTTGGCCGCGTTGATCGGCTTTTCCGGATACCAGACGTCCAGCAGCGGGCTGATTTCAGTGGTGGTCAGCTCGGAGCGGGTTTTCAGCCAGGCTTCAACAGCAGCGCGCTGCTCTTCGGAGACCGAGCCGCGCTTCTGCAGGCAAACCAGACCGAAGTCGTCGCCGCCGACATAGCCCAGACCATTGGCTTCCATGGCTTCTTTGATGAATGCTTCGAGGAAAGCGTCAATGGCTTCTTCGGACAGGTCTTCTTTGAAGCCCAGGTTCAGTTCGAAACCCAGCTCTTGAAATTCATCGACGCACAGTTTTTTGCGCAGACGCTGGGAACGGTTAGTCGCCATTGGAACAATCCTCTTAAGTAATAACGGCCGGCACTTTACCAGTTTAAGCCGGCGATTGCCCGACTCTCTGGGACGTGCGTGCGACCGCCTGTAAAAAAATAACGAATTGGCGCCCTTGCGAAAGGCCCAAGCTGTTGCACCTTGGGGCATAATGCCGACACTTTCATGACCACTGAGGGCCTTTTCATCCATGTCCTCGTCTTTTTTCCCCTCGGCTGTAGGGTTTTATTTCATATGATCAAATCGTTGCGTCCTCTGCTCCTGGCCGGTCTTCTTCTGCCGCTGGCCCTGCCCGTCTCCGCTGCCACCATCAACACCGCCCTGACCCCCAACGTCGAAAAAGCCCTCAAGGCCAGCAAGCTGCAGCCCTCTGCCCTGTCGCTGGTGATGGTGCCGCTGGACGGCCCGGGCACGCCGACCGTGTACAACGCCGATGTGTCGGTCAACCCGGCCTCGACCATGAAGCTGGTCACCACTTACGCGGCGCTGGAAATGCTCGGCCCCAACCATCAGTGGAAAACCGAGTTCTATACCGACGGCGACCTGAACGGCGGGATCCTCAACGGCAACCTCTACCTCAAGGGTGGCGGCGATCCGAAGCTGAACATGGAAAAACTCTGGCTGCTGATGCGCGACCTGCGCGCCAACGGCGTGACCCAGGTCACCGGTGATCTGGTACTCGATCGCAGCTTCTTCGTGCAGCCGCAACTGCCGGAATTCAACGATGACGGCAACGACGAGAACAAGCCGTTCCTGGTCAAGCCGGATTCGCTGCTGGTCAACCTCAAGGCCTTGCGTTTCGTGGCCCGCAACGACAACGGCCGGGTGCTGATCTCGGTCGAACCGCCGATTGCCAGCATCAACATCGAAAACACTGTCAAAGCGCTCAACTCCAAACAATGCACCGGCGGCGTGCGCTACAACCCGGTGCCGCAGGCCGATGGCAGCGTGACCGTGACCGTGGCCGGCCAGTTGGGCGAAGGCTGCAGCTCGCAGACTTACCTGTCGCTGCTTGACCACGCGACCTACACCGCCGGCGCCGTGCGGGCGATCTGGAAAGAATTGGGCGGCAGCATCCAGGGCAAGGATCGTCTGGCCCCGACCCCGAGCAGCGCGAAAGTGCTGGCCCGTGCGTTCTCGCCGGATCTGGCGGAAATCATCCGCGACATCAACAAATACAGTAACAACACCATGGCTCAGCAGCTTTTCCTGAGCCTGGGCCAGAAATTCCGCAACGACGCCGACGGCGATGACGCCAAAGCCGCGCAACGGGTGGTGCGTCAGTGGCTGGCGAAGAAAGGCATCACCGCGCCGCATCTGGTGATGGAGAACGGTTCCGGTCTGTCGCGTTCCGAGCGGGTCAGCGCCCGGGAAATGGCCAACATGCTGCAAGCGGCCTGGCACAGCCCTTACGCCGCCGAGTACATCAGCTCGCTGCCGATTGCCGGCACCGACGGCACCATGCGCAAACGCCTGAAGACCACCGCGATGCGCGGAGAGGCCCACGTCAAGACCGGCACTCTGAACACGGTACGGGCAATCGCCGGCTTCAGCCGCGACGTCAACGGCAACACTTGGGCGGTGGTGGCGATCCTCAACGACAAGGCCCCGTTCGGCGCGTCGTCGGTGCTGGATCAGGTGCTGCTGGATCTCTACAAACAGCCGCGGACGCCGCAGACCGCTTCGGTTCTGTAAGCACACCACAAAACACTGTGGGAGCCAGCAGGCTGGCTCCCACACGTTTAGTGCCTAGTTCATCTGCCGCTCGACCCGATCCCGTCCGCCCTGCTTCGCCGCATACACCCCGGAATCCGCCCGCAGCAACAGCGCATCCGCGCCCTCTCCCGGACGCCAGCTGGCAATCCCGAAACTGGCCGTCACCACTCCCACCACATCGATCGGTGCACTGCGCAGGCTGTGCCATAACTCCTCGGCCAGCATGTGGGCGTGATCGCCGTCGATGTCCGGGCACAGCACCATGAACTCTTCGCCACCCAAGCGGCAGAATACGTCGGTACGCCGCAGACGATGGCCGATGCGCTCGCAGACCGCCTGCAACACGCGGTCACCTACCGCGTGACCGTACTGATCGTTGATCCGCTTGAAGTGGTCGATGTCGAGCATGATCACCGACAACTCGCCTCCGCCGCGCTCGACCCGGGCCATTTCGGTGGTCAGGCGCTCCTGGAAATAGCGCCGGTTGTGAATCCCGGTCAGCGAATCGGTCACCGACAGCGCGCGCAGCTCTTCTTCCACCCGTTTCAGGTCGGAAATATCCGAAATATAGCCATGCCACAGCACCCCGCCGCCCGGCAGTTCCTCCGGCGTCGCCTCGCCGCGAACCCAGCGCAGGCCACGCTCGGGCAATTGCACACGATACTCCTCACGCCATGGGCTGAGATTGTCCGCCGAAGCACGGATCGACTTGCGCACGCGGCTGACGTCCTGCGGGTGGATACGGGTGAAGATCGCCTCGGCGTTGAGCAGCAGCACGTCCGGCTCCAGCTCGTAGATCTCGCGGATGCCGTCGCTGGCGTAGATCACGCTGAAACGCCCGTCGAACTCCATCTTGAATTGATAGATCCCGCCGGGAACATGGGCGCTGAGCTTCTTCAACAGCACATCCCGCGCGGCCAGCGCTTCGTGCACGCGCTTGCGCTCGGTGATGTCGATGCAGATCGCCAGGTGCCCGACCCACAGCCCCTGCTCGTCCAGCACCGGCGTGGCCAGCATGTTCACTGGAATGTGGCTGCCGTCCTTGCGCACCAGCGTCCACTCCCGCGCCTCGTGCCCACCGACTTCGCCACCCTCCACCAGCATCGCCTGACAGGTCGGAATGGCCTTGCCATAACGGGCGCTGAGCTCCGCCGCGCGGGCCACCAGTTCCCGGGGAAAGTGCAGGTTTTCCAGGGTCATGTGGCCGACCACTTCGTTGCTGTGATAACCGAGCATCTGCTCGGCACCGGGGTTGAAAGTGTTGATCACGCCGCGCAGGTCGGTGGCGATGATTGCCACTTGGGTCGCCGCGTTGAGCACCCCGCGCAACTGACCGTGGGTGCCACGCAGTTCCTGCTCGCGCTCATGCAGCTCCTGAGTGCGCAATTCGACCATGCGCAACGCACGCTGACGCTGGCTGACCAGCACATAAAGCAGCGCGCTCAGCAGCAGACTGAGCAACCCGCCCAGCACCACTACGCTGCCCACCGACGAATGGTTGGCCTGCATGAACGCTTCGCTGGGCAGGATATCCACCTGATAGTCGTGATCGGCCATGCGCACCAGCCGGGTCGCCGACAGATCACTCTGCGCCGGTTCATTGGTCGATTCGAACAGCACTTCATGCTGATCGTTGGTGGACAGATCGAGGATGCGCACCGACAGATAGTCATGAAATGCATCCGGCAAGCCGTCTGCCAGCAGCTGACGCATGCTGATGACAGCCATCACGTAGCCGTATGATCTGGGCTCGCCTTCGCGCAACACCGGTGCCACCAGCAATACGCCGCGTGCGTATGCCGGCTCTATACCGACCAGATGCATCGGCTGCGAGACTGCCAGACTGCGAAGCTGGTCGGCGCGCTCCAGGGTCGAGCGGCGCAAAGGCTGAGCCAGCAAGTCGTAACCCAGCGGAGAACCGAGCCGGCTCTGGGTCTGGCTGTACACCACGACGACGTACTCATCGCGGGCCGACGCCAGTTGCAGTTCGCCGCGCGCATTGAGTTCGCGCACGCTGAAGGTGCTCAGGCCCTCATCTCGCACGCGCTGCTCGAAGGCGGCACGTTCGGCACCGCTCACCCGCAAGGCAAACGAATAAGCCTGGGTGCGCAGCAATAGAGGATGGGTGTAACCGTCGAATTCGGCGCGGGACACCGATTCGGAGTTGGCGAAGAACCGGCGCAGGCCGTCGAGGCGTTGCTCCTGATCCTGAAAACGTTCTTCGATGCGGCTATAGCGTTCGTTGGCCAGCAGCTGAAAGCGTTGGCGCAACTGGCTGTGAAACTGATTGAGGGTGCCCCAGGCGAGCAGCCCCGTGAGAATTCCGCCGGCGAGCAATACCAGCACCCCGACCAGCCAGGCCGAGACGTCTTCGCTGATAAAACCCAATATCTTCGGGCGCACGGGGTGCAACGACATAAAAGCCACTCACTACGTCAGCATCTGCGGGAAAAACCCCATCGGCCGTGTGTGAGTTATAGCTATTAGCCACTAATTTGGCTAGCTCTGAACGGATCCAAGAGCCTTTAAAAATCAAGGCTCTGTGGATCCAATTTTGCAAAGTGTCAACGAGCCGTGATTTTCCAGGCGCGGTGGATCTTGCCGTTACGGGCGAAATCCGGGTCGATGGTGCTGGCGGTGATTTCCTCGACCGCGTAGCGCTCGGCCAGGTTGTCTTCGAGCTGGAACTTGCGGAAGTTGTTGGAGAAGTACAACACCCCGCCCGCCGCCAGACGGGCCATGGCCAGATCGATCAACTGCACCTGGTCACGCTGCACGTCGAAGATGCCTTCCATGCGCTTGGAGTTGGAAAAGGTCGGCGGATCGATGAAGATCAGGTCGTATTCGTCGCGGGAGTTTTCCAGCCACGCCATCACGTCGCCCTGCTCCAGACGGTTCTTGTCGGAGAAACCGTTGAGCGACAGGTTGCGGCGCGCCCAGTCGAGGTAGGTTTTCGACAGGTCGACACTGGTGGTGCTGCGCGCGCCGCCCTTGGCTGCGTGCACGCTGGCAGTCGCGGTGTAGCAGAACAGGTTGAGGAAGCGCTTGCCGGCGGCCTCTTTCTGGATCCGCATACGCATCGGCCGGTGATCGAGGAACAGCCCGGTGTCGAGGTAGTCGGTGAGGTTGACCAGCAACTTCACGCCGCCCTCGGTCACTTCATTGAACTTGCCCTGGGCGGCCTGACGCTCGTACTGCTTGGTGCCGCTCTGACGCTCGCGGCGCTTGACCACCACGCGGCTCTTGTCGATGTTCAGCGCCTGCGGAATGGCCGCCAGGGCGTCGAACATGCGGATCGAAGCTTTTTCCGGGTCGATCGACTTCGGCGCGGCGTATTCCTGAACGTGCACCCAGTCGTGGTACAGGTCGATGGCCATGGCGTATTCCGGCATGTCCGCATCGTAGACGCGGTAGCAATCGATGCCTTCACGCTTGACCCACTTGCTCATGGCCTTGAGGTTCTTTTGCAGGCGGTTGGCAAACATCTGCCCGCCTTCGCTCAGGCGCGGTTGCTCGATCACTGGCGCCGGGGCCGGCGTCGGTTTGATCGGGTTGCCGTTCTTGTTGAACTTGCGCTCCTGCGGCTCGTTCGGCGTCTGGTCGTAGGCGGCTTGCTCGCGCTCGGCCTGACGTTGTTCCGGGGTGCGGCGCTCGCCGGTGACGAACTGATCCGGCAGGACTTTGATCAACAGCAGCTTGCACGGCAACGCGCCGTTCCAGAACGAATATTGTTTATGGCTGCGGATGCCCATGCGCTTGCCCAGATCCGGCGCGCCGGTGAACACCGCCGCTTCCCAGTTCAGGCAGGCCTGACGCAGACGCTCGCCGAGGTTCTGGTAGAGGTACAACAGACTCGCTTCATCACCCAGACGCTCGCCGTACGGCGGGTTGCAGATGACCAGACCTTTCTGGTTCTGATCCGGACGCGGTTCGAACGTCGCCACTTCGCCCTGATAGATCTTGATCCACTCGCTCAGGCCGGCGCGTTCGACGTTGTTGCGGCCCGGCTGGATCAGCCGTGGGTCGGCTTCATAACCGCGAATCCACAGCGGCGGCTTGGCCAGACCGGCAGCAGCACGCTCGACGGCTTCTTCATGCAGTTTTTTCCACAACGCCGGCACGTGACCGAGCCAGGCGGTGAAGCCCCACTGTTCGCGACGCAGGTTCGGCGCCATGTCGGCGGCGATCATGCCGGCTTCGACCAGGAACGTACCGACACCGCACATCGGGTCAGCCAGCGCGCCACCTTCGGCGGCAATGCGCGGCCAGCCGGAACGGATCAGGATCGCGGCTGCAAGGTTCTCCTTCAGCGGCGCAGCGCCCTGCTGCAAGCGGTAACCGCGCTGGTGCAGGCTGTGGCCGGAAAGGTCGAGGGACAGAATCGCTTCGCCGCGATCAAGGCGCAGGTGAATGCGCAGGTCCGGGTTGAGTTTGTCGATGCTTGGACGGTCGCCCTGCGGGGTGCGCAGTTTGTCGACGATGGCGTCCTTGACCTTCAGGGCGCCGAAGTGGGTGTTGTCGATGCCCGAGCCGTGGCCGCTGAATTCCACCGCCAGGGTGCCGTCGGCCAGCATGTGATCCTGCCAGTCGACGTCGAGTACGCCGTGGTACAGGTCTTCGGCGTTTTTCATCGGGAAGCGCTTGAGCACCAGCAGCACCCGGTTGGCCAGACGCGACCAGAGGCACAGGCGATAAGCGGTTTCCATGGTCGCCATGCCACGCACGGCGGAGGTGTGTTCGCGGGCCTCTTCAAGGCCAAGCCCGACGGCTTCCTCGATGAGCAGGCCTTCAAGGCCTTTGGGGCAAGTGAGGAAGAGTTCGAAACGGTCGGACATGGTTTTTCCAGAGCCTTTGGCTGATGAACCGGCAACGCATTGCCGATCCGGTTTTCAATCAGGCGCTTTTCTACAAGAGCGCCCGCGTGGCACGAAGGTGTGCCGTTCCATCCCCGCTGCTCGGGTTAAAAGAGCTTAGATGCCGGGACAGATAAAAAAGTTGAAGCAACAAAATGACTCAAAGCAACCCTTCGTCGAATAGTACCCCAGCGTAAACGTGGGTCATTCTCACTAAAGGATTAACCTCATCATCCAGCGCGGGGCCGATCATACCGGGGTTTGGCCAACAGACGCTGGATAAATACGCGGTTACTTATGGCCATAGCATCTTTTTCGTTACGTCCTTATGACAAAACGGTCATTCCATCGATGTGACTCATTGGTTAGAACTGGACACAGGTTGACGTCGCAACGGCGTCAACACCTTGGCTCGCCACGCCGGCAGCGAGCCGCCAACGGCAGAGTTTTTCTGCCAGACCTCAGTTGAGGTCGACGCGACAAAAACAGTCAACAAGTGAGGGAAACACCCTATGAGAAGACTTAAGCGTGATCCGTTGGAAAGAGCATTTTTGCGCGGATATCAATATGGCGTTGGTGGCAAATCCCGTGAGCTTTGCCCATTTACTCTACCGTCGGTACGTCAAGCCTGGATCAACGGCTGGCGAGAAGGACGCGGCGACAACTGGGACGGTATGACCGGCACTGCGGGAATCCACAGACTCAACGAACTTCACGCCGTCGGCTGACACAGGGCACTTATTGCGACACGACAATCTGATTTCGTAACGACCTGATCACCATGCACGTCCTTCCCGGACGGCGGGCTACGGCCCAGGGGCTCCTTCGAGGAGCCCTTTTTTATGCCTGCCTTTTAAATCCGCAAATCAGCGCTTGGCGGCGATCGCGTCCACCGATTCGCGGATCAGCGCCGGGCCCTTATAGATGAAGCCGGAGTAGATCTGCACCAGGCTCGCGCCGGCAGCGATCTTCTCGGCCGCATGCTTGCCTTCGGTGATGCCGCCCGCCGCGATGATCGGCAGCTTGCCGCCCAGCTCGGACGCCAGCACTTTCACGGTGTGGGTGCTCTTCTCACGCACCGGCGCGCCGGACAGACCGCCCGCCTCGTCACCGTGTTCCATGCCTTCGACGCCCACGCGGCTGAGGGTGGTGTTGGTGGCGATCACCGCGTCCATCCCGGTTTCGATCAGCGCCTGGGCGACTTGCGCGGTTTCTTCGTCGGTCATGTCCGGCGCGATCTTGATCGCCAGCGGTACATGTTTGCCGTGGCGCAGGGCCAGTTCGGCGCGGCGCGTGGCCAGGTCCGCCAGCAATTGCTTGAGCGAATCACCGAATTGCAGGCTGCGCAGGCCCGGAGTGTTCGGCGAGCTGACGTTGACCGTGACGTAACTGGCGTGGGCGTAGACCTTGTCCAGGCAGATCAGGTAGTCATCCACGGCGCGCTCGACCGGGGTGTCGAAGTTCTTGCCGATGTTGATCCCCAGCACGCCCTTGTATTTGGCCGCCGCCACCCGCGCCAGCAGGTTATCCACACCGAGGTTGTTGAAACCCATGCGGTTGATGATCGCCTCGGCTTCCGGCAGGCGGAAAATCCGTGGTTTCGGATTGCCCGGCTGCGGGCGCGGGGTCACGGTGCCGATTTCGACAAAACCGAACCCCAGCTGGGCGAAGCCATCGATGGCCGCGCCGTTCTTGTCCAGACCGGCCGCCAGACCGACAGGGTTCGGGAACTGCAGGCCCATGACGTTTACCGGCAACGACGCCGGCGCCTTGCACAGCAAGCCATTGAGGCCCAAACGCCCGCCCGCGCCGATCAGATCCAGCGACAGATCGTGGGAGGTTTCCGGGGAAAGTTTGAACAACAGCTGACGGGCCAGGGTGTACATGGGCGGCTATGACTCGGGCGGCGAAAAGAGGCGGCGATTATAGCCGGGCATCGCCCCGCCGCGCGAGGCGCACGGGTAAATCGGTGCGCATGGCATATGCCTTGCACCCTCCTCGGCATCAGCCCGCAGGCCAATGGTGGCGCGCAGGCAAAGACAATGGCGTCGTCTCTCGGTTTTGCGCGGGCAAAGCCTGGGACGACGTTTTTTTTGAGGGTGGCTTTCATGACTCAAACCTCCGCCGGGCCGCTGGCCTGGGTCAACGGCAGCGATGCCCCGGAAAAAAGCGCGATCAACCTGGGTTTCATGGCCCTGAGCGACTGCGCCTCGCTGGTGGTCGCCGCCACCCAGGGCTTTGCCCAGCCTTACGGCTTGACCCTGAATCTCAAGCGCCAGAGTTCCTGGGCCAACCTGCGGGACAATCTGGTCAGCGGCGAACTCGATGCCGCCCACAGCCTTTACGGCCTGATCTACGCGGTGCATCTGGGCATCGGCGGCGTCGCGTCAACCGACATGGCGGTACTGATGGGCCTGAACCAGAACGGCCAGAGCCTGAACCTGTCCCACGGTTTGCAGGGCCTGGGCGTGACCGGTCCTGAAGCGCTGCACCACCATGTGCACCAAACCCGCGCAAAACTGACCTTCGCCCAGACCTTCCCGACCGGCACCCATGCCATGTGGTTGTATTACTGGCTGGCGAGCCAGGGCATTCATCCGTTGCAGGATGTCGACAGCGTGGTGGTGCCGCCACCGCAAATGGTCGCGCACTTGCAGGCCGGACGCATTGATGGCTTCTGTGTCGGCGAGCCGTGGGCGGCCAGCGCCGTGCAACAGAGTCTCGGCTTCACGCTGGCCACCAGCCAGACCATCTGGCCCGATCACCCGGAAAAAGTCCTCGGCTGCACCCGCGCCTTCGTCGAGCAGTACCCCAACACCGCCCGGGCGCTGGTGATGGCGATCCTCGAAGCCAGCCGCTTCATTGAAGAAAGCCCGGAAAACCGCCGCAGCACCGCGCAGTTGCTGAGCGCTGCGGAATACCTCGACGCCCCGGTGTCCTGCATCGAACCGCGCTTTCTCGGCGATTACGACGATGGACTGGGCAATCGCTGGCAGGACCCGCACGCCCTGCGCTTTCACGGCGATGGCGCGGTGAATCTGCCGTATCTGTCGGATGGCATGTGGTTCATGACCCAGTTCCGCCGCTGGGGCTTGCTGCGCGATGACCCGGATTACCTCGCTGTCGCCCGGCAGGTGCAACAACTGGAGATCTATCGCGACGCGGCAACTGCCGTGGGCGTCGCGCCATGGGGCAAGGACATGCGCAGCAGCCAGTTGATCGACGGCAAAATCTGGGACGGCAGCGATCCTGCCGCCTACGCCCGAAGCTTCAAGCTCCACGCGCTGAGCGACAGCGCCACCCTTCTCGCCCAGCGCTGACAGGAGACCGCGAACATGCTGCGCATTCTGCTGATCAACGACACCGCGAAAAAAGTCGGGCGCCTGAAAGCCGCGCTGACCGAGGCCGGTTTCGAGGTGATCGATGAGTCGGGCCTGACCATCGATTTGCCGGCGCGCGTCGAAACGGTGCGTCCGGACGTGATCCTGATCGATACCGAGTCACCGAGCCGCGATGTGATGGAGCAAGTGGTGCTGGTCAGCCGCGACCAGCCCCGGCCGATCGTGATGTTCACCGACGAACATGACCCCGGCGTGATGCGTCAGGCGATCAAGTCCGGGGTCAGTGCCTACATCGTCGAAGGCATTCATGCACAACGCTTGCAGCCGATTCTCGACGTGGCGATGGCCCGCTTCGAAAGCGACCAGGCCTTGCGCGCCCAGCTTCAGGCCCGCGACCAGCAACTGGCCGAGCGCAAGCGCATCGAACTGGCCAAAGGACTGCTGATGAAAATGAAGGACTGCAACGAAGAAGAGGCCTACACCCTGATGCGCCGCCAGGCCATGAGCCGCCAGCAGAAACTGATTCAGGTGGCAGAGCAGATCATCGCGATGAGCGAGTTGCTTGGCTGAGCTGGCACAAATCTCGCTAGGCAATCCCTACAGGTAACCAACGGCGGTTGCCCCACCTACGACAAAGACGTCGCTCACCTTCTTCGCCCCTTTCGGCGATCCGGGTAGCGGCGTTTTTGCGTTTTGGCCCCACAGCCCGGGGCCGGTGGTGCGGCCGTGGCGGCGCCCCACTGTGCTGGTTCTGACTCCTTCTCGAGATTCTCTACAGCTGAGGTGCGCGATGAATAAAAGCTTCTGGAAATCCGGCCACACCCCGACCCTGTTCGCGGCCTTCCTGTATTTCGACCTGAGCTTCATGGTCTGGTACCTGCTCGGCCCGCTGGCGGTGCAGATTGCTGGCGATCTGCACCTGACTACCCAGCAGCGCGGTCTTGTGGTCGCCACGCCGATTCTGGCCGGCGCGGTACTGCGTTTTGCGATGGGCATGCTCGCCGATCGCCTGTCGCCGAAAACCGCCGGGCTGATCGGCCAGGTGATCGTGATCTGTGCGCTGTTCGGTGCCTGGAAACTGGGCATCCACAGTTATGAACAGGCCCTGCTGCTCGGTTTGTTCCTCGGTATGGCCGGCGCCTCGTTCGCCGTGGCCCTGCCCCTGGCCTCGCAGTGGTATCCGCCGGAGCATCAGGGCAAGGCGATGGGCATCGCCGGTGCCGGCAACTCCGGCACCGTATTCGCGGCACTGATCGCCCCGGTGCTGGCGGCGGCGTTTGGCTGGAGCAATGTATTCGGTTTCGCCCTGATCCCGTTGATCCTGACCCTGGTGCTGTTCGCCTGGCTGGCGAAAAACGCGCCGGAGCGACCAAGAGCCAAAGCCATGGCCGACTACTTCAAGGCTTTGGGTGATCGCGACAGCTGGTGGTTCATGTTTTTCTACAGCGTCACCTTCGGCGGCTTCATCGGCCTGGCCAGCGCCCTGCCCGGCTACTTCAACGATCAATACGGCCTGAGCCCGGTGACCGCCGGTTACTACACCGCCGCCTGCGTCTTCGGCGGCAGCCTGATGCGTCCCCTCGGTGGCGCACTGGCTGACCGATTCGGTGGTATTCGCACGCTTTTGGCGATGTACACGGTCGCCGCAGTTTGTATCGCGGCGGTCGGTTTCAACCTGCCAAGTTCCTACGCGGCGCTGGCACTTTTCGTCTGCACCATGCTCGGTCTCGGCGCGGGTAACGGCGCGGTGTTCCAACTGGTGCCGCAACGTTTCCGTCGCGAAATCGGCGTGATGACCGGGCTGATCGGCATGGCCGGCGGTATCGGCGGTTTTGCCCTGGCGGCAGGCATGGGCGCGATCAAACAGAGCACCGGCAGCTATCAACTGGCGCTGTGGTTGTTCGCCAGCCTTGGCGTGTTGGCCTGGTTCGGTCTGCACGGGGTCAAACGTCGCTGGAGAACCACTTGGGGTTCGGCGGCCGTGACCGCTGCCCGGGTCTGAGGCCCGAATGGCTCTGCAACTGAGCTTCGCCGAAGCCAGCGCCACAGGCCCCCGCGCGGAAAATCAGGACGCCTTGCGCCTGGTCACGCCGGCCCCGGCGCTGGCGGCCAGCAAAGGCTTTCTGTTTGCCATCGCCGACGGCGTGAGCCAGTGCGCCGATGGCGGGCTGGCCGCACGTTCGACCTTGCAGGCGCTGGCACTGGACTATTACGCCACTCCGGAAACCTGGAGCGTGGCCCAGGCCCTCGATCGTCTGCTGCTCGCGCAAAACCGCTGGTTGCAGGCCAACGGTGGCGGCCAGCCGCTGCTCACCACCGTCAGCGCGCTGGTCCTGCGCGGCCGGCGGTTTACGCTGGCGCACGTCGGTGATTGCCGGGTCTATCGCTGGCACGCCGAGACCTTGCAACGGATCAGCGAGGATCACGTCTGGGATCAACCGGGCATGCAGCACGTGCTCAAGCGCGCCCTGGGGCTGGATCAGCATCTGGTGCTGGATTTTCTCGACGGCGAACTGCGTGACGGCGAATGTTTTGTGCTGCTCAGTGATGGCGTTTGGGCGGCGCTCGGCGATACCGCCATTGCCGGAATCCTGCGCGATCAACCGGATCTGCACAGTGCCGCGCAAACCTTGGTCAATGCCGCGCATCTGGCCGGCAGTCAGGACAATGCCAGTGCGCTGTTGGTGCGGGTGGATGCTGTTGGCGAGGCCAGCCTCGGCGATGCGCTGATTCATTTGCAGCAGTGGCCGCTGCCCACGTCGTTGAAACCGGGTCAGGTCTTTGAAGGCTGGCGGGTTCAAGAGGTTATAAGCCGGAGCCAGCAATCGTTGTTGTATCGCGTGCTCGATGGTCAGGGCCAGGCGTGGCTTTTGAAGACGTTGCCTGCACAACTGGCAGACGATGCCCAGGCCGGTCAGGCCTTGCTGGCAGAGGAATGGTTTCTCAAACGCGTCGCCGGGCGGCACTTCCCTGAAGTCCATAGCGCCGGTCAGCGTCAGCATTTGTACTACGTGATGCGTGAATATTCAGGGACGACCCTGGCGCAGCTGTTCGCACAAAGCGGCCCGCTGCCACTGGCCCAGTGGCAGGATCTGGCAGAACGTCTGCTGCGGGCAGTCGGCCTGTTGCATCGACGGCAGATCCTGCACCGCGACATCAAACCGGAAAACCTGCACCTGGGGGACGACGGCGAGTTGCGCCTGCTGGATTTCGGTCTGGCGTATTGTCCCGGTCTGTCGCAGGACGCACCGTCGACCTTGCCCGGAACCCCGAGCTTCATCGCGCCGGAAGCCTTTCAAGGCACGGCGCCCAGCACACACCAGGATCTGTATGCGGTAGGCGTGACCTTGTATTTCCTGCTTACCGGGCATTTTCCCTACGGCGAGATAGAAGCCTTCCAGCGCCCGCGTTTCGGGGTGCCGGTGAGTGCCGGTCGCTATCGCCCGGATCTGCCGGAATGGCTGGCGCAATGCCTGGAGCGCGGGGTCTTGGCCGACCCATTGCAACGTTATGAAACTGCTGAAGAATGGCTGCTGGCTCTGGAACAAGGTGAACGCCGCAGCCTGAATGTGCGCCCTCGTCCCTTGCTGGAGCGTGAGCCGCTGAAGGTCTGGCGGACACTGGCGCTACTGGCACTGCTGGGCAATCTGGTGCTGCTGTTCCTGCTGTTTCATGGCTGACGCGGCGCTCCATTAACGGGCGTGCCGCTTCCATTCAGTGCAAAAACCACAATGAACATCTGGCCAATTCCAGCCTTACCCCAGTGAATTCGCGGCCCGCCGCGACTTGGCACAACCACTGCATTAACGTTTTCAACTGACATAAAGCCCGACCTTCAACGACGAAGGCCAGGCTTCCCGAGAGAACGGGACAAGGACAAAGGCGTCCTCGCTAGGTAACTGGCGGGACGCCTTTTTTGTTTGCGCCATTTTTGTCGAGCAAGGCCTGACTGCCCACAAGAGGCAAGCCCGATGCTCCCGGAGAACCTGATGAAAAAACTCAAACTGGTGATGATCGGCAATGGCATGGCCGGGGTTCGCACCCTGGAAGAACTGCTGAAACTGAGCAACGAGCTGTACGACATCACGGTCTTCGGCGCCGAACCGCACACCAACTACAACCGCATCCTGTTGTCGCCGGTACTGGCCGGCGAACAGACCTTCGAAGAGATCGTGCTCAACGACCTCGACTGGTATCTGGAAAACAACATCAAACTGCTGCTCAACCGCAAAGTGGTGGAGATCGACCGGGTCAAACGCCGAGTGATCGCCGAGGATGGCACCGAAGCCGAATACGATCGTCTGCTGATCGCCACAGGTTCGACCCCGTTCATCCTGCCGATCCCCGGCAACACCTTGCAGGGCGTGATCGGCTACCGCGACATCGCCGACACCCAGGCGATGATCGACACTGCCAAGACCCACAAGCACGCCGTGGTGATCGGCGGCGGCCTGCTCGGTCTCGAAGCGGCCAACGGCCTGATGCTGCGCGGCATGCACGTCACCGTGGTGCACCTCGGTGAATGGCTGCTGGAGCGGCAACTGGACAAGACCAGCGGCCAGCTCCTGCAAACCGCCCTCGAATCCCGTGGCCTGCACTTTCGCCTGTGTGAACAGACCCAGGCCCTGCACGATGCCGGCAATGGTCGGGTCGGCTCGGTGCAATTCAAGAACGGCGACATCATCCCCGCCGATCTGGTGGTCATGGCCGCCGGCATCCGCCCCAACACTGAACTGGCAGAAAAGGCCGGCATCCCGTGCAACCGCGGGATTCTGGTCAATGACACCCTGCAAACCTATGACCCGCGCATCTATGCCATCGGCGAATGCGCCAGCCATCGCGGCATTGCCTACGGCCTGGTGGCGCCGTTGTTCGAACAGGCCAAAGTCTGCGCCAACCACCTGGCGCAACTGGGCTTCGCCCGTTATCAGGGCTCGGTGACGTCGACCAAACTGAAAGTTACCGGCATCGATCTGTTTTCCGCCGGTGACTTCATGGGCGGCGAAGGCACCGAAACCATCACTCTGTCCGACCCGATCGGCGGGGTGTACAAAAAACTGGTGATCAAGGATGACGTGCTGGTCGGCGCCTGTCTGTACGGCGATACGGCAGATGGCGGTTGGTATTTCCGGCAGATTCGTGAGAATCACGCCATCGGCGAGATCCGCGATCACCTCATGTTCGGAGAAAACGCACTTGGCGACGTAGGACATCAGGGCCAGGACAAAGCCATGAGCATGGCCGACAACGCCGAAGTCTGCGGCTGCAACGGCGTATGCAAGGGCACCATCGTCAAGGCGATTCAGGAACACGGCCTGTTCAGCGTCGACGAAGTGAAGAAACACACCAAGGCTGCCAGCTCCTGTGGCTCCTGCGCCGGGCTGGTCGAGCAGATCCTGATCAACACCGTTGGCGGCGCGGCGGACGTCAAACCGAAAAGCGAAAAAGCCATCTGCGGATGCAGCGACCTCAACCACGGCCAGATCCGCCAGGCCATTCGCGAACAGCATTTGCTGACCATCGCCGGCACCATGAGCTACCTCAACTGGCGCACTCCGAACGGCTGCGCCACCTGCCGCCCGGCCCTCAACTATTACCTGATTTCCACCTGGCCAGGCGAAGCCAAGGACGATCCGCAGTCGCGCCTGATCAACGAGCGGGCCCACGCCAACATCCAGAAGGACGGCACTTATTCGGTGGTGCCGCGGATGTGGGGCGGCGTGACCAACCCGTCGGAACTGCGGCGGATCGCCGACGTGGCGGACAAATACCAGGTGCCAATGGTCAAGGTCACCGGCGGCCAGCGCATCGACTTGCTGGGGATCAAGAAACAGGATTTGCCCGGCGTATGGAAAGACCTCGACATGCCGTCCGGCCACGCCTATGGCAAATCCATCCGCACGGTGAAAACCTGCGTCGGCAGCGAGTTCTGCCGCTTCGGCACGCAGAACTCGACCCAGTTGGGCATCGACCTCGAACACGACCTGTTCAACATGTGGTCGCCGCACAAAGTGAAGCTGGCGGTCTCCGGATGCCCACGCAACTGCTCGGAAGCGGGGATCAAGGATGTAGGCATCATCGGCGTCGATTCCGGCTGGGAGATGTACATCGGTGGCAACGGCGGGATCAAGACCGAAGTCGCCGAGTTCTTCGTCAAGCTCAAGACGGCCGAGGAAGTGCGCGAGTACAACGGCGCGTTCCTGCAGCTGTACCGCGAAGAAGCCTTCTACCTCGAACGCACCGTGCACTACCTGCAACGGGTCGGCATGGAGCACATCAAGAAAGCCGTGCTGGAAGACCCCGAGCGCCGCAAGGCCCTGAACGAGCGCCTGCAGTTCTCCCTGTCGTTCGAACAAGACCCGTGGAAAGAGCGCCTGGCGCAGCCGCAACTGAAGAAAGAATTCGACGTGATCCCCGTGAAAAACCTGGAGGTGCCGGCATGAACTGGCTCGATATCTGTGCCCTGGAAGAGATCAACGCCCTCGGTTCGCGGATCATCGCCGGGCCCAAAGGTGACATTGCGATCTTTCGCACAAGCGACGACGAAGTTTTCGCACTGGATGACCGCTGCCCGCACAAGGGCGGCCCATTGTCCCAAGGACTGATCTACGGCAAACGCGTCGCCTGCCCGCTGCACAACTGGCAGATCGACCTGCAATCCGGCGAAGCCCAGGCGCCGGACGTCGGCTGCGCGCACCATCACCCGGCCCGGGTCGAAAACGGCCGCGTGCAACTGGCCCTGCGGGATGCCGTCTGATGAACCGCCAGACGACCGCCTCGACCTGCTGCTACTGCGGGGTCGGCTGCGGCGTGCTGATCGAGCATGACGGCGAGCGCATCCTCGGCGTCAGCGGCGATCCGGCGCATCCGGCCAACTTCGGCAAACTGTGCAGCAAAGGCTCGACCCTGCACCTGACCGGCGATCTGGCGGCCCGGGCGTTGTATCCGGAATTGCGCCTGGGCAAAGGCCTGGCACGCAGTCGTTGCGACTGGGACACCGCGCTGGATCACGCCACCAACGTGTTCGCCGACACCATCGCCGAACACGGCCCGGACAGCGTGGCGTTCTATATCTCCGGGCAGTTGCTGACCGAGGATTACTACGCCTTCAACAAACTGGCGCGGGCGCTGGTCGGCACCAATAACATCGACAGCAATTCGCGGCTGTGCATGTCTTCGGCGGTGGTCGGCTACAAACACAGCCTCGGCGCCGACGCACCGCCATGCAGCTATGAAGACCTGGAGTTGAGCGATTGCGTGGTGATCGTCGGCAGTAACATGGCCTACGCCCATCCGGTGCTTTTTCGCCGTATCGAAGAAGCCAAATCCCGCCGCCCGCAGATGAAAGTCGTCGTCATTGATCCACGGCGCACCGACACCTGCGATCTGGCGGGCCTGCATCTGGCGATTCTGCCGGGCACCGATGTCGCGCTGTTCCATGGGATTTTGCATCTGCTGTTGTGGGAAGACTGGATCGACCGCGATTTCATCAAGGCCCACACCGATGGCCTCGCCGAGCTGAAAAGCCTGGTGCGCGATTACACCCCGGCGATGGTTTCGCAGCTGTGCGGGATCAGCGTCGAGCAGTTGCAGCAATGCGCCGAGTGGATCGGCACCGCGCCGAGTTTCCTGTCGCTGTGGTGCATGGGCCTGAACCAGTCCACCGCTGGCAGTGCCAAGAACAGCGCGCTGATCAATCTGCATCTGGCCACCGGGCAAATCGGCCGGCCGGGTGCAGGACCTTTCTCCCTGACCGGTCAGCCCAATGCCATGGGCGGGCGCGAAACCGGCAGCCTCTCAAACCTTTTGCCCGGTCATCGTGAGGTAGCCAATCCAGAGCACCGCGCCGAAGTCGCGGCGTATTGGGGTGTGGATAAGCTGCCGGAAAACACCGGGCTCAGCGCCATCGAACTGTTTGAACAAGTGCGCAGCGGCAAGATCAAGGCGCTGTGGATTGCCTGCACCAACCCGGCGCAATCGATGCCGGATCAGAACGCCGTGCGCGCCGCGCTGGAGGCTTGTCCGTTCGTGGTTTTGCAGGAGGCGTTCCGTACCACCGAAACCGCAGCGTTTGCCGATCTACTGTTGCCGGCGGCCAGTTGGGGCGAGAAGGAAGGTTCGGTGACCAACTCCGAGCGGCGGATTTCCCACGTCCGCCAAGCCATTGCCGCACCGGGTGAAGCGCGTCCGGACTGGACGATTACCGTTGATTTCGCACAACGCCTGGAGAAACGTCTGCGCCCGCAACAGCCCGGTCTGTTTGCCTTCGAGCAACCGGCGCAGTTGTTTGACGAGTACAAACAACTGACCCGGGGGCGCGATCTGGATTTGTCCGGGATCAGCCATGGGTTGATTGATGAGCTGGGGCCACAGCAATGGCCCTTCCCCGCTGGCGCTCGCCAAGGTACAGCCCGGCTGTATGGCGACGGGATCTTTCCTACAGCGAACGGGCGCGCGCGGTTCGTTGCCGATCCCTATCGCGCCGCCAAGGAACAACGCGACGCGCGCTTTCCCCTGACCCTGATCACCGGCCGCCTGCGTGATCAATGGCACGGTATGAGCCGCACCGGCACGGCGGCGCAGTTGTTCGGCCATGTCAGCGAAGCCGTGTTGAGCCTGCATCCGGACGAATTGCGCCGTCACCGCTTGCAGCCGGGGGATCTGGTGAATCTGAAAAGTCGTCGGGGCGCGGTGATTGTGGCGGTCGCCAGCGATGACAGCGTGCGTCCGGGCCAGGCGTTCCTGCCGATGCACTGGGGCGATCGTTTCCTCAAGGGCGGCGTGAACAGCCTGACCCTGCCCGCCTTCGATCCTTTGTCGAAACAGCCGGAACTCAAGCACAGCGGTGTACGGCTGGAACCGGTGGATTTGCCATGGCAACTGTTCGCACTGATCGAGGGCGATGTTCAACGGCATTTCGAGGCGCTTCGACCGCTCTGTGAGGCGTTTTCCTACGCAAGTCTCAGCCTTGTCGGACGTGAACGGCCTGCGCTGCTGATACGCGCAGCCAGCGCCGTGGCGCCAGAACCGCAATTACTGCGTGAAATCGACCAGTGCCTGGCCCTGATCGACGGGCCGGTGCTGGCTTATGACGATCCTCGCCGCGCCATCGGCAAACGGGTGCGCATTGAAAACGGGCGCATCACTGCGATCCGCCTCGCTGGCGAAACCCTCGCTCAGCACTGGTTGCAAGGCCTGTGGCTGGAAGGTCGTGCCGACGAACAACTGCGGCGCTGGCTGCTGGCGCCGATGAGTGCACCGCCGGGCAATGCCGGGGCGCAGGTTGTGGCGGACAAAACCCTGTGCAACTGCAAGAACGTCAGCCACAGCGCGGTCTGCGCCGGTATCCGTGAAGGTCTGGATCTGCAGGGTTTGAAAAACAAGTTGGGGTGCGGCACGCAATGCGGCTCCTGCGTCCCGGAAATCAAGCGTTTGCTGGCCGCCGAAGTGCGTCCGGTCGCCGTTATCTGAAGAGGAAAACACCATGAACGCGAAAGTCTGGCTGGTGGGCGCGGGCCCCGGTGATCCTGAACTGCTGACGCTAAAAGCCGTACGTGCCTTGCGCGAGGCCGAGGTGGTACTGATCGACGATCTGGTCAATGACGCGGTGCTCGAACACTGCCCTGCTGCACGGATCATCGCGGTCGGCAAACGCGGCGGCTGCCGCTCGACGCCCCAGGCGTTCATCCATCGGCTGATGCTGCGATATGCCCGTCAGGGCAAATGCGTGGTGCGGCTCAAGGGCGGCGATCCGTGCATTTTCGGGCGTGGAGGTGAGGA
Organism: Pseudomonas sp. B7; assembly: GCF_016735645.1. NCBI lineage: Bacteria > Pseudomonadati > Pseudomonadota > Gammaproteobacteria > Pseudomonadales > Pseudomonadaceae > Pseudomonas > Pseudomonas sp. B7. The sequence goes on from NZ_JAERRE010000003.1 coordinate 528,715, forward strand.
AGCGCAGTGGTTGCGCGAGCGCGGGGTCGAGGTGGAACTGGTCAATGGCATCACCGCCGGACTGGCCGGCGCGACCCAGTGTGATATTCCGCTGACGTTGCGCGGCGTGGCCCGAGGCGTGACGCTGGTCACGGCCCATACCCAGGACGACAGCCACTTGAACTGGCGGGCGCTGGCGCAAGGCGGGACGACGCTGGTGATTTACATGGGAGTGGCGAAGCTCGGAGAGATTCGCGAGCAGCTGTTGGCTGGGGGGATGGCAGCGGATACGCCGGTGGCGATGATCGAGAACGCCTCGTTGCCAGAGCAGCGCGAATGCCGCAGCGATCTGACAGCGATGGAAGACGACGCCCTTGGTTTCCAGCTCAAGAGCCCTGCGATTCTGGTCATAGGCGCCGTCGCAGCAGCGGCGACCCAGGTCGGTTCGATTGGCTGGGCAGCCGATCGCCTGGCCTGACAATCTCTGGATTCACCAAACCGCAGGCAAAGAAAAGCCCGGCCTAAGCCGGGCTTTTCTCGTAGCGGCAGCTAATTACTTAGCTTGAGCTTCAACCTGCGCTTCTACGCGACGGTTAACAGCACGGCCAGCTTCAGTTTTGTTGTCAGCAACTGGGCGGGATTCGCCGTAGCCGATCGACTGAACGCGGGACGATTCAACACCGTACTGGTTGGTCAGAACTTGCTTAACGGCGTTTGCACGACGCTCGGACAGTTTCTGGTTGTAAGCGTCAGGACCGACGGAGTCAGTGTGACCTTCAACAGTAGTGGTGGTGGATGGGTACTGCTTCATGAAGTCAGCCAGGTTTTTGATGTCGCCATAGCTGTTTGGCTTCACAACCGACTTGTCGAAGTCGAACTTAACGTCCAGCTCAACACGAACAACTTCAGCAACTGCAGGGCAGCCATCAGCGTCAACAGTTACGTTGGCTGGGGTGTCCGGGCACTTGTCAACGTTGTCGCAAACGCCGTCGTTGTCGCTGTCGGAGCAGACTTCAGCTGGTGCTGGAACTGGAGCAGCGGCTGGCTTGGAGCCGCCACCGAAGTTCACACCGATACCGACGCTTGGAGCCCACTCGGTGTCGCCCTGGTCGATGTTGTACTGAGCTTCAACGCCAGCACGGGCGTAGAAGTTGTCAGTGAAGTACAGCTTGGCACCGGCGCCCAGGTTGGCGAAGGTGGAACGGTTGCGACCGTTCGAACCGTTCTGGTCGATGCTCTGGTCAGAGAAACCGGCCGAAACGTATGGACGCAGCATGTCGCCTGGGTTGTTGAAGTGGTACAGAGCGTCCAGAGCGGTGTTGGCGCCCTTGACGTTCTTGCCATCGTCGGCACGCACGTTGTGCACTTCGTCGTAGCCCAGACGCAGTTCAACGTCGTCGGTCAGGAAGTAACCGATCGAACCGCCGAACAGGTTGCCGTTGTTCTTGAAGTTACGAGCGCTGTCGAATTGTTCTTTCTTTGCGAAGCCTTCGATTTCAACTGCGCCTTGGCCTTGTGCCAGAGCGCCGAAAGAAGTGGCGGCAATCAAAGAACCAATGGCCAAGCCCAAGGTGTTTTTCAGTTTCATCCGTTAAATCCCCATCTGGTGATTGTGAAGCAGTCCCGCAAACCGGGGGACAACTCGGCGGCAAGTCTATCAGAACTTGCCTACACGTAAGAGATATTTGCGCCGAACTAAGTTTCAGCAATGCCTGCAAATTTCTCACGCAATTTATCAAGAGCGCGTTTGTAACGCATTTTTGTCGCACTCAACCCCATGTGCATGATGTCTGCGATCTCCTGAAACTCCAGCTCTGCGACAAATCGTAGCACCAGAATTTCCCGGTCAATCGGGTTCACATACACCAGCCAGCGATCCAGTCCGCCCTTCTCCTCGGGTTTCGGCGCCTTTTCTTCGGACGCTTCCTCGAGGGGGTCAAGACTCAGTGCGTCCATCAAGCGACGCTTTCGCCGTTCCTTCCGATACTGTGTGATGCATTCGTTGTAGGTGATGCTGTACAGCCATGTCTTGAACTTCGATTTCCCCTCGAAGTTCTTCAGCCCGTACAGCACCTTCAACATCACTTCCTGACAGACATCGTCTGCATCGCGATCGTTCCCAAGATATCGTGCGCACACGTTAAATAATGTCCGCTGGTAACGCCGCATCAGTTCTTCATACGCACGCGTCACGTGAAAAAGCTCGGTATGCGAGCGCGCGACCAACTCCTCATCAGAGAGCTCGCGGGGGTCGTAGCGCGTGGATAGCGTTTGGGCTTTATTCAAAACAAGTCGTGCCGACAGTCAGGTCAATGTCCACCGCAGCCAGCGACAGCTGGCATTTTGCGGCGGCATACATTAGCAGGGTTTGCCGGGTTAGCGGCTACTCACATGCTGCTCCAGCAGGATCCGATTGGAGAGAGAGACTAGCTCACCCTCATCGGTCAGCAATGTGGTCTTAACCGTGCCGATCTCTTCGATCTGGCCTTCGACCTCGCCAATACGCACTTGTTGCCCAACCTGATACAACTCACGCACATAGATTCCCGCAAGAATCTGACCGGCAATTTCCCGGCTTCCCAAGCCCATGGCCAGCGCAACCGCCAGACCAACGGTAATCAATACGATGACGATCACATGGTTCAGCAGGTCGGTCTTGACCTCCAGCTGACTGATCGCGACCGAAATGCTGATGATGATCACCAAGCCCTGGGCAATTCGCCCAAGGCCGGAAGCGTAGTCCAGGCCTACGCCTTCTGCCGCCCCGCGAACCAGGCCATTGGCCAGTTGCGCAAGAAGGACACCCACCAGCAACACCAGCGCCGCGCCGAACACTTTTGGCAAATACAGCGCGAGCATGTCAAGCGTAGCTGAAACTCGCTCAAGTCCAAGGGATTCTGCTGCCGAAACCAGAAAAATCAGCAGAACGAACCAATAGACGATTTTACCGATCAACGTGGAGATCGGCACTTGCAGCCCCGCGCGGGACATCAATTTGGTCAGGCCGGTGCCGCCCATCAGGCGATCAAGCCCCAGTTTGGCCAGCAATTTGGACAGCAAGGTGTCCAGCAGCTTGGCCACGACAAAACCCAATAGCAACACAACCAGTGCGCCGAACAGGTTCGGAATGAAGTTAGCGACTTTGGTCCACAACGCAGTCATTGCAGTGACGAGGCTCTGAGTCCAGAGATCAAGTTCCATATTCAATCAGCCTTATCAGCAGTGCGAGCGGTAGGTTTACGGAGACGGGAGACCGGCGCGACATGGGCCGAGCCATTATTCAGGGCGATCATCAGCGCGGGCAGCCAGCGGCCCAGCAGGCTGAACAGATCGCCGGCGCCAACCTGGCGGTTGGCGGTTTTGAGTACGCGGCCCAGACAGGCATCGTCGTCGCGGCTGGACGGCGAGGCGTTGAGCATGTCGCGCAAAGACTGTTCAAACGGATCGTGCATACGCACCTCTCGTGATGTCTGTGAAAGACGCGGGCAAATTTGGTCGGGTCACATGGCGCATCGTCATACCCAGCGCAAACGGCGGAACAACCACCATTGTCCGAACGCCAGGGCGAGCACCGTCAGGCAAGCGATCAGGAAACCATAAGGGCTGCTCGAGAACGGAATGCCGCCGACATTGATGCCCAGCAGACCGGTAATAAAACTCATCGGCAAGAAGATGCAGGTAATGATGCCGAAGCGATACATCGTGCGATTCATGTGCACGCTCAAGCGCCGGTCTTCGGCCTCCAGCACAAGCCCCACGCGCTCTCGGGTCAATTCGAGCTCTTCAAGATAACGGGTCAGGCTGTTGTTCAATTCGTTCCAGTAGTCGGCATCGTCATCGACGAACCACGGCAGTTTTATCCGCGTCAGCTGTCCGAAAATATCCCGCTGCGGTGCCAGAAAACGCTTCAGTCCGGCGGCCCGGCGACGGATGTGCAAAATGGCGCCGTGCTCGGGGGTATACCGTTCGTCGGCATCCAGTTTTTCTTCCTCTTCATCGACCACTTCGGAGAGGCAAGTCACCAGATCCTGCACCTTGTTGGTGAGGAATTGCGCCAGATAGAGCATCAATTCGGACGAGGTTTTCGGCCCCTTGCCCTCGCCCAGCATCACCAGCAACTCGTCGGTGGCGCGCAACGGACGCAAACGCAGGGAAATCACCCGCTGGGCCGAAGCAAAAATCCGCACCGATACCATGTCTTCCGGCTCGGCGCCCGGGTTGAGATTGACCCCGCGCAAAAACAGCAACAGCTCGGAATCCGGCAGCGGCAACAGGCGTGGGCGGGTGTTTTCTTCCAGCAGCAGATCGCAGGTGAACTCGTTGAGCCCACTGGATTTGCGCAGCCAGGTCTGGGTCTGCGGGTGACTGCGATCCCAGTGCAGCCACAGGCTTTCATGAGCCTGCAGCTGCAGATCGTCGAGATCAGTCCGGGCTATCGAACGCGCACCGCCTTTACCGTCCAGCACCAGGGCATGCACCAGCCCCCATTGCGCGTTTTCTTCCTCGAACATCCTCACCCCTGTGATGACCGCGATTTATTCAGGCATTTTCAACGGACTTGGCGAGATGATCACGCCATTGTTGTCCGCATAGATGTACTGACCGGGATGGAAGGTCACACCCGCGAAGGTCACCGGCACGTTGAGGTCGCCGAGACCGCGTTTTTCAGTCTTTTTCGGATGGCTGGCCAGGGCCTGCACGCCAAGATCGGTCTGGGCGATGACGTCCACATCACGGATGCAGCCGTAGATGACCAGCCCTTCCCAACCGTTTTTCGCGGCTTTCTCGGCGATCATGTCGCCCAGCAGTGCGCAGCGCAGCGAGCCACCGCCATCGACCACCAGCACCTTGCCGTTGCCCTTGAGCTCGGCTTGTTCCTTGACCAGCGAGTTGTCTTCGAAGCATTTGATGGTCACGATTTCGCCACCGAACGAATCACGGCCGCCGAAATTGCTGAACATCGGTTCCAGCACCTGAACCAGCTCCGGATAGGCGTCGCACAGGTCAGGCGTAAGGTAATGGTTCATCGAAAAACTCCTGTAACAAGGAAGACGATCAAGGATGTCGCACTCTTTTGAAACGAGTTCCGGCGGTCGCTGTTTACCTTAGCCCATGTCATGGTCGCTGAACGAACCTGAACACAAGCTGAAACGTAATAGCGAAACAGTCACCAAATATGACCAGAACCGTCCAATGCGTCATATCTTAGCCGCAAGCCGACGCGAACGAAATGCCCTTTTCAGGGCGCCGCGTTCAGACCGCTGCCGCCAGATCCGGCTTCTCGCCAAGCAATGGCGTGTGCTGATCTGCCAGCCAGCGCGCCACCAGCGGCCAGACCTCAGCCTGCGCCGCCTTGCTGACCAGCATTTCGACATGGCCGAACTGATCGTTGAAGCCCTGCTCTCGGCCCAGATTGATGAACTGCTTGTGCTCGGAGCCAATCTGTTCGAACAGCTTCCGGCAGGCCCAGGCCGGATCCTGATGATCCCCCGCAGCGCTCACCGCCAGCACCGGCACCTGCACATCGGCCAGGCCTGCCCACCAATCCTTGTCCTTGTCGCCGAAACGACCGAACAGCCCGTACCAGCGCATGCTTTCCAGCGCCAGACCGATCGGCTCGTCCTCGGGGCCGCGCTTGAGTCGCGAGCCGGACAACTGGGCAAAACGCTTGAGAATGAAGCGCCCGCTCCATTCCACCGGCGGAATCTTCAACGGCCAGTAGGTGCGGCTGACCTGGGTGCCGAAAAACGCCGCCGACGCCACCGCAGGCTCACCGAGGTATTCGCCGCCCAACGCGGCTGCCAGCGTGATGCCACCCAGCGAGTGGCCGATCCAGTGCGGAATCTGCCCGCTCTGCTCACGGACGAACGCGGCAATCGCCGGCAGATCGTAACGGGCATAGTCGGCGACCCGGTTGCGGCGGTAGTCCTCGTTGCGCTGGGACAGGCCATGACCGCGCATTTCCGGGATCCACACATCGAAGCCCAGTCGCGTCAGATAGGCGCCAAGGCCTAGGCCTTTTGGCGAAAACCAGAAGCGCCGGTTGGAAAAACTGCCGTGCAGCAAGATCACCGGCACGCCGCGCGACGCCGGCTCATCGGCCATGCCGAGACGGGTCACCGCGATTTCCACGGACCAGTCAGGGCTGTTGCCCGGTTTCAAACGATAAACGTCTTCGCTCAGATCACCGCGTCGCTCGGCGCTGATCAGGGCGACAGGAAATAGGTTGCTGCTGCTTTGCATAATGCTCTTGCACAAAAAAGGGCGGCATCCGGAGAGCTCGCCCTACTTCAATCTTAAAGCCCCGACCCGGTTCAACGGGCCGGGGCTTCATTCACGGCTTATTCCGCCGCCTGGCCTTCGGCAAGGAAGAACCAGGTTTCCAGCACGGTGTCCGGGTTCAGCGACACGCTTTCGATGCCCTGCTCCATCAGCCACTTGGCCAGGTCCGGGTGGTCCGAAGGACCCTGACCGCAGATGCCGATGTACTTGCCGGCCTTGTTGCACGCGGCAATCGCGTTGGCCAGCAGTTTCTTGACCGCCGGATTACGCTCGTCGAACAGGTGCGCGATGATCCCGGAGTCACGGTCCAGACCCAGTGTCAGCTGAGTCAGGTCGTTGGAGCCGATCGAGAAACCATCGAAGAATTCGAGGAATTCTTCCGCCAGGATCGCGTTGGACGGCAGTTCGCACATCATGATCACGCGCAGACCGTTGTCGCCACGGGCCAGGCCGTTTTCGGCGAGCAGATCCACCACCTGGCTGGCTTCGCCGAGGGTACGGACGAACGGCACCATGATTTCGACGTTGGTCAGGCCCATCTCGTTGCGTACGCGTTTCAGCGCACGGCACTCGAGTTCGAAGCAGTCACGGAACGATTCACTGATGTAACGCGAAGCGCCACGGAAGCCCAGCATCGGGTTTTCTTCTTCCGGCTCGTACAGCTTGCCGCCGATCAGGTTGGCGTACTCGTTGGACTTGAAGTCCGACAGACGCACGATGACCTTCTTCGGTGCAAACGCAGCGGCCAGGGTGCTGATGCCTTCAACCAGCTTCTCGACATAGAAGCCGACCGGATCGTCGTAACCGGCGATGCGCTTGTCGACGCTTTCCTTGATGTCCTGCGGCAGGCCGTCGTAGTTCAACAGCGCTTTCGGGTGGACGCCGATCATGCGGTTGATGATGAACTCCAGACGGGCCAGGCCCACACCGGCGTTCGGCAGCTGCGCGAAGTCGAAGGCGCGATCCGGGTTGCCGACGTTCATCATGATCTTGAACGGCAGCTCCGGCATGGCGTCGACGGAGTTCTTCTTGATGTCGAAGCCCAGTTCGCCTTCGAAGATGTAACCGGTGTCGCCTTCGGCGCAGGACACGGTCACGCCTTGGCCATCCTTCAGCAGTTGGGTGGCGTTGCCGCAACCCACGACTGCAGGAATCCCCAGCTCACGGGCGATGATCGCCGCGTGGCAGGTACGGCCACCACGGTTGGTGACGATGGCGCTGGCGCGCTTCATGACCGGCTCCCAGTCCGGGTCGGTCATGTCGGAGACCAGCACGTCTCCCGGCTGGACCTTGTCCATCTCGGAGACGTCCTTGATGATCCGCACCTTGCCGGCGCCGATGCGCTGGCCGATGGCACGACCTTCCACCAGCACGGTGCCGGTTTCTTTCAGCAGGTAACGTTCCATGACGTTGGCCTGGGTGCGACTTTTCACGGTTTCCGGACGGGCCTGCACGATGTACAGCTTGCCGTCGTCACCGTCCTTGGCCCACTCGATGTCCATCGGGCAGCCATAATGCTTCTCGATGATCATCGCCTGCTTGGCCAGCTCGCTGACTTCAGCGTCGGTCAGGCAGAAACGCGCGCGCTCGGCCTTGTCGACATCAACGGTTTTCACGGAACGACCGGCCTTGGCCTCGTCGCCGTAGATCATCTTGATGGCCTTGCTGCCCAGGTTGCGACGCAGGATCGCCGGGCGACCGGCCTCCAGCGTGCCCTTGTGGACATAGAATTCGTCCGGGTTCACCGCGCCTTGCACGACGGTTTCGCCCAGGCCGTAGGCGCCGGTGATGAACACCACGTCACGGAAGCCGGATTCGGTATCGAGGGTGAACATCACGCCGGCGGTGCCGGTTTCCGAACGCACCATGCGCTGCACGCCGGCCGACAGGGCGACCAGCTTGTGGTCGAAGCCCTGGTGCACGCGGTAGGAAATGGCGCGGTCGTTGAACAGGGAAGCGAACACTTCCTTGGCCGCGCGGATGACGTTTTCCACGCCACGGATGTTCAGGAAGGTTTCCTGCTGACCGGCGAACGAAGCGTCCGGCAAGTCTTCGGCGGTGGCGGAGGAACGCACGGCCACGGCCACGTCAGGGTTACCGGCCGACAGCGCGGCGAACGCGGTGCGGATCTCGGTGTTCAGTTTTTCAGGGAATTCGGCTTCCATGATCCATTGGCGGATCTGGGCGCCGGTCTTGGCCAGGGCATTGACGTCATCGACGTCCAGCGCATCGAGGGCCTTGTGGATCTGATCGTTCAGACCGCTCAGTTCCAGGAAATCACGATAGGCCTGCGCCGTGGTGGCGAAGCCGCCGGGGACCGAAACACCGGCACCGGCCAGGTTACTGATCATCTCGCCCAGGGATGCGTTCTTGCCCCCCACATGCTCAACATCGTGTTTGCCGAGCTTATCGAGGGAAACTACGTACTCTACCAAGGTGATCTCTCCACTAACTGTGTTGGAAAAGCTCAGAAACCGGCGGCTCGGGGGAGCGTTGGCCGGCTGTATGGCCTGGACCTGGAAAATAAGTGAGAATGCGGGCAAATGGCGGCCGGCAAATCGCGCCTATCATATCCAAGATTCGTCACTAGCTTAAGGCCCAAGGTGCAAATGAAACGATCTGCTTTCTTTATCTCCGATGGCACCGGCATCACCGCCGAAACCCTGGGTCAAAGCCTTCTGGCGCAGTTCGAAAACATTACCTTCAGCAAATTCACGCGGCCGTACATCGACAGCGTTGAAAAAGCGCGGGCCATGGTACAACAAATCAACAAAGCCGCTGAAACCGACGGTTTCCGGCCGATCATCTTCGACACCATCGTCAACCAGGACATCCGTGAGATTCTCGCAACCTCCAATGGTTTCATGATCGACATTTTCTCGACGTTCCTCGCCCCGCTCGAGCAGGAACTGACCGAGCATTCTTCCTACACCGTCGGCAAATCCCACTCCATCGGCCACAACTCCAATTACATGGAGCGGATCGAGGCGGTGAACTTCGCCCTCGACAACGACGACGGCGCCCGCACCCACTATTACGACAAGGCCGACCTGATACTAGTGGGCGTGTCGCGTTGTGGTAAGACGCCGACGTGTCTGTACATGGCGATGCAGTTCGGCATCCGTGCGGCCAACTACCCGCTGACCGAAGACGACATGGAACGCCTGCAACTGCCGGCCGCCCTGCGTGCTCACCAGCACAAGCTGTTCGGCCTGACTATCGATCCGGACCGCCTCACCGCGATCCGCAACGAACGCAAGCCCAACAGCCGCTATTCGAGCTACGCCCAGTGCGAGTTCGAAGTGCGCGAAGTGGAAAACCTGTTCCGCCGCGAGAACATTCCGCACATCAACTCCACGCATTTCTCCGTTGAAGAAATCTCCGCGAAGATCCTCGTGGAAAAAGGCGTGGAGCGGCGCTTCAAATAACCAATAAATCCATAAACCGATTCACCGGCGTGGCTTCAAGCCGCGCCGAATCCTTGCACAGCGCAAGAATCTCCCCGCTGCGCTGCCCGGTGAAACGGGTGGCCAGATTTGCCCTGAACTTGTCCTCCAGCAATGGAATGCCCTCGGCGCGACGCCGGCGATGGCCGATCGGGTATTCCACCACCACGTTTTCCGTGCTCGAACCGTCCTTGAAAAACACCTGCACCGCGTTGGCAATCGAGCGTTTGTCGGCCTCCAGATATTCACGGGTGAAGCGCGGATCTTCGACGATGACCATTTTCTCGCGCAGCACATCGATGATCGGATGGGCCTTGTGGAAATCATCCTCGTACTGCTCCGCTACCAGATTGCCGAACGCCAGCGGCACGGCGGTCATGTACTGGAGGCAGTGATCGCGGTCGGCGGCATTGGCCAACGGCCCGACCTTGGAAATGATGCGGATCGCCGACTCGTGGGTAGTGATGACGATCCGATCAATTTCATGCAGACGATTGCGTACCTGCGGATGCAGGGTCACGGCGGCCTCGCAGGCGGTTTGCGCGTGAAACTCGGCGGGGAAGCTGATCTTGAACAGCACGTTTTCCATCACGTAACTGCCGAACGGTCGCGAGAAGCTGAAGGTGCGTTTGTCTTCGGGTTTGAGCGCCAGATCGTTGTTGGTGTGGCTGAACAGAACGTCGTAAAAGCCCCACTGTCTGGCACTCAAGACGCCGGGAATGCCCATTTCGCCGCGCATCGCGATATCCGCCAGCCGCACGCCCCGGCTCGATGCATCCCCTGCCGCCCAGGATTTACGCGAGCCGGCGTTTGGTGCATGGCGGTAAGTGCGCAATGCCTGGCCGTCGGCGAACGCGTGAGACAACGCCGATAACAACTGCTCACGGTTGGCGCCCATCAGCTTGGCGGTCACGGCGGTCGAGGCGACTTTCACCAGAATGACATGGTCGAGGCCTACGCGATTGAAGGAGTTCTCCAGCGCGATCACGCCCTGGATTTCGTGGGCCATGATCATGGCTTCAAGTACATCGCGCACGGTCAGCGGCGCTTCGCCGTTGGCCAGACGCTTTTGCGACAGGTGATCGGCCACCGCGAGAATACCGCCGAGGTTGTCCGACGGATGACCCCATTCAGCGGCGAGCCAGGTGTCGTTGTAATCGAGCCAGCGCACGATGCAGCCGATGTCCCACGCCGCTTTCACCGGGTCGAGGCGATAGGAGGTGCCAGGGACTCGGGCGCCGAATGGGACGACGGTGCCTTCGACGATTGGGCCAAGGTGTTTGGTGCATTCGGGGAAACGCAGGGCCAGCAGGCCGCAGCCCAGGGTGTCCATCAGGCAGTTGCGGGCGGTGTCGAGGGCTTCGGCGGATGTGATTTTGTAGCTGAGGACGTAATCGGCGATATCCTGCAGGACATGGTCGTAGTCGGGGCGGTTGTTCAGGTCGACGTTGGCGCTCATGTTCGATTCACTCTTGAAAGTGGTTCGTTGATGGGACCTCGGTTCAGGGCTAATTTTCTTCTTATTGAAATGTGCATGGCGGTGAGAGCGAACGGGCTCGCTCTCACCGGTTGTTCATTAGAACGAGTCGCCAGGAACGCGCACGTAACCTTCCATCAGGACGCGCGCACTACGGCTCATGATCGCTTTCTTCACAACCCACTCACCGTTTTCCAGACTAGCTTCTGCGCCAACACGCAACGTCCCGGACGGATGCCCGAACCGCACCGCATTCCGCTCCACACCACCCGCCGCCAGATTCACCAACGTGCCCGAGATGGCCGCCGCCGTGCCGATCGCCACCGCCGCCGTCCCCATCATCGCGTGGTGCAGCTTGCCCATCGACAACGCCCGCACCAGCAAATCCACATCCCCGGCGCCAATGGCTTTGCCACTGGACGCGACGTAATCCGCAGGCTTGGCGACGAACGCTACCTTAGGCGTGTGCTGACGCCTGGCCGCTTCATCCAGACTGGAAATCAGCCCCATGCGCAAAGCACCGTAGGCACGAATGGTCTCAAACATCTGTAACGCTTTCGGATCGCTGTTGATCGCGCTTTGCAATTCAGTACCGGTGTAACCGATGTCTTCGGCGTTGACGAAGATCGTCGGAATACCCGCGTTGATCATGGTCGCCTTGAACGTGCCGACGCCCGGCACTTCCAGATCGTCGATCAGGTTGCCGGTGGGGAACATCGAGCCACCGCCGCCCTCTTCTTCCGCCGCCGGGTCCATGAATTCGACCTGGACTTCGGCAGCCGGGAAGGTCACGCCGTCGAGTTCGAAATCACCGGTTTCCTGGACTTCGCCGTTGGTGATCGGCACGTGGGCAATGATCGTTTTACCGATGTTGGCCTGCCACACGCGAACCACCGCCACACCGTTGTGCGGAATGCGACTGGCGTCCACCAGACCGTTGCTGATGGCAAACGAGCCGACCGCCGCCGACAGGTTGCCGCAGTTGCCACTCCAGTCCACAAACGGCTTGTCGATCGACACCTGACCGAACAGGTAATCGACGTCGTGATCGGCCTTGATGCTTTTCGACAGGATTACGGTTTTGCTGGTGCTCGAGGTGGCGCCGCCCATGCCGTCGATCTGCTTGTCGTACGGATCGGGGCTGCCGATGACCCGCAGCAACAGCGCATCGCGGGCCGGGCCGGGAATCTGCGCGGCTTCGGGCAGGTCCTTGAGGCTGAAAAACACGCCTTTGCTGGTGCCGCCACGCATGTAGGTGGCGGGGATTTTTATTTGCGGTGCGTGAGCCATGGTGCTCCTTAACGAAGACATGGGACTTGAAGTCCCATGCCCACATCAGTTGATTTAAACGGCAACCGCCGACTCTTCGAGGAAGTCCTGAGCGAAGCGCTGCAACACGCCGCCAGCCTCGTAGATCGACACTTCTTCGGCGGTGTCGAGGCGGCAGGTCACCGGCACGTCGACGCGTTCGCCGTTCTTGCGATGGATCACCAGCGTCAGGTCGGCGCGCGGCGTGCGCTCACCGATCACGTCGTAGGTTTCGCTGCCGTCGATGCCCAGAGTCTTGCGGTCAGTGCCCGGTTTGAACTCCAGCGGCAACACGCCCATGCCCACCAGGTTGGTGCGGTGAATGCGCTCGAAACCTTCGGCGGCAATCGCTTCCACCCCCGCCAGACGCACGCCTTTGGCCGCCCAGTCGCGGGACGAGCCCTGGCCGTAGTCGGCGCCGGCGATGATGATCAGCGGCTGCTTGCGCTCCATGTAGGTTTCGATGGCTTCCCACATGCGCATCACTTGGCCTTCCGGCTCGACTCGAGCCAGCGAGCCCTGCTTGACCTTGCCGTTTTCCACGACCATTTCGTTGAACAGTTTCGGGTTGGCGAAGGTCGCGCGCTGTGCGGTCAAGTGGTCGCCCCGGTGGGTCGCGTAAGAGTTGAAGTCCTCTTCCGGCAGGCCCATTTTCGCCAGGTACTCGCCGGCGGCGCTGTCGAGCATGATCGCGTTCGACGGCGACAGGTGATCGGTGGTGATGTTGTCCGGCAATACCGCCAACGGACGCATGCCCTTGAGCGGCCGCGCCCCGGCCAGCGCGCCCTCCCAGTACGGCGGACGGCGGATGTAGGTGCTCATTTCGCGCCAGTCGTACAGCGGCGTGACTTTCGGACCGGTGTCTTCATGGATGGCGAACATCGGGATGTAGACCTGACGGAACTGCTCAGGCTTGACCGAAGATTTCACCACCGCGTCGATTTCTTCGTCGCTCGGCCAGATGTCTTTCAGGCGAATTTCCTTGCCGTCGACCACGCCCAGCACATCTTTCTCGATATCGAAACGGATGGTGCCGGCAATCGCGTAGGCCACCACCAGCGGCGGCGAAGCGAGGAAAGCCTGCTTGGCGTACGGGTGAATCCGCCCGTCGAAGTTGCGGTTACCGGACAGCACAGCAGTGGCGTACAGGTCGCGGTCGATGATCTCTTGCTGGATCACCGGGTCCAGCGCGCCGGACATGCCGTTGCAGGTGGTGCAGGCGAAGGCGACGACGCCGAAACCGAGCTGCTCCAGCTCCGTGGTCAGCCCCGCTTCATCGAGGTACAGCGCCACGGTTTTCGAGCCCGGTGCCAGCGACGACTTGACCCACGGCTTGCGGGTCAGCCCGAGCTTGTTGGCGTTGCGCGCCAGCAGGCCGGCGGCGATCACGTTGCGCGGGTTGCTGGTGTTGGTGCAACTGGTGATGGCGGCGATGATCACCGCGCCGTCGGGCATTTGCCCAGGGACGTCTTCCCACTGACCGGCGATGCCTTTGGCCGCCAGATCCGACACCGCCACGCGGGCGTGCGGGTTGCTCGGGCCGGCCATGTTGCGCACCACCGAGGACAGATCGAAGGTCAGGCCGCGCTCGTATTGCGCGCCTTTCAGGCTGTCGGCCCACAGGCCGATCTGCTTGGCGTATTGCTCGACCAGTTGCACTTGCTGGTCTTCGCGACCGGTGAGTTTCAGGTAATCGATGGTCTGCTGGTCGATGTAGAACATCGCCGCCGTGGCGCCGTATTCCGGAGCCATGTTGGAGATGGTCGCGCGGTCGCCGAGGGTCAGCGCGGAAGCGCCTTCGCCGAAGAACTCCAGCCACGCGCCGACCACTTTCTGTTTGCGCAGGTATTCGGTCAGCGCCAGCACCATGTCGGTGGCGGTAATGCCCGGTTGCAGCTTGCCGGTCAGTTCGACACCGACGCTTTCCGGCAGGCGCATCCACGACGCGCGGCCGAGCATCACGCTCTCGGCTTCCAGACCACCAACACCGATGGCGATCACGCCCAGCGCATCGACGTGCGGGGTGTGGCTGTCGGTGCCGACGCAGGTATCCGGGAACGCCACGCCGTCGCGCACCTGGATCACCGGCGACATTTTCTCCAGGTTGATCTGGTGCATGATGCCGTTGCCCGGCGGGATCACGTCGACGTTCTTGAACGCCTTCTTGGTCCAGTTGATGAAGTGGAAACGGTCTTCGTTGCGACGGTCTTCGATGGCGCGGTTCTTCTCGAACGCCTGGGCGTCAAAACCGCCCGCCTCCACCGCCAGCGAGTGGTCGACGATCAGTTGCGTCGGCACCACCGGGTTGACCTGCGCCGGGTCGCCGCCCTGCTGGGCAATCGCGTCGCGCAGGCCGGCCAGATCCACCAGCGCGGTCTGGCCGAGAATATCGTGGCACACCACGCGGGCCGGGAACCATGGGAAGTCGAGGTCGCGTTTGCGCTCGATCAGTTGTTTCAGGGAATCGGTGAGCGTGGCCGGGTCGCAGCGACGCACGAGGTTTTCCGCCAGCACGCGAGAGGTGTACGGCAGGGTATCGTAGCTGCCGGGCTGGATCCCATCGACCGCCGCGCGGACGTCGAAAAAGTCCAGCGGCGTGCCGGGCAGGTTCTTGCGAAATTCTGTGTTCATCGGTCAGGACTCGGTCACGGTAGTTTCAAAGAGGGGGCGCCTGTGCCGGCGCCCTCCCCGGTCAGCGCTGTTCGATGGGCACGAACTTGCGCTGTTCGACGCCGGTGTACTCGGCGCTTGGACGGATGATGCGGTTGTTGGCACGCTGCTCGAACACGTGCGCTGCCCAGCCGGTCAGGCGCGAGCAGACGAAGATCGGGGTGAACAGCTTGGTCGGGATGCCCATGAAGTGATACGCCGAGGCATGGTAGAAGTCGGCGTTGGGGAACAGTTTCTTCTGCTCCCACATGGTCTTGTCGATGGCTTCCGAAACCGCGAACAACACCTTGTCGCCCACTTCGTCGGCGAGTTTTTTCGACCAGCCCTTGATCACCTCGTTGCGCGGATCGCTGTCCTTATAGATCGCGTGACCGAAGCCCATGATCTTGTCCTTGCGTTCGAGCATGCCGAGGGTGCCCTTGACCGCCTCTTCCGGCGACGAGAAGCGCTCGATCATTTCCATCGCCGCTTCGTTGGCGCCGCCATGCAGCGGGCCGCGCAGCGAGCCGATGGCCGCCGTGACGCAGGAATACAGATCGGACAAGGTCGAAGCACACACCCGAGCGGTGAAGGTCGAGGCGTTGAATTCGTGCTCGGCGTAGAGGATCAGCGACACGTTCATCACTTTGACGTGCAGCTCGCTCGGCTTCTTGTCGTGCAGCAGGTGCAGGAAGTGGCCGCCGATGGACGGCTCGTCGCTCACGCAGTTGATGCGTTTGCCGTCGTGGCTGAAGCGATACCAGTAGCACATGATCGCCGGAAACGCGGCCAGCAGGCGGTCGGTCTTGTCGCGTTGCTCGGAGAAGTCTTTCTCCGGCTCGATATTGCCAAGGAACGAGCAACCGGTGCGCATCACGTCCATCGGGTGGGCGTCGGCGGGGATGCGCTCCAGCACTTCTTTCAGCGCTTGCGGCAGGTCGCGCAGCTTGCTCAGCTTGCCTTGATAGTCGGCGAGTTGCGCCTTGGTCGGCAGCTCCCCGTAGAGCAGCAGGTACGCCACCTCTTCAAATTGTGCGTCGGCTGCCAGTTCGCGCACGTCGTAGCCGCGATAGGTCAGCCCGGCACCGGCCTGGCCCACGGTGGACAGTGCGGTTTGCCCGGCGACCTGGCCCCGGAGCCCGGCGCCACTGAGTACTTTTGCTTCGGCCATTGTTGTCTCCAATCTTGAATTTATTAGGGAGTACGGTTGCGGCTTACTTCTTCGCCGCAAACAACGCGTCGAGCTTCTGCTCGAAGGTGTGGTAATCGATG
The DNA here is from genome assembly GCF_016735645.1 of Pseudomonas sp. B7. Taxonomy (NCBI): domain Bacteria; kingdom Pseudomonadati; phylum Pseudomonadota; class Gammaproteobacteria; order Pseudomonadales; family Pseudomonadaceae; genus Pseudomonas; species Pseudomonas sp. B7. The sequence continues at coordinate 545,128 of NZ_JAERRE010000003.1, forward strand.
CGATCGTAAAGCTCCATGCGAGTCTGCATGGTGTCGATGACATTCTGTTGGGTGCCGTCGCGGCGGATCGCGGTGTAGACGTTTTCCGCAGCCTTGTTCATCGCGCGGAACGCCGATAGCGGGTACAGCACCAGCGAAACGTCGGCGCCCGCCAGTTGCTCGGTGGTGTACAGCGGCGTCGAGCCGAATTCGGTGATGTTGGCCAGAATCGGCGCTTTCACGCGGCTGGCGAACAGCTTGTACATCTCAAGCTCAGTGATGGCTTCCGGGAAGATCATGTCGGCGCCGGCCTCGATGCACGCGGCGGCGCGATCCAGTGCCGATTCCAGACCCTCAACGGCCAGCGCATCGGTGCGGGCCATGATCACGAAGCTGTCGTCGGTGCGGGCATCGACGGCGGCCTTGATGCGGTCGACCATTTCCTGCTGGGTCACGATTTCTTTGTTCGGACGGTGGCCGCAGCGCTTGGCGCCGACCTGGTCTTCGATGTGAATCGCCGCCGCGCCGAACTTGATCATCGACTTGACGGTGCGGGCCACGTTGAACGCCGAGGCGCCGAAACCGGTGTCCACGTCCACCAGCAGCGGCAGGTCGCAGACGTCGGTGATGCGGCGCACGTCTGTCAGCACGTCATCCAGGCCGGTGATGCCCAGGTCCGGCACGCCGAGGGAGCCGGCCGCCACCCCGCCACCCGACAGGTAGATCGCCTTGAAACCGGCGCGCTTGGCCAGCAGCGCGTGGTTGGCGTTGATCGCGCCGACCACTTGCAGCGGATGTTCGCTGGCGACCGCATCGCGGAAACGCTGGCCTGGAGTGCTCTTGTTGGAACTCATGACTCACCTCGTTCAGTGGCTGTCTTGTTGTCGGCGCCGTCCTGGTAGTGACGGGCGATGTTGCGTTTCGAGGCGCCGATGTGACGGCGCATCAACAATTCCGCCAGCTCGCCGTCACGGTCGGCGATGGCATCAAGAATCCGGTGGTGTTCGGCAAAGGCCTGGCGCGGGCGGTTGGGCGTGGTGGAAAACTGGATGCGGTACATGCGCACCAGTTGATAGAGCTCGCCGCAGAGCATTTGCGTGAGGGTGCGGTTGCCGCTGCCCTGGATGATCCGGTAGTGAAAGTCGAAATCGCCTTCCTGCTGGTAGTAGCCGACGCCAGCCTGAAACGCCGCATCGCGCTCATGGGTTTCCAGCACCCGGCGCAGTTCGTCGATTTCTTCGACGGTCATGCGCTCGGCCGCCAGACGGCAGGCCATGCCTTCGAGGGATTCACGGATTTCGTAGAGTTCGAGCAATTCGGCGTGGCTCAGCGACACCACCCGCGCACCGACATGCGGTACGCGCACCAGCAGGCGCTGGCCTTCCAGTCGATGGATCGCCTCGCGCAGCGGCCCGCGGCTGATGCCGTAGGTGCGCGCCAGTTCCGGCTCGGAGATCTTGCTGCCCGGGGCGATCTCACCTTTGACGATGGCCGCCTGAATGCGCCGGAAGACGTTTTCCGAGAGCGTCTCGGAATCGTCACCGCTGATCACCGGGGGATCGAGTTGATCCAGCATATTGTCGACACCTTCAAATCCAATGCGGCAAAAACTAGCGAATCAGCCCGCACCAGTCAAAGGATAAATGCAGATTGTCGACAATCGTCTAATAAGCCTTCATATCAGCCCCAAGGGTTATAGACCGGCACCGGCGCTGGCGCCATAAAACCACCGTGCTAGAATGCCGCCCGCATTTGCGAGTCATTTGCACGGCTTGTCATAAAAAGCTGATAGGCACACGAAGGCGCATGGGCAGACAGGATTTCCTGATGCCATGGCCCTGAACCGAGAACGGAACGCTGCTCGCCAGGATTTATGAGACTCAAGCCCTTCCCCACATTCTTTGCATTGTTTTGCCTGCCCGGCCTCGCCGCGGCGGGGGAAAAGACCGTGTACGGCCTCAACGAATACGCTGCCCTCGACGGGATCAACCTGGAAGTGGCGGCGAAACTCGACACCGGGGCGAAAACCGCCTCCCTGAGCGCCCGCGACATCAAACGCTTCAAACGCAACGGCGAGTCCTGGGTACGTTTCTACCTGGCCATCGACGCCGCGCATTCGCACCCGATCGAACGGCCGCTGGCCCGGGTCAGCAAGATCAAGCGCCGCGCCGGCGACTACGATCCGGAAGAAGGCAAGAAGTACACCGCCCGCCCGGTGATCGAGCTGGACATCTGCATGGGTTCGGCAATGCGCAGCATCGAAGTGAACCTGACCGACCGTAGTGCGTTCCAATACCCGCTTTTGATCGGCTCCGAGGCGCTGAAACGCTTCGATGCGCTGGTCGATCCCAGTCTTAAATACGCTGCCGGCAAACCCGCCTGCGCCATCGCCGCTCATACCGCCGAGTAATTTCCATGCGTTCTCTAACCTTCCACCTGAAAGTCCTGATCACCATCCTGGTGTTGCTGGGCGTTTCGGTTACGGCCTATCAGATTTTCGTGCTCGGCATCCCGGTGACCGAAGACGCCACCGACGACCTGTGGAACATCGACGCCAAGGTCGAGTTCGTCGCCAGCACCAAGGATCCGGTGAAGATCCAGATGTTCGTGCCGCCCCTGAGCCGCGATTACGTCAGCCTCAATGAAAGCTTCATCTCCAACAACTATGGCGTGGCGGTCAACCGTGTCGACGGCAACCGCAAGGTCACCTGGTCGGCGCGCCGGGCCAAGGGCAACCAGACCCTTTATTACCGTCTGGTGCTGACCAAGCGTTACACCGCTGAAAAAACCAAGATCAAAGGCCCGACCTTCCGCGACAGCATGGCCATCGAAGGCCCGGAAAAGATCGCCGCCGAAGCCCTGCTCGCGCCGATACGCCAGCACTCGGCCGACGTCGAGACCTTCATTGGCGAGGCAATCAAACGCGTCAACAACGTCAACGACGACAACGTGAAACTGCTGCTGGCCGGCGATCCCTCGACGCCGCACAAAGCCAAGATCGTCGAACTGCTGCTGTCCATCGCCCACGTGCCGGTGGAGAAAGTCCACACCATCCGCCTCGTCGCCGATCAGCCGCAAACCCCGGAACTGTGGCTGCGCAGCTTCAACGGCACCGACTGGCTGTACTTCAACCCGGAAACCGGCGAGCAAGGCCTGCCGACCGATCGCCTGCTGTGGTGGAGCGGTGATGAAAACCTGATCACCGTCGACGGCGGCAAGAAAGCCAACGTGACCTTCAGCCTGAACAACAGCGAGATGAACGCTATTCGTCTGGCCAAGCTGACCGACGAAAACACCGACGCCAACTTCCTCGAATATTCGCTGTACGGCCTGCCGCTGCAAACCCAGCAGACCTTCATGATCATGGTGATGATCCCGATCGGCGTGCTGGTGATCCTGATCCTGCGCAACCTGATCGGCCTGCAGACTCTCGGCACGTTCACACCGGTGCTGATCGCTCTGGCCTTCCGCGAAACGCAACTGGGCTTCGGCATCCTGCTGTTTACCGTGATCACCGCGCTCGGGTTATCGCTGCGCTCGTATCTGGAACACTTGAAGCTGCAAATGCTGCCGCGCCTGTCGGTGGTGCTGACGTTCGTGGTGGTGCTGATTGCGGCGATCAGTCTGTTCAGTCACAAGCTCGGTCTTGAGCGTGGCCTGTCGGTGGCGCTGTTCCCGATGGTGATTCTGACCATGACCATCGAACGCCTGTCGATCACCTGGGAAGAACGCGGTGCCAGCCATGCCATGAAAGTGGCGATCGGCACGCTGTTCGCGGCGTCCCTGGCGCACCTGATCATGACCGTTCCGGAGCTGGTGTACTTCGTGTTCACCTTCCCGGCGATCCTGCTGATTCTGGTGGGCTTCATGCTGGCCATGGGTCGCTATCGCGGCTACCGCCTGACTGAACTGGTGCGTTTCAAGGCTTTCCTGAAGAAGGCTGACGCCTGATGTTCGGTTTCTGGAAGACCTGGAAGGCCCTGGAAGCCCGGGGCATCATGGGCATCAATCGGCGTAACGCCGACTACGTGCTCAAGTACAACAAGCGCAGCCTGTACCCGATCGTCGATGACAAGATCATCACCAAGGAGCGCGCGATCAAGGCCGGCATTCACGTGCCGGAACTGTATGGCGTGATTTCCACGGAGAAAGAAATCGACAAGCTCGGCGAGATCATCGGCGGGCGCAGCGACTTCGTGATCAAGCCGGCCCAGGGTGCCGGCGGTGACGGCATCATCGTCATCGCCGACCGTTTCGAAGGCCGCTATCGCACGGTATCGGGCAAGATCCTCAGCCACGAAGAGCTGGAGCACCATATTTCCAGCATCCTCACCGGCCTGTATTCGCTGGGCGGCCACCGCGACCGGGCGCTGATCGAGTATCGGGTGACCCCGGACCAGATCTTCAAGAGCATCAGCTACGAAGGCGTGCCGGACATCCGCATCATCGTGCTGATGGGGTACCCGGTGATGGCGATGCTGCGGCTGCCGACCCGTCAGTCCGGCGGCAAGGCCAACCTGCACCAGGGCGCCATCGGCGTCGGGGTCGACCTGGCCACCGGCCTGACCCTGCGCGGCACCTGGCTGAACAACATCATCGCCAAACACCCGGACACCACCAACGCGGTGGACGGCGTGCAACTGCCCTACTGGGACGGATTCATGAAGCTTGCCGCCGGTTGCTATGAGTTGTGCGGCCTGGGTTACATCGGCGTGGACATGGTGCTGGACCAAGAGAAAGGCCCGCTGATTCTGGAGCTGAATGCGCGGCCGGGGCTGAATATCCAGATTGCCAACGATTGCGGGCTGACGTTGCGCACCCATGCGGTGGAAGCGCATCTGGAAGAGCTCAAGGCACGTGGTGTGACTGAAACGGTTGAAGAGCGCGTGGCGTTTGCTCAGGAGTTGTTTGGGCATATTCCGGCGGTCGAGGGCTGAGTCGCACTTCCTGCCGCCGACCTGCCAATCCCCGACATCCCCTCTAGGAGCAATTCCCGGAGGGGACTACAATCCCCACCCCGCCTCGATGGCCGATCTGCCCCGCCCATGTTGACCTGTTCCGTACACCCGCTGCCCTACCGCGCCAACCCCGCCGACTATTTTGCGGCCGTCCGCCATGCGCCCGGCGCCGTGCTGCTCGACAGTGGCCGGCCGAGTGCCGATCGTGGCCGTTATGACTTGCTCAGCGCCTGGCCGCTGGAACAACTGGCGGTGTTGCCGGACGAGCGCGGAGAAGATTTCCTGCAACGCCTACGGACCAATCTGACCCGGTTGGGCGACGCGCAATTGCCCGACGACTACGAATTGCCTTTCGCTGGTGGCCTGATTGGTTACCTGAGCTACGACTTCGGCCGTCATCTGGAAAACCTGCCGAGTCAGGCCCTGGATGACCTGCAATTGCCCGATGCGCGATTTGGTCTGTACGACTGGGCCTTGATCAGCGATCACCAATCGGCCACCAGCCAACTTGTGTTCCACCCCTCAGTCAGCGCCAGCGAGAAACAGCGGTTGATCGATGTATTCAGCCAACCGGTGGGCACGGAACTGACCCCATTCAAACTGAACAGCCCGATGGCAGCCGATCTCTCGGCCAATGAATACCGTCAGGCGTTCGAACGTATCCAGCATTACATTCAGGCCGGCGACTGCTATCAGGTCAATTTCGCCCAGCGTTTCCGCGCGCCGTGCCAGGGCGATCCATGGCTGGCCTACTGCAAATTGCGCGAGGCCTGCCCGACACCGTTTTCCGGGTTCCAGAGCCTGCCCGACGGCAACGCAGTGCTGAGCGTGTCGCCCGAGCGTTTCGTCAAAGTCAGCCAGCGTCAGGTGGAAACCCGCCCGATCAAGGGCACCCGTCCCCGTGGCGCGAACCCGACCGAGGACGCGGCGAACGCCGCCGAATTGCTGGCCAGCCCCAAGGATCGCGCGGAAAACCTGATGATCGTCGACCTGCTGCGCAATGATCTGGGCCGCACCTGCCGTATCGGCTCGGTGCGAGTGCCAGAGCTGTTCAGCCTGGAAAGCTATCCGAACGTGCATCACCTGGTCAGCAGCGTGACCGGCGAACTGGCGCAGGATCGCGACGCCCTGGACCTGATTGCCGGCAGCTTCCCCGGCGGCTCGATCACCGGCGCACCGAAAATCCGTGCGATGCAGATCATCGATGAGCTGGAGCCGACCCGGCGTGGTTTGTATTGCGGTTCGTTGCTGTATCTGGACGTGCGCGGCGAGATGGACAGCTCCATCGCCATTCGCAGTCTGCTGGTGAAGGATGGACAAGTGTGTTGCTGGGGCGGTGGCGGAATCGTCGCCGATTCTGACTGGGAAGCGGAGTATCAGGAATCGATCACCAAGGTCAGAGTCCTGCTCGAAACCCTGCAGAACCTCTGACGTTTGTTGATCGTTCCCACGCTCTGCGTGGGAATGCAGCCCGGGACGCTCTGCGTCCCAAAGCGGACGCAGAGCGTCCATTGAGGCATTCCCACGCAGAGCATGGGAACGATCAAGGAATGTGATTACAGGGACAGGTCGCGGTTCGAGGCTTTGAGGAATTCTTGCTTCAACTCCGCAAACGTATGCACCGCCGGAAACTGCGGAAACTCGCGGATCACGTTATCCGGCGCATGGAACAGAATCCCCGCATCCGCTTCGCCCAGCATGCTGGTGTCGTTGTAGGAATCCCCCGCCGCAATCACCCGGTAATACAGGCTCTTGAAAGCCAGAACCGACTGGCGTTTCGGATCTTTCTGACGCAACTGATAGCTCGTCACCCGCCCGCTGTCATCGGTAATCAGTCGGTGGCAGAGCAAGGTCGGAAAGCCCAGCTGACGCATCAGCGGCTGGGAAAACTCGTAGAAGGTGTCCGACAGAATCACCACCTGGAAACGCTCGCGCAGCCAGTTGACGAACTCCACCGCGCCGTCCAGCGGCTTGAGCGTGGCGATCACTTCCTGAATGTCCGACAGTTTCAGGCCATGCTCATCGAGGATGCGCAGGCGCTGTTTCATCAGCACGTCGTAGTCGGGAATGTCCCGGGTGGTGGCCTTGAGCGATTCGATTCCGGTTTTTTCGGCGAAGGCGATCCAGATTTCCGGCACCAGCACCCCTTCAAGATCAAGACAGGCAATTTCCACAGGACACTCCATTTGTAATGTTTATTGAGCCGAGCGAGCCCGAACTCTAGCGGCTCGACCTGGAGCGCGCAACGCAGAGGCTGCCCCGGCGCGCGTTGCTTTTTGTTACCATCGCCGCCATATAGAGCGCCCAGCGCCACCGACCTGTAGGAAGCCGCCCTGATGAGCCCAACGTTCGACGTCGTGGAACTCGCCACGACCTATGCCAACAAATCCGCGCAGGACATCCTCAAACTCGCGTTCGCCGAGTTCGGCGATGACCTGTGGATATCTTTCAGCGGCGCCGAGGATGTGGTGCTGGTGGACATGGCCTGGAAGCTGAACAAGAACGTCAAGGTGTTCAGTCTCGACACCGGCCGCCTGCATCCGGAAACCTACCGTTTCATCGATCAGGTGCGCGAGCACTACAAGATCGACATCGAACTGGTCTCGCCGGACTACACGAAACTTGAACCGTTCGTGAAGGAAAAAGGCCTGTTCAGTTTCTACAAGGACGGTCACGGCGAATGCTGCGGGATCCGCAAGATCGAGCCGCTGCGCCGCAAGCTGTCCGGCGTCAAAGCCTGGGCCACCGGCCAGCGCCGCGATCAAAGCCCTGGCACCCGCAGCGCTGTGGCGGTGATGGAAATCGATACAGCGTTCTCCACCCCGGAGCGCACCCTGTACAAGTTCAACCCGCTGGCACAGATGACCAGCGAGGAAATCTGGGGCTACATCCGCATGCTGGAGCTGCCGTACAACAGCCTGCACGAGCGCGGCTTTATCAGCATCGGCTGCGAACCGTGCACTCGTCCTGTCCTGCCGAACCAGCACGAACGTGAAGGTCGCTGGTGGTGGGAAGAAGCGACCCAAAAAGAATGCGGGTTGCATGCCGGGAACATCATCAGCAAGGCATAAGCATCCCTGTTGCCCTTTGGGAGCAAGTCAGCTCCCACAGTGTTCACCACCCGTTTTGAAAAATGTGTACACACGAATGTCACCATCGGTGCCATTTATGTGTGCACTTTTCGTTTCTGCGCCCTGAAAAGTTACATCAAGCTCCAAAAACACTCCCTCCTCGCACTCGCCAAAATCCCTCCCGAAAAATAAATACCTGTTCGAACGGTCAATTTATATCGCTCGTATTTCAACGACTTGGCTCGCCTCAATAACTTTTCGAAATCAGCGATGGTTTTCATAGATCGCCGACTGGCACAGATCTGGCTTTAGTGCATACATGTTTTGTATACAAAACCGCAAAACATGAACCCACACTTTCGATCCGCAAGCCTGAAGCGCCCTATCCCGTACAGGCTGCAGATGCCCCGTAACCAGTGATGTTTTCACCGCCGCGACGAAGATCTGCCGAGCCCGAACGCTCATGCACAGTCATCGCGGCCCGAACATCAGGAGCCTGCCGGAATGCGTACGAGTCTCTCCAATAACAACATCGCGCTGAATCTGCCCGCCTCTTCACCCCTCGACCACAGCGTGCCCGGTGATGGCATCGCCGAACCACTGCAACTGAGCCCGCGTCTGCACAACAGCGACCTCGCGCCGACCAAGGTCGAAGGACGGCGCTGGGGCAAATACAGCATCTTTGCCCTGTGGACCAACGATGTGCACAACATCGCCAACTACTCGTTTGCCATCGGTCTGTACGCCTTGGGCCTGGGCGGCTGGCAGATTCTGCTGTCGCTGGGGATCGGCGCGGCGCTGGTGTACTTCTTCATGAACCTGTCCGGCTACATGGGGCAGAAAACCGGGGTGCCGTTTCCGGTGATCAGCCGGATCAGTTTCGGCATTCACGGGGCACAGATTCCTGCATTGATCCGGGCGGTGATCGCCATCGCCTGGTTCGGGATTCAGACGTACCTGGCGTCGGTGGTGTTTCGCGTGTTGCTCACGGCAATCCATCCCGGTTTCGCCGACTACGACCACAACTCGATCCTCGGCCTGTCGAGCCTGGGCTGGGTGTGTTTCGTGGCGATCTGGTTTGTGCAGTTGGGGATTCTGGCGTATGGCATGGAAATGGTCCGCCGCTACGAAGCCTTCGCCGGGCCGGTGATTCTGCTGACCGTCGCCTGCCTCGCCGCGTGGATGTACACCCAGGCCAACGCTACCATTGCCTGGTCGATTCGCGAGCCGCTGACCGGCGCCGAGATGTGGCGCAACATCTTTGCCGGCGGCGCCTTGTGGCTGGCGATCTACGGCACGCTGATCCTCAACTTTTGCGATTTCGCTCGCTCTTCACCGTGCCGCAAAACCATCAAGGTCGGAAATTTCTGGGGCCTGCCGGTCAATATTCTGGTGTTCGCCGGGATCACCGTCCTGCTGTGCGGTGCGCAATTTCACATCAACGGGCGGATCATCGAAAGCCCGACCGAAATCATTGCGTCGATCCCCAACACGTTCTTTCTGGTACTCGGATGCCTGGCGTTCCTGATCGTCACCGTGGCGGTGAACATTATGGCCAACTTCGTCGCCCCGGCCTTCGTGCTGAGCAACCTGGCGCCTAAATACCTGACCTTCCGCCGCGCCGGGCTGATCAGCGCAACGATTGCCGTACTGATCCTGCCGTGGAACCTCTACAACAGCCCGCTGGTGATCGTGTACTTCCTGTCCGGCCTCGGCGCCCTGCTCGGCCCGTTGTACGGCGTGATCATGGTCGACTACTGGCTGATCCGCAAAGGCCGGATCCACGTGCCGCAGCTGTACAGCGAACACCCGAACGGTGCGTATTACTACAGTCGCGGGGTCAATCTGCGGGCGGTCGCAGCGTTTATTCCGGCCGCCTTGATCGCGATCGTCCTGGCGCTGGTGCCGGGCTTCCACAGCGTTTCGCCCTTCTCCTGGCTGATCGGCGCCGGCATTGCCGGGATGCTCTACCTGATCATCGCCAAACGCCAGCCGCACTACGCCGACGTCGACGGTGAAGCCATCGCCGTCGACAACGTCAGCCACTGAATTTTTTGGCGGCCCTTTCCGGAGCCGCAGAACCAACCGCAATAAGGACTTCCCATGCGCATTCTCGTGGTCAACGTCAACACCACCGAATCCATCACCCAGGCCATCGCCCGCTCGGCGCAGGCTGTCGCCTCCCCCGGCACGGAAATCGTCGGCCTGACGCCGCATTTCGGCGCCGATTCAGTCGAAGGCAATTTCGAAAGTTATCTGGCCGCCATCGCCGTGATGGACCGGGTGATGTCCTACGACCAGCCGTTCGACGCGGTGATCCAGGCCGGCTACGGCGAACACGGTCGCGAAGGCTTGCAGGAATTGCTCAACGTGCCGGTGGTGGACATCACCGATGCGGCGGCCAGTACCGCGATGTTTCTCGGCCACGCCTATTCGGTGGTCACTACGCTGGATCGCACCGTGCCGTTGATCGAGGATCGGCTGAAACTCTCCGGCCTGTGGGATCGCTGCGCCTCGGTGCGCGCCAGTGGTCTTGCGGTTCTGGAGCTGGAGCACGAACCGCAACGGGCGCTGGAAGCGATCGTGCATCAGGCGGAACTGGCGGTGACTCAGGATAAAGCCGAAGTGATCTGCCTCGGTTGCGGCGGCATGGCCGGGCTCGACGAGAAGATTCGTCAGCGCACCGGGGTGCCGGTGATCGATGGCGTCACAGCGGCCGTGACCATTGCCGAATCGCTGGTGCGCCTCGGCCTGTCGACCTCCAAGGTGCGCACCTATGCGACGCCACGGCCGAAAACCATCATTGGCTGGCCAGCACGTTTTGCGCGTTGAACCGTTCGGCGAGGCCCAGGGTTGAAAACTGCTCGATGACAAAATCGACGAACGCCCGGGTCTTGCCCGGCAGCAGTTTGTGTTCGGCGTAATAAATGGAGATGTTGCCGTCGTCGACGTACCAGTCCGGCAGGACCCGCTGCAAGGTCCCCACCTCAAGGTAACCGACGGCAAACGGCATGCTCACCAACGCAATCCCCAACCCCTGCGCCGCCGTGGCGCAGGCGGCTTCGGAATCACTCATGGTCATTCGTGCCTTGAGGGTCAGCGGGCTGTGTTGCCGGGTGCGATGGGTCAACTGCCAGGAGCGCACGCGACCGGTCTGCGGTGAGCGGATCAGGATGCCGTCGTGCAGCTTGAGGTCGTCCGGCTCGCTGATCGGCGCGTATCGATCCAGATAATCCGCAGAAGCCACCAACACCCGATGCGCCGGTGTGAGCCTGCGCGCTACCACGCCTTGGGGCAGTTCGAAGCCTCCACCAATCGCCGCATCGAAACCCTGGCCGATCAGATCGACCTGGCGGTTATCGAAGTGCCAGTCCGGGTTGATCGCCGGAAATCTTTTCAGGAATTCCCCCAGCAACGGCACGATGTACAAACGGCCGAACACCGTACCCATGCTGACTTTCAGCGTGCCCGCCGGTTGACCGCCGGCACTGGCCAGATTGTTCACCGCGTTCTGGATGGTGGTCAGGCTGCCGCTGACCTCACTCAGAAACAATTGCCCCGCTTCCGTCAGGGTCAAGCGACGGGTGCTACGCTGGAACAGCCTCACGCCGAGGCGCGCTTCCAGTTTCGCCACGCTTTTGCCCACGGCGGCCGGTGTCAGGCTCAGTCGTCGCGCGGCCTCGGCAAAGCTGCCGACTTCGGCGCTGCGCACGAAGCATTCGATACTGCTGAAGGTTTCCATGGCCGCCACTCTAAACTTTTGGTTTACACAGACTATAGCAACCACGGTCTACCCGCCTATTGGCGAGGGGCAGATACTCGACACCACACCAAGGCAGCCTGCCTTGAAACTTCTGGAGATCGAACATGACCACTCAACACCTCAGCGGTAAAGTCGCTCTGATTCAAGGCGGCTCTCGCGGCATCGGTGCCGCCATCGTCAAACGCCTGGCCGCTGAAGGCGCCGCGGTTGCCTTTACCTACGTCAGCTCGGCCGCCAAGGCTGAAGAACTGCAAAACAGCATCACCGCCACCGGCGGCAAAGCCCTGGCGATCAAGGCTGACAGCGCCGACGCCAGCGCCATCCGCAACGCGGTGAACGCCACTGTCGAAACCTTTGGCCGCCTCGACATTCTGGTCAACAACGCCGGTGTACTGGCCGTCGCCCCGCTGGAAGACTTCAAACTGGAAGACTTCGACCAGACCCTGGCAATCAACGTGCGCAGCGTGTTCATCGCCAGCCAGGAAGCCGCCAAACACATGGGCGAAGGCTCACGCATCATCAACATCGGCAGCACCAACGCCGACCGCATGCCCTTCGCCGGTGGTGGCGTGTATGCGATGAGCAAATCTGCACTGGTGGGCCTGACCAAAGGCCTGGCCCGCGACCTCGGCCCACGCGGCATCACCATCAACAACGTGCAGCCTGGCCCGGTCGACACCGACATGAACCCGGCCCACGGCGAGTTCGCCGACAGCCTGATTCCGCTGATGGCCGTCGGTCGTTATGGCACGGCCGAGGAAATCGCCAGCTTCGTCACCTACCTCGCAAGCCCGGAGGCCGGTTATATCACCGGGGCCAGCCTGACCATCGACGGTGGTTTCGGCGCCTGATTGATCGGATAGTCGATAACGAAAAACGCCGCCCCTCCTTTGACAGAGGGGCGGCGTTTTTTTTGTTCGCGATTTGATCAAGCCCAGTCGAGCGCCGGCAACCCGCAAGCACTCGGCGTGAACGCTTTCAACGTACGAAGAATCCCGTCGGCGTGTGCGTATTTTTCATCGGCCATGGCGGCATCGGGAATGGCGATGGCAGTCATGCCGGCTGCTTTCGCGGCTGTCACACCGAACGGCGAATCTTCAAACACCAGGCAATCTTCCGGCGCAACACCGAGGCGGCGAGCGGCGGTGAGGAAGATGTCCGGCGCCGGTTTGGCCGCACCGACTTCCGGGTCGTCAGCGGTGACGATGAAGTCGAACAACGCAAACCAGTCGCGGTGCAAGGTGGTTTTCTGACCGAACGACTGACGCGACGAACTGGTGCCGACCGCAATCGGAATGTTGTGCGCCTTGAGGTGGCGGATCAGTTCCTCGGCGCCCGGCATCGCTTGCGCGGTGGGAAAACGCTCACGCATCAGCGGCTCGCGGATCACCAGAAACTCTTCGGCGGTGATCGGCAGGTCCAGCGCTTCAACCACATAACGCGCGAGATCGCCGGCGCCGCGCCCGATGATGTTCTGTTTGATGCTCCAATCGAACGTGCGCCCGTAACGCTCGGCAATCAGCGAGGTAACCTCGGTGTAGATGCCCTCGGTGTCCAGCAGCAAACCGTCCATGTCGAAAATCACGGCCTTGATCGGGCCGAACGCCTTCAGCGGTGCATTCATCATCGGATCCGTTATCAAAGACATCCCGGGCGGCGTGGATAGCGCCGCTGCTCGGATCTGATTAAAGGGTTCAGCAGCATAACGAGCACGGCCGAGTTTGAGCAACGGGCAATGTCGGTTGTCCGCCGAACGCCCTCCTGCACATTTAGAGAATCGCCCTACAGACATCGCCTACTCGGCTGACTTCTTTCCTGTTTGATCCCCCGCAAAGTTTCGCGCCATTCCCCTGATGCGCGCGAGTGACTGCGAATGCTTCCATCCGACCAACTCCTGAAACTGAACAACAGCATTGGTTTGCTGGTGGTCGCTGCGCTGAACCCTGATCAGCCCGACGTCGAAAAGCTGTTTCAGGAATTTCGCCTCTGTCTCAACAACTATGACGCCTGGGCCGAGCAGTTCTGGACGGGCACCGCGTTGGATGTCGAACAGGTGTTCCAGGTCGGCAACGATGTCCGGCTCAGTGCACCGGTTGCCAGCCGCAAGCCCATCAGTTCCTCTGTCGCCATGTGTTCCGCCAGCGGCTCCCTGACGCTGGTGCACATGTTCGAAGCCGCGAGGTTTGTGCCGATCGGTGATACGCCGGTGATTCTTGAACCGGTCATTTCCGATGTCGACGGTGTTTTGGGTTTCGGCGAACCGCTGCATTACACCATCGGCCCCAGCGGCATTCTCAAGGTCGACGATTGCGACCGGGGCCAGCGTTATCGCATCACCTTCTTTCCCGATGTTTCTACCGCGCATGTCCAGACGTTGTATGCCTCGTATCAGGGTCTTCTTGATGTTCTGGAAGGCTGGCTGCGTGAGGAATGGGAAGGGTTTCAACCGCAGTGGACGGAGTTTTCCAGCGCCGGTTTCACCGAGCGTTACGGGCAGTTGCAACGGGCTGACTGGCACGGTTTTGAAACTGCCCTGAATGGTGTCTGGGATGACGTAAAGCAACTGTTCGCGTTGCTCGCCGATTTGCAGGCCAACAGCGAAAAGCTTCTGCAGTACCTCTCCAGCGCTGAACTGGATGCCTTGCTTGAAGCGTCCTCCGAGGCCATCGCCAATGGCCTGCTGATGCTCGGCGATGAGCCGTTGCTGTTCATTTATCTGGCGGCCTTTACCAGTTGGCTGAAGATGTTGCCGCCGCAGTGTCTGGCCGAGGTGGTGGCTGAGGTTCGGGCCGAATTGCTGGTCAGTTTTCTGCTGATGTGCGTGTCGGGTGGCATGGGTGTGCCGCTGCGGTTGAGCACCAAGGTATTGGGCAAGATCAAGTCACCCCGTGCGCGGGCATGGCTTGCGGCATCGGCGTTGCGGCTGGCGGAGCTGACCTCCGCGCCTGATCTGACCCGGCATGCGAGCGCGTTGAAACCGCTGATGGTCAATGCAGGTCCGGCACCGTTGCGGCCGACACCGGCTATTCCGCTTGAAGTTCGCACGGGGGATGCGCTGGTGCTGACGGTACCCAATCCGGCGGCCATTGCCCGTGACAAGTCCCACGGCATGACGCGAATGGAACGGCATGAGCCTCGCGATGAGGCTTCGGATCAGGCGAAAAATCCCAACGGTGACAGCGCCGATTGTGCGCCGCGGACCTGCACCAACGGGTGTCCGGTGTCGATGGTCACCGGTGAGGAATTGCTGACCCTCACCGATGGCGTGCTCGACGG